>JBEKAE010000123.1:0-2693 GCA_050018375.1 Candidatus Acidiferrales bacterium | reverse complement strand
GAGAGGGGGCCATCACCGAGTGGCATGCTGCGGATATCAGATCCTTGTGGGACACGAGACACTGAAAGACCCGTTCACGATCGGGGATGGCGTCCTGGCAAAACTGAAATGCGTCATTCATGCACGCTTGCCGTCCGTCCTGAGCCTGCGCGAGCGCGACCGTGGTCCCATTCAAGGCGATAACAACGACGAGCATGATTCGCTGCTTCACAGAGGCCCGTCCCTTCCCGAAAATCATATCCGCGTCGTGCTCGAAGCTGAGAGGCCCGTTTCGAAACTCGATATCAGGCGTGCAGCTCATCGAGCAAAGCCCTGGCCTCCTTCAGATCGAGCGTGTCGAAGCCTTCGGTGAACCAGTTGTAGACCGGAGCGAGAAGATCGCGGGCCTCATCCCGCTTCCCCTGATCGCGAAGAAGCCGCGCCATGCTCAACGCCGCGCGCAGTTCCAAGGACTTTGCCTGCTGCTTGCGCGCGACCGTGAGCGCACGCTGGAAATACGCTTCCGCTTTCGCCGCATCCGGCTCCCGCGACAGCAGCGCGATTTCCCCGGCGGTTCGGTGGATGTCGGCCTCGCACCACCTTTCCTTGGTTGTTTCCACCGCCGTGATCGCTTCGCCGATGCAGCGCCAGGCGGCATCGAATTGACCGAGGTCCGCATGGGCCATCGCCAAATATGATAAGAACACAGGCGACCATACTGTAGCTCCCGTTGACCGAAATGCAGTGATGCCGGAGGTGATCATGTGAACCGCGTCCGAGGCTTTGCCGGTCAGGGCAAAAAGGCCACCTCGCGCCAACATTCCGAAAACCTTCCAGAACAAGGCACCTTTTTCGTCCGACAAAGCGACAAGTTCATCGACGACCGCGTTTGCTGCCGCGTAATTTCCGCAAACGAAGCGGGTAAGCGTTGTGAAAGACAACGCAAACATCAGCGTGGGAGCTTGGCTGATCTCGCGCGCAACCTTGAGCGCGTGGTCTGCGTCTGCCAGCGCTGCCTCGGGATAGCCAAGCATCCCCAGCGCCAACGACCGAAAGCACAAGGCTGACACCCCGGCGTCTTGGCCAAATCGCGTCGCCAGCTGACGATGCTTGGCAGGATCGTAAAGCGCGATCCCCTGATCGAAGTGCGCTCGCCCTTGCACGATGTCTCCCGTTTCCAGCAAGGAAACCCCCATGAGGCGATGCCCGATTATGAGCGGGACTGTCGCCCCTTGCTTCTCGGCGAGCGCCAGGAACTGCGCCGCAAGCTCGCGCATTACGTCGCCGTTGAACGCAACGTAGTTCGCGACCCAGAAGCCGAAGAGGACCAAGAATAACATCAGCGGGTCTTCGGGAGGCTCCCCGAGCGCTTCAGCTTGTTCGATCAACAGACGCGCCCGTTCCACAGCCGCCTTGGTTTCCGCCGCGGCATACCCTTTGACGTGCATGAGTGGGTTAATGAGTGCGACCTGGAGCTTGATTTGTTCGCGGCGCAGCGCGGGAGTAGCAGGCAAGCTCGCAATCTGGTCACCGCACCGGCCCGGCGATACCCTTGAGGTCCTTTGCCCCGAGGTCCTCCAGCTCGAAGAGATTGCCGAGAAGTTTTCGCGTGCCCTCGGCAATGACGACTGTATTGGGCTCGGCGATCCCTTGCAGGCGCGCCGCCAAGTTCGGCGTCTCGCCGATGATGCCGCGCTCCTGCGCGTCACCCGATCCAACCAGATCACCGACGACAACAAGCCCGGTGGCTATGCCGACACGGGTTTGCAGCGCAGCGCGCGTCTTGAGCCCGGTGACCGCCGCGATCAGCTCCAGGCCCGCCCGAACCGCTCGCTCGGCGTCGTCCTCATGAGCCTGCGGATAGCCGAAATACACGAGGACCCCGTCGCCCATGTATTTGGCCACAAACCCGCCGAAGCGGCGCACGGTCTCGGCGACACACTGCTGATAGGCGGAAATAACCTCACGCAAGTCCTCCGGGTCCATGCGGGCGGAGAGCGCCGTCGAACCAACGAGGTCCGAGAACATCACCGTGACTTGGCGGCGCTCGGCGGCGTCGGTATCGGGACGCGCAGGTGCGGAGCCTAAAGTCGGCGGCAATTTCTCGGCAGCACCCAGACCGGCAATCGCCTTGAGGAGACGCTTGCGGTGCCCCAACGGCAGGCCAAGTTTCTCAAGGTCGGTCTCGGTCAGCTCAGGCAGAACATCAGTGTCAATTTCGTTCGCGCGGAAGGTGGCCTCATATTGATCGAGGCCAAGGCTTCGCAGCCAACCCCCGAGGTCCATGGTGGTGCCCTAATTCCGCCCGGCGCGTATCATCATCCAGGCGCAACAGCGCGTCCAGGGCAAAAGGCCGTGCTACTCTTACTGCTTAGGCTGCCGCTCGTTCGGCTGTGCTTCAAGCGTCTCGACGTGTCCGCACGCCTCGCAGCGGTAGGTGTATAGCTCAGGCATGCCGCCAACGCGCGGCACTCGGCTGACAAGGGTCAACCCCTCGCCGTCACAGGTGCAGTCGGGGGGTCGCGGTTGCGCCACGTCGGGTCTCATGCCGCAAACTGACAGCGCAATAAGAGCACGGCAATTCCGGGAACCTACTTAGTTTTACTGCGTCATGAATTTCTGCGCCGCAATGGTCCTGAGATTGGAGCATTGCAGCAAGGACATCGCGGCAGGCTTCTTACGAGAGCGCCGATCAATCGTCGACGCATGGTTGC
>JBEKAE010000122.1:0-3722 GCA_050018375.1 Candidatus Acidiferrales bacterium | reverse complement strand
GATCTCGTCGATCATTGTTGCGCTGCCTGGAATAAGCTCGTTGATCAACCCTGGCGCATCATGTCCATTGGATTGCGGTCGTGGGCTCACGGGTTTTGATCAATGAGATTTGGTATTATTGGTCCCAGATTGTCGATATCCAGCGCCAGGTCGCAACCGCGTGGCAGCTCTATGCCGAAGGCAAATATGACGAAGCACTCAACGCGATGCGCGCCGCCGCAGACGCCGAGGAAAAGACCGACAAGCACCCAGTGACGCCCGGTCCGCTAGCACCGGCACGCGAGCTATATGGCTTTATGCTACTCGACAACGGCATGATCAGCGGCGCCCTCGCCGCCTTCGAGGCGACATTGGCCAAGCAGCCAGGCCGCTTCAACGGTTTTGCAGGCGCAGCTCAGGCGGCGGTTGCGCTCGGCGATACCACGAAAGCGAAGGCCCTTTATGAAAAGCTGGTCGCGCTGGCGAGCGCTGCAGATGATGATCGTCCTGCGCTGGCCGCGGCGAAAGCGTTTTTGGCGAAGAACTAGGCTCGAGCGCTGATGCGAAGAAGATCGACCGTTGTGCTGGCGGCGCTCGGCCTCAGTGCGCTCGTCGCTGCGGAGTGTCTGACACTGAAATCGCCCGCTTCGGTGACGGCAGAGGTTCATCCGGTTTGGACGGAGGTCAAGTGGCGCTTCCCGATCGACCAATGGGGCATCGGAAAAGCGTTCCACTGCAGGGCGAGCGATTGCGGAACTGATGTCGATGTCTTTCTGCGCGCCAAGATCGGCTTCTGCAATTGCACGACTGGCGTTGCCGATGATCCTGAACTGGAACGAGTGGCCGATTTCGATCTGTTTGGAGATCAGCGCGCGCCCGTTGCTCAAGGGCATCCAATCACTGTCCGATGGATGAAAGGCCGCAGCCGTGCCTACTTGTTCTCGAGCGCATCTGGGCAAGGAAAGTCCACGCTTACGATAGCATTCAACGACCACTGCGACGTGATTGTCGCGACTGTCGTTACCGGCCATAATCGTCCTGCCGAGCTGGAACCTGTCGTACTCGAATTCCTGAACGGCGATACCGTAATCCGGTGGGCCGAGGTAACGCTCGGACTGTAAAGAGCTGACCGTGTCGGCGATACGTCCGTAACGAGACGAACTCGAGAATATCTGGCCCAGTCGGCCTGTTATCTGAGACGGCAGTCAAACCCGCGAACTTGAGCCTCCGGACATACTCGTCGACGTCTGTTCCCAGTCAATCGCATCATTTTGAGCGCAGACTCACATGACAGGTTCACCCTTAAGACGAGAAAATTTCCGGGCGATGATCAACTCGTCCGGAGCAGCGATCTTGGAATAGAAGAAGTGTTCATTGTTGGCTAGTCGAACATGGTAGGGCGGAGTTCACCGCCGACCTCAATGATGACGTCGGCCGGTAAGTTGTTGCGGCGGGCCGCGGCGCGGATCGCCTCTGGATTCGGTGCTTCATAAAGGCAATAGGTCTTCCTCTTGTCGGCGCTGAGGAAGGAAAAGATCCATGCCACGCCCTCCTCTCCGTTGATCCGGTTGACGCTTTCGACCGCTTCCTTGGTCAAACCGATTTGCTCTGCAAAGTTCCGTTCGATGAGATAACGCGGCATCCTGTTGTCTCCCTACCGAGAAGTTGCGAACTGCGCGAGTCCTGTCCAAGCTCAATGAACCTTCGGCTGTAGTCGCCGTTTCAGCCGAACCATATCAAGCTCCGCAGCGATTTCCCAAGCCTCATTTGCCAGTGCCTCCGCGCGTTCGCTGACGCCTTTGCCTCCGCGCCGCCTGAGAAGCAGCGCGTACTCCGCCTTCGTGTGGGCAAGCCACGGCCGCGCACCGATGGCGGTGTTCATCTCTAGCGCATGCTCGAAATGCGCTTCCGCCTTGTCGAACTCGCCAAGCGTCGCCGCCAGCATGCCGAGATAGCGGCTGGCTGCGCCGTAGCACACCGTGACGATTCCGGCCGTGATCGTCATGTGCTGGTAGACTGACATCAATTCGTAGAGGCGCGCGGCAGTTTCGGCGTCGCCGAGGAGGGCGGCGACCTCGGCGACGTATGATAGCGACGCGCTGCGTTTTGCGTCAAACGGCATATCAAAGCCGGTCTCGGCCAATTCGCGCAAGCGCCGCCGCGCCGGCTCCTCAAAGCCGAGGTCGGCGGCGATCAGCGCAAATCCCGGCAGCCACGTTGTCTCGTCTGGGTTCTCGTCGATGAAACGTCTCGCGGCGGATCGAGAACATCTGGATGCCGTAGACGCCCTCGACCTGGCTGCCGTGAGTCAGGCGCCCAAGTTCCAGGGCGTCCCCGGCAAGGGTTTCGGCAGCCGCGAAATCCCCGTTGAGGATCGCCAGCATCGCGGCGCCGTGGCGCGCAGCCCACTGTACATGAAGACGCTGGCGGACCTTGCCCAGGTCGGTCAGCGCAGCAAGCGATCGGTCCAGGCGGGCGCGCTGGCCAAGCTCCGCCGAGACATAGACATCCAGCGAAAGTGCCCGCCCCTTCATCTCGTCATCATTGATGCTTTGCGAAACTTCGATCAGCTCGTTCAACTCGGACAGCCGGCTTTGCACATCGCTTGACGATGCCACCTGCCGCGGGACCAGGAACCGATTGAAGAGGAGGTTGAACAGGGATTGGCGGTCACCCAACCGCCGTGCCAGCTCGGTTCCCTTCCTGTCGTAGCTCTCGCTCTTCTCGGCATCGCCGAGAAGCAGGTGTACGCGCGCGAGCCGAGCCAGAATCGGGCAGCGTCGCTTATCGTCGTCAGGGGCGATCTTCGCCTCCGCCTCCGTGAGAAATGCGACGGACTGTTCGAGCGGCAAGCCAAGGAACTGGGCATGCATGTCGTAACCGAGCGCAACTCGCACGAGGCTGTCTGTGTCGTTCGCCTGCCGCGCTTGCTCGGCAGCCATATGGTAATGCGTTGTCGCGTCCTTGAAACGGCCCGCTTCCGTGAGCGCCTCGGCAAGGCGCAGCCGCGCGGCGAGCGTTTCGACGCTCCGCTCTGGTCCCTCCGGCAGCTTCTCGGCGATGGCGAGGGCATTCGAAAAGTGATCGACCGCCTCGTAGTTTGCGGAGCGCTCGAGCGCCCTTTCTCCGGCCTTCTTCCAATAAGGCAACGCGAGGTCGGTCCGCTGAGCTTCGGTATAGTGGCGCGCAACCAGCTCCGGCTGCGTGGTGACGATGTTCGGATGCGATTTGACGATCACGTCGGCGATCGCCTGGTGGTATTGGCGCCGCTTGCGGCTGAGCAGCGATTGGTAGGCGGTATCTTGGATCAGGGCATGGCGGAAGAGGAGGGCTCGGTGCGACATGCCGCCCATCACCACGAGCTGGGCCGCTAGAAGTTGGCGCAGCGCGCCGTCGAGCACCGGCCCGCCGAATGCGACGACCTCCGCCAGCAAACTACGGTCGAATTCCCGACCGATGACCGAGGCGATCTGCGCGACCTCCTTCGAGGGAGCCGGCAAGCGGTCGAGCCGGGCCATCAGCGAGCCCTGCAGGCTGTCGGGAATCTCGACGTTTTCGTACGCGTCCGTTCCGCTCTCGAGGATCGATCGGGTCAGCTCTTCGACAAAAAGGGGCACGCCGTCAGTGCGGTCGGCGATCCGGTCGACAAGCTGATCAGAAACGGAACCGAGCAAGGATTCGATCAGCAGGCGCATCTGCTGCTTGGTCAGGCGGCCGACCGCCACGTTCGTGATGTGTGAATG
>JBEKAE010000121.1:0-2587 GCA_050018375.1 Candidatus Acidiferrales bacterium | reverse complement strand
GTTCCTTCTCTCCGGGAGCGACCGCGCGCACGACCTTGATCAGCGTGCCGAGCATTCCCAGACCTCCGGCGCGGAACAGGCGGAACTTCTTTCCGGTCACCTCACTTGCGACGGCCGTCAATTCCCGGGCGCTGATTTGATCGCCGGCAATTCGTAGAAAGCGAGGGGTGGACGGATCAAGAGCTACGCTCGCCGTGAATGCGGCCGTGTCGTCCATCGTCGTGAAGTCCATGCGTTGGTCCGCGTCGCCCCAATAGAGGACCCGCTTTAGCTTGAAGAGAATGAGCGGCATCTGACCAGTCAGCATGTCGGCAAACGCACCGTTGAAGATCGTGGTCGCTGAAATCGAAGTCTTATCGAGGCGCTTGTGGAAGTCCCGGCGCAGATCGAGATTGCGATTCTCTCCGGGGGAAAACTTGGTGAAATCGATCGAGTAGTCGGACGGAATGAAACGTGGCACGCCAGCCTTGATCGCAGCGTCGAGCAGAACCGTTTGCGCTTCCACGATCACGTCCTGCAATCCCTGCAGCGCGGACACCACACAGGACGCACGCGAGCACGCCGGTGTCACTTGGGAAGGGCTGCTCAACCCGACACTGGCAATCGTTACGCCGAGCTCCTGCAGTCGCTCAACCTTGTCTCGCGCAGCGCCGTGGCGAACAAGCGCTTTTACGCTGGCGCCCCGTTCGAGCAGAGCTCTCACGATGCGCCCGCCGAGATTACCGGTGGCCCCCGCCACGACGATGGTCGAGTCATTCATGATCCCGATATTAAAGAGAAAAAAACAACGTCGGCGGCGGATGATCGAAGATAGCTTACCAGCATAAGCCGGCTTGTGCAAAATCCTGGGAGACGGAATTTGCCTGCGACTCCCGCCGCCGGCCGCCTCGTTCTTACGCTTGATGTCCTGGCCTACAGGGAGGGGCGTTGCGGACGACCCTGTTCGAACCGTTCGAGATCCTGCGCCATTCGAACCAGGAAAGTTATAAAAGGAGAACGGCGGGTCCGGACGCGACTTGGGAATTTGGCTCCCCAGACGGGACACGTTTCGAATTTTTGCGGCTCAGTTGACCCTCCGATCGAACCAGCAGACGTCTATTGTCTTGAGAGCGATTCGAACGCACCGCCGACGCTTGCCCAGGGGGGCGCGCAGTCTGGACACCTGTCGAACTCGCCAGGGGACTCCAGGGTAACTTCCGGGTGGCGCGTGATTCGTCAACTGGGCCACCCGCTGCCTACGTCCAGCAACAATCGCGATGCGCTGGCCCGCCCTGCCGGCTGGGGTCGATTCCGTTTACGCTGGTCATCGGCCGCCGAGCCAGAACGATCAAGTTGGGAAGGCCCGTAGCTCACTGAACTTACGCCACGAAGGCATCTATTTCGCCCGCTCCACCGCGATACGCAGTTCGGTTCGCGGACCGTCCAGCCAGAATTCCATGTTTGGGCCCGTGGGACGATAGCCCTGCTCGGCAACCCACTCTAGCAGCTTTGGCCATGGCTTCGTGGCGGAATGCTCGCCTGGCACCTTCACCACAGCGATGTTGGAGTCTTCGAGCGTGTGCATCTCGAATGGACTGCCTGCCACCAGGGGTCCAGCGACCGGAAAACCCACTTCCCAGCGCAGCTCGGCGTCAGGCACGGTACCGGCAGCGTCGTAATAGCGGCCGAAGGGCGCTCCGGCGGGTGCGACGCCGCGCGAGGCCAGGAAAGCAGTCAGCAGCTCCAGCGCGATTCCGGTTTGGGCGTAGGCGCCGCGCATAGGAATGACGACCACCTGGAGAGGCGCGGCCGTTTTGATTTCGGGTTGGAACGGCGAAGAAGCACCCGGCCCACCGGGCACGGTCGGCGCTGGTTCGGATGTCGCCTGGGCTTCCAGTCGCCGTCCCTCAACGCCGCGACCGTCCTGATTCAGAATGAGCCGGTTCACGCTGCCATTCGGCTCTTGCAGGAATTCGGCGGTCACCTTGGCTTCCAGCAAGTAGAACAGTTTGGCGGAGCGCGGATAGAGCTGCATCCGAGGTTGTCCGTTCACCCGCACAAACAGCAGGTTTCCCTCTGGCACGATCTCGATCGTCTGACCGTTGGAGAGCCGATACTCCCCGGCATATGAGGTGAGCAGCGCGCGAGGCGGATCGGGCAGCCGCGGCGCCCGAAAGGCGTCGCCATCCAGCGAGAAAACGAGATGACTCACTTCGGCTGCCGCATTCCGGACGAACTCGACATCGGCGTCCACGACCTTCCAGTCTTCGAAGAACCGGCTGCGGTCACGCGGAAACAACTCGACGCGGCCGTGGTTGGTGGTCTGCTCATACAGGTGACTTCCCGAACGAGTGACCTGCATCACTCCGTAAGATCCCATGTCGTACAAACCGGTAAACGCATCGTAGGTCCCGGGATCGACGTGCGTATCAACCGCCGGCGAATCGTTCGGCTCCAGCTCATCGTGCAGGTAGAGCTCGGCAATGGTTCGTGCAGTCAGTCCGACATCATAGGTGGGCAAGGGAGCACCTGCATTGGCCAGGATGATGACCGTGAATCCAGCCTCGGGGAAATAGTAAAGAGCCCCGCAATACCCCTCTCCGCCGCC
>JBEKAE010000120.1:0-3403 GCA_050018375.1 Candidatus Acidiferrales bacterium | reverse complement strand
GGATCGACGGGTTTGTCTTATAAGGCTTGTAAGGCCACGCCGAGCGAGGCGACCTTCGGCGGTTACGGATGGCGCCCTGCATTCCGCACCCGGAGGGGAATGGCCGCATTGGAAGAATGGCTAATTCCGATCGCAACCAAAGCTAATAGAGCATTGCCCCGCCCGTCAAGCCGAGCAAAAAAATCAGCGCCCAGCGTAGTGGGCTAACGCGGAGGTGCGGGCCAATGCTCGCCGGCGCCCAACCCCTCCAGCGCGAGGCCGTAGCCGAGGTAGTCGAGCATCATGCGCTTGAGCGTTTGCGTCATCGCCACGCGCGCGTAACGGATCGCGAGCGTCGGCCGCCTGGCGATCTGCTCGGCCAGCTCCCACGCCCGCGGCAGCACCTGGTCGCGTGGCAGCACTTCGTTTACGACCCCGAACGTAAGCGCCTCCTGCGCCGAAATCTTTTGCCCCGTCAGAAGGAAGTAACGCCCCCGGTTAGCGCCAAGCAGCAGCGGCCACACGATCTGCACGCCATCGCCGGGCACCGCGCCGTTGGGGAAATGCGCGGAGTCCTGAAACGTGGTGTGCTCGGCGGCCAGCACGATATCGCACAGCACCGCTAATTCCGCATGACGATGGGCGGGACCGTTGACCGCGGCAATCATCGGCACCTCGATGTTCAGATGGTTCATCAGGAGATGCTTGCCCTCGTTGTAGACGCGATCCCAGGCGGAAGATTTCAGGCTCGCGGAACCCGTGGGCGGCGGATTGGCGCAGAAGGACTCACCCGTGCCTGTGAGGATCACGACTTTGTTTTCATAATCGCGCGCGATGTCGGCGAACAAAAACGAGAGCTCCTCATGCGGGGCGCCGCCCCATTCGAGTTCGTTGCCGTTGGTGTGCAGCGTGACCTGCAGGATTCCGTCGCGGCGTTCCAATTTGGCGTGCCGGTACTTGTTTGCGTACTCGTCCAATTTGAATGCCATCGGCAGCCCTCCTTGATGCGCCCGTGATTCGGCTGAAGTCTATGCCAAGTCGAATATCACCGGCGAGAAACGCTTGTAAAAGAACGCGGCGGCGGATGGCGCACCTATTCGAAGTGCGGCATCACCTTGGCAGCGAACATCTCCATACTGCGCATGACCTGCCGGTGTGGAACCTGACCGCACGGATTGAACCAGCAGATCACGCGGCCCATGTTGAAGTCCTGCCGGAAACGTTGCAGCCGCTCAACACAGGCTTCGGGCGTGTCGAATACCGCCATCCGTTCGCAGACTTCCTCGTAGGTTATGCGCGCGAGACGTTCCAGCGATTCCTTGAGGCTCGCCGCGGCGTCCGACCGCGCGGCGGCCTCCTCCTCATTCGACGTCGTGAGCAATCTCAGTCATCACGTCCGACGTGACATTACGACCGCCGGAGCGGCGCCGTCAAAGCGTCAGGGCTTTGACCTGTGGACCAGATCGAGCGTAAGAAGCAGTCCAGACGCGCATGACCCTTATCGACGCCGCGGGGAGATCGCGAACGTCCAGGGAGGATCACTGAAATGCCACGAGTTCCCTATATTGAAAAAGCCGCCGCCGCGCCCGAGGTGCAGAAACTCTATGAGAGTTTCGAATCGCAATTCGGGATCGGTGTACCCAACGTCGTGAAAGCGCTCTCCAACAGTCCCGGCCTCGCGACGAAAGTATTCCCGCTCGCGAACTATTTTATGAATCAGTCGGCGCTCGATCCGCGCGTGCGCGAGCTCGCGGTGCTGATTTTGATGAAGCGTTGTAACTGCGAATATGGCTTCGTTCGGCATATCGACATTGCCAAGCGCTGCGGCCTGACCCAGGAGCAGATCGACGATGTCGGCAACTATCAGAACAGTGCGCGCTTCACGGCGGATGACAAGGTGATCCTGCGCTACGCCGAAGAACTGACGCTCAACGCACGCGTCGATGATGACCTGTTCTCTCGCGCTGAAAAGTTGGTCGGCAAGCAGCACATTGTCGATCTAACGGGCGCAATCGCTTTCTGGAACATGATGGCGCGCAATCTGAACGCGCTGCAGGTGACGCTCGAGAAATAGCTGCTCCGGATCGTCGCTACCCTGTCGATCCGACAGAAAAATAGCCGGCCGCCCGAGGTTGGGCGAGCCGCTGATAAAGGAACGCCTGAAGCGGCTTGCCACGCGCCGATCGGCTTTGCCTCGCCATTCCCGCGATGCTCTGCGCGCTCGCTCACCTCTGGTGATAGAGCGGATGCCCGCGGATATATCATGAAAAAAGGAGCCTTCGATCGACACAATATCGACCACGTGGACGCCAATCAGCGTCGCTCCGAGGCGGCGCGCAAGATGGAAGGCGCAGGCTTGCGCGGTGCGCGAATGCTCGGAAGTGTCGATGCCGACCAGGATTGATTTGATCATCGGCCGGGCCTCCGTTCTGCGATCCGCGATATCATGGTCTGCTCGCCTGCCCAACGCGAAACCGCGTCGGGCAGGCGTTGTTTCGATCTTCTGGATCGCCCTCGCGGCGTTTGGCGTATCCGGCCTTCTAATGAAGAAGCCCTCGGCCTCGCCTTCGAACAATTGCAAATCCACCTGACCGCCCGCCTCACGGTAGCTCGCGACGAAGCGCTCGAGGTCAATGCGAGGATGGGCTATGTCAGAGGTGCCTTGAATATACAGCGTGGGCGGCTTGTCGACCTTCTCGCCCCGTTGGAGCGCGAGCACCGGGTTGCCTTCGGCCATCGCCTCTTCGGTCTTCCAGTATTTATCGTGCAGCGGCAGCACCAGGTCGACTAGTTCCGGGTATGGTTTGCCGCCACCTTTCAGCTTCCGGGCGTAATGGTATCGCGCAAGCGGGTCGATCACCGGCCAGTACATCACTACGTAGCGCACACTCGCATCGACCGCTGGCGAGCCGGCCGGAAGCCGAATCTCGGAGTAGCGGGGATCGTTTGGACGCATCGCGGCCAGCATCGCCTGATGGCCGCCGCTGGAGCTTCCCATGATGCCGACTGTATCGGGGCGTGCGTGAAACTCGGCCGCATGTGCCTTGAGCCATCGCACTCCGTAATTTATGTCGGCAAACGAACCGGGGTAAGAAGCGTCGGGTGGGACGCGAAAATCCAGCGACGCCACGACCACGCCGCTTTTCGCCAACGGCTCGTGGATCGGTTTGTCCATCAGGCGGTCGCCGAGGCACCAGGCGCCGCCGTGTAGTTCGACGACGGCCGGGAACGGACCCTGGCCGCGCGGCTTGAACATACGCACCAGCAGCGGCTTGTCTCCGTGACGAACGTATTCGACGTCTTCTACATCGATTTCATAGGTCTTGGTTGGATTGGCTGCCATGAGAGACTCCACAGAATCCGGGCGAGTTTATCTTGCAAGGTTGCGCTCGTTGGGCCTGCGTCGTCAAGGAAAATGGAGAAG
>JBEKAE010000119.1:0-2668 GCA_050018375.1 Candidatus Acidiferrales bacterium | reverse complement strand
ATGATGCGGGTCATGCTCTACGAAGCAGCGCAGAGCATGCTGTATTCGAAGAAATGGTCGTGGCTCAAGGCCTGGGCGATGCAGATCGCCAGGCGCCGCGGGATGAAAAAGGCGATCGTCGCCCTGGCACGCCGGTTGGCCGTGATCATGCACCGCATCTGGGTTGACGGCACCGAATTCCGCTGGACCAGGGAAGCCATAACAGCATGAAAGCCGTGCTGGATCGCATCCGATAGGAGGAAACTCGAGCTCCACCGAGCGGTGGAATGATGTCCCTCGCGGGACGATGGATGAGGTGAGTTCGCATGTCCGCTTGGACCTGCCATTCTGACGGTAAGGCCGCGGTAGAGATTGTTCCACCTCGTCCTCGAATCCCATGATGGAAGGGCCCTAGGTGCCGATTCCGAAGAGAAGCACGAGCCCGTGAGCGACATCGACACTGCAGCGGCGGATAGTCTGAAAGTGCTTGACCCCAAACGGCCGATTAGAGAAGCGGACATGGCCGGCGCCCGCTCAAAATGAAGCTCATGACCCGTCTCGGAAGTGGAGTGTACATCGCAGCGCGCCGACCTATGCGTTGGGTCAGCACCACTGACTGATTGCTCCAGATCAATGCATCCCACCGTTGCCACGCTTTCCGCTCGAAGGTGGGCAAACAGTGGAGTCACGCCAACAGTCGGGGAATTTAGCTCATGACCACAGAAGACCCCGAAACAGAGCTTGAGGTGCCGAAGTCCGGCGCGCCGGAGCCAAAGCCGGACGCTCGGCGCCGGAGGTTAAGGAAGATCGGCGGCCTTGTGGCCGGTGCCGCCGCCGTAGGCACTGTCCTGGCCGGGTTGACCGGCTATTGGACGACGTATCGCACAGTCACGAAGGAAATACTCGCGCCGGCAAAGCCAGCGCCGGCCGAGGCCGCACGTCTTTCCATCGTGGCGCTGCCCTTCGCCAACCTCTCGGGCGATCCGAGCCAGGATTATTTCGCCGACGGTATAACCGACAATCTCACCACCGATCTGTCACGCATCGCCAACAGCTTCGTCATCGCGCGCAACACGGCCTTTACCTACAAGGGCAAGAACATCGACGCCAAGGAGATCGGCAAGGAACTTGGTGTTCGCTACGTGCTCGAAGGCTCGGTGCAGCGGGAGCAGGACCGGGTGCGCGTCAACGCCCAGCTCATCGATGCCCATAGCGGTGCCCATCTTTGGGCGGATCATTTCGATACCGCCCGGGCCGATCTGCTGCAGATGCAGGACGAGATAGTCGCGCGGCTCGCCAACGCCTTGGGCTTTGAGTTGCCCAAGGCTGAGACACAAAGGAGCGCACTTTCCAAAAACCCCGATGCCACGGATTTGGCCATGCGCTGCGCCGCGGTCGTAAGAACAGCCGGAGGTCTCGGTAAGGAAGCGGAAGCGGGATATCGTCTCTGCGAGCAGGCGATCGACGCCGATCCCAACAACGTCCTTGCGCTGACCACGCTAGCCGCCAAGTTCTATTTGGCGGTCTTACTGAACCGCAGTGCCCCCGATGCCCAGGCCGACCTGCAGCGGGCTGACGAACTGGCGTCGCGCGCGCTCGCCGTCGATGCGAACTCCTCGGCTGCTCATTTTGCCAAGGGCCACGTACTCATAGACGAGGGACGCTTCGACGATGCGATTGCTGAATGCGAACGTGCACTCGCTTTGGACCCTAACAATGCAACCGCTGTTGGGAACTTAGGCGGCACGTACTTTCTCCTCGGACAATATGAAAAGGCCATCGAATTTACGGACAAGGCGATACGGCTCAGTCCGCGCGATCCAACTTTGTTTCATTGGTATTGGCACAAAAGTAGCGACTATTTCGGGCTGCAGCAGTACGATCAGGCGATCAAATGGGCGCGCCGGTCGATCGCGATCAATCCGAATTTTGCGCAGCCGCATGGCATCCTCGCTGCGGCACTTGCATTGACCGGTCACGAGGCGGAGGCCCGTGACGCGCTCGAACGTTACACCGCGCTCCGTAAGTTCAAGAGCATCGCGGCAGCCAAGGCAGCGCTCCCACCTCCATCCGCCGATCCGCGCGTTCGTGCATCCTCTGACCGGTTTTATGCCCGGGTTATCGAGGGCCTGCGCAAGGCCGGGATGCCGGAACAATAAGCCTTCGGCGATTTTCCTTCTCAACATGTTGCAGCGCATGAGTCTGGTTCTGGCCCCTTAGCAGAAATGCCGCGACCGCAATCCAGAGTCCGCCTTCGGGGGGTGATCTCAACCGGTCGACGCAACACTGAGCCAGTTGACAATAAATAACGATGACGGCTTGCCAAACGCTCGGCCAAACGGTTTCAGCGAGTCCCTGCGCAACCATTTATCCCACAACGTGATTTTCTCTGCCGCCCTCGTACCACCACGAAATCACTGACTTATCGGCCTATAATTGATCCTTTCCCCCTAAGATAAAGTGTTGCGTCGACCGGTTGAGATCACCGGGGGAAAGCGGACATCGAACGGGCTGGCATTTTTGGTTCCGATAAGCAGTATTATCGGAAGTAATTTCGATGTCCGCTTTTGAGGTAGAGTCGAGATGTGGCGCGGTGGCTGTAGGCTGAACATATCTGTTGCCGCCTCTTTCGTCTGGCGGTGCCTTAGTGGTTCGGCCATGGCTCCGTTTCCACATCCCGCTCATCGAA
>JBEKAE010000118.1:0-3918 GCA_050018375.1 Candidatus Acidiferrales bacterium | reverse complement strand
AGCGGCAAACCATCAACACCGCCTCCTACTCAGTCCGTAACGGCGCAGCTCCCTCCGCTGACGATCGTTCGCAACGCCCCGACCGGAGCGCCGGTCATGACGCAATTTGCCGCAAACGGACCGGCGAACCACGCTCCTAGCCGCAACGCCCCGGATGCGAGCGGTATCAGCATTCACATTTCCACAAGTCCGGGCGTGGACCCATCGAATCCTAACGATCTCCCAACCTCGTCCGGCGCCGTGGATGGTTCCCTTACGAATAGCAAAGGGCAACATGCCGCGGCCGACGCGAACGAGCCCCGGAACATGACGATCCCCAATTCGAGCATCATTGTGGAAGAGCTTACGGACGAAGATCCGGACGACGCAAATCAACCAGATCTTTCCCCAACGGAAGAGGAGATCGAAGTTCTCCGGCCGGAGGCGGATGAATACACGCTTAAAGTGAACGGCTTCGAGCGCGGCGTATATAGCCTGGAGATATATGCCACGAGTCCTGATTCGAACACTTCGACAGTCTTCTTGCAGACTGTTCCCGCGTACCCCGGGAGCCTATTCGAGCTGCATATGGTTTTCCGGCGCACGCCGTCATTCGAGTTCGACCTGGATCGCGGCGGACTGCAGCCGCCGCACGGGGCTTTCAGCTTTGCACAGCCATTGGCCTCGGAGGTTCGTCTTCCCTCCGACGAGAAAGCGCTGGCTGTCGTGATTTACTATGACCCTATGATGATTCCATCTTCCTTCCGTGCTTTCCTCGACGGTAAGGATCAAAGCAGCCTGTTTCACGTCAAGACTGGCGACCTGGAACTCGTCCGCGTGCCGCTGTCGCGGGGCGATCACCGCCTGGTCATCCAGGCGAACAATCAGTCAGGCCAGACCACCGAGCAAGACTTTCACGTTCAACACTGAGAAGCGCCAGTAAGCCGGAAGGCTTCGGCAAGCAATTCGTAGGAGCGGCGGCGGTCGGCGTGTTCGTGTGTCATCGTGGTGATCATGATTTCGTCGACGCCGGCGGCGTCGGCGAGGCGTGCAAGCCTATCGCGCACGCTTGCGGGCGAGCCGATGAACGACCGGTCGCGATTCATCTCGATCACGGCGCGTTCTTCGGGCGTGTATGGATAGTTCGTAGCTTCTTCGATCGTGGGAAATCGGCCCATCCTGCCCGTGCGAAATCGCAGCAGCGTGAGTTCCAGCGGCCGCGCCAGTTCCCTGGCCCGCTCGTCGGTTTCGGCGCACACGACGGAAACGCCGATCAGCGCCTCGGGCTTATCCAGGTGCGCGGACGGCTGAAAACTCTTGTGATAGAGGCGCAGCGCCGCGATCGCGGGCGCCGGCACGATATGGTGCGCGAAGGCGAATCGCAGCCCCATCTGCGCGGCGAGGATTGCGGAATAGTCGCTCGAGCCGAGCAGCCAGATTTCCGGCATGGGCACGTCGTCCGGCATCGCGCGAATGCGCTCGAACGGATGGTTCGGCGGAAAGCCGCTGTCGAGGAATGCGAGCAGATCATCGAGCCGCGCAGGGAAATCGTCCGCGCTTAGGGCTTCGCGCGAGCGCCGCAGAGCCAGCGCCGTGAGCGAATCGGTGCCCGGCGCGCGTCCGATGCCGAGATCCACGCGGCCCGGATGCAGCGCTTCGAGGACGCGAAACGTCTCCGCGACTTTCAGCGGCGTGTGATTTGGCAGCATCATGCCGCCCGAGCCGACGCGGATGTGCTTGGTCACGTCCGCCACGTGGCCGATCATGATCTCCGGCGCGGAGCTGGCGATCAGCGGCGTGTTGTGGTGCTCGGCCAGCCAGTAGCGCGTGTAGCCCAGCTTATCGGCGAGCTGCGCCAGGTCGAGCGTGTTGCGCAGCGCGTCCGTGCTCGACGAGCCGGACGGCACCGGCGAGACGTCCAGCACGGATAGCTTGTACGATTTCTCAGCGGACATCAGTTCCCTGCTCGTTCGCGTTCATCACAGGCAATTGTTGCACATGAGCGCGCCGCTGGCCCTCGCGAAATGCGCGCCGGGTAGTGGTTGGCGGCTCATACGAAAACGGAAAGCCGCCCAAGTCCAGTGAGCGCCGGAGCTGGTGTTATCACGACGGGTACGAGCGGGCGTGGTATCGTGCTTCCGGCGGCGAAGATTCTGGCAGGAGAGCGTTATGAGCCTGGAAGCCTTGGGTGTTCGCTACGCGGCCTTCAAGGGTCCCGAATAGATACTGGTCGGAGTTGCGATTGCTGCAATCGCCGTTGTCTTTTGGGAGGGTTGGGAGAAGAAGAT
The DNA here is from genome assembly GCA_050018375.1 of Candidatus Acidiferrales bacterium. Classification (GTDB taxonomy): domain Bacteria; phylum Acidobacteriota; class Terriglobia; order Acidiferrales; family UBA7541; genus Palsa-295. Next base: position 1,651 of record JBEKAE010000118.1, on the reverse strand, counting down.
GGGCAACGTCCGGCCCGCGCTAAGCCTGGCGGTCGGAATTCTGCTTTCGTTTCTTGCCGGAATGAGTGTGGAGCGGGGGATTGGGAACTTTCGGTCGCACGCGAGTAACCACAGGTGGATTCTTGAAGTTTTCTTAGGCCTCGTATCTCTTGTTATGGCAATCGTCTACATCATGAAACGAAACGAGAAACCGCGGCCTAGTTGGGGTAGCGTTGAGTGGTTCTACAAGCGCAACAAGCCCCCGTCAATGTTCGACAAGAAAGACGACTGACTGAGCGTTGGGCTAAGTCCCGATAAACACGCTTATCAGGAGTTGGCCGCGGTGGCCCCGGGCAGCGATCGCTTCCGAGTAGTCGACCAACAGGAAGCTACCAGGTGGCGTGCGTGGGTAAGAAGCTTTGCGAGCACGAAAACATATACTGCGTGACCGATGTTCGAACCTTTGACGGGTGCCACGGAACAGAGCCTCGGGGGCCGAGGCGGCTGGCGCATAGTTTCTTGCCATTGGCACGGCCAGCCGAAGACGCGCAAGCAATCACGGCTAAGACTTCTCATCTACCATTTTAGATTCCCGGAGCTACCCCAATCAGCCGGAACCTGCGTGTCCGCCATGCAGGAGGGGTTTCGCAGTGCTGTCGAGGACGCCCGAGTCCCGCCAGCCCTCAATCCTGGCTAATTCTCGGTCTGGACGCTCGGTGACCACGTTGAGCTTGCCGGCGTAAATGCCCCCATTATTGCCGTCGAGAGATAGAAACTCGCCTTCACGCATCGTTTTCCGGCCGATGCAGCAGCACCGCCGGCTGAGATCAATTTCGAGATCCGCACAAGCAACCAGGCACACCTTGCCGAGTTGTCGCGCAACGACGGCTGCGTGGGAGGTTCGGCTGCCGCTTGAGGTAAGGATGCCCGTCGCACTCATCATTCCGCTGATGTCAGCGGTGTCCATCTCACCGCGAACCAGGATTACCGGTGTCCCGGCATTGGCCATGCGTCTTGCGTTCTCTGAATCGAGGGCGATCGCGCCGCCCGCGACTCCCATGCCGGCTACCTGAGCACGGGCGAGGGGTTCAGCCGTCGCGTCCGCTAAACGCGTTCGCACCACAGAATCCAGATTGATGTGAGCGAGATGCGACAGCGCCTCCTGCGGACTTATCAACCGCTCGTCCACTTGATCGACCGCGATGCGCAAGGCAGCCCAAGGGGTTCGCTTGGCGGAGCGGGATTGGAGCAAGGAGAGCTTGCCAGATTGAAGCGTGAATTCGAAGTCCTGGGCGTCGTGGAAAAGCACCTCCAGCGTGTGGCCCGCCTCCTCGAGTTGCCCCCAGACCAAGGGCAGCGTGCGGCGGAGTCGACGATCGCCACGGGAGACCAGACGCCCGGCAACTACGTCTTCGCCTTGGGCGTTGAACTGAAAATCCAGGTACAATTCCCGATCGCCGGTTGCGGGATTGCGCGTGAAGGCGACACCCGCGCCCGAGGACCCGCCCGCATTTCCGAATACCATGCGCTGGATCGTCGCGGCAGTTCCGCCGTTGTACTTGATTCCATTCGCGGCGCGATAGGCAACGGCCTTAGGCGCATCCCACGACCGGAAGACAGCCAGCGCAGCTTGCCTCAATTGCTCGTGCGGATCCTCCGGGAACGGGGTCCC
>JBEKAE010000117.1:0-3914 GCA_050018375.1 Candidatus Acidiferrales bacterium | reverse complement strand
CCGAATGACATTCGTGTCGTCATTAATGTCGACCATAATGTGCACACGATCCCAATGAGAATCGCCATCGTGCACTACTCGCGCTCAATCAGCTACGTGGGGCGAAAGCACCGCTTACGGTAATCCTGCACGCCAGGCAAGTTCACCAAAATCCTTGTCGAATGTGAGTATGATTCTTTCCTCGTGCGTCGCCAATTCCAATCTTATCAGCGAGAAAACGCATTTCACGCTGCGCTCGGATACACTTTTTCCGATCTCAGTACGTCGCGCGCATAGGCGAGACAAGCCGCAAGGTCGTCGTGGGAGAGGCCTGGATAGTTGCGCAAAATATCCTTCTCATTCCAGCCATCAGCCATGAGGCCAATGACGAAGTCGACGGAAAGGCGAGTGCCGCGAATCACTGGCTTGCCGGCGAGGATTGTCGGGTCAAGAACAATACGCGCAGGATCGATCATCGATTTCTCCTCAGACTTGTAGGTTAGTTTTAGACTCATGTAATGGTTTGATGCAATGGCCGAGAGGTCATTGGCAGGTGAGCCGAGGTGCAACCCCTTTTGCGGGATCGCTCGCATTGGAGTTGCTCTTCGCGTGTAGAAACGAGAGGCGCCTTGGCGAAACAAACCCAATTTCCACGAGGGTGCGCGCTTCTGATCAACTCTCCGTCTCCTCGCCCAATGCCTCGTATGATACACCGCGCCCAAACGACGGCAGTTCCGAACGGCGGCCGATACGGAAACGTCGCCCTCTTTCTTGTGGTTTTCGGCGATCCAGGGCATCGAGTGCAAAGAGCGTCTGGCGGGCCTGGCGCCACAACGTTGCTTCGTAGCGACTGAGACGATCGAGCGCGAAGTTGGGCAGATTAGCAAGACGCAAGAAGCAACGTGCGAACTCGACGGTATGGTGGACGTCAGGCTCGACCGATTTCGGTCCCGAGCTGAGCATTTCTTCTTCCGTAGTCTTGGTTATGCAATCGGCTGTCGGATTGCGATCGATGTCGACGGCTTCAGCGTGCCGGAATAGCGCATGAATCACTTCTCGGGATGCCGGCTGGAACTGGCTGCCTTGCCTCACTTCAGTCAAATGGTCGGCCTGGATTTCGAACAGGCCGGTCTCCATCGTCGTGCCGCGACGCAGCCGCCACAGAAGACTGGCGAGCCGCAGCACCAGTTCCCGCTCCGCAGCCGCCACAGAAGACTGGCGAGCCGCAGCACCAGTTCCCGCTCCACCGCTGACTGGGCGTCATAGTCGGCAGTAATGGCCGTTTCAAAAGCCTTGTAATCTTCGGCATCCTCCAACGCGTCGATCACCGTCTCGGCTGTGAGCCCGTGGCGGACCGCATTGCAGCGGGAGCGCTGTTTGCCTTCTTCAGTCCTCGGCCCGGTGCTCTTGCGCGCATTGCGCCGATTGGCCTCGATCTGCCTAAAGGAAGTCATTGGGAACTGTCTCTACACCAATTCAAGTCGCAGCTGCCGTCCGACGAGCTTGGCGGCACGCTGCAGGGTCGCGATCGTTACGTTGCCGTTTGCCTTGAGAATCCGATCAACCTGAGCGCGGCTTGTGTTCATTAGCTTCGCCAGACGGGCTTTGCTCATGCCTTGGCGCTTCATTTCCTTGCTGAGCTGCCAAGCTACTACCCGCGTGACAGCCTCCGCCTTAGCCGCTTCGCGGATACCCGCCTCGTCGAGAAATTCATCAAGGGTCGATCCCCAATGCGGATTTTTCTTTAGCTTGCTCATTTCATCATCTCCTTCATCCGCTTTTGCGCCAGGGCGATCTCGGCGGGTGGCGTTTTCTGGGTCTTCTTGATGAACCCGTGCAGTACCCCAATTCGCCCTTCCGCCACGAAAAAGATCAGGCGTGCGATCCTGTTGTTTGCGAGCTTGCTGCGTACCTCCCACAGCCCTGCTCCGAGCGATCGGCACAGCGGCATTCCAATCGGCCATCCGACCTGCAGGGTCGCGAGGTCGGTCCCGATCGTCCTACGATCTTCGGTCGACAAGCTCCGTAACCATTCCCTGACCGGCTCGGCGCCGGCAGCAGTGCGGTAGAAAACAACCGGTATTTCCGTCAGTTGATCCCCAGCCATTCCCAGCCTTTATTGAGCTGCCTGTATCATATTTAATACACCTAGTGCAATGGCTGCATGCGGCAACAATGCGAGGAGTCCCATGATCCGGCGGTCCGGACGCGATAACCGGCATGCATCCTAAATCTCGAACTAAGTACCCAGCGTGCGCTTGCTCAGAGCGGACGATAGGTCAGCCGTGATTGGCTTCGTTTTGTATTTTGGGCCTCGTTTGCCAATCGGCCGATCACGCCTGCCGCTTCTCTGACCGGTGCCGACAGCGGCTAGGGAGGTCGCACCTTCGAAGTCCGTTTCGTCCGAAGCTGTCGGCAGCGGGTGGGTCTCTAGCCATAGCGCGCGAGCGGGGACGGCCGGATCGATACCGGTCTTCTTCCACCAAGCGGCTTCGTCGCCACAGCGATGGACCTCTCGGTGGTGGCCACGGCACAGCGGCACAGTGAACTCGTCGCTGACTTTTCGTCCAAGTGCGCGGTGCTGCGCGAACCGTAGATGATGGGCATCGGAGGGTCTGCGCCCGCAGATCAGGCAGGGCTGGTTGGCCACCAACTTGACGTGGTTCTTGTTACGAAAGCGGCGCGGCTCGGGATGGACCAACCGGCTCTTGTCGATGCCGACACCATTGGGTGTAGCCTCTGCTGGCTGCCGCTCCAGTGACGGAGAGGATTGGACCGCGGATATTACGGGCGATGACGACATGCCGCCGACGTCAGCCGCGCTGTCGAGGAGTGCCATCTTGGTCCGGAACGCATCCTCAACCTGTCTCGCGTCGGCCGCGGTCAGGCTGTACTTGGTGCCGAGGATCCGTTGCGCCCAGGTCGCGGCCTCATCGGCTCAAGCGAGCGCCGCCAATTCGGTCAGCAACTGCCGGCAGCGAGCGGCCGATGCTTCGGCCTCAAGGATTGGCTTGACCGACGGAGAAGCCGACGTAGGGCCACGGTACGGCCGTGGCGGTGTAGAATTCCGGCGACCGCCGTTCAGCCGATCATTCCTGCCGGCTAGGGGCTGTTCCGGTCCCTGTTTCTGGGCAGCGGGGGCCGGGAGATCGGGCGCGTCAAGGTCATCTTCCCCGGCAATACCGACCAGTGTGAATAGGGCATAACGCCGGGCATACGTCAGCGCCGCACCCGTTCGGTGCGGCGTTGTCGTTTCGCTGATGGCGCAGACCGGCCAGTCCGACGCAATCCATTCTCCCGAAGCATGCGCTAGCACTGTGGTGAGATTGACGATGCCGGCGGTCTGGTCGATCGCCGTGGTCTGCACGGTGGCGATTTCGTGCTGGCTCAAGGTCTTGCGCACGATGTCGAGCCCGCTCGACAGCGGGGCATAGCGAAATGACCGTTCGGCTGCGCCAGGGCCATCCGATCGGATTGTTGCCATCAGCGACTTCTCCGGGTCGGTGAGTTCGCCCTGTGCTTTGGCCAACGCCGCCGCAATGGTCCCAATCGTATCACTGGACCGCTGCATAGCTTCCCTCCGCCTCGAGCAGATCGAAGCTGATGGCGCCGGATTTCGAGCGCTTGGCCCGAACCCCGTGACCGATCGCCTCCTTGGCGTCTTCGGGCATCAGTCCCTTGAGTTCGACCTTGGCCTTCTCGTGCTCCAGGAAGGCGGCGCGGGTTGAGCGGAACACGCCGGCGAATTCCGCCCAGGAGTTGGAGGCGCTCATATCGACGATCCGCACCGCCTCGATCCGCGGCCGCGGTGGCTCGACGCCGAATAGGCGAGGGGGCTCGCCACTCTCGACGCAGCGCCAGAACTTCTTCTCCGCGGTGAACAGGAGGTGCTGGTAGAGCGGATCGGCCGAGATGCTGATCTCGACCCACTTGCC
>JBEKAE010000116.1:0-2747 GCA_050018375.1 Candidatus Acidiferrales bacterium | reverse complement strand
ACGGCGTCAACGACGCTCCGGAACTCGATGAGGATGCCGTCGCCGGTTCGCTTCACAACGCGGCCGTGATGCACTGAAATCGACGGGTCAATCAGGTCGCTGCGCAGTCCTCGAAGCCGCGCTAGCGTGCGATCCTCGTCGGCCCCGGCGAGGCGGCTATAGCCGGTAATATCGGCCGCAAGGAGGGCGGCAAGTTTCCGGGTCTCGGTCATGACGTTCTTTCGCCACAAGCGAGACTAGCACAAAGACCTGTTCAGAACTGCGACAGATATTGCGGTGGAACCTGATTTCGGCTTTTGCGGGCAACTCCAGGACCGCGAAAGAGCGCTAACGCGGGTCAAATTGACACGCTGGCAGGCAACGACGCGCGAAAGCGAACCACAGCGCGTGGCGTTTTTTGATTTCAATCTGTTCTGCACCTCAGATCGCTTGGTTAAGTCCGTTCGGCCGCCGATCTGCGACCGTGGTGAAGGCTTTGCTGTGTTTGTTTTGACAATCCGCCGGCGTGTGGCGGACGGACCACGAAGCAGATTCCGTAATAGCGAACTATGCGAAGGCGAAATCGACTATGCGGTGAAGATCGCGTTGACTGGTGCAACATGTTTGCCGGTTGGTTGACCGCATCGAGACGATCTTCAAGTAAGCAATAACGTAGCAAACGACGGGCTGTATCTAAGCGTATTTCGAAATTGGTTGTCAGCCGTGCAGCTCGTCGAGCAAGGCCTTGGCCTCCTTCAGATCGAGCGTATCGAAACCTTCGGTGAACCAGCCGTAGACCGGCGCGAGAAGAGCCCGGGCCTCCTCCCGTTTGCCCTGATCGCGCCACAGCCGCGCCATGCTCATCGCCGCGCGCAGTTCCCAGGACTTTGCCTGTTGCGCACGCGCAACCGCGAGCACACGCTCGAAATACGTTTCCGCTTTCGCCGCATCCGGTTCCGGCGACTTAAGCGCGATTTCACCGGCCACGCGATTGACCTCGGCTTCGTACCATTTTTCCCGCGTTGTTTCCACCAATGTCATCGCTTCGCCGATGCAGCGCCAAGCGCCCTCGAATTGGCCGAGGTCCGCATATGCCCACGCCAAATACGATAGATACAGCGGGGCAGCTTGTGTTGCTCCCGTTGACCGACGCCCGGTGAGTGCGGCGGTGAGCGTTTGAACGGCGTCCGAGGCTTTGCCGGTCAGGGCTAATACTAAACCTTGCCTCAACATTCCTGTTGCCTTCCACATCATGGCGGCTTTGTCGTCCGCCAGCACAACAAGTTCATTTGATTGCGCGTTTGCTGCCGCGTAGTTCCCGCAGTGGATATAGGTCCCACTTGTGAAATGCAGCGCATACATCAAGGTGGCAGCGTGGCCGATCTCGCGTGCATCCTTGAGCGCGTGGTCTGTGTCTGCGAGCGCGGCCTCGGGATAGCCGAGCATCCACAGTGCGAACGACCGATAAGATAAGACTGACACCCTGGTGTCTTGGCCAAATCGCGTCACCAGCGGACGATGCGCGGCGGGATCATAATAGGCGAGCGCCTGATTGTAGTGCGCTCGGCCTTGCGCGATGTCGCCCGTAAGCAGCAACGAATTGCCCATGAGGCGATGCCCGATCATTAATGGGACTGTCGCCCTTTGTTTTTCGGCGAGCGCCAGGAACTGCACCGCAAGCTTGCGCAAAGCGTCGCCATTGAACGCGATAAAGTGCGCGGCCCAAACGCCGTAGAGGACCGAGAACAACAGTATTGGGTCTTCAGGAGGCTCCCCGAGCGCTTCAGCTTGTTCGATCAGCAGATGTGCCCGCTCCACAGCCGCCTGGGTTTCAGGCGCCGCGTAGCCTTTGACGTGGATAAGTGGCGTTATGAGCGCGACCTGAAGCTTGATCTCTTCGCGACGCAGTGCGGGAGTGGCAGGTAAGGCCGCGATGTGGTCGAGGGCTCGCGTGAGCTGCTCGATGGCTTCAATCAGCGCCGAGCGCGCCAGCGACCGCTGTCCGGTTTTGCCCCACAGGCCCGCCGCCTTCTCGATCAGCCCGGCCTCGGTGCAGTGACGCGCCAGCAGCTCCGGTTGGCTTTCGGCAATGTCGGCAAATTGGCTCTCAAGTGTTTCGGCGATACGGCCATGAAGGACGCGTCGCGGCTCGCGCAGCAGCGTTCCGTAGGCTGCGTCCTGAACGAGAGCGTGCTTGAACAGGTAGGTCGCGTGCGGCGGCACGCCCTGCCGGAACAGCAAACCAGCTTGAATGAGACGGTCGAGCGCTGATCCCAGTTCGTCCTCCGGCTTGCGCATCACCGCAGCCAGCAGGGCATGGGAGAACTCCCGCCCGATTGCCGCCCCGATCTGTGCCACCTCCCTGGCGGGACCTAGCCGGTCGAGCCGCGCCATCAGCGAGGCGTGCAAACTTGCCGGGACCGCCATGGCAGCGGACGGAACAGCGGCGGCGGTGCGCCGAGCTTCGCCCTCGCTCTCCGCCTCCAGCACCGCCTTGGTCATCTCCTCCACGAACAGGGGAATGCCGTCGGTGCGCTCCACAATCTCCGCCATCACGTCCGCCGGTAGTTCCTTGTTGCCGACAAGGCGCGCGATGATGGCCGCCGCATCACGCTCTCCAAGCCGGTTGAGCGCCAGGCTCGTCACATGCGACCGTCCAGCCCACGGCGCGTTGAACTCGGGGCGGAAAGTTACAATGAGCAGCACCGGAAGGGTTTTAATTCGGTCCACCGTCCGACCGAACGCTTCCAGGCTCGTGGGGTCGGTCC
>JBEKAE010000115.1:0-2758 GCA_050018375.1 Candidatus Acidiferrales bacterium | reverse complement strand
GCGTGCCCGTGGATGATGGTCGAAGGCTACGTCTCCCCGAGCATCGAGGCGATTGCCGAAGCCGAATAGAACCGACCGCTCGGCGTGACGTAACCACGACTGGCTAGATCGGCAGCGATCCTGCGAAGGCATTGAGGGCGGCCATTTGGATTGCCGCGCAATTGCCGCGCCATCGCGACCAGTCCCCTTCTCGCTCAGCGTATGCCTTCCGGCCTTCGCATTTGCCCTGAGTCCGCCGTAAGCGGTCGCGGGCACCCTTGAGCTTGGCAACGATCATCGATGGTTCAGGAAGTCGGCTTCGCCGTGCTGCGTGACTTGGGCGTGACGCTGATTGCGGCGGACAGCCCGACGTCCTTCCTCGACGACGGACCCACATCAAAGTTGATTCGACAGATACTCGGTACGATCATGTGCGCTGCCCGATTCCGTCCGCTCTGCCGCACTGTTGCGCTCGGCTTTGCGTCCGGCGCCGAGCGGTGCTTGTGGTGTTCCGCCGCAGCTGCCTTGCTCCTGTGTACCGGCACCTGCTTGTGGCGTGGCACCGGCGACGCATCGGCAGTGCCGAGCGCGGCCGTGACCAAGGAAAGCAGCCAGACTAGGGCGCACCAGCGCATTCGCACCAGCCGCTGCTGAACGGCAGCGCGCGCGTTAGCGCAGCGACCGAGAGCGGCAACACAGGTTCGATCTATGCTTGATTCCGAGGCACAAATGGTCTCGGCCCTCCCCCTTGCGGCGACGCCAAGCCTAGCACGCCTGATCGCGCTGTAACCATCGCTTCAGCAGCCGCACCCACTACCGGCCGCTATACAGTGCGGAAGGCGAAGGTTTGCCGAAGCTGACATTTGGCCTCGTCGGGCATTGAGACTGGCACGGATTACTCCATAGCGTGCAGCAGACACGTTGCAGGCGACGGAGGCGCGGTCTCCTCAGTGGGTAATGACGATGAAATTCGTGCCTTCTCCGGTCTCGGACCCTAGGCCGTGGTCAGAAACTATGAGGGAAGAGCCGGGCACGATCAATTGCGAAATCTGATCGATGACTTGCTGCGGGATTTGGATGCGGGCGAGCGCCCGTTTCGGCGTTTGCGGCGGCAGGTCGGGAAGCGGCGGATCGGCCGCGCGCTCGTCGCGGTACTTGGCTTCTGCGCTCTTCTTTGCGTTTTCGGTGTTCCGCGAAGTCTGCGGTCGCTCGCCCGGCAGCGAGACGACGTTCCAGCGCAAACTAGTACCGTCGTCCAAATATTCCAACGCCGTGAACACGTGCGTTCCAAGCGGCTGTTCCGGATGATCGATGGCGATCGGTGCGTCGAACAGCGGCGAGAAGTTCTGCCGCACGTAAATCCTTTTCTCTTTAAGGCTGACGAATACCGCGATGGGAGCGCGGGAGGTGCTACGCGGCATCTCGGGCGGTTTTGGAGCGGATTCAGGTACGGGCACCGCGGCGGCAACTGCAGCCGCGATAGCTGTCGCTGTCCCGAAGGGCTTATCGGTCTTCGGCACTTCGGCAGCTACTGCTGCGGGCGCGCCCTTTTCGCCGTTCACCGGCCCGGCGGCTGCGGCGCCAGCAGGGCCTTTGTCAGGCGTGTCGCCAATCGAGGCGCTAGGCGTCGATGCTACGTCGGCGTCGGTCGTTTTGCTGCGATCCCCGGTCTGCCTGGTCTTGATGGGTTCGACCGCTGCTGACGTTGATGCAATGGAAGCAAGTGCCGCTGGCTTCTCCTTGTGGACAAACAGATGCGGATCAGCGAACTCCTGCGGCCTAAGTTCGGGGCGCGCGATGATAACACGCGCCCCGAGCTTGGTCAGAGTCCACAAGTGCGCGGCGAATTCGTGCAGCATGCGGACACAGCCATGCGAAGCCGGGTGGCCCACCCCGACGCCCTCGTGGATAGCCACGCCCGACCAGGTTATGCGCTGCATGTAGGGCATGGGCGCTTGGCTATAGATATTGGAACGGTGTCGCCGGCTCTTCTGGATAACGCTGAACACGCCCGTTGGCGTCGGGTGATCGGGTACTCCGGTCGCTACCAGCGTATCCGCAACCTCCCTGCCGTCGCTGTAGAGGTGAAGCTTCTGCTGATCGACGGAAATGATGAGCTGTAGCGGACCCTTCGGAATCTTTCCGAATGGGTCCATGCTTACGTGCTTCGTTTCCTCGTATTTGAGTTTGGCCCTACTCTTGACGTGGGCTGCGGCCGGCGAACCGGCGAGCGCCAGCCCGCCGGCGAGAACAATCGCGCAGACGGTCGCGAGGGGAGCAAGCCAGGGTTGGCGACAGCAAGACAGCACAACGGCATGCCGCGCGCGGTCGGTGTTCAATTGGGCCACCCAGCCAAAGGAAGCGCGCGATTCGAAGCGCAAATCTTAGTGGAGAGGGAAGCCTCCTGCCACGGCTGCACGGCGGACGAGGTCCCCTTGTGACATTAACCGGGGATTTCCCGGATGGCTCCCGCGCTGGTGTGACATTCGCGCTTTTCCGGCCTTGCTGCAAGACTGACGGAGGTGTGGGTGGCCAACGAGCCGCGGTCCGAGTGGTGAATGCAGCCCTTCGGTGGCTGCCGAGCTCGGATGGCTGCCTTCAGCGCAGCAACTGCCAGGCGCGCATCAATTGAGCGGCCGATCGCATATCCGACTACCCGGCGTGACCAGGCATCGAGGATGGCGGCCATATAGACGAAGCCGGCGGCGATCGCGATGTAGGTGATGTCCGCCACCCAGACCTGGTTCGGGCCGTCGAGAATCCTGTCGCGCGCGAGGTC
>JBEKAE010000114.1:0-2815 GCA_050018375.1 Candidatus Acidiferrales bacterium | reverse complement strand
TTCCTGGTCACCGAAATCCTGTTCTTTGGCGGGATGTTCGCCTCGTACACGATTTACCGTGCGCTGCACTATGAGTCGTTCGTCACGGGCAGCCATTTGCTCGAGGTCAAATTCGGCGCTACCAACACATACGTGCTGATCTGCAGCAGCTTGACGATGGCGTTGGCGATCCGCTCCGCGCAGACCGGCAAGCGGAAGGGCCAAATCATCCTTTGGCTGATTCTCACGATGATTTTCGGCGCGCTGTTCCTGGGCCTCAAGCTCAGGTTTGAATGGTATCGCGACTATGTTGACGGCATCGTTCCCGGAATCAACTGGGCTTACAACGGTCCACATGCTCCGGGCGTCCAGATGTTCATGTGCTTCTATTTCTTCATGACCGGTCTGCACGCCCTGCACATGGTGGCTGGGCTCGGCGTCCTGACTGTGCTCGTGATCATGACGGCGCGGAACAAGTTCTCGCCGGAATACTACGCGCCGCTCGAAATCAGCGGGTTGTACTGGCACTTCGTCGATATCGTCTGGATTTTCCTTTTCGCGCTTCTATACCTGATTGGCGGGCGCTACCCGGGGAGTTGATCGCTAATGTCTGAGCATACCGAGCAGGGCGGCAATGCGGGGCACGTGGTGCCGGTCAGCACTTACGTCTTGGTTTTCTTCGCCTTGATGGCGGGCACTGCGCTCACGACGGGGGTGGCCTACATTGACCTTGGGCGATGGAACACGGTCGTGGCGCTCGCGATCGCGGTGACAAAGATGATGCTCGTGGTGCTTTTCTTCATGCACGCGAAATACGCCACCGGCCTCACGCGCATCGTAATTCTCGCCGGATTCTTCTGGCTCGGCATCATGATCACGCTCTCTTGCTCCGACGAACTGACCCGCACTTGGGAAATAGTCCCCAAGGGCTGGAACGTGATCGTTCCGTTCGTTTCCCGCCTCTTCTAGTCTGTTTCAATCACTGGTTTGCGGCACGGAAGGCGATGACGGCGTTTAATCCGCCGAAGGCGAAGGAGTTTGAGAGAGCCGCTTCGACGCGCTGCGCTCGCGCATGGTTGGGAATGTAATCGAGGTCGCATTCGGGGTCGCGCCCGAGGTAATTCGCGGTCGGCGGCAGGATGCCGTGATGGAGAGCGAGGACCGTTGCGATGGCCTCGAGCGCTCCTGCCGCGCCCAGGGCGTGGCCGTGCATGGACTTCGTCGAGCTTACGCCGAGCTTATCCGCATGCGCGCCGAAGACTTCGCGGATAGCGCGCGACTCGACCGGGTCGTTCCCGAGCGTTCCCGTGCCGTGCGCGTTGATGTAGCCTACCGCCTCGGGCGCAAGGCCCGCCTCGCGCAGAGCGCAGCGCATTGCTCGCGCCGGCCCGTCGACGGTCGGCTGCGTCAGATGGTGCGCGTCAGACGTCATGCCGAGGCCGCAGATCTCGGCGTAGATTTTCGCGCCGCGGGCGCTTGCCGCATCGAACGGTTCGAGAATCACCATCGCGCCACCCTCGCCCAGAATCATGCCGCGCCGGTCCTTGCTGAACGGGCGGCATGTATCCGGCGAAATAACGCGCATCGCCTCCCACGCCTTCAGCATCCCCACGGTAAAAAACGCCTCGGCGCCTCCGGTGACGGCGAGTTCAGCTTGGCCGTCGCGCACCAGCCGGAAGGCCTGCCCCATGGCATGGTTAGCCGACGAGCACGCCGTAGAAACTGTATACGTAGGGCCGCTGAGGCCCAGATCCATCGAAATGTGGCTCGCGCCGGCGTTTGCCATCGTCTTGGCGATTGTCAGCGGATGCACCCGGCCGCGGCCATTCACCCAGAGGTCTTCGAACCCAGCCTCGATTGCGGCCTGCCCGCCGACCGCCGAACCGCACACGATCGCGCACTGCTCGCGCAAATGCGGCGTCAACTCGATCCCGGAATCGGCGAGGGCCTGCCTTGCCGCAACGACGGAAAACTGTGCAAAACGGTCGAGCTGGGCGTCTTTGCCGCCCTGGAAGTGTTGCAGCGGATCGAAGCCATGCACTTGAGCGGCATTTTGAATCTTGAGTCCAACGCGCGAGCCGTCGACGGATTGGAGCGGCCCGATTGCGGACCGTCCTTCGCGCAGTGCGTTCCAGGTGTCGGCGATGTTCAGGCCGAGGGGGGATACGATTCCGAGGCCTGTGATTGCGACCCGGCGCGCCGCCATTCTTCAGTCCGCCGGGCTGGCTGAACCCACGGACGCGTCGGGCGGCGCAGCGGCAAGAATCTTCTTGATGCCTTCGACGATGTCGTTGACCGTCTGGATGGATCGGACGTCGTCATCCGGGATCGAAATCTTAAAGGCGTTTTCGAGTTCGAAGAGCAGGGTGAACACATCGAGGGAATCGATGCCCATTTCGCGCAGATTCGAGTCTAGGGTGATCTTCTCGGCGGGAATGCGCTTCACGGACGCCAGCGTCGCAATCACCTTCTCCGCTACAGCGTCAGGCATCGAGCGCACCCCCGAGGTGTTTGAGGAATTTTCTTTGCACGATCAGACCCTAGCCCAAACCATTCGGAAAATCAAATTCTAGCAAAAGTGGCCGTCCCGGCAGCCGGTCTTTTTATCACTTTGCACGACAGCACGGACGCGCAAGCCGGAACGGGAACGGCGTCTCGATGTGGCATAATAATTCATCAGGAAGGGACTCGGAGTGCCTTCCTTCGCGGAATCCGTGACATTTCGAAAGAAAATTCGCAAGGGTCTTCGCGGCGTGCACCGCCGGTTGCGGGAGATCGGCATGGTCGCCAAAGGGTTGGCTTCCACTCGCCATCCACTCCTCGTGCATATCATTCC
>JBEKAE010000113.1:0-2868 GCA_050018375.1 Candidatus Acidiferrales bacterium | reverse complement strand
CTCGCAAAAATTATTGCCCGCATCACCAAGGCCGATTTCATCGAGTTTTCCGCCGTTCTCGCCGGCATCAAGGAAATCAAGCAGGTCATGAGCGACGCCGACCGCGCCCGCCAGTATGGGACGCGCACCATCGTCTTCGTCGACGAAATTCACCGCTTCAACAAAGCGCAGCAGGATGCCTTTTTGCCGCACGTCGAGAAAGGCAGCATTCGCCTGATCGGCGCGACCACCGAGAATCCATCGTTCGAAATCAACTCCGCGCTGCTCTCGCGCTGCCGCGTCTATGTGCTGAACCCGTTGACCGAGGATCAGATCGTCGTTCTTCTGCGCCGCTCACTCAACGATACCGAGCGCGGTCTCTGCCAGTTGCATCTCGAAGCCTCTGACGAAGCTCTTCGCAAGATTGCCGCGTACTCGAGCGGCGACGCCCGCAATGCCTACAACGTCCTTGAGGTTGCCGCTTCGCTGGCGCAGCAGGCCGGAGTAAATGCCCTTTCCGATCAAACCATCCAGGAAGCCGTCCAGAAGCGGGTTCTGCTCTATGACAAAGGCGGCGAGGAGCATTACAACATCATCTCCGCGCTGCACAAATCGGTGCGCAACAGCGATCCCGACGCCGCCCTCTACTGGCTGGCTCGCATGCTTGAAGCGGGGGAGGATCCGCTTTACATCGCCCGCCGCGTTGTCCGAATGGCAGTTGAAGACATCGGCCTCGCCGAACCGAACGCCCTCGCGTTGTGCATGGCCGCGCGTGACGCCGTCGATTTCATCGGCATGCCCGAAGGCAACCTTGCCCTGGCGCAAGCAGTCGTCTATCTTTCCATAGCGCCCAAATCGAATGCGCTTTACACCGCGTACGGCGCCGTTCAGCAGGACGTCGAGCAAACCGCCGCCGAGCCCGTCCCGCTGCACCTGCGCAACGCCCCCACCAGCCTGATGAAAGGCCTCGGCTACGGCAAGGACTATCAATACGCCCACGACACCAAGGACAAGGTTGCCGACATGCAGTGCTTGCCCGACAGTCTGCGCGACCGCGTCTACTATCGCCCCACCAACGAGGGAGTGGAAAAGCGGATTCGCGAACGCCTGGAAGAAATCAAACGGCTGAAGCAGCCGGCGTCAAGTAAGACGACGAGCCGAACAAAAAGAGAATCTGAGACCTGATTCTTGCCATCTCATAAAACAGTTGCAATCGACCGGCAGGAGGGTTTCGTCGTGGCCACTAGCCCGCGCACAGATTTCGGTTTCACTAGCCCGCCTCTACCTGAAACAGCCGCTCTCAGGGTATCGGAACTGGTACGCCTGCAAAAGTTCGCGCAGCGGATCACCTCCACTCTCGACATTGAGGAACTCGTTCCGCGGATCGTCGACGAGGTTGCGACATCGCTCGGCTGCGTCGAAATCAACCTGTACCTTCGCGGCCAGGAGAATTCTGAATTCGTGCTAGCCGGGGTTCGCGGCTGCAGCGTTTACAGCAAGGGCCATCACCTCAAGATGGGGGAAGGAATGGTGGGACACGTCGCGGCCACTGGCAAAATGCACTATGCTCCCGACGTCAGTCGCGACCCTTACTACGAAGCCTGCGAGCCGGGTACGCGCTCCGAAGTCGCCATCCCCTTGCAACGCGAGGGCGAACTGGTCGGAGTTTTCACTGCTTCCCATTGTGAGCTCAACGCTTTCTGTCCCGATCAACTGCGCCTGCTGCAAGGATTGTGCGATCACGTCGCCGTCGCGGTTCACAACGCCCGGCGCTTTGGCAATGAGCGCGAAAAGCGCGAGCGCATGAGCCGCGAAGCCGAAGAAGCTCGCTCGATTCAGCAGGCTCTGTTGCCTCGCAGCTCTCCGCTGATCCCAGGGTTCTCGGTGTCCGGGCTTTCGATTCCAGCGGGCTCGGTCGGCGGCGACTGGTATGACTTCATTCCGCTGAAAAATGGACGCTGGGGCCTGGTCCTCGCCGATGTCTCCGGCAAAGGCACGGCGGCAGCGCTTCTGATGTCGGCCACCCGCGGCATGTTGCGTTCCCTGGCGCTAACCGGTTCGGGACCCGCCAAAGTTTTGACGCGTCTCAACAAATTGATGATCGAGGATTTTCCCAGCGGCCGCTTCGTCACCATGGTGTACGCCGAACTGGACCCGCCCAGCCGCGTTCTGCGGATCGCGAACGCAGGCCATTTGTCGCCCCTGCTGGTCGAGCCTTCCGGCCACCGCTGGATCAGTCACGAGCACGGCTTGCCGCTGGGAATTTCAGTGAGCAAATTCTCGGAGACAGAAGTGAGGCTCGGCGAGCATTCGCGCATCGCGTTTTATTCCGATGGAATCACCGAGGCGGATAGCGATTCGGGCGAAGAATACGGCCCGGAGCGGCTGCTCGCCCAGATGCAGTCGCCAAACGTCACGCTGGATGGCCTGCTCGCCGATGTCAGGAAATTCGCGAATGGAAGTGGGCTGCGCGACGATGCGACGGTGATTTTGGTAAGGGCGCGTGAAACGGAATCAGGATTGAGCAAGAACGCCTGATGCGAGTGGCCATTCGCTAGCCGAATCTCGCCCGGTGCTCTTTCAAAACGCAGCGGTCCATCACCACCAGGATTCCGGCGCTTCGCGCCTTCTCCGCCGCGCGTTGATTGATAACGCCTTCCTGCAGCCAAATTGCCGGAATCTTCAACTGGATCGCCTGCTCGACGATCTCATCCACATACTCCGGCCGCCGGAATACATCCACCAGATCGATCTTCTCCGCAACTTCGAGCGGCATTTCAAGCAACGACGGGTACGATTTTTCCCCCAGTGCCTCGGCAATCTGCGGATTCACGGGGATAATCTTGTACCCGGCTGCCTGCATGTAGACAGAAACGCCGTGACTCGGCC
>JBEKAE010000112.1:0-2876 GCA_050018375.1 Candidatus Acidiferrales bacterium | reverse complement strand
ATTCGGTCGATCCGTGAGGATCGGAACCATGATGCAGTCATACGCATCAGCGGCGAAGCCCCGGGGCAGCGGACCCATTCTTCATCGCGGCTTGGAAGCCATGGAGGGAACATCGGGTCCCATTGGCACAGTCGAGCGCAGATACATGAAGGCGCGCCGCGACTTTGAAAAACTCATGTGGGATCGGGCGAGTCGCCCGGAGGAATCGCACCCCCGGGCGCTCCCAGATCCGTGCATGAACCTCTCGATTCACACGGCTCCCGATGTTCGGCCGTTTCCACGGCACAGCTGCCAATGAGCGAAGAGCGTTGGATTTGTGCGGCGAAGCCGCCGTCAGGCGGGAACAGGCGCGTCCTGTTCAATGAGCTTACGCTCCTTCAGCTCCGTCCAGAACTCCGCTGGGATCTTGACCTGCATGGAGCTGTAGTCAGCGATGATCTGTTGCTCGCTGGCGGCGCCGACAACCAAGGCCGAGGCGATATCCGGCGTTGCGGAGAATTGCAGCGCTGCCGTCCTGAGATCGACGCCGTGCCGCCCCGCTACCTCGCGCAGCCTTTCGCGCTTTTCGATGATCGGCTGCGGGATCTTGTAGTTTTCCTTGCCGTAATTGTAACGCGGACTGCCGCTGATGAAGCCGGCGTTGAGAGACGAACCCACCACGAAGGAAACGCCCTTGGCACGAGCCGCCGGGAAAACATGTTGGAGTGCGTTCTTGTGGTCGATCAGCGAATATTGCGAGGCGAGTAGGCAGACATCCGCGTCTGCAACGTCCAACAGCTTTAGAATCGGTTCCGGCCTGTTCACGCCGAGGCCCCAGCCCTTGATGATCCCTTCCTCGCGCATCCGCGTTAGAGCGGAGAAGGCGCCCTTGCGCGCAATCTCGAATTGCTCCTCCCAAGGCGATGGAAGATACTGATTGTCGGGCGAGAGGTCGTGTACGAAGACGATATCGAGCGCATCAACGCCGAGCCGTTGCAGACTGTCCTCTACCGACCGCATTACGCCATCCGCCGTGTAGTCGAAGATCAGGTTGTTCGGAGACGGCGTGAAGGCGAAATACTCTTTCGCGTTATTCTGCCGCGAAGCCTTGAGCAGCTTGCCCACTTTGGACGAGAGGACATACTCGCTGCGGTCCTTGTTATGGAGGAAATTGCCGAACCGGCGCTCGCACAGCCCGAGGCCATACCAGGGCGAAGTGTCATAATAGCGGACACCGCGCTCCACGCCGCTTCGAGCGTGGCATAGGCGCCCTTTTCCGTAATGACGGCGAACTCATTGCCAAGCGGCACGCCGCCCAGACCAAATCGGACCGGGGGCTTGTAGTGTTCCGACATAGTCGTTTGCATGCTGGTTTGCCCTTTCGTTGACTGCGCTCTGCCGGCGAAACCCCGACGTTCAACGCGCGGCATAAGGAAAGGTTTTAGATTGAGAGGCTCCAGACTGCCGCTAGCGGACATTCGACGGCTGCTTCCGACTGCCCTATGCACGCAATGTTGAGATCCCTGTAGCACCGTGCTTCAAGCTTCGAAACTGATGCAACCCGGCACTGTAAGCGCGAGGGATCATGCCACGCGATACCCTCCCGGTGAAACCTTGCCGTAGCCGGTGCGCTCACGGCCATCACCTGCAGTCGATTGCTGTCGCGGATTCGCGGGCGGTGTCGGCGTCGGATCTGGTAACCTTGCTAGCATCGGGGGCGCCCGTTACGCTTGGCCCTGAGCTTTTTAGTGGCGACGCGAAACACGCCGATGGTCAAGATTAGGAAACTTCCGCCGGGTGAGGCCCGTGGGGCGCGAGACTTGCAGCGGTGGGGCAAGCTGCGGCGCTACGGCAGTTATGGTCCCAATGTCGGCGTCAAGAATTGGGTTTGCCGAAACGGGCATGAGACAAAGGCGCTGCGGAGCGTGAATTTGGAACGGTGTCCTAAATGCAATGTGCTGTATGAGCGCCGGCGATGACGCGTGTACGTCAAAATGGGCGAGCGACTGCGGAATTGGGAAACTCCCGAGCATATAGTCTTCAATTGATATTTCAACTCGGCAATTGGCCTGGATGTAAATGCGATGGGCTTAAGAAGTTCCAGCAGGCCATTACCGACCAAAGCAGGGCTGGCGCTCCCGCCCGATCCCGCCTGTTATTTGCAGATCAAGCCCTTTTCGACCGTCACCTTTTCGATCCAAATTCGCGAGCCCGCGCTGCCTCAGGGCAAATGGAGTTGGAAAATACTTTCTGCGAAGGGGCTGCCGCGCAATGATTGTTTCTAAACCGCGGGTAGCTCTCCCCGTTAGATTTGAAATTGCACGCCCTTAGAAACGTTACATGGTGCCTCAAAGTTTCGATTGATTGGCCCGTTGACCAACATCGAGCCGTCATTTCGCGCGATCTTCACATTGATAAATTGGACCTTTAGATCGTCAGCCGATTTGCCGTGCCAGATTATCGTCCAAGGATGATAACCTACCGACATTTTGCCATCCACGCTCATCACGACTGTTTCAGGTTCGCGGTCAAGCTCCACGGTTTGGCCCGCGAAGCTCTGCGGCTCATTTCCGGCAATGCTGAGTGTGACTGCTACAGATTCGTAGATCATCATTTCAATTCGTTGATCGCCCGTGCGACCGTCGAAAGTTGAGCGGTGATCGTGTTTATATGCTCGGGAGTTTCCCAATTCCGCAGTCGCTCGATTAGAAGCCGCTGCAACCTATTAACGCCGTTCTTTCAATGCCGCCTGTTTGCGATCACCCGGTAGCTGAACCGCGCGGCGCGGCCGCAGCAGCAGCATCGCTAAAAAGAATCCGCTAAAACGAAGTGGCGACGTCGGCCAACCGCCGCCCAGGCGGCGCCAGCGGGTCGCTGTGCGCGGGTCGGTCTGCTGA
>JBEKAE010000111.1:0-2883 GCA_050018375.1 Candidatus Acidiferrales bacterium | reverse complement strand
GCCGAACTCAAGGCTAATAAGCGGCCGTCGAACATGCCGCCGCAGGAGTCAGTGGTCTATGACTTCGTCACCGAGCTGACGATCCAGCATGCGGTCTCCGACGAGACCTTCAATCGCGCCAAAGAGCTGCTGGGCGAGCAGCAGGTCGTCGATCTGACGGCGGTGGCGGGCGGCTATGTTGCGGTGGCGATGCTATTGGCGATGAGCGAGCAGGACGTCCCGCCCGGCAAGGAACCGCCATTCAAGCCCGGCGAACCGTAGTATCGCCGGGTCGAAAAGGTCTAATCTGTCTTTGGGCAAAGGGACCGTCATGGCGGAGACCCGGAAACTACCTCGCCGGATTGAGGCCGTCGATGACGAGTCGGTTTGCCCCTAATAGCAGACGAATTGCTGCGTCACGGCAAAGGACGAGAAGGGCCATCACCGGACATATCTTGGCGATCCGGTGCGCTTTCTTGCTGGCGCAGCACCCAACTTAGGGGCTTCGCATCCAAAATCTCGGACCAGCCGTTTGGCGGCGCGCGCCGCGGTGTCAGCATAGCTTCGATCGCCGTGGATGAGGATCAGTACTGCCGCGCCCTCGACGAGCAGCGCAACTTGTCGGGCGCATTCCGAAGGCGATTGAGCCTTAGCCTTGGCAAACACCTCGGCGTACCAGCGCTCGATTTCCGCCTTGTGCCGACGCGCGACAGCGCGCGCAGGATGGCCAGGTAGGTCGGCGAGCTCCATCACCATACGAGTGAAGCCAGGCCCCGTCCATCCAGGCTTTGCGGACCATTTGGCAAGCTCGGAGAACAAGATCGCGAGACTTTCATCTGGATTTCCTCTATAGCGGTCCTCATACTTGCGAATCCGCGCCAAAGCCAATTCATGCTGAAGCTCGAGCACCGAAGCCAACAGCTCGTCTTTGCTATTGAAATGATAATAGAGAGAACGCTTCGTCAGTCCTGACGCTGCTGCAATCTCGTCGACACTGACTCTGTTGAAACCTTTTCGATAAAACAGTTCGTAAG
This sequence comes from Candidatus Acidiferrales bacterium, assembly GCA_050018375.1. Taxonomy (GTDB): domain Bacteria; phylum Acidobacteriota; class Terriglobia; order Acidiferrales; family UBA7541; genus Palsa-295. The sequence continues at coordinate 1,870 of JBEKAE010000111.1, read as the reverse complement.
CCGCATCGAGAATGCGGCGCCTCGTGTTTGCGGCAGGTCTAGGCATAAACCATGATACGCCGTCTGAATGTATACTGGCTAGTGAGTTTACATTTCGGTCAGCCCACTCTCCCGTAACGCGCCATGCTGCCTCTGATCGGGAGATAGACAATGCACAATATCGACCGCACCAGCAGGCTGGTCCCCGCCGTTCAGGATGCCATCGCGGAGCTGGCGTCCGCTTTCGGCAACCGGCTCGTGACCTCGCGAGCCGTGCGCGAGCAACACGCCAACACCACGACCTGGATTGCAGCGGAACCGGCGGATGCGGTCGTGTTTCCGCAATCGGCCGAAGACGTCCAACACATTGTACGCATCTGCGCGCGGTATCGCATACCCATTATTCCATTTGGTACGGGAACGTCGTTTGAGGGTCACGTGAACGCGCCATACGGCGGAGTGTGCATCGCGTTCCGGGACATGAACCGCGTGCTCACAGTACATCCCGAGGACTTCGATTGCGTGGTCGAGCCGGGTGTAACCCGCAAGCAACTCAACGACTTTTTGCGAGACCAGGGGCTATTTTTTTCAGTCGATCCGGGTGCCGATGCGTCGCTGGGCGGCATGGCTTCGACCCGTGCTTCCGGCACGACCGCCGTCCGTTATGGAACGATGAAAGACAACGTGCTCGCGCTGAAGGTGGTGTTACCCAGCGGTGAGGTCATGTCGACTTCGCGGCGGGCCCGTAAGTCATCCGCCGGCTATGATTTGACCCGCCTCATCGTTGGTGCCGAGGGTACGCTCGGCGTCATTACCGAGCTGACGCTCAAACTTCATGGCATACCGGAAGCGGTTTCCGCGGGCGTATGCCACTTCGCTACAATCAAGGCGGCCTGCGATGCCGCCATCGCTGCCATCCAGATTGGCCTCCCGATGGCGCGGGTCGAGCTGCTAGATGACGTGATGGTGCGCGCCTGCAATGCCTATTCGAAGCTGAACCTGCCAGAAACGCCGATGTTGTTCGTGGAGTTCCATGGAACGGATGCAGGCGTGGCCGAGCAGGCCAAACGTTTCGGCGAGGTCGCGCGCGAATACGGCTCAAGCGCGTTCGAATACGCCACCAAGCCGGAGGATCGAACCCGACTGTGGCAAGCTCGACACGATCTCTTTTGGGCGATGCAGTCATTCCGAAAAGGTGCTCGCGTCGTCGTTACCGACGTTTGCGTGCCGATCTCACGGCTGGCCGAGTGCGTGACCGAGACAGAACGTGACATTACGGAGAGCGGCCTCGTTGCGCCGATCGTCGGTCATGCCGGTGATGGCAACTTTCACGCCGGCGTCGCAGTGATGATGGATGACGCAGAGGAGGTCGCCCGCGCGCAAGCCTTCATCGAGCGCCTCGCTGAACGTTCGCTCGCCATGGAAGGAACTTGCACCGGCGAGCACGGCATCGGCCAAGGCAAGAAGCGTTTCCTTGAGCCGGAGCATGGTCTGGCTGCTGTGGAAGCGATGCGCGCGATCAAGCGTGCGCTCGATCCTCTTGAAATTATGAATCCGAGCAAAATCGTGTAAGCGAAACCGAAGAAACCGCCTCTGGACCTTGGTCTCCTTTGGGTCATTCACGTCATTTCGAGCGTGCGCAAGCTACTTCCGCTTATCACCCACTTGCGGACATCTCGGTGCACCGCAGCGCTGCTCGGCCACCAACCGGTTGACCCGCGACGAGGCCTGCCGCACGGCGGCGAACTTCGCCAAGCTGCCGACCCTTTTGTGCGGAAAGTAGGGCGGGGCCCCGCGCCGTCACCAAACAACTCGCTGCCATACTGTTCCGTGGTCAAATTGAATGATCATGCCGTCGGGTGAATAGATCGCCCCTTCGTTCCAGTTCTGC
>JBEKAE010000110.1:0-2963 GCA_050018375.1 Candidatus Acidiferrales bacterium | reverse complement strand
CCGCCGACCTTGAGCACCTTGGCCAGCCGGCAGCGGTTGCGCTCGCCGCCGGAAAGCTGGCGGACCAGCTTGCCCTGGTCCTGTCCCTTGAAGCCGAAGCGCGAGGCGTACACGCGCGCAGGGACCCGCTGCTTGCCCAGGACGATCTCCGACGCGCCGCCGCTGATCTCCATCAGCACGTCGTGTTCGCCCTCCAGCACGCTGTCCTGCTCGACGTACGCGAACTTCACCGTCGGGCCGACCTTGATCTCGCCGGCGTCCGGCTTCTCCTGTCCCAGGATCAGCTTGAGCAGCGTCGTCTTGCCCGTGCCGTTGGGCCCGACGACCCCGACGATGGCGCCCTTGGGCACCTGCAGGTCCAGGCCGCTGAACAGCGGCTTGTCGCCGAACCTCTTGGAGACGCCCTTGATCTCGATCACCTGGTCGCCGAGTTCCGGGCCGGGGGCGATCTGGATGGACGAGGCGTCGTCGCGGACGGCGCCGGCTTCGCGCGCGACGATCTGCGCGTACTCGACCAGCCTGGCGCGCGTCAGGTCGCTGCGCTGCTTGCTGTTCATGCGGATCCAGGCCAGCTCGTGCTGCAGGGCGCGCACGCGCGGCGGCTCCTTGGCGCCTTTCTGGCGCTCCTCCGACACGATCCGGCCGAGCTTCTGCTCCAGCCAGCCGGTGTAGTTGCCCTCGTAAGGAATGCCGCGCCCGGCGTCGAGCTCCAGGATCCACTTCGTCACGTTGTTCAGGAAATAGCGGTCGTGCGTGACGATGATCACCGTGCCGGGATACTCCTTGAGCTGCTCCTCGAGCCAGTCCACCGTTTCGGGGTCGAGGTGGTTGGTCGGCTCGTCGAGCAGAAGCAGGTCGGGCTTTTCGAGGATCGCCTTGCACAGCGCCACGCGGCGCTTCTCGCCGCCGCTGAGCGTGCCGACCACGCGCTCGTCATCGGGCAGGAACAGCGCGTCGGCGGCCTGCTTGAGCTTCCGGTCCAGGCTCCAGCCATCCACCGCGTCAATCCTATCCTGCAACTCGGCCATGCGGTCCATGGCCGCCTGCATCTGCTCGTCGGAAAGCGGCTTGGCCATGCGGTCGGCCACGGCGTTGTAGTCGTCAATCAGCTTCATGATCTCGCCGAACGCGCCCTCGAGCGTCTTGCGGACGGTCAGCGCCGGGTCGAGCAGCGGGTCCTGCAGAACGATCCCCGCCTTGTAGCCGCGCGTGATCTCAGCCTGGCCCTGAAAATCGCGGTCCAAAGCGGACATGATGCGCAGCACGGTGGACTTGCCCGAGCCGTTCTCGCCCACGATCCCGATCTTGGCGCCCGGGTAGAAACAGAGGTTGATGTCCTTGAGCACCTGCTTCTGGCCGTAGTACTTGTTCAGGCCGAGCATGGTGAAGATGAATTGTTGACCCATGCGAAAAGGACTCCGTTGTTGCCGTAAGACGTTATTGCATAAGCTGTTGTGATAAACGGGAAGGATTTATCATAACTCACTAAGGCGTATAGTGTTAGGAGAAATTGGATTCGTTTTTTCAAATAGCTTTTCGGTCGCTATCTTATACCCCCAAGATATGTTGCGACTGCTCATGTACGACGACTCGTCAGATGCCGTAGTCTACCATAATATTTCTGACATTTCAAGTGACATTCCAGCTTTTTTCACAGGAAGTATGCCGTCGGATGTCGCAGCTCGCGTCGGTGATTTCAGTTACGAGCCGCAACCCGCGCGAAAAAATTTTGCATTTCTCAGTCTCTTCAGCCCAGTTTAGGCGGAACGACGTTTCCGCGCCAGCCAATCGGCGGGCGCCAGCCCAAGAATCCCGGCGCGTCTTGACCCGCCGCAAGGCATGACGTACAATCCAGACATAAGAGAAAGGCGGAGCTAAAATGACCTTGGACCGAATTACGTTCGACGCCGCCGTTATGGGCGGCAAGGCATGCGTTCGCGGGATGCGGGTTACTGTCAGCGTTGTCTTGAAACTGCTGGCCGGCGGCATGACGCCGGAGCAGATACTCGCCGAATACCCCTACCTGGAACGTGCAGACATTGACCAGTGCGTCGAGTACGCAGCGATGCTCGCCGACGAACGCGTCATGCCTTCAGTGAGATAGCGTGAAACTCCTTCTGGATATGGGGCTGTCGCCGAGGACTGCCGTTTTCCTGCGCGAGAACGGGCACGATGCCGCCCATCTCTGGGAGGAAGGTTTGTCGCGCATTGCGGACGAGGATGTTGCACAGAAGGCGGCCCGTGAAGGTCGAATCCTTGTCACGTTCGATTTGGATTTTTCTCGCATTCTCGCTCTGCAGAGAGCCTCCACCCCTTCGATGATCCTGTTTCGGCTGCAGGAATTCACAACCGCTCAGGTGAACCACATGCTGGCGCGTCTGTTGGAACAATACGAAGAAGACCTCGCACAGGGCGCGATCATCGTAGTTGACCCGGATCGCGTGCGAACCCGCCGACTCCCAATTTGGTAATCCGGCGTAATACCCGGATCGAAGGCCGAAAAATGAGCCGGATAATCCGCTGGAGGCGATCATGATCCTGAAAGTTCTCCTTGAACGGAGCGAAGAGGGCGGGTTTACTGCTATCGCTCCGGCCCTACCAGGCTGCATCAGCGAAGGGGACACGCAGGAGGAAGCGCTGCGGAATATCCGGAAGGCCATCGAGCTGTATCTGGAACCCGCAGAAGACAGCCCTCTCTAGCTCCAATCTCCTTCCGTTCACGGCTTCGCCGTCGGCGCAGGGTGCTGGTCCTGCCACCATTTCTGCCATTGGGTCTTGTCGGGAGAGAATTGCTGGCCGGTCATGCTCAGGAGGGCGGTGTGCGCGGCGAAGGCGATGCTCTCGTCGGAGTCGCTGAGGGCGGCGATGAAGACCGGAAGGGTGTCCTCGCCGCCGATTTTACGGATGGCGTAGATGGCTTCGAGGCGGACGTTCGCGTCCGGGTCGCGCCGGGCGATCGGGAC
>JBEKAE010000109.1:0-3017 GCA_050018375.1 Candidatus Acidiferrales bacterium | reverse complement strand
TGCAGCTCGTGGCGGTTTGAAGCCTGCTCCTGCAAGCCGACTCCGAGGGGCCTACCCTCATCTTTGGTAAAGCATCGCCCCCGTTCAGAACGCGAACGGTTGCGTTCACAGCACACAACCTCTTCGTATTTGAGGCTGCGCCAGAGCCGCTCCACGAATACATTGTCGCGCCATGAACCCTTGCCGTCCATGCTGATCGCGATGGCGTTCCTGGTCAGCAGGTCTGTGAACTCGGCGCTGGTGAACTGGCTGCCCTGGTCCGTGTTGAAAATCTCCGGCTTGCCGTGCTTGGCCAGGGCCTCCTCCACCGCCTCGATGCAAAAATCCACCTCCATCGTGATCGACACGCGATGTGACAAAACCCGCCGGGTCGCCCAGTCGACGACGGCGGCGAGATAGACGAAGCCGCGCGCCATCGGGATATAGGTGATGTCCATCGCCCAGACATGGTTGGGCCGCTCGATCGCCAGCCCGCGCAGCCGATAGGGATGGATTTTGTGGCCGGGCGCCGGCTTCGACGTGTTCGGACGGCGGTAGAGCGCCTCGATCCCCATCCTTTTCATCAGCGTCGCGACATGACGCCGACCGACCAAGACGCCCTCGCGGTACAGCAGATCGCGCAACATCCGGCTGCCCGCGAAGGGATAATCCAGATGCAGTTCGTCGATCCGGCGCATAAGCTTCAGATCGGCGTCAGGGACTGGCCGGGGCTTGTAATAGACTGCGCCCCGGCTGATGTTCAGCGCCTTCGCCTGGCGAGAAACCGACAGATCGTGATTGCGGTCGATCATCGTTTTGCGCTCAGCAAACCCGCTTTGGTGAGCGCACCTTCCAAAAAATCGTTCTCAAGCGTCAACTCGCCAATCTTGGCGTGCAGGGCCTTCAGGTCCACGGGCGGCGGCGCAGCCGCAGGCTCGCCGCCGAAGACGCCAGCGGCGCCTTCGAGAAGCTGGCCTTTCCACAGCGTGATCTGATTGGGGTGGACGTCAAACTGCTGAGCCAATTCCGCCAGCGTCTTTTCGCCCTTGAGGGCGGCCAGAGCCACCTTTTCCTTGAAGGTCGGTGCGTGGTTCCGGCGCGTGCGCTTCGTCATGACAACTCCTGAATCGCGGCTCATGTTCGCCGCTGTCAGGCAGAAAATCCACTTATCGATCTGTTCAAATTTGCGAGGCCAGCTCTGTGGACCCCGAATTTGGGACCATTGGTTAAGGTGTAGAGCGTCCTGCTCTGTCGCAACCACCGGAAAATCCGACTTGTCGATCGATGATTCTCATGCGAACTTAACCATACAGACGGTCAGCTAGCCAGCTATCTGGAATTCCATGCTAAAACCCAAACCAGAATCAGACCCAAAGGCCCCTCGATCCCGAACCGACGGGAGGAAGGGGTTGCTCGTCTACATGGACGCGGGCCTCATCAAGGAACTGAAGAAAGCCGCGCTGGATGACGACCGCAACGTCTACGACATCGTGGAGGAAACAACCCGGCAGTGGCTTGCCCGCCGGGGCAAGAAAGCTCGCGCGAAAGAGCCTTCCGGCTAGCAACGGTGTGGCACATACGCCGATACGGCCGGCACACGGCCGGATTGGCTCCTTGGGAAACGGAAGTCGCGGGCAAAGTCAAAGTGAAGCATAAAATCGATCTCGATTGGCTATTTCGCGTACGGGTCGTCATTGCCCGCTGCGGCGAGATGGATGCCAACAAATGGTGGAACACCAACGGCCAACTCGGCCCGCTTGGAGCCAAGGTTCTGCGCCGTGGTTTCCCGCGCACGCACTATTTTGCGCAAGCGAGGTCCGTTTTCGCGGTTGCAGAGGGTCGCTGCGCGCAGGTGTTCAATCCGCCGAATTGCGCGACCCTGTGGCATTTGACCGATGGGATTGAAGACGAGTTCGACGCGAAGTGGGAAAGCTGGATCGATCACGCCAAGGACTGGGCGCCGTTCTTCGAGGCGGTCGCCAAACTCCAGTCGTTTGATGTGGCGGCGGTCCTTGAGCAGTTCAAACTGATGACGAGCGCCGATATCTCCGAAGCGGGTGCTTTGAAACGATCTGCCGAAGGCAAAGCGGTCCAAACTCCACACGTGTTCGCGTCTGACCAGCAAAGCGTGATGCTGCTGGCCCTTGCTGACCTTTTGGTGATTTGATATCAGAACTGATGGGTCACGCATGACTATAGATGGATGGGGCAGAGCTTCATGCGCCCGCAGTGTCACGCCCCCCGGCGGCGCCGAGAGGGCGAAACGGTCGCAGTGGGGCCGCCTTTGATGCCGCTCGCCGGTTTTCTCGTCGGCGACGCCGCCCTGCTCGCCTTGGGCGCTGCGGCCCTCGTGGTGGGTCGCCGCAGCGCCGGCTCCTCAATCATCTATTCTGGCGCACTCGTCCTCTCGCTCCTGTTGTTCGGCGCGGCGGCGATGCGCCTTTTAATGGCGACGCCGCCATCGACGCTCGTGCTGCCGCTGGGCCTGCCCTGGCTGGGCGCGAATTTCCGTATCGACGCCCTGTCCGCCTTTTTTCTGGCGATCATAAATTTTGGCGGGGCTGCAGCCAGTCTTTATGGGATCGGCTACGGCCGGCATGAGCACGAGCCCCTTCGGGTGCTTCCCTTTTTTCCCGTCTTCCTCGCTGGCATGAACCTCGTCCTGACCGCTGACGACGCCTTCACTTTTCTTCTGTCATGGGAGTTCATGTCGTTGTCGTCCTGGGCGCTTGTGATGGCGCATCACCGCGAGGAGGACAATCTTCGCGCCGGTCTAGTCTACATCATCATGGCGAGCGTGGGCACATTCGCCCTGCTGCTGGCTTTCGGCCTTCTCGCGGGATCCGATGGCGGCTATGCTTTCGCCGACATGCGCGCCCATCCGCCCGCGCCGCTTATCGCGGCGATGGTTCTGGGCCTCGTCCTTTTCGGCGCCGGGTCGAAGGCGGGTCTCGTTCCCCTGCATGTCTGGCTGCCGCTGGCGCATCCGGCGGCGCCGAGCCATGTCTCGGCCTTGATGAGCGGCGTCATGACCAAGG
>JBEKAE010000108.1:0-3046 GCA_050018375.1 Candidatus Acidiferrales bacterium | reverse complement strand
GAGCGCGTGCTCAGCCATCGACTCGGCAAAGCCGCCGCCGTTGGTTGCCACTGGCACACCCTCCGGGAGCTCGCCCAGCGGAATGAAGTCCACGCCAGCAATCATGAACTGGATCAGCCGCGCGCCGTCCAACAGCTCTGCCTCGCCGGACCGCAGTTCTTTCGAGGTGTTAAATGTCAAGAGCGCGCCGGCGTTACGCAGCGCTTCGGCGCGGGCCGCCTCATCGAGCTCGGTGAGATATACGACAGCGCTTGCGCCGGCGAGAGCGTCGGTAACGATCGCCTTACGCTTCTCGCTCAGCTCGAAGGCGACGACGAGTGGTGGTCGGCTCAGCTCCATACACCCCCAAGATTAGCGCGACTCGGCTCACGAAGCCGCGCCTATATGTTTAATTGGCGGGATCCGCCGGGATAAATCGGAGTGGCACGATGGCGACTGGGAAGCGGCTCAAGGCGGCCATCCTCGCCAGGAGGGCGGCGAAGGGACCGCGCAAGAAACGCACGCGACCGGAGCCTCGGCAGTACACCGTTGCCGACCTGGAGCGCGCACGAGACCGGGTAGCGGCGGCGGAGCGCCGAATCGACAACGACTGCAGTAGCAATCCCCACAGGGGACGCGCGGGGTTGGAGCGGGCGCAACTCGAACTGTCCATCATCGAGACGCAACTATGCTTGCGCGGCCTCCTTGAGTGATGGCTCGATCGAGCTCTCCTGACATCCCGGTGAGGACGCGAACGGACCGCGTAGTCGGTTAAGCGCGGCCGGCGATGACCGCCAGGAGTTCGAGACTCTTCGGGCGCGCCAGCGATTTCAGCATCTATCGAGGTCCCGCTGGGCTAACTGCCCGGCGATTCCACTTCCGGCAGGAAGCCATCGCCGTTAGTGTGCCTGCATTAGCCGCCGGTCGATTCGTCCATGATTAAGGCCAATCTCCGCCACCAAGTCCGGCAGACGCCCCTGCCGAAATGGAAGCCCTGGATACCGCTTTTCGAGGCGGTCATGAACTCATTTCAGGCGATCCGAGAAGCAGGCAAGCCGGCCGGCACGGGCCGCATTCTCATCGGCGTCGAAGACCTCATTATCGGCGCGGTGATGCGCCACAACCGGTGCTCGTTGCGGGTTCACAAGGGGTAGCGGCGTGCCGAGCGCATTTTGGCTCGCGATTTCAATACGGCATGGCGGACGGTGCTTCCGCCTTCGGTCCACTTCCTCACTTTCAGGACACCCCGCTAACGCCAACGGCGGCGTGCCGTGCGCGCCGCCTGGTCGCGGCAGCTAACCACCTGACCAGAGGTATCCACGCCGTGGACCTGGAACACCGACTTGGCAATATCGAGACCGATTGTCGTGATAGCTTGCATGGCTAGCTCCTCCGAATCGTGGGAGCTTATCGGCGCCCCCATCTTTGGCACTCTCGTGCCGGTGGAGGAGCCGTCCACAGCATCAGGAACGGACTCATTAGGCTGCTGCAAACAAGTCCCATCGGCCCGGGAGGCCCTTGAGTTCATACGACCCACGATCAGAGAATTTCAGACCTGCGCCGGCGACAAGGTCGGTGACAACCCTCGATACCAGAACCTCGTTCGAGCCGGCCTGTGCCATTACCCGTGCAGCAGCGTGCACTGCGATGCCGCCAATGTCGCGGCCCCTCAGTTCGATCTCTCCCGTGTGAAGACCCGCCCGCAGCGGCAAGCCAATTTGTTGCGCGGCGGTACTGAACGCTAGGGCGCATCGGATCGCGCGGCCGGGTCCATCGAAGGTCGCCAGAACGCCGTCGCCGGTGCTTTTCACCAAGGAGCCGCGGTGCTTATCGATTATCTGGCGCGCCAGGTGATCGTGGCTATCCAAAAGGTCACGCCAACGCTGGTCTCCCATTTCCGCAGCCCTGCGCGTCGAGTCGACGATATCCGTAAACATGACGGTAGCAAGAATGCGCTCCAGTTCGGCCGCGCCGTTGTCGCGGAGCCCGGTGATGAACTCCTCGACATCGCCGAGCAAACTCTCGGTATCCCCCGTCCAGAACGCATGGTCGCCGCTGGGATATTCGATATATCTGGCGCCGGGAATTTGCGCCGCCATCCTGCTGCCCAGCGCAACCGGCACCACCGCATCGGTCTTCCGGTTCAGCACAAGGGTCGGGACCTGCACGGTAGGTAGGATCGACGTTACGTCAATTTTACTGTTCAGCAACAGGATGGTCTTCAGGGCTCCTGGACTGCTCGCCAGCCGCTCGAACTTGGCCAGCAGCGCGACTGCCTCCTTATCTTGCGCCTGGCTCGCCGCGACTATTTTCATCATGTCGCCGTTGCCCCATTTCCGCACGCGCTCCGCAAAGCGGGCTTTCAGGGCATCCGGTGTCAAACCCGGTGGCCTGAGATCCGCGGAACGCGCAAAGCCGCCATAGAGCACCAGATGCGAGACCCGTTCCGGATAAGTCGCCGCGAACAGGATGCTCATCGGACAACCTTCGGAGAACCCGAACAGAACGGTACGCCGTGAACCGATATCGTCCATGATGGCGCGGACATCGTCCATCCGCTCCTCCAGGGATGGAGCGCCCGATATTCTATCCGACAATCCCTGTCCTCGCTTGTCGAAGGTGACCACGCGAGCGAACTTCGAGAGACGACGCAACGAAGCCGTGTATCCGGCGAACTCGTGCGCAAACTCAATGTGCGAAATCAAGCCAGGGACCCCAATGATATCGATAGGTCCGTCACCCATCACTTGGTAGGCGATATTGACGTCACCGCTGAGTGCGTAACGCGTCTCGGGCAATACGAAATCAGTCATTGGTGGCCCCGTATGTCGAATTATTGCCCTGGCGCCTATCTGATCAAAAGAAACCGATTAAGCAACATGATGCAAGGCCCCGATGTGAGGCCCGCTTTGGGTCAAACTGCGACACCGTTTTAATTAGTCTGAGGCGCCTTATTGTCGTGCCATTCCGCCGGGACTGTGCATTAGTGACGGTGATAAAGCCCGGGGAGATGACCATGCAGCGCTTTCGATTGGTTCTTTGGCTCTTGTCAGCACTTGCCGTGCTG
>JBEKAE010000107.1:0-3057 GCA_050018375.1 Candidatus Acidiferrales bacterium | reverse complement strand
GGCATGGGCATGGGATCGATCCACGTCAGCACCCCCGAGCCGCGTGACCGTCTACCATAAAGAATGTACTATTGTTTGACAATTCTGTGCCGGTGTTTTGCGTCGCTTACAGCGACGGCAGTCAAATCGGGGGTGCCAAATGAAATTCCGCAACGTCATTTGTATGTCCGCAGTGGCGACATGCGCCAGCTGTTGCAAGCGCTTGGCATGGGTTACCCGCCATGATAGGTTTTTGGAGTTCACGTGGATGGAGCCGGCGAAAAGTTCGTAACGGCTCGATCGAAGGGTGGGCCCAGCCCAGGGATGCCGAGAAAGGATCCGCTATGGCACAGAAACCGCCTGCGTCCGTGAGTCCTGAGCAAAGCGCCATTGCGGCAACGGGTTCGACTATGTCGGAGCCCACCGAGACGACGGCCGAGCGTCGCGACGAATTGGCTTCGAAGTTGGTTGACCGTTTCGCCATCTGGTCCGGCGTTGCCGGACTTATCCCGGTGCCCCTTATTGACGCCGTTGCCGTCGGCGGACTCCAGATCCAGATGCTCCGTCGTCTTTCGCAAATCTACGGCGTGGCATTCTCCGAAAATAGGGGCAAAGCACTGATAGCGAGCCTGGCGGGATCGATGATCCCCACGACCAGTGGCATCGGCGCCGCCAGTGTGCTCAAGGCCGTGCCAATCGTCGGAACGATCGTAGCTGGATTTGTGATGCCGGTGCTCTCTGCCGGAGCTACCTACGCCATCGGCAAGGCTTTCATTCAGCACTTTGCATCGGGTGGGACTCTTCTTGATTTCAACCTTCCGGGCTATCGTGAGTTCGTTAAGGCCAGTAAGGAGATGTGGGACTCACGGTCTACAAGTTCCCGCCGAAGTGCCCAACCCTCTTCATCCAGCTCCTCTGGGCTCGCTGAAACGACCACAGGGGCGGCAGCGACCAGCTCTTGACACGCAACGGGCGTATGCCAGCCAGTCAGGCCGGCCTCCGTGCAGTGACGCGCCAGCAGCTCCGGCTTGCTCTCGGCGATTTTGGGGAACTGGTTTTCAAGGGCGTCCGCGATGCGGGCGTGAAGCGCGTGGCGCGGCTCGCGCAGCAGCGTGCCATAGGCCGCGTCCTGCACCAGGGCATGCTTGAACAGATAGCTGGCTTAGATCGCCTTCGACATCGCGGTGAAGTCTCCTATGTCGTTTCTCGGTCCGAGGACATTGATCTGTAATAATGCTCGGCGTGCTGGTAGTAGTTTTCGGCCCCAATCACATCGCCGGATTGGGCTTGGGCTTGGGCTAGCGCGAGATACCGCTCATAGCTTCTTTGCGCGTTTTGAGAGCCCCTCAAGTCAGTGCGGACGCCATTCGATGTCCACTGCTTTGAGCGGTTAGCAAATGGCCTCGCCGATTTGGGGCGGTGTGTACTCGTCATTGTTTTTGGGCCATTCTGCATGGCTCACTCCTTGGTAATGGCAGGTGAAAGTTGCCCCGTGCGGCAGGACGGGAATCAGCGCGAGCGGAATTTACGCCGCCCTTGCTCGTGTCCGACCTGCACTATTCGCAGTGGAAAACTGTTCCTGAGAAAGCGCTCACGATTTCTGGAGCTGATCGGTTCACTCGTCGTGGCGGTACCTGCCGACTACACGCGATATTTATGAACCAATTATGCATTATTTGGGGAGAGCAAGACGAATTGTCAAGCACCGCGGCATGTCCGCGCGCCGAAGGCATATATTAAATCAACGATCAAGGCAGCGATGCCTGCTGCTTTGGCGGTGGGGTGTTGCGGCTGCGAAAAATACCGCCAATCGACCGATTGTCACGTTCAGTCGACACGACCCCGTCACGAATCGGGTAGCACGTCAATGATGCCGGATTTGCCGAAGGCATAAAGTGCCGCGACAAGCCGCCGGCGACCAGCAACAAGCGACTTGCCGAAGATCCGCAAGATTCTCGGCAGGCACCACGCGAGCAAATACGGGGTGTGGTGAACGGCGATCGCCCGAGCTACGGGGCAGGCTTGCGCTCTAGGTCGGCAACATGCCCGCTGATTTCAGCGCGCCGCGTTAGGCTCACTCGCGCCGAATCCTCGTGCGCGAGGCGCGCTGGGCGATCAGACCGACCCGCTCGAGCCGGCTGGGCGGCTCTTCGGCAATTTCGTTTAAGCGATATTCCGCTTTGGGGCGAACGATGGAGCTCGGGCGTTCGGGGCGAACGCTGGTGGCGGCCGCCGCGGCGCCGGGCGCGCGCTGGATTTAAGGAGTGCAGCGCGGTTCAGGTACGGGGTCTTCGACAAACACGCGGCTCTGAAAGATCAACCGCGTTAGCGGCGTTAGTCTCACTCGCGCCGAATCCTCGTGCGCGAGGCGCGCTGGGCGATCAGACCGACCCGCTCGAGCCGGCTGGGCCGGCGTTAGTCTTTATGGCGCCGAATCTTCGCGCGCGCGCGCGAGGGGCGCGCCGAGCCAGCGACGTCGGTCAGCAGAGCGACCCGCGATCGGAGCGACCCGCGATCGGACCGACCCGCTGGCGCCGCGGGCGGCGCTGCGGCTGCTGACCGCCGGCGATGGCGACAATGGGTGCCACCCATAAACAGGTCCCAAAGAGACCACCCCAAAACGGAAAGGGCACGATTCCGGTTGGGGGCGAACGATGGAGCTCGGGCGTTTGGGGCGAACGCTGATGATGATGATGATGATGCTGCGGCCGCCGGCCGCGCAGCGCGGTTCAGCTACGGGGTCATGCCAAACACGCGGCATTGAAAGATCAGGAGTTTAGAGTGATTTCCTTGGCACGGCGCTCACCCACCGCGCGCGGCAGGAACTCCGGCGGCATTCGGCGGGAACCACGGATCAGCTCGGCGAACCGACGCAGCGGATAGAGCCGGCGGTACCTTCTTTTTCTGATCCAGTTCATCGCGGTCATCTGGCCGCCCTTCTGCAATGAGTTGAGCCATTCTGGATCGGCGTTCCGCTTCGCGTCTGTCTTGCAGGAAGACCGCAAAAGCGCGAATATTCGTGCCAAGTTGGGAGGCGCCCGGGAATCGCGGTCATTGCGGTGGCTGAGATCCACTTCG
>JBEKAE010000106.1:0-3102 GCA_050018375.1 Candidatus Acidiferrales bacterium | reverse complement strand
TTTCTTCACGGCAGCGACGCAACTGCTGAAAAGGGACGCCGTGCATAAAGCTGTGGAGGACTCGGTACCTTCCGCCTTCCGCGATCTGAACCTGAAAGCCTTCGAGAAGGGCTTCGAGTGCGGCATGCGATGCTCCGGTTGATCTGGCCGCTGCCGGCCCCGACAGGCTGACGCACGCCGTGAGTGCAACTGACCGGACCGAGTTTTTGTACCACGGCGAATGCTCTTCCGTCGCTGCAACTCGTCGGGCGTCGCTTGATTTTACCGGGGGTTTCGCTCGATTGCGGTTGTTGATATTGCGAATCCCGGTGATGCGCTCGGACGGTTTTCACTGACAAGCTTCTGCTTCTTGTGGGTCAAGCTGTGCAAGCTGTCGAGATAGGCCGCAATGCCGTGGTACAGGCCCTCGGCGACGCGCTGGCGCTGGCCGCTTTCGAGCAGCAGGCTCTCGTCGCTCGCATTGCTGACGAAGGAAATCTCAGAAAGCACCGCAGGCATGTTGGCGCCGGCCAAAACGATGAACGGTGCCTGCTTCACGCCGCGGTTCGTCTCGCGCCGGCTCACAAGCTGGAGCCGCTGCGAGAGCGAGTTCTGGAGATCCACGGCAAGCAGCTTCGATTCAGCGATCTTCTCGTTGCGTGTGATCTTCTTAATCAGTTCCGGAAGATCGTGGAGAGAAGATTGCGCAAGCGCGTTTTCGCGCGTCGCGAATTCTATGGATTCCTGCGAAGCTGCCAGGCTCAGGTAGTACGTTTCGACGCCGCGCGCCTCGCGGCTGTCGCTTGAATTCGCGTGAATCGAGATGAACAGGTCCGCGTTGGCACCGTTGGCGATCGCCGTGCGTTCCTCGAGCGGAACGTACCTGTCGTCCCTGCGCGTGTAGACCACTTCCGCCCCCTCAATGTTTTCTTCGATCAGTTGGCCCAGCCGCAGCGCCACATCGAGGCAAAGGTTCTTTTCGAGCAGGCCGTGCGGCCCTACCGTGCCCGTGTCGTACCCCCCATGGCCGGGATCAATCGCGATGCGGTTGATCTTCAGCCCCAATTCCCGCGTCAGGGAAAGTTGACTTTCGTGGCTGGCGCTTGCTTCTGGCGGCGCCTTGGCCACGTTGTCCCTCGCCGCATCCGAGCTCAGACCGCGCTTCGTGCCGGGCATCGGTTGCGCGTGAACGTCGATCACCAGGCGATACGGGTCCGAAAGCAGTTGCGCGGAATAATCCTTCGCTCCATCCGCATCAAGAACCAGCCGGACCACCTCGTCCGTATTTTGCGCGGCCCGCACTGACTTCAGCAGCCCATCTTCGATGGGAACTGTCTTCTGCGCGACGGACGAGCTCAGCCGCGCCTTGTACAGATCGAAATAGACGCGGTCGGGCGAAGTAAGGCGCGCCGAGTCGTACTGAACCGCATCGTCGAGCATGACGACGACCCGCGCGTCGTTCTCTGCGCTCGATGCCTGGATGGCGGTGACGTTCGGCGTGCCTCGCTCGCTTAGCTGCGGTTCGATGGCCTCCCGACTCTCCGCCGATTCCCGAACGCCCGGCGTTTGCCGCCCATTGTCCGCTTCTTCGCGCTGCAATAGGCCCTTTGAGAACTCCGCAAATCTGGCTTTCGCGGCGCCGATGGCGCCGCCCCGATCCCCGCGACGGAGCGGTGAAATCAAGGTTGCCGTCACTCGATCGTGGACTCTCTGCATCATTTTCCTCAGGGTGTTACGCGGCAGGGCCAGGCCCGTCAACAGCAGGACGGCAACGAGCGCGCCCGCCCAAAGACCCCAGCCAGGCAAGCCAAACTCCGCAAGCGGCTTGTAGGTAAGCTGTGGCGTCGCAGCAACGCCGGCTGCCTCCACAGCATCTGTGCCCGCAGGCGATGACGCCCGCGTCGGCGTCGGACGAGCAGCAGCCACGACGTCCAACTTACGATCCGCCTTCTCGACGATGTCCCGCGACACCGCGTGGCGCCCTTCGGCATGTGCTTCCAACAAAGCCTGGAAGCAGATCTTGTTGATCTTTCTCGGAACGCCCTGGCTTCGCTCGGCGATGAGCGCCAAGGCTTCCGGCTCGAATAGCGCTTCGCCGGAATGGCCCGCCACTTTCAGCCGGTGTCTGATATAACCGGCCGTTTCCTCCGGTGACAGAGCTTCCAGATGCTTCACCACCGTAATGCGCTGCAGCAGTTGCGCCATCTGCTTCTGCCCCAGTTTCTCCCCGAGTTGTGACTGCCCGGCCAGAACGATTTGCAGCAGTTTGGTGTTCGACGTCTCGAAGTTCGAAAGCAGCCGGATGGTTTCGAGCACCGAATCGTCCAAGTTTTGCGCCTCATCGACGATCAGGACAAATCGCTTGCCCGCCAGCATTTCAGCGAACAACATTTCATTCAACTTGTTGTGCATGGCCACGAGGCCCATGCCCGTCGAATCGACACCTAGCTCGCTCAGAAGGTATTGGAAGAATTCGCGGGAGTTGCACTGCGTCTGGAACAGGAACGCGGCGCGCGCCGTATCGCGCAGTCCGTCGAGCACTTGATATAGGAGCGTGGTCTTGCCCATGCCCGGCTCCGCGATCAGCGCCAGAAATCCCCGGCCGCCTTGGATCCCCTCTGTGAGCGAGTCGAGCGCCTCGCAGTGCGTCCGGCTCGGGTACAGATACGCCGGGTCGGGCGTGACGCCAAACGGCTGCTCGCGCAAGCGATAGAAATCGAGAAACACGGGCATGGCCTCCATTTCCCGGCGGCGCAGATAGATAGCTTCACCAGCTCCCCTGCGTCGGGGTTCCAGCACAGCATCGAGTCGCAGAACGACTGCGTCCGGAGTTAGCGCTCGGTTGGCGGGGGCGGGAGAGCAGCTGCGCGCATCTGAGCCGGAGTTTCCGTTTTGACTTCCCAGCCGACCGATAAATGTACTTCTGACTGCCTCAGCATGCAATGCTCCGGTCTCATCGCACGCACCACAAGGAGTTCTACCAGGTGGTCCCGGACGACCGGTACGTCGCGCATCTCAATCCTCAGCTTCTTCGCTGGGAACACATCTACAACACGGTGCGTCCTCATCAGGCGCTCCGCTATCTCACCCCGCTCGAGTTCCTCGAGCGCTGGAAATCTCAAC
>JBEKAE010000105.1:0-6020 GCA_050018375.1 Candidatus Acidiferrales bacterium | reverse complement strand
GCTTCATCGCATTTTCCTCCAGCGGTTCGAGGACCCCGTCCGACTAGCCGATCCAGCCGAGCAAAATCGCGCCGAGGGTCCCGCTGCCCATAATCACCCAGAGCAGAAAGCCTTGAATCAATGGGCGGTGGCCGACTACCTGCAGCGCCTGACGGCTGAGTCCCGAACCGATCAAAAATAGCGTGACCACCAATGAACGCTGCGCGCCAACGAACACCCAGTGCGCTGACGGCTTGAGTGTGGGAATCCAGGTGACGATCGCGGCGGCCGCGAGGAAGCCAAGGATGAACCACGGGCGCTTGGCCTTGCCCGCACCTTTTGCCTCACTTCCGCGGTTCCAGACCATCCCGATGATCAGCGTGACCGGTACGATCCAGAGCGCGCGCGTCAGTTTGATCGTCGTGGCGATTTCCAGGGCGCGAGCGCCATATTGCATCGCCGCGCCCACCACCGAACTGGTGTCGTGAATCGCGAGCGCGCTCCAGACCCCGAACTGCTGCTGGCCGAGCCCAAAGTGATGTCCCAGCGGTGGAAAAATAAACAGGGCGACTGCGTTCAGAAAAAATACTGTCGCGAGCGCCACCGAAACGTCGTGATGCTTGGCGCGAATCGCCGGGGCGACCGCGGCGATCGCACTGCCACCGCATATTGCGGTGCCGACGGTCACCAGCAGCGAGGTATCCCGCTCGGTGCTGAGCAACCAGCCCATCGTCAGACCGACGCTCATCGTGAGCGTGATCCCGATAACCGTGTAGAAGAAACCGTGCACGCCCGCCCGGCCGACCTCGACCAGGTTCATGCCGGCGCCGAGCCCAATCACTGAAATTTGCAGCAGCGGCGTAATCACTCGTGCCGTGGTCAGCGGATACGGATTCCCCAGGGTCAGCGCCAGGGCTATCCCCACCATCAGGGCGATTCCGGGCGACACGAACGGCAGCAGCGAGGCGCAGGCGACGATCGGAAACGCGAGGCGCAGCGCGAGGCTCGCGGTATTCGCCTCACCAAACTCGTCGCGCCAACTGTTCAGCACCGGCCGGACGTCCGCGGTCGTCGAGATCGGTTCCTCGGTAGTAAGCGTCATCAGAGTCAACCTCGCATCCGCGCCTTGAGCACGCCAACCTGCGCTTCGAGCCGGTCGTGCAGCCGCGAGCAAATCATGTCGCAGAGTTCGAGAACCATCGCATCTGCAATCGAGTAATAGACTGTGGTGCCCTGTTGCCGGCGCTTGACCAGGCCCGCATCCTGCAGGACCTTCAGGTGCTTGCTGACGTTGGGCTGCGTCGACTCGACGCTTTCAGCGAGCGCCGAGACGCTTTGCTCGCCGGCTTCCAACTCCTGCAGCATGCGCAAACGCAGCGGTTCGCCCATTGCCCGGAAACGCGCGGCGACCAACTCGAGCGCTTCCCGGGTCAGCATCGGGCGCCGCCGCCGCGAGCCGCGCCGGGCGGTCGATTGAATACTTGCATTCATACCCATTTAGTTATATTGACAAGCTAACAGAGTCAACTTGCCAAGGGAGGCGCACCATGTTTTGCCGGGAATTGAATCGGGGAAAATGCAAGACCTACATGCTGGCCTGCGAGCGCACCCGGCGCGCGGTGTTGATCGATCCGTTGAAGGAAAATACCGGCCGTTATATCGCGGTCGCTGCCTACCACGGCTTTCGGCTCGATTACCTGATCGACACGCATACCCACGCCGACCATCGCAGCGGCACCTTCGACCTGGCCGATTTGACCGACGCAAAAGTCGTGATGGAGCGTCACGCGCCCGCCCCTCATGTCGCGGTCCACGTGACCAATGGCGATGTGATCGAAGTGGGCGATCTGCGCCTGAAGATGCTCTATACACCCGGGCATACTCCGGACGGTATCAGCATCAGCGTGGAGGGGCGGGTCTTCACGGGCGATACCCTGCTGATCGGGGGCACCGGGCGCGCCGACTTCCCCGGCGGCGACGCCGGCAAGCAATACGACGCCATCACCAGCGCGCTGTTCACACTCCCCGACAACACCGTGGTCTTCCCGGCTCACGATTATCGCGGCAACCATTCTTCAACCATCGGACAGGAAAAGGCCTCAAATCCCCGCGTCGCCGGACATACGCGCGCGCAATACATCGACCTCATGAATAATCTCGGGTTAGCGCTACCCGACAAGATTCAGGAAGCGCTGCAAGCGAATCAATCGGCGATCGACGATGACTCGCTGAAGTTCCCCGACCTGACTCAGCTGAGTGCGATCCGGCAGATATCGCCATCTGAACTGGAAGCGCGGCTCAAGGCTGGAAACGCCCCGGTCATCATCGACGTGCGCGAGCAGGACGAGTACCGCGACGAACTCGGCCACCTTCGCGGCAGCCGGTTGATCCCGCTGCGGCTGCTGCCAGGCAAAGCGGCCGAACTCGACAACCTCAAGAGCAGCGAGATCGTCGTGGTCTGCCGGTCGGGCGTGCGCAGCACTACGGCCGCCGCAATTTTGACCGGGCTCGGTTTCGAACACGTGAGCAATCTCAAAGGCGGGATGCTCGAGTGGGGCGAGGCAGGCTTGCCGGTCGAGCGTTAATCTTCTTTCAGCCGTCGCGCGGAGACACGCCCCTTCCATGAAACCCGACCACGACACGCCGCTCGGAAAATTCGCCCATGCATAACTTTACCCCGTTCGCTTCACTGTTCGGTGGCTTGCTCATCGGTCTGAGCGCGTCCGCGATGCTGTTGCTCGACGGCAAAATCGCCGGCATCAGCGGCATCTTGGCCGGCGTCCTCAAGCCCGTCAGAGGCGACACGCTCTGGCGCGTCTGTTTTCTCGCGGGCTTGCTGGCCGGCGGGATGCTGCTCAGGATATTTCTCCCCACCGCCTTCAACTTCGGCATCATTCGCCCGCTTCCAATGTTGATAATCGCCGGCCTGCTCGTCGGATTCGGTACGCGCCTCGGCAGCGGCTGCACGAGCGGTCATGGAGCGTCGCTACCGGGACTTTCATCATCGCGGGAGCCCTGGTGGTCTATTTGGTAAACCATCTGATGGGAAGTTCAGTATGAAAACGCTGCTGACCTCTTTCGTCTCGGGATTGGTGTTTGCGCTCGGCCTGGGAATCTCCGGGATGACGCGGCCGGTAAAGGTGATCGGCTTCCTGGACTTTTTTGGCGCATGGGACGCGAGCCTGGCCTTCGTCATGATCGGCGCGATCGCGGTTTACTTCGTGGCATACCGCATGAGCGCCAAAATGACCTCTCCGTTGCTCGCGCCAAAGTTCGCCTTGCCCACGCGCAGCGATTTGGACGTGAAACTGATTCTGGGTGCCGCTATTTTCGGCGCGGGCTGGGGACTCGGCGGCTTCTGCCCGGGACCGGCGCTCACCGCGATCGCGTCCGGCGCACTGCCGGTTATTATCTTCGTGGTCGCGATGGGAATTGGAATGTTCCTACACACCTGGGTCACCGAATTGGGTACGAGCAGTTCGGGTTTGGTGATCTCTTCGCCAGATAGCACACAGGATGCGTGAGCGGAGGACGCTCGTGAACTCAAATAAATTGTTGAACGGGAGCTCGCCCGAGCCATCAGCTTCGGGTCCGCTCCCGCGTCGCAGCTTCCTCAAAATAGCGGCCGGCGTCATCGGCGGCGGAATCATCGAGGGAAGTTTGCCGGCATTCGCCGCGAAGCTGATCCAGTTACCGTTCGAGAACGGCAGTCGCGAACTCGTCCGGTTTCCCCAAAAGGGCGAGATGATCCTGTTGCGCGAGCGCCCGCCCCTGCTGGAGACCCCGTTCGAGGTTTTCGACCGCGGCGTATTTACGCCCAACGACCAATTTTTCGTGCGTTGGCATCTGCCGGGAATTCCGACCTCGATCGACGTGAATACCTTCCGCTTGCGGGTGGACGGCCGCGTGCGCACTCCCATCGAGTTCACGCTCAAGGAAATTCTGCGCCAGCCGGAGGCCGAGCTTGCCGCGGTGAATCAATGTTCGGGCAACAGCCGCGGGTTCTCGTCGCCGCGCGTGCCGGGCGGCGAATGGGGCAACGGCGCTATGGGCAACGCTCTGTGGACCGGAGTTACGTTGAAGTCGATTCTCGATCGCGCGGGCGTGCTCCCCGGCGCTGTGCAGGTGCGCTTCAACGGTCTCGATACCGGCGAAGTGCCGGAGACCCCGCTCTTCATGAAGTCGCTCGCCATCGACCACGCGATGGACGGCGAGGTGATGGTCGCTTACGGGATGAACGGCACGCAGTTGCCGATGCTCAACGGCTTTCCGCTGCGGCTCGTTGTGCCGGGCTGGTACTCCACCTACTGGGTCAAGATGCTCAGCCACATCGAGGTGCTCGACAAGCCCGACGACAACTACTGGATGCACACCGCCTACCTGATTCCGGATACGCCAGGCGGCACGATGGTGCCGGATGCCAAGGGCGTCAAAATGATTCCGAGCACGATGGTGCCGGATGCCAAGGGCGTCAAAATGATTCCGATCAACCGGATGGTGCCGCGTTCATTTATTACCAATTTGCGCGATAACGCGACGGTGCGCCGCGGCGTGCCGATCGAAGTGCGCGGCATCGCTTTTGGCGGCGACACCGGGGTCAAGCGCGTCGCATTTTCCAGTGACGGAGGATCAACTTGGGAAAACGCTGCGCTCGAAAAGGAATACGGGCGCTATAGCTTTCGCCGATGGCAGACGAACTTCGCGCCCAAACAGCCCGGCACCTACAAGCTCATGGCTAATGCGACCAATAGTAACAATTTGTCGCAGCCGGCCGCGTCCACCTGGAACCCCGGGGGCTATATGCGCAACGTGATCGAACGAGTCACGATTCATACCGCATAGAGGAACAACCAATGGCACGAACCCGGCAAGGCATAATCCTCGCTGCCATCCTGACGGGCCTGACCGCGACACTTGCCCACGGCGTCGCGCTTGCGCAAAGTGCAGCGATACCGAGCCGTCATCGCACGATTCGTCTGACGTCGCAGAAAATCGCGCTGCCCTTCGGCGACAAGGTCTTCGCGGGAAATGACAAGGTTGCAAAAGTCGCCAACGAGCACTGCCTGCTGTGTCATTCCAGAGGCATGATTGACACCCAGCCGCCGTTGCCGCTCGAGACCTGGAAGAAGGAAGTCGACAAGATGCGCACGGCGTACGGCTGTCCGCTGCGTGCCGATCAGACGGACGGTCTTGCGGAATTCATTGCGCATGCGGCGAGCGTGCCCGCCGCAGGTGGCGATTAACCTCCGGTGCGAGCGGCGAGCGAGCGATATCGCTGAACAGGATCAGAAAGCTTTGCGGATTTCGAGGCGGTCAAACCGCCGCCCCGGGTGGCAATGATCCGAGTTATTGGGCTTTGCGGCGCGAGTAATGGCGTTGCGTTTTCGCGCGATTACCGCACGCTTGCATCGAGCACCATCGCCTGGCGCCACGCAGACTGTCGTCGAAAAACAGCCACAAACATTGGTGGTTGGCGCACAGGCGTACTCGTCCTAGATGCTTTCCAGTCAACAGGTCGCCGGCCGACCAGACTACAGGAGCGAGCAGGCCGGCGGCCATCGTTTCGTCGCGCTCAATCCGCCAGCCGAAGCCCGCGTCAGTACGTGCGACCGCGCTGCGCGGGGGTGCTTCCGTCAGTGCGCGATTCAATCGGTTCAGGTTCTCTTCTTCAGCGTCACGCCCCGACGCGAGATGCGCGAAGATCCCGTAGATAGCCTCACGCAAAACGATTGCATCGGCAAAAGCGGACACTGCCTCGGCGGGGTTGCCGAGCGACCAACTTAGCAGCCGTACAGCCTCTCTTTGCCGCAAAAATCCCGCCGACAGGCACCAAGCGACCACGTCGCTATGGTTGTGAAGCGATTCGATCCGAACGGACCCACGTCCTGCGAGCGTATTCGCAAAGTCGAGGCACAGCCGCAAACGCGGACCAGAAATCAACGCAGCGATTTGCCCATCACTCTTTGCCGGCACAGGATTTACTTACTTCACGGCCAATTGGGTTGACAAGTCCAGTATATTCAACTAGTCAACCGGTTGTC
>JBEKAE010000104.1:0-5094 GCA_050018375.1 Candidatus Acidiferrales bacterium | reverse complement strand
GCGCCGGCCATGGCCTCGGCCGTCCTCCCGGCAAGCGATTCTTCCAAGCCGTCGACGGTGGGCAAGGTGGGGCTATTCATCGCCGCGGGCGGATGGGCCAGCAGGATCCCGGCGCCGGTCAGGCCGGCGCAGATCATGAGCGCGGTGATCGCCAGGAGCCGCGCGCGCCTCCGGTTGGATTCGCTGGCGAAGCGCGGTCTTTCGAGGATGGACGAGGCCTGTCCGTTCAAGGGCAGGCCGTCGCTCGCCACGCATCTCAGCCGGGCGGGCGCCGCAAGGCAGAGCGACACCGGCAACGCTTCGCCTTCCGAAACAGTAGCCCGGATCAGCTCATTTTGTTCGCGCCAAGCGCTGGTCCGCGCGTGATCCGCCGGATGGGACTTCAGGCGCCGTGCCATTTCCGCTTGCCGGCTGGGCTCCAGACGCCCATCGACGAAATTATGGAGATCGGCCTCGCTGAAAGAAGACGAGAAAGGGCCGCCGCTGGTGCTCATTTGACGAGACGGAGATGAGAGTGATGACGATCGTGGTCGTCAGGCGCCCGCCCGGGCTGGGTGCGCAGTTGGGATTCGAGTGCGAGCCGCGCGCGAGTGAGACGGGTCAGAAACGCGGCACGCGAGATTCGCAAAATCCGCGCGGCTTCCCCGTGGTCGAAATTGTCGAGCGCGACAAGAAGAAGCGCCTCGCGCTCCTCGAGCGCCAGACTCATCAGGCTCGTCGCGAGTTTGCCCGGCCGGACGGCAAGAGGCGCGGCCGGCATCCCCAGGGGCTGCGAGGGCTGCGGCACGGGAGCGGTTTTGCTCGCGCCGGCCAAAATGTCGCGGTTAAGCTGGATCAAGGTCGCGTAGAGCCGGACCGTGAGGTCGGCATGCGTGCCGTGGTTGCGAAACCCGAGCGCTCGCGTCAGTGTCGCGCGCACGAGATCGTCGGCGCTGTCCGAGCCGCCGGGATGTCCGCTCATGAGGGCGCGGGCATAGCGGCGGAGCCGCGGCGTCATAGCGTTGAGATCTTCGCGCAGTTTCACACCTGGATCCTCGCCGCTGCCGTCACGAAGACTCGCCTTTGACAACGTCTCGTTAACCTTAGATTAACAACGCTGCCATGTGCTGCCAATTCCCTTTTCGGTTTAGCCAGCACTTTCGTTTTGCGGATGGCCTTGCGCTTCCGAGGTCTCTAGGCTTAAAGGCGGCATGCGGTTGCGCCAAAAGCTTGGCCGCGATGTCATATCTTGAACCGGAAATCGAATGACTCAACCGGGAACCACGCCCGAAACGGCGAAAAGTGCGGGAATCTTGGCGGGAAAGCGCGGCTTGGTGCTTGGTGTCGCCAATAATCGCTCGATTGCTTGGGGGATCGCGAAATCCGCTCACGAGGCCGGCGCGGAGCTTGCCTTCACTTATCAGGGGGAATCGCTGGAAAAGCGGGTCCGGCCCTTGGCCGCCGAATTGGGCGCCAAGGTGTTTGGCCATTGCGACGTCACCGACGAGGCCTCGATCGACGCGGTGTTCAAGGCCGTGGAGGACGAATGGGGCGGTCTCGATTTCGTCGTCCACTGCGTCGCGTTTTCCGACAGGGACCAGTTGACCGGCCGGTATGTCGATACGAGCGCCGAGAATTTCTGCAATACCCTGTTGATCTCCTGCTATTCCTTCACGGCTGTCGCCCAGCGCGCGGAAAAGCTGATGACCAATGGCGGATCCTTGCTCACGCTCACCTATTACGGCGCCGAAAAGTGGATGCCACACTATAATGTGATGGGCGTCGCCAAGGCCGCCCTGGAATCCAGCGTGCGCTATCTCGCGGCCGATCTCGGGGAAAAGAATATCCGGGTCAATGCCATTTCGGCCGGCCCCATCAAGACGCTCGCCGCCTCCGGCATTGGCGATTTCCGCTATATCCTGCGCTGGAACGAATATAACGCGCCGCTGCGCCGCTCGGTGTCGACGGAAGAGGTCGGCGAAAGCGCCGCCTTCCTGCTGTCGCCCATGGCGCGCGGCATCACCGGCGAGATCCTGCATGTCGATGCCGGTTATCATATCGTCGGGATGAAAAACCCCGCCGCGCCGGATATGGGCGCGTTGTTGAAGGATTAGTTGGCGCTTTTGCAACCTGATCCCCCTCCCCGCAAGGGGAGGGGAAAGATCCCGGCTTTTCGAAACCCATGTCGCACAATACCTTCGGCCATCTGTTCCGCGTGACGACCTTCGGCGAGAGTCATGGGCCCGCGATTGGCTGCGTGGTCGATGGCTGCCCGCCGCTGATTCCCCTCGTCGAGGCGGATATCCAAGGCTTTCTCGACAAGCGGAAGCCCGGCCAATCGCGGTTCACCACGCAGCGGCGGGAATCCGACACGGTGCGCATTCTCTCCGGCACGATGGAGGGGCCCGATGGCCAGACGGTGACCACCGGCACACCCATCATGCTGCTCATCGCCAACGAGGATCAGCGCTCGGGGGATTACGGCGCGATCAAGGACAAGTTTCGCCCCGGTCACGCCGATTTCACCTATCAGGCTAAATACGGCATCCGCGATCATCGCGGCGGTGGGCGTTCCTCCGCGCGAGAAACCGCGGCACGGGTCGCCGCGGGTGCCATTGCGCGCAAAATCATCCCCGGCGTCGCGATCCGGGGCGCCCTGGTGCAGATGGGCGCGCGGCTCATCGACCGGAAGAACTGGGACTGGGACGAGGTGGAGCGCAATCCCTTCTTCTGCCCCGACGCGGCGGCGGCCGCCGCTTTCGAGACTTATCTCGACGCGATCCGCAAGGACGGATCCTCGATCGGCGCGGTGCTGGAAATCGTCGCCGAGGGCGTGCCGGCGGGCTGGGGCGCGCCGCCCCGGGTCACTCTCGAGCGGCTTATTTCCTGGACAGACCATCCTGAGTCCGGGGTCAAGTACTTCTCGGGGACGGCGACTTACCGGCGGCGGTTTGAATTGCCTGCGAACATGCTAAGGGGAGATGGCCGCCTTTACCTCGATCTCGGACGCGTGGCGGTGATTGCCCAGGCAAAATTGAATGGTCATGATCTCGGCGTTTTGTGGAAGCCGCCGTTCCGGTGGGCGCGGCTTCGGAATAAGAGCCGAGCTACAATATTTTTTTGAGTGTGTGCCGAGCACGTTCGATAACTTGGAGGTGAAAGTCCTCTTCACAGCCTGATGGAGGCGAAGTGATAGCGAAGCGCAAGGGCGTCGCCGCGAGGCGGAGTCTGAAAGAAGCGCGGAGCAAACACGCGAGCCGATGGACAAGAACTGGATTGGAGGCCTACAGTGCCGGGCGAGCGAGCAATTGATCGCGAAGCCCAAGTCCATCAAAGGCACTGGTGGTAAATCCAGCGGTTGTGCGTGGAAGGCGATCGAACTTACCTCGGGAGATCTGTTGCATGTCACGGAATCGTGACTGAGGGTGGAGCGATCCACTCTGACCGTGCGGCAGAAGTCAGCAGCGGGCGTAGTACTCACGCGAGTGAGGAAGGCCCAAACAGCAGGGAGCGGCAAGTAGGACGCAGGACTCGATGAGCGACAAGCGGCAGAAGAACCAGCTAGTGTTGGCCTTTACAGAGGAGGGGAGGAGTGAAGCTCCAAAGGCTCCTCAGGAAGGGACCGAATCGCTCACGGCGAAATGCGAAACCGAACGTCCAGCTAGTCACGAGCAGTTGATGGAAGAAGTCTGCGAGCGGGCAAACTGCTGGCAGGCATACAAGCGAGTGAAGGCGAACAAAGGAAGTCCGGGAATCGACGGCATGAAAGTCGGAGATTTCTCGGGCTACCTGAAGCAGCACTGGCCCACGATACGGGAACAACTGCTGAACGGAACCTACCAACCACAACCGGTGCGACGGGTGGAAATTCCGAAACCGGACGGCGGGGTGCGAAAGCTTGGCATCCCGACGGTGTTGGATCGATTGATCCAGCAAGCGGTGATGCAGGTTCTACAACGCAGATGGGACCCAACCTTCTCCGAACACAGCCACGGGTTCCGGCCGAAACGCTCGGCGCATCAAGCGGTGGCCAAGGCGCAGCAGTATATCGCCGCAGGCCATCGCTGGGTGGTAGACCTGGATCTTGAAAAGTTCTTTGATCGGGTCAATCACGACAAGCTGATGGCGGCGATCGCCCGGCGGGTGACCGACAAGAGAGTGCTCCGATTGATCGGGGCGTTCCTGAAGGTGGGTGTGATGGAGAATGGGCTGGTGAGTCCGGCGGAGGAAGGAACACCGCAAGGTGGGCCGCTTTCTCCGCTCCTGTCGAACATCGTACTCGACGAACTGGACCGAGAGCTGGAACGGCGCAAACATCGCTTCGTGCGGTATGCGGACGACTGCAACATTTACGTGCGCAGCCAACGAGCGGGACAGCGGGTGATGACGAGTGTCACTCTCTTCCTCACACGCCGACTAAAGCTCAAGATAAACGAGGCCAAGAGCGCGGTGACTCGACCAATGGAACGAAAGTTCTTGGGGTTCAGCTTCAGCAACAACAGAGAGCCGAAACGGCGCATCGCGCCAAAGGCCCTGTTGCGCTGCAAGCAGAAAATCCGGGAGCTGACGCGACGGACACGAGGGATCAGTGTGGAGCAGATGACGAAGGAACTGACGGCCTACTTAAGGGGCTGGAAGAGTTACTTTGGCTTCTGTCAGACGCCCTCGGTGCTGAAAACTCTGGATGAATGGATACGGCGTCGGTTGCGATCCACGATCTGGAAGCAGTGGAAACGCGGCACCGTACGGTTCCGCGAACTGCGTCACCAAGGCGTCGGCACGGCCCTTGCTGCTCAAACAGCAGGCAGCGCGTGCGGTCCTTGGCGCGTGGCCAACAGTCCCGCACTGCACCTTGCGTTGCCCACTGCCTACTTCGACTCGCTTGGTCTTCCGCGCCTGTACGATGGCGCCGCGTAACCCTCTGAACCGCCGGATGCGGCCCCGCATGTCCGGTGGTGTGGCAGGGGAGAGTGGGCGACCACTCCCCCTATGCCGATGTGTGCCGAGCACGTTCGATAACTTGGAGGTGAAAGTCCTCTTCACAGCCTGATGGAGGCGAAGTGATAGCGAAGCGCAAGGGCGTCGCCGCGAGGCGGAGTCTGAAAGAAGCGCGGA
>JBEKAE010000103.1:0-3283 GCA_050018375.1 Candidatus Acidiferrales bacterium | reverse complement strand
CTCCGCCAGTACCTATCACCCAATCTCCCTTTTTCGCCCGCTCAACAATATTCGGCCGGCCCGCAGCAGACTTTCGGAATTTACAGCGACACAAGGTGCAAAGACCAAAATAGGGATTAGGTGCGTGCCCATTGTCATGTTCAACGACGTAGGAGTAAAGCTTCACCAAAGCCCCCTGATTTCCAAATGAACCCCGAATTCCGAGCGTCGTAACCGATGCCACCGTCCGCGAAGTGTATCATACACCCGGTATCACCACTTCCCGAATGGCGAAGCCGCCAATGCCCTTTGTTCATCGGAACTTGGAAATAACGCGGTAATGTGCATGGCCTGACATGACAAACGGAGCTACAACAGTATCCGAGTGGCTACGAATCCAATAATGAGGAGGTGCGGGTGGCCGTTCCACAAGAGAAACTGGCACGACTTCGGACATTGATCACTGAAAGTCTGCGCGTTCAACTTGGCGGGGAAAGCATCACCTACGTCAATGTTGACCACGCGCTCGAGGACGCGCGCGCTCGTCAGAATCACGTCATCTTTGCAAGACGCGGCTGTGGAAAGTCTCCCTCCGCCGAGGACCGCCTTCCAAAATCGCTTCATTTCGCCGAGTCTGATGTAATCATTGGCGTTGTGAGGGCGAAAAGTGTCCACGAAGTCGGTTATGGGCACAAATGGGACTGGGAGGCGTAACCGGTCGTGGCCGGAGGCGCTAAAGCGGGAGATCGTGGCGGCGTCGTATGTGCCGGGCTCGTCAGTCTCAATGGTTGCCCGGCATTACGACGTGAATGCGAACCAGGTATTTGGTTGGCGGAGGCGCTATCGCGACGACCCACGTGCGCCGGCCATGCCGACGGCTCCGCAACTGATCCCGGTAGTGGTCACGGCTGAACAGGATGCTGTCGCCACGCAGCGGTCGTCCGTCGCGGAGACGATCGAGATTGATCTTGCCGGCAAATATCGTGTCCGCGTCAGCAGCGGCGTCGATGTGCAAGCACTGCGGCGTGTGCTCGATGTGCTGGAGCGGCGATGATCCCGGTTCCCTCTGGTGTGCGGGTCTGGCTTGCGGTCGGACGAACGGATATGCGACGCGGCATGAATGGCCTGGCTCTACAAGTCCAGGAAGCGCTGCGGCGCGATCCCCATGCTGGCGATCTTTACGTCTTTAGAGGCGCCAGAGGTGACCTGATCAAGATTCTTTGGCATGACGGTCTCGGCATGTCGCTTTACGCCAAAAGGCTGGAGAAGGGCCGCTTCATCTGGCCATCGCCGGCCGACGGCGTAGTTGGAATCTCGGCCTCGCAGTTGGCCTATATGCTCGATGGAATCGATTGGCGGAATCCGCGTCATACCTTCCGACCGGAGCATGCGGGATAAACACTGACGATTCATTTTTTCAGGAGTCATTCGCCAATATTTATGATTCTATCTGGGCATGGATTCGGGTGGCGAAGCCTTTCCAAATGACATCGCGGCGCTGAAGGCAGCGCTGGCCGCGGCGCGCGACAGGCACATCATCGAAGCGGCCCGGGCAGCGCACGCCGAAGCGGAACTCGCAGTGGCGAGAGCCAAGGCCGCGGATGATCAAGCCCTGATCGCTCATCAGCAATTGCGGATCGAGAAGCTGACGCGCCAGCTCTATGGGCCGCGCTCGGAGCGCACGTCGCGCCTTCTCGATCAGATCGAGTTGCAGTTCGAGGAGCTTGAGAGCTCGGCGACCGAAGACGAGATCGCGGCCGAGATGGCGGTGGCCAAGACCACGACGGTAGCGGCCTTCACCCGCAAGCGCCCAGCGCGCAAGCCGTTTCCCGAACATCTGCCGCGCGAGCGGGTGATCGTGCCGGGACCGACCGCTTGCCTTTGCTGCGGCGGTGGGCGGCTGCGCAAGTTGGGCGAGACCGTCACCGAGACGCTGGAATCGATTCCGCGGCAATGGAAGGTGATCCAGCATGTCCGCGAGAAGTTCACCTGCCGGGACTGCGAGAAGATCAGCCAGGCTCCGGCACCGTTCCATGTGATCGCCAGAGGCTGGGCCGGACCCAGTCTTCTGGCGATGATCCTGTTCGAGAAGTTCGGGCAGCATCAGCCGCTCAACCGCCAGGCCGAACGCTATGCCAAGGAAGGCGTGCCGCTGAGCCTGTCGACCTTGGCCGACCAGGTCGGGGCTGGCTGCGCGGTGCTCGAACCGATCCTCAGGCGTATCGAAGCGCATGTCTTCGCGGCTGAACGATTGCACGGCGATGACACCACCGTACCGGTCCTGGCCAAAGGCAAGACCGACACCGGGCGGTGCTGGGTTTACGTGCGCGACGATCTGCCATTCGGCGGCCCCGCGCCGTCGGCGGCGATGTTCTATTACTCGCGCGACCGAGCGGGCGAGCATCCTCAAGCACATCTGGCCAACTACGCCAGGATTTTCCAGGCCGACGCTTACAGCGGCTACAACAAGCTCTACGAGCCCGACCGCAAGCCAGGGTCGATCCTGGAAGCGGCCTGCTGGGTCCATGCCCGCCGCCCGTTCTTTGTCATGGCGGATGTGGCCGAGAATGCCCGCCGCAAGGCGCAGGGCAAAACGGCAGCAGCAATCTCGCCATTGGCCCTTGAGGCGGTCCGGCGCATCGATGCCCTGTTCGAGATCGAGCGTTCGATCAATGGCCAGAGTGCCGAGCAGCGCCGAGCTATCCGTCAAGAGCTCAGCGCTCCATTGGTCGCCGATCTGGAAAGCTGGATGCGCGAGCAACGTGCCAAGCTGTCGCGCGGAAACGATGTCGCCAAAGCCATGGAGTATATGCTCAAACGCTGGACCGCGTTCACTCGCTTCCTCGACGATGGCCGCATCTGCTTGTCAAACAATGCAGCGGAACGAGCGTTGCGCGGAATAGCCCTTGGAAGAAAGTCGTGGCTATTCGCCGGCTCCGATCGCGGCGGACAGCGCGCTGCCGCCATGTACAGCATCATCGTCACGGCAAAAATGAACGACGTCGATCCTCAAGCTTGGCTGGCCGACGTTCTGACCCGCATCGCCGAACACCCGGCTCACAGGCTCGACGAACTCCTGCCGTGGAATTGGCAACTGCTTCGAGAGAGCGCTAGGCAGGCGGCCTGACGCCACCCCAGACTAAATCAACGGGATAGGGAAGCTGCGGTGCTCACCGAATGCTGACGACGAATCCGCTGCAACAGCGATTGAGTATGCGCTGATCGTCGCGGCTATGTCGGTTGTGATAGGCGCCGTCTTGCAGCGCATCGGGGTTACATTGGACAGCGTATTCAGGACGCTTCA
>JBEKAE010000102.1:0-3296 GCA_050018375.1 Candidatus Acidiferrales bacterium | reverse complement strand
AGCCCGAAAGTTCAGCAGAAGGCGGCAGCCTTCGTGCGATGGCACGAGCCGGATGATGCGAGAGTATCAAGTCCGGTTCTGTGAGAGGCTCAGGGCGAAATTCCCTGGGCCTACTCGGCATCAACGGTTACTAGGCGATGTCTGCGTCATGTTCGCTATTACCCCAACAGCGGCGTAGAAGCGGACATCGCAGCACTTCGCATTTGTGCCGTCGCAGACATCCCTCAACCAGACGCTGCCTACTCACTGCTCCCGCAAGCGCTACTTAGCCGCTCGTAGGCGGGATCAAAAGGGCTATGTGGCTGACCTATTCCGCAGTGACCTGCCACTGAGTTTTTCCTTCGGGCCCGGCGACGAAGCCTTCGAGCAGGCAGAGACGCGAGGCGAAAGCGCCGACCTTGGTCGTTGCCTCGTCGGCCATGACCTTCTGGTAGGTGCAGGTCTTGAGGAACTTCCCGATCCACAGGCCGTCGGTGTAGCGCGCCGCCTTCTTAGCCGGCAGGGTATGGATGGCAGGGCGTGTGTCTGCTGCGCCCCTCACGCCTCCACCAGCGGCGGAGCGCCGAGGCGGATGAAGGCGGCGAGCGAGCGTTCGATCAGGTCGTGCGACAGATCCCTGACGATGAAGATGATGCGGGAAGAGCGGTCGTCATCCGGCCATTGCGGCAGATGATCGGGCGGATGGACGAGATGCTGCACGCCATGGACGACCACCGGCCCGGAGCCCGTGCCGACATTGAGCATGCCCTTCACCCGCAGAATGTCGGCGCCGTGGGAATGCAGCAGCATGGCCAGCCAGATGCCGAAGGCGGTCCAGTTCAGCGGCTGTGCGAATCGAAGACAGAAGGAATGAATCCGCTCGTCGTGCCGGTTGACATCGACGTGATGATGCGCCGCATCAGCGACTTCCTTAGCGGTTTCAATGGCGAGCCAGCGGCGAACCTCCTCGGCCTTGCCCTCAACATCATAGAGATCGCGGGTCAGGAGCAAGTCCGGGTCGACTGCAGTGCGCGGCGAATTTTCGAGTTGCGCGGCGGCGGGGTTGAGGCGCTGGAGCCTGCGGCGCAGTTCACCGACGCTGTTCTCGTCCGCAATGTCTGTCTTGGTAATGACGAGGCGATCGGCAACCGCGGCCTGCTTGGTCGATTCCGGCTGGCGCTCCAGATGCGACACTCCGTTCACCGCGTCGACCGTCGTGATCACATTGCCGAGACGAAAATGGTGGCGCAGCACCGGCTCCGCCATCACCGTAGCAAGGATCGGCACGGGATCGGCGAGGCCCGTAGTCTCGATGACAAGGCGGCGAAACGGAAGAATCTCGCCGCGCTCGCGTTTGGAGTAGAGGTCGAGTATGGCGGCGCTGAGATCGCCGCGGATGGTGCAGCACAGACAGCCGCTCTGCAGCAGCACGATTTCGTCGTCGAGCCGTCGCAGCAGATGGTGATCGAGGCCCACTTCGCCGAATTCGTTCACCAGCACAACGGTATCCGAAAGCTGCGGCGCCGCGAGCAGACGCTGCAACAGCGTCGTTTTGCCGCTGCCGAGGAAGCCGGTGATCACATTGACGGGGATGGTGCTCGATTGTTCTGCCACCTTCGTTCTAGCCCGTGCGCTCGCTCTGTTCGATCCGTGCAATCAGCGCAGGGTCGAGCGGATCACAGGCTCTTCCCAGAATGCGTTCCGCCGCCTGCCAGACCTGCGTCAGGTTGTCCACCAACTCGGTTCGGCCGGTGCGGTTCGCGAGCTGATATTTGGCGCCCTGCCAGTCGGCGAGAACAAGACCGAATTGCCGCAGCACGGAATTGGCCAGGCGCACGCGCTCCTGCCGCTGCGCGCGGCGGGTTAAGGACGCGGCCGGGACGGCAATGCCGGACGCCTCTGCCCAGTCGCCTTCACCACCAAGAACACCGCATAGCGCGCACATTGTTTTTCAACATACTAACGAAGCTCTAGTCCGTCCACCTCGGCCCGAACAACGCCGCCACGCAAGCTTTGAGATTGGGTCCAGGGGACCAAATTGTCGCGTGTCGGAACCGATCGGCGCGATCATCGGTGCCGCGCTATTGACCGGCCAGCAATCGATCGGACTCACCCTCGGCATGGCCGCCTTGCTTGGCGGTGCGGTTCCGTGCATCCTTTCCGGGATCGCGCTCCTGGGCGCCCGCCACATCCGGCCGGGTCAGGTCCTGGAAGCGATCGCCGTTTGATGCGGTGCGGCAAAGCCCGCCCCGGGACGAGACTTGCCCGCCACCGGATACGCTCAATACAGAGACAAGGGGATTGGAAATGGCCAAAGAGATTCAGTGCGCGTTCGGCGTGGATATTGATGCCGTTGCCGGCTGGCTCGGCTCCTATGGCGGCGAAGATTCGCCGTCTGACATTCAGCGCGGCGTCTTCGCTGGTGAAATCGGCACGCCGCGCCTGTTGAAACTGTTTGACAAGTACAAAATCAAGGCGAGCTGGTTCATACCGGGCCACTCGATCGAGACCTTCCCGGAACAAACGAAGATGATCGCAGCCGCCGGCCATGAGATCGGCGCGCACGGCTATTCGCACGAGAATCCGGTGGCCATGACCCGTCAGCAGGAAGAGGATGTCCTGAAGAAATCGATCGAGTTGATCGAGAAATACTCGGGGAAGAAGCCGCGTGGTTATGTTGCGCCGTGGTGGGAAATGTCCGCCAATACCGCCGAGCTCTTACTGAAAAACGGCTTCCGCTACGACCACAGCCAGGGCTACAACGATTTCGCGCCGTTCTACGCTCGCGTTGGAGATTCCTGGACCAAGATCGATTATTCCAAGAAAGCCTCCGAGTGGATGCGGCCGATGAAGCACGGCAAGGAAGTCGATCTCGTGGAGATCGGCGCCAACTGGTACGTCGACGATTTGCCGCCCATGATGTTCATCAAGAAGGCGCCGAACAGCCATGGCTTCGTCAACCCGCGCGACATCGAAGAGATGTGGCGCGACGAGTTCGATTGGGTGTATCGGGAAATGGACTATGCGGTATTTGCCTTCACCATCCACCCGGATGTCTCCGGCAGGCCGCAGGTACTCTTGATGCTAGAGCGGCTCATCGGGCATGTGAATTCCCATGCCGGGATCCGCTGGATGACCATGGAGGAAATCGCCCAAGATTTCCGGCGGCGACAACCATTCAAGGCAAGGTGATACGCTCAAGGGCACCTCGAAAAATAGCCGCCTTAGCCAGTTTGTGCGAGTCTGACTGATGAGGACAAGATTCGCAGAGGTGGGGCGATGGGACAACTCGGATTTTTCGATGCGGACAAGCGGCT
>JBEKAE010000101.1:0-5404 GCA_050018375.1 Candidatus Acidiferrales bacterium | reverse complement strand
ACGACGACATGGTCGTTCGTGCGGTGGAAGTCGACATGCGAGCCACGCCATTCTCGCTGTGCGGCGACAGCGCCGGCGCATGCCAATCCCTGGTGGGCGCCAAGCTTGGCGAGCGCTGGCGGCAAACCCTGAACCAGCACCTCGGCGGTGCGAAGGGCTGCACGCATCTTCGCGAGGTTCTTTTCGGCGTGGCTACGGTCGCCATGCAGACGCTGTGGGCGCATTATCGCGAGCAGGCGCTGCGGGCGGGTGAACAGGCGGAGCGAGGAGAGCAACGCCCCCTATTCGTCGGCAGTTGTTATTCCTGGGCGGTGAACCGCTCCGTCGTCGCCCGCTACTTGCCGCAATTCTACGAGCGCGAGGAATGAGGCGAAGATCGCGCAGCGGCGGCCGGCTGCCGCCGATCGACGCCGACCGCTTCGAGGCGTTATGAGTTAATCGCGCGCCTGCACCTTGTGCCGTGACTTCTCGCCGAGGC
Source organism: Candidatus Acidiferrales bacterium (assembly GCA_050018375.1). Lineage (GTDB taxonomy): Bacteria > Acidobacteriota > Terriglobia > Acidiferrales > UBA7541 > Palsa-295. Next base: position 4,926 of record JBEKAE010000101.1, on the reverse strand, counting down.
AAAGTATCTCTGGCGATCGGTGCCGGCGCTGCTTATCTTCATTTGTTGGCATGGCGATCGAAAAATCCATTGGGCAGACCCGTACCGAACAATACCTGTCGCATCTGTGCGACCGGACGTTCTTGCGGCCATGGTCCTACGCGAATCCTTTCAAGGCGGACGGCAAGGAGCTGTGTGACCTCATTGCCGTGTTCGAGAACAACGTCTTTCTGTTCTTTGATCGTGAAAGTCGCAAGTTCGACGATGGCGGTGATGTCCTTCTCACCTGGGAGCGGTGGAAGAAGGAGGCGATCACCAAGCAAATTCGCACGGCGAGGGGTGCCAAGCGTTATGTCCTGAGCCACCGCGATCAGATTTATCTCGACCCGCACAAAACCATCCCGCTACCGCTTCACATTCCTTCGGGTGAATTGCGCATCCACAAGATTATGGTCGCGCATGGTGCGAAGGAAGCGTGCGAACAATTCTCCGCCAGCAACATGTACGGAAGCCTTGGCGTCAGCTACGAAAGTACGCCGTCAGGCGGCTCAATGCCGTTCATCGTGTCACTGGACAGGGACGATCCGGTCCACCTCCTTGATAGCCATAACCTCGAACTGATCCTTGGCGAACTCGATACGCTGCATGACTTCCAGACCTATCTGACCGTCAAGGAAAACGCGATCCAGCGCTACGACTTATTGACGTATTGCGGGGAGGAAGACCTGCTCGCCCATTATTTCTTGAACTTCGATCCCGCGTCGAAGACCTACACGATCGGCGTGAAGGAAGACGGCTACGACGGCCTGATTATCGGTGAAGGCGAATGGCGCGATTTCGTGGACTCAGCGCCTTACAGACGCCGGAAGGCCGACAACCGGATTTCCTACGCTTGGGATAGGCTGATTCAGAAGACGGGGCAGAACGCCCTTGAGGGCGTGCTCGGCGGCAATGCCGATGTGTTTCGCGGCAAGAGCGCGATTCACGAGATGGCCAAGGAGCCGCGCTTGTCCCGCCGCGCGCTGTCCAAGATGATCGCCGAGTCCATCAAAAACTTTCCGGACAATGCAAAGGGAATCGTCCGTAACGTGTCGTTTCTGCCGTCATTCTTTCCGGGCGTGGGGTATGTCTTTCTCCAGCTCTATCACGAAAATCCCGGCGATTATGACACCGAGTATCGGCCGTTTCGACGGCGCATGCTGGAATTCGCGTGCGCCGCGGCCAAGTTGAAGAGGCCGGAACTGACCAAAGTTATTGGCATCGCCATCGATGCACCGAAATACTACCCCAAGAACTCCGAGGATTTCATCCTGTTCGATTGCGCGAAATGGAACGACGAGGATCAGGCCTATTACGAAGAAGCCAATAACAAGCTGCGCTTCTTTCAAACCGATGCTTTGAAGGAACACCGCATGCACATCACGGATTTTCCGTCGGCACAGACACCGCGAAACCTCCCGAAGATAGGTCGCAATCAGCTATGCCCATGTGGATCGGGCAAGAAATACAAGCGGTGCCATGGTCAGGCAGCCTGAAGACTGCTGCCCCGATTGACGTAAGCGACAGTCCCGCCATTCCCGCCTCGGAAATCACCAGTCGGTAGCGAATGACCCGATTCGGACTTCGTCGATGCTCTCGCACGTCGTTTGTAGCGAAGTTCGCCGCCAACCGCGCGACGTAACGCTTCGTTAACCATTGCCCCGCCACGCTCGACCGGGTGGTCCAATACCCGGACGCGAGGGCCCGCCATGTCCGTCGAAATGCTCACCTATGTTGCGGCCCTGCGGTCGCGACCGTGGTGGCGTTGGCTCGCAGGGTAAGTCGTCGCGTCCACGGTTCTTGTCGCGGTGCGTGCAGTTCCCCCATGGCTAAGGAGAAACACACCATGCAACTGCTCATCGTGCTTGCCATCGTTCCGCTCGGTCTCGCGTTTGGGTACGCCATGGCGATGACGGAAATGAAAGCGACCGCCGACCTCATGAGTGCTAAGGAAATCACCGTGCAGCTTGCGGTGCTTGCGGCCCAGCGGTCCCGGCCCTGGTGGCGGCGGCTGGTGGTCTAATGCGGCCCGCCGAAGCCGCTGCCAGCAGGGCCGTCCGCTTCGTCGCCGTCGAAGGCCTCGGCGTCGGCATATCTGTCGATTAATTCGCGCAAGCGTTCCTTGGCGTTTTTGGGACCCTAAGGTTTGCTGAAACACATGTCGGTAGCGTGCGTGAGCGTTCCAGGGAGCACGCTGTGGACCATCGGGACATCCGGTTAACTTTCGTGATTGCGCCTAAGAGCGGCCCGTTGCGCAGGATGGCGAAGCTGTTGCCGGCTGTCTTCTTCATAATGCCTGCGGCCGCGGTGCTGACGACACAAGCAACTCTTGTCGAAGCAGCGTCCGCGGAATGCATGGCGAAACCAGGTTCGTCAGCGCTAACAGGTAGCCGCTGGTACTACCGGGTCGATCGCGTCAATCACCGCCGGTGTTGGTTTCTCAGTTCTCGCGACCTAAGCGCGCATTCCAGCATACGCCGAACTGGTGCGCTGAGACATAGCGACTTGATCAATCGCAGCTTGGGAGGAGCCGAAATCGCACAGCAATCCGAACTTGATGAAAAGGCACGCCAAGGATCCGCCGTCTTCCCGAATGAACAGACGCTTCGGGAATTGGCAGCGCCCCAGTTCGATGCTTTGACTTCTGGGGGTCTGGTCCCACACAAAGTGACTACGATATCTTATGCCGAGCCACGCAGTGGCGCGCCGCTGGGGAGCAGAGCTTGGCACGCGGAGCCAATGTTGACTTTGTTTTTCTTAGCGGCGCATTTGCAACAGCGCTGCTGGTCGCTGGCGGAGCATTCCAAGTTGTTGGTCGAATCCATCGAACCCGGAGGGCGCGTCAGCACGACCCAATTCCGCTTCATTTCTGCGCATAAGAGCAAAACTTACCGCTTGCGGACCGCCGCTTATGTTCCGGCGCACGAGGTCCGGCAGTTTCGCGATGTTGGCGGCGATCCGCCGCGGCTCGTCGCGAGTCAGGAGCTTCGCCGCCGACCGTAATCCGCTTGGGCTCCTGCCTGCGAGCGCGCTTTACAAAGACCCGGTCTATGCGCGGCTTGTCGAGCGTTTCGGCAGCGATCGGACCTACATTCTATCCGCAGGATGGGGTCTGATCGGCGCATCGTTCCTGACACCTTTCTATGACATCACGTTTAGTGCGGTGAAACCGCCAGACCGGTACAAGCGCCGGAAAAAGAGCGATTGTTATCGCGACTTCAGGATGCTGCCCGATGACGTAGATGATACCGTCGTCGTGTTTGCCAGTGATAGATACATGCTGCTTTTCTTTGACCTCGCGAGCCGCTTCACGGGCAGAAGGGTCGTATTTTACAGCACCGCCAATCCGCCACAGGTAACAGGCTGCTCGCTGGAGAAATTCCGCGGCACCCGATCGACCAACTGGCAGTGTGATTGCGCCAACGCTTTCCTTGACGGCTCTATCGAGATTCCCGGCGCTAAAATATGACGGGTCAAGCAGACGACTCGACTCAAGCGCTCGCTGTTCCTAATTAATAGCAATGTCTGTGTCGCGTGAGTTGAAGCGCCGGGTCGGGCGCTACGAACCTTGCCTGCCGCGCCTTGCCAAAGAGCCGCCAGCAGGGCCGGGCTGGATTCACGAAATCAAGCATGATGGCTTCCCCATCCTAGCCGAGCTCAACGCCGGCGGCGTGAAGCTCATCACCCGGAAGGGCTTCGACCTCGCCTCACGGTTCCCGCTGGCCGCCGCCGCAATCGCGGCCTTGCCGGCGCGCTCATGCATCATCGACAGCGAGGCGATCGCCTGCGATGCCAATGGCCTCTCCGTGTTCGACCTGCTCAGGTATCGCCGCCAGGACGATGCTGTGACGCTCTGCGCTTTCGACCTGCTCGAACTGGACGGCGTCGACCTTCGCCGAGAACCGATTGAAGTTCGCAAACGCACCCTTGGCAGGCTTTTACGCCGCCAGCATCGCGGTATCGCCTTCAACCGTCATTTTGACGTGGAGGGTGCGATCGTTTACCGGCATGCCTGCGCCCTCGGCTGCGAGGGCATTGTATCGAAGCGTCTAGGCTCACCCTATCGACCGGGCCGGCAGGATTGCTGGGTCAAGGTCAAGAATCCCGCCGCACCAGCAGTGAAGCGCGAGGCCGAAGAGGATTGGGCACCCCGATGAGCGACGACTACAAAATCTATGTCGACGCCGGGCAACCTGCGACCCTAAACGACGGTGCGGGCGTTTTGACTGATTGCCCCACATTGCAAGAGGCCGTGCTGGCCTGGCACCGACTGGGGCCTGAAGAGAAAATACGAGCGACCATTAAGGTGATCGGCGGACCGGTCTATAGGGCGCACGAGATTGAGCGGCTCCACTACGGACCGAAGCCCGCGTGACGCCTCGCCGCTTTCCGCCGCCCTGGACGATCGAGGAGGCGAACAACGCCTGCTTCATCGTCCGCGACAGCACCGGACAAGCGCTCGGCTATTTCTATTTCGAGGATGAGCCGGGGCGTCGATCAGCGGCCAAGCTGCTCACCAGGGACGATGCGCGGCGGATGGCGGTCAACTTCGCCAAACTGCCCGAGCTGTTGCGCCGACGACCGCCCGTACGGTCACGCGCGGCCCAGCCTTGGCCGCCGGTGCTTCCGGGCTAAAGGGGCGCAAAGTGTTCTGTCAGGCAAGGATGCGCCGCGTCCGGCGCGCCGCGCCGACCTTTCGTCGGCGGTGGATGGCGGTGGTCAGTGGCAGTCCGCCGAAACGCGGGTGACACCAGTGCCGAAGCTCATGCAAACGTTTCTCAGCGTTACGCCGACGGCTTCAGCTTACCGAGCAACGTCTCTAAAGTTCTGTTGACCGCCCCTCGTCGCTCTACCTGTAACTGCAAGTTATGCATGACTTCAGAGACTTTAGTTCGGGCAGCTACTTCA
>JBEKAE010000100.1:0-3464 GCA_050018375.1 Candidatus Acidiferrales bacterium | reverse complement strand
CCGTAACGACGATGCCCAAAGCTCAAGCGTCGTCTCGACCGATCCCGCCATCCACGATCCTCCGAATCATGGTGGCCCATGGATTCAGAAGTCAAAAGAAAATGCAACTGTAATGCTAGGCGGTCCATCAAACGTGGCCCAGGCAGACGCGATATGATCGACGCTCCAGCCGATAGTCGTTGGCTTGGCCGAAAAGCCAAAGCCAGGCAACGACGGGCAAACCACGTGAAAGGCGTCAGCACGGTCGCCGCCGTGGGCGGTCGGATTGGTGAGCGGCTCGACCACCTTGTGGAACTCGATTGAGCGCCATCTCGGTTGCCACTTTCGGCAGCCGTTTCGTGAGAAAGTGTGTTGCTCCCATCCAGCCCGTGAGCGGTACCGGGGACTTGATCAGCGGCGGGTCATTATTGGGCAAATAGGGCCGCCGGGACGCCCTAAGCTAGACCTCGCCGCCGGTCCGTCGTGAACCGCGCCTGCTAGCCCCTGGGCGGTCGCTTTCGCAATCGGACGCCGGGGCCGCCGCCGTTTTCGTCGATGAATTCGATGCCTGCGGATTCCAATGCGGAGCGTATCTTCGTCCCTGTTTCGTTACGGCCGCCCAAAGGCCCGTCTTGAGCCTCTAGTCGCTTTATCGTTGGGATTGAGACATGGGCTGCGGCTGCCAACTCCTCCTGCGACCAAGCCAATAAAGCCCGCGCAGCCTTTAGCTGTCTAATTGATACTTTTGGTATTGACTTTGGCGCCATGTAAATCAATACTTTTGGTATCTATTAGGATAGCGCCATCGTTCATAACGGAGGACTAATGTCTCAAGAATCTTCGGAGTCAATTAGCAAATCCGACCGCCGCTGCTTTATAGGCGGTTCAGACGCCCGAATCATCATGGGCGATAACGAGGCCGCGCTGCTGCGGCTGTGGCGAGAAAAACGCGGTGAAGCCGAGCCAGAGGACCTGTCCGGCAACCTGATTGTGCAACTCGGCCTCGCCACCAAGAAGCTGAATCGGCGGTGGTACCAAGCCAACACCGGGCGGATCGTCACAGATGTCCAACAATGGGCCCGCCATCCGGCCCTTCCCTGGATGGCGGCGACCCTCGATGGTCGGGTCGAGGGGCGCGATGTGTTCGAGAGCAAGTTCATGCTGCCGTGGTCCTTCTCGGAGGAAGCGGCGGCTGAAAAATATATGCCGCAGCTGCAGCATAACATGTGGGTCGTGGCTGCCAGAAGTGCGGTGCTTTCGGTGATCACCGGAGGCGGCAAGTGGGTTGAGATCAAGACCCATGCCGACCCCCTCTACCAACATCTGATTGTTACCGCGGAGCGAAAATTCTGGCGCTGCGTTGAGAATGGCGAGCCCCCTACCGTGTTCGGGGCTGAGCCACCGAGGCCACGTATCGAGGCGATCCGCATCGTCAACATGAGCTCGTCGAACGCCTGGGCCGAGTTCGCTGGCATCTTTTCGCGGACCCGGTCAGCGCATCTCGAACACGAGCAAGCCAAGGCCGAACTCAAAAGCCTCGTACCGGAAGATGCCCAGCAAGCCATCGGACACGGGGTGCGGGCGAAGCGCTCGAAATCCGGCGCCATCAGTTTCGACATCCTCAATGTGGAGGACGGCCGTGCAGCGGTCCAGTGAATCAATCGCCAACTTGGCGGCCGCTCTCGCCAAGGCTCAAATCGAACTCGTCAATCCGGAAAAATCACTGTCCGCGACCATCCAGTCGGTTGACGGAGCGGATCGAACGTTTCGGTATGCGCCGTTGTCGAGCGGGCTCGACATCGTGCGCAAGACCCTGGGACAGCACGAGATCGCTACCTTACAGACGACCTCCGTCGATCAGACCGCCGGCACGGTCAATTTAACGACCGTTTTAGCGCATTCTTCTGGAGAGTGGATTGCCTCCGATTGGCCAGTCTGCGCCATCAGCGACACTGCCACCCCGCATCGCATGGGTGCAGCACTGACCTATGCCCGCCGTTACGCACTGTTCACACTCGTTGGGATTGCCGGCGAGGACGATCTCGATGCACCCGACCTCACGACGCCGACAAGCCAACCGTCAGCGCCTGAGAAGCCGAAAGGGGGAAGAAGCCGCCGGCTCAACGGCTGGCGACAAAATCCAGTGCAACGATCAGACCCTGGCCACAAGGCAAAGATTGGCTCGAACTCCAGCCTGCCAGTTCTCGGACCAGAGGCATCGGCTAAATTGCGCGATCGACTTATCGGCGAAGCCAATGATCTTGGCTCCGGTGACGATGCCGCAATGTGGGCGCACCGGAGCCTAAGTGAAAAGAACAAGCTGACGGCCGCCGACGCCCAGCTGCTGGAGGAGACCTTCCAAGCGAGACTAATGATTCTTGCGGCCGGCGATGCGAAACAGCCCCAAACATCGGCGCAGCCTCCGGCGTTCCAGAGGCGGAACGCAGAAAAGCCACAGAATCGAGAGCGCCCAAAGGGGATTGATAAAAGCACGCTGACCCTGCCGGAGCCGCGGCGGGTTCGCGACCGGAATCACGTCAAGGCTGTCGCCCAACACCCTTGCCTGATTTGCGGGCGACAACCAGCGGACGCCCACCACCTCAGAATTGCGCAAAGCCGTGCACTCGGCAGCAAGGTAAGCGATGAGTTCACGGTCCCACTGTGCCGGGGACACCATCGCGCGCTACATCACTTCGGCGACGAGGCCGCGTGGTGGCGGAACGTCGGGCTTGATCCGACCGTCACCGCCCGCGCGCTGTGGCTAGAAACGCATCCGCTTCCGGTAGCCACGGGCGAGGTCGGACCTGCACGGCGAGCGACTTGAGCCGGACGTCAAGACCCGAAACCGCCGACAATGCCGAGGTTGGATTTGGTCATGAGCGCAGACCTTTTTTCGCTCCTTGGAACTGCCGATACGTCGCTAGAACCGCAAAGATTTCACGATAAAGAAATTGCCGAGGCAATGCCAATGCGTCGGCACGCTAGACCAATCTAGACACGCACTCCGCGGGTCACATGAAGCGATACGAATGTTGATCTCATGTATGCTGCGGATTGGTCAGCAACGATTGATTGCCGGCTTGCGATGCCTCGGTGATCATGGTGCCGCCGTGGTTGTCGCTCGCCACGGCAAAACTCGACGCCATATAGTTGCCGAGGAGCGCGATTTTGGCGCTTTGGGCCCCATCCGTGAGCGACAGTGTACCCCCCGTCTGATTGCTATCCGCTAAATAGCCGAGCGTGGTTTGTGCGTCAAAGGCGATGCCGGGCAGGTCAATGACGTCTTGCGCCCCGAAGCCAGACACTGTCCCCGTGAAATTGCTACTCTGCCCGCCAGATGTCGAAGAGCTGCCAAGTACCAAGGTTCCCGTAGAACCACTGAAGGTTACCGCTTCAGAGCAGGCGGCACCGAGTTCGAGCGTCGCGCCCGTCCCAATCGTTGCCGATCCGCCGGTTGGCGGCTCACACGCAGTTACGGTCGGGCC
>JBEKAE010000099.1:0-3498 GCA_050018375.1 Candidatus Acidiferrales bacterium | reverse complement strand
TGATTAATGTCAACCTCAAAGACCAGACTTCGCAGGTGCTGCGCACGCTGACGCCGCGCGAGGAGAAGGTCATCAAGATGCGCTTCGGGCTGGAAGACGGTTCGGAGCACACGCTGGAGGAAGTCGGACAATCGTTTGCGGTTACTCGCGAACGCATCCGGCAGATTGAGGCCAAGGCGCTGAGAAAGCTGCGGCATCCATCGCGCTCGCGGAAGCTCAGAGCATTCATGGATGGGGTAAGGGACTAAGTCAGAAGTAAGAAGTCAGATTGCAGAAGTGGGGGCGCGAGCGATCGCGCCTTTTTTGTTGGGTGTCCCAGGGTTCAAAAGGCGCAGAACGTGTCCCCCTCGCAGAAAATCCACGCCCAAGCTTGGACGGGGCATCCGTCAAAGCTAGGATGGACACGAAGCCCGGGCCGCACGCCCAACACTTAGCCGAGGGGCGGAACTGCTCGCAAATTTGGCGTTGGACCCTCGGAACGTCAAAAAAAAGCGGAGCCTCCGAAGAGGCTCCCTTGTTTCAGTTGTGAATTTCCAGGAACGCTTAGTTGCCGTCGTCATCATCCCGGCTCTCGGCCCCTTAGGTCGGATCAGTAGATCAAGACAAAGAGGTCGATCAGAGCCGGCACCCAAGGCGTTCCGAGGCCCGTGACGTTGTCATAGCCCGGGGTCGTCTGCAGCGAGGTATCAGCTCCCTCGATGAGGGTCCCGCCGTCCAACGTCGAGTTTATCGTGACGACACGCAACTCGTGCGGGTTGGTGATGTAGCCTCGCAATACGGCCGTCGGTGATGTCGGCGGCATCACGTCGACGATGGGTGATCCCGGATAGTAGCCGAAGGCGTCGACAAAAGCGTACAGCGCCGGGTTCACGAATCCGACCGATGCCTTGCCGTGCTGGAAGCGGGCCTGATTGACGAGCGCGAGCACTCCGGCAAACAACGGCGATGACAGACTCGTCCCACCGATGTCACCTTCGCAATACTCGGTGGTTTTGGACAGTCTCACGCAACCGGGATCGAGCGTCGGAGGATTGGCGATCGTGAACGTCTCGCCGTACAGGAAGCCGGTGTAGGGATCACCGACCATCGCGACGTCCGGATCGACCCGATAGGCCGCACCGAGCGGGACGAGCGTCCCGTCCGCGAGGTATGTGTAGCCCGACAAACTGTAAGGAACGTCCACCTGGTACGACGGCGCCAACTCAATGAGGCTCGGCCCGCCACCTGAGCCAGAATAGAACGTGAACGGCAGCTCGGGGCCCGTGGTCGTGATCTGCTCGCCGTTCGCTGGAACGGTCGCGTTGGCCATGAACACACGGTACGTGCCCCAGCCCCACTCCTCCTTCTCGCCCTTCTTATTGAGGACGGCAAGGCTCGTTCCGCCCACGGCGGTGACCCAAGGACTGGTCGCATCCCAGCTGCCGGAGGCGATACCATTGATCGCGGCCAGATCGCCACTATCGCCGGTCGAGAACAGGATGCTCATGCCTTCGGCCGCCGCCTGCTCGAAATAGAAGTTTTCGACCGTGATGAACCACGACGGCAGGAAGAAGTCGCCGTTGTAGCTGTAGCTGTTGGTCACGATATCCGCGGTGTGCTCATCGATGAGCGAGTACAACGGTGCGTTGGCCGGATCCGAGCAGACATCGCCCGCAAACACGATATTGGCTCCCGGCGCCATCGAATGCACGGCTTCGACGTCCAGGCTCTCCTCTTCATACCAGCCCTGCGGGCCGCAGGGATCACTGGCCGGCACGTTATAGATTCCGGCCGGCAGGATCTGCGTGAAGTTCTTGGAGGTGAGATGCGGCAGACCATGATTCGCGGAATAACGGTTGGCGTCGTCCAGGATCGTGGGTGAACCGTAGAGATCGACGATGCCCACCGTCACTCCCTTCCCGTCTTGTGGCACTGTGTTCGCTCCGTACGCCGCGCGCAGTTGTTGCGGCGTGTAGCCGCAGATGAGCCAAGGCAGCGTCGCCGGATATGGCGCTGCGGCAGTCGAGAGCGTGCCGCTGTGATCATTCCAGTACGTACTGCAGACTGGCGATGGAATGCTCGTCTGCACCGGAGGCGGCGCGTTCGGCGAAGCGCTCGCCGCCGCGGTCAGTTTCGCAGCCGTCGCGACCTCCCCGTCGAGGCGAATGTGCTGCGGGGTGCGCAGCACTGCGGACTCATCCAGGCCCGCCACGACGCTGACCACATCCGCGATCGCCGCAGGAATCCGCGGCGTCTCTGCGTTCGCGCGCAGCACCCTGCCGTTGTACGAGTACAGGTCCTGCGTCACGCCGAAGGCGGCCTTGACCTGCGCCACCGTGCCGCTCGCCTGCACGAAGAGGCCGCTTGTAGGGGTGTGGTCGATGCGGAAACCCAGATTCTGAAGCGTACGCTGTACGCGCTGCACGTCCGCCGCAGGCGGCGAGAACTGCGCGTGGAACTGCGCCGGAGAGAGATACTGGCCGTATCGAACGCTGCTCGGGCTCGACACGTCGGCGATCAGCTCTTTTAGCGCCGACTCGTTGCGGAACCGGAGAAATACCGCAATCGAAACCCTCTGGTTGTCATCGGCGCTCCCGACCTTCGCGGCGGTCGTGGCCCAAGCCGGTACTTTACTGTTGGACGTGGTGGTGGTGGTTTGCGCGGTGGTTTGCATCGGAATCGCCAGCGCGGCGAACAAGACCATCGCAGTAAACAACATCAAGCTTCTCGATTTCATTTTGTCTCCTTTAAGCTGCTATCGGAACCCGATCTTCATGGCGGGACAATCCGAACGCACTGATTGTCCTAGCCTTGCGATGCGCGTCGTCACAATGCGTTTGAGCGGCTTCTTTTCTGGGCTGACGTTGGTCGTGACTGTCCTGGCGAAATTACACCGACAGCACTGAGAACGCCCGTGGGGAGCGGGTATCCGGCGCGACAGGAAAAAGTGCCCCCCGTTCCGCCGACAGTATCTTCCGCTTCCGAGGGAGTGTCAAGCGGCAAAACAGAATATCGCGGGCGAGATGCAAGAGATTGCAACTCTTGCGCAAAATTGCGCCGGATTTCGCGAAATTGCTAGAAACTCTTTGCGCGCGGTCATCGCATTGGGGCGCGTTTGGGAAAGAGGTAGAGAGCGGTCGCGCTTTGGCGCGGCTGGACGGAAGAGGGCATTCGAGTCTGTGTCGCAACTAGTACATCGTCCCTCAGTGCCCTTCGCCTTCCAGATACTTCTCCACTTCCAGAGCGGCCATGCAGCCGGAACCAGCGGCAGTGATGGCTTGACGGTAGCGGCGGTCCTGCACATCGCCGCACGCGAACACGCCCGGCACTCGCGTGAAGACATTCTTTTGCGTAATCAGGTAGCCATCCGCGTCGGTTTCGAGCTGGCCTTCGAAGATCCTGGCGTTCGGGATGTGGCCGATACCAAGAAACATTGCACTCGCCGGAAAATCCCAGCTTTCGCCACTCTTCAGATTGCGCAGACGCAGGGCGGTGACTTCCTTCTTGCTGACATCGAGA
>JBEKAE010000098.1:0-3536 GCA_050018375.1 Candidatus Acidiferrales bacterium | reverse complement strand
GGAAGGGCCTTGGTGCCGATTCCGAAGAGAAGCACGAGCCCGTGAGCGACATCGACACCGCAGTGGTGGATAGTCTGAAAGCGCTTGACCCCGAATGGCCGATTAGAGAAGCGGACATGCCTCGGACATCGTCAACCGGTCGAAATTGACCCGGAAGAGACCTCGTAGGGAAGACATTTTCAGCGCACTGCGGGGCGGACCCAAATTGATCTCGGCCGTGGCGCAGGCCGGTCGAAGGTAAAGGAGGCGGATCGCTACAATTCGCCCTGTCGCATCATCTCGCGTAGCCGAAACTTCTGGATCTTGCCGGACGGGGTGGCGGGCATGGCGTCGAGCACGATCAGCTTCTCTGGAATATACGGAACCGCGAGTTTCTGTACCTTCAGAAAGTCCGACATGCCTGCTAAGTCGATTGTCTTACCTGGCTTGGGCACTATGACGGCACAGGCGCGCTCGCCGAGCCGCTCATCCGGATAGGCGACGATGGCCACCTGCGCGACGGCGGGATGCTTGTAGAGCAACGCTTCGACTTCCACGACGGGAATGTTTTCGCCGCCACGGATAATGATGTCCTTGCTGCGTCCGCTGATGCGGATGTAGCCGTTCGTATCCATATAGGCGAGGTCACCCGTGTCAAACCAGCCGTTGGCGTCCGTAGCGTTCCATTGCGGTCGCTTCAGATATCCGCCGAAGTTCGAACAAGAGCGCACGACCAGCTTGCCGACTTCGCCCGGCGGCAGCGTCTTCCCCTCCGCGTTGATCACCTTGACCTCGGCGCCGGGCAGGGCGCAGCCGTCCGTCGTGAAGGCCAGCCGATCGTCGTCATCGAGCTTGATCAGCGTGACGGCGCCATTCTCCGTCATACCCCAGGCCGAGACGATCTTGGCGCCGAGTCCGGCCCGCGCCTGCTCCACGAGCGGCCCCGGAATCGGCGCGCCGGCACAAAGGAAGGTCTTGAGAGTCGGCACGCCCAGCCCGCTTTCTGTGACGACGCGCGTCAGGTCCGTCAGGAACGGAGTCGATGCCATGGTGAAGGTGACGTTCTGCGTGCGAATGAGATCGGCTGCCTTCGCTGGATCCCAGACGTCCTGAAGAATGGCGCTCGCCTTCAGCATGATTGGCATCATCAGGCCGTACATGAAGCCGGTTTGGTGGGCCATCGGCGACGCCATCAGAACGATGTCGTCCGCGCTCAACCGCAGGCGCTGCGCATAGGGGATGATGTTGGCCATCAGCGTATTCGCCGAATGCATCACGCCCTTCGGCTCGCCCGTCGTGCCGGAGGTGTAGATCAATTGCGTAATGTCGTCTGGGCCGGGACGGTTCTCGGTCACGATCGCTCGAGCGTTCGGATCTTTCTCCCACTCCGGCTTCGTCAGCAGCGCGCCGAAATCATCCGCGCCGCCGCCGTCGACTACGATGATCCGCTTTAGAGACGGCAGCGTCGGCTGGAGGGCGCGCGCCATTGCCTCGTGATCGAAGTTGCGAAAGGTCTTCGGAACGATCAGGACTGTCGCTTCGCCGTGCTTGAGCATGAACGACAATTCGCGCTCCCTGAATATCGGCATCAGCGGATTAAGCACCGCGCCGATGCGCGAACAGGCCAGATAGAGCACGCTGAATTGCCAGCAGTTCGGCAATTGTATTGCGACCACGTCGTTGCGGCCCACGCCGATCCGCGAAAGACCGACGGCTATACGGTCGGCAAGCCCGGCAAGCTGGCGATAGGTGAACCGGCGGACGTCTCCCGTGTCGAGGCGGACTGCAGTTAGAGCGATCTTGTCAGGGCATTCCGTAACGCATGTGTCGAGATCCTGATTGATTGTCCGGTCATGCCAGTAGCCGCGAGCGATGCTTTCGGCGCGGCGCCGCGGCAGTAATACAGCGTCAAATTCCATGTTCACTTTCCTCCGTCTCAAATGGTTGATCAGTTTGGCATCGCCAGTCGCAACCGCCCGGTACCCTTTCCAGGTCCTCAAGGTTCGCATCGTACTGTTTTTTGCAACACCATTGGCACATTTCGACGTTTGCCGCGCCACAGTATTTTGGTAGCTATCAGAGCAAAAGCGGAACAGGCTGGAGCGCGCTCAACCAGGTCGTAACAGACCGGTCTTCGGCCCGTCGCCAGCAGCGTAGAGAAGTTGTAGGCTGTTTCCGGTAGTCAGCAGTCGGTAACGGACAGTGAGGGAGCCCTCATGCGATATAAGCCCAAAAGCATTGTCTCGCTCCACATAGCTCTTGGTGGCTTTCCAAATAAGATGCGGGTCGAGTTGGACCCAGACATCGGAGTGTCTGCAAAGACCGTCGGTGAGCTTCGGAAGGTGACGGCGTGGCCCGAGAATTTGGTGATAACAACCCCGCAGGAACGCCATCCCGAAAGCGCAGTAAAGGTGAGCAAGGCTAGCGTAGCGACCCGGTTCCCGCCAAAACAGTAGGACGCGGTTGGCACGTTTCGTCGCTCGAACCCTGGCAGCTATCGAGGCTGAACGGATGCGCTAAAGCGCTATCCCAGGAACACTTACGCGCAAGGCTGCGCAGGTCCTGCAACTTTTCAGAACAGCACGCATTCCGAACCCTTCCGAGCAGCGCATTGCTCCCGATGCAGCGCAGGGAAAGGTAACCTTTACCCTGACGGCGAAGAGCACTGGATTCCGTGTCTTCGGCGTTGACAAACATCCAAACCGGTGTCTGAATATTTATGTTCACAAATCTGATGCGGAGGTCTGTATGCTTCCACCGGGTCAGAAAGTCGCGTTGACTGCGGTCGCAATCTTTCGGGCGACTGCATAGCGGCCAGTATACGAACAGCACGCCGGGAGCGGCCCTCGCGGGTCGCATCAGTAAGGCAAGACCCCAATTCGGCCGTTCCCGACGCGTGCTCTAATTTATTTTCCGATGAAGAAATTAGTCTCGCGCGTTCTCCATGCATGGGGCGTGTGGCCTTTTTTGTTCGAAAGCGTCGACTGCTGCATACGATCCGATCTCTGAGCAAGAGAACAGCGTTTTCCTCGTTTTCTCTTTCTCTTGACAGCACGCCTGCAAACCAGCATCTGCGAATGCGGCATCTTGTGCCGCCCGGTCATGACTTGCCGGCGCGTGGCAACAGCCATCCCATGACCTTCTCGAAAGGATCGCGCCGAAATTTCTGGTACGGATCGCGCCGACTGCGGTGGAACTCGTTTTGCTGGACCGCCTTTTTGGCGAATGCCGCCACCTGTTCTTCGGTCTGTCGCTTATCCTTCGGAAGAGCCATCCATTCGCGAATGATTTTTCGGCGCGTCTCGTGGTCTTCCATGTTCGCGGTTCCTTAAAGGCCGTTTTGTAATTGCTTGTCGGCGTGCAGCTCGGCGAGCAACGCCCAACAATATCGGCCCGTTGTGTTTATTACCGCAATGCAGCGATTCGGTGGCTATCGGAGTGTGCGTTCAACCGGTCAGTGCAACACCGCTTGTAGTCTATCGGCTGGCGTTTGGAAGCCCAAGGTCTTTCGCGGACGTTGATTGAGCCGCAGAGCAATCGCGTTCAGATAACTCTGA
>JBEKAE010000097.1:0-3566 GCA_050018375.1 Candidatus Acidiferrales bacterium | reverse complement strand
CAGAGTCTCGGTTTCCCTCCACCCTGCCATCCAAGCTACGGGGCGTCTGACTTTTGCCCCGGCAGGTTTGATCCCTGCTGAACACACCAGCCTTCGCTGGACGCACAAACGAAGCCAATTACCGCGGCTGGCCCGCAATGACCTCATTCAGGCAGATTGAGGCCAACCGGCGCAATGCGCGCAAGAGCACTGGACCTACTACCGAAGAAGGCAAAAAGCGCTCCCGCCGCAATACGGTCCGCCACGGGCTGACGGCCGAGACAGTCATCGGCGCGCTGGAGGATGCTGAAGATTACAAGGCCTTCGAAACGGCCATTACTGCCGACTATGACGCCCAATCCGCCATCGAGCGGGAACTGGTGCTGCGGCTCGCCAGTCTGCTGTGGCGGCTGCACCGCGCCAGCACAATAGAGACCGGCCTATTCGAAATTCAGGCCAACCATCTAACGGAAGTGAAGCGCGGCAGCCAGTTTCAGCCGACCTCCCAAGAAGTTGTCTATGCGCTATTCCGGCGCGCTGACGCCGTCGACGTCGATCGCGATCCGGCAGCCGAGGGCATGACCAATGCACCAGTACCGATGCTCAGCGCAGGGCTAAAATCGGTCGAGCCTGACGTCCACCATACTGTCGAGTTCGCACGTTGCTTCTTGCGTCTTGCTAATCTGCCCAACTTCGCGCTCGATCGTCTCAGCCGCTATGAAGCAACTTTGTGGCGCCAGGTTCGCCAGACGCTCCTTGCACTCGATGCTTTGGATCGCCGCAAACCACAAGAAAGAGAGCGACGTTTCCGTATCGGTAGCCGGCAAGATCTACCGGCCGACGGACGCGACGACTATTGAGCTGCCGGACCCACCGTCTAGGCGATCGACCCAGAGCTCGGCCGGGACGGGCGAGCGTCCGGAATAAAATCGTGGTTGACTAAAATTGGGTTTGTTTCGTCAAACCGCGTGGTCTTGCGAATCCGCCAACGAGTCATACCGGACACGGTCGGATTCCTTAGGGCCTGGTGATGGCCGCCAAGGCGGGTCTTGATCAGGCCCTCGTCAGGGAACTCTCGGGGCACTCCATGCGAGTAGGCGCCGCGCAGGACATGATGGCGAGTGGCATTTGGCACATAAGGCCCACCGTGCACATGCGACGATTATCATGGTCTCAATTGGTCAGCAAAGAAAGCGTGCTAGGCCAGATCGTAACTGGCGGGAGGCGATACTCCGGCTAGAGGGCGCCTATTCCGAAAACACTCTCCGCAGCTATCGGGCCGACTTTGCCGCATTCGAGGCCTGGTGCCGGACATCGCGGCTGCGTCCCCTCCCCGCCTCGCCGGACGCCGTCGCGCGGTTCGTCGCCCACGAAGCGCCAAGATTGGCATCAACGACCCTGCGTCGCCGCCTGGCAGGAATCCGAAAGGTTCACCGCCTGATGCGGCTGCCCAACCCGTCGTTTGCGTCCCTCAGGCTTTGCACCCCGTCAGCCACGCACCGGCCAGCGCAATCAGCCGCGAGCTGTCGTTTTTCAAGACGGCAGTCATTGCCGATCGGCTGTTCCGCTTTAGCAGCGTCCGGGTATGCAATCGACGTTGCGCGAGCAGAACTAAGTCTGCCGCTCGAACGGGTCTAGCACGCGGACGCCGAGATTGACGACGTCGGAGATGTTGCGCGTGGCGAGCGTCATCCCATTGACCTTTGCGGTGGCTGCGAGCAGCGCATCGATCGTTGATAAGGAACGCTTGGCGCTCATACGGCCCCATTCATCAGCCACCGCCTGGTCGATCGGCATGATGCGCTCGGTGAATGACCTGACCAGCTCTGTGAGCCATTGCTCCAATGCGGTCGCTTGTACCGGATTGTTCGGCCGAGCCCGTTCGATGCCCTTTCGGATTTCGCCCACGACCAGCACGCTGAGATAGATGTCGGCGTCGGCGATCGATTCGAACCACGCCGCGACATACCGATCGCACCTTGCGCCTTTGCGCACCTCGGAAATGATGTTGGTGTCGATGAGATATTTCACAGCGCCACGTCCCGCCCGAGGTCGCGCTCACGAGTAAGATCGATGCCCTCGAGTGGAGCTGCAGCCAGGAGTTCCTTGAGGCCCTTTGCCTGGATTGCGCCGAAGCGCTCCCGCAACAGGGCGCGGGCTTCGGTCGCGCGGGCAGGATCGGAGAGCGCTTTGGCGACCCCGCGAATGAGGCTGACGTCATCCTTGCGAACGTGAACCTCGAGACGCATGACGCCGCGTCGTTTCTGGCGACGGCGATAAGCGGATAGCGTTTTCTTCTGGGCGCTCGACATGTATTTGATCTATTTCCGGATATGTATCCGGAAATCACTCTCAGCGCAATCACGAATTTGGCACGGCATCGCGCGGTGCAATCAGGTCCGCGGTTTCAAGATCTTGGCGGGTGGCCAGCCGTGCTCAGCCTTTTTTCTGTTGCCGCTTTCGTAACCGTACCCCTGGGCCGCCACCGTTCTCGTCGATGAACTCGAGGCTGGCGCCTCTAGCCTCAACTCCCACGTTATATTACATGTTCTGAGCCACCCAAGGATCGACTATTGAAATCTTAGATCCGCAAAATGCCGTACGTTTCGGGTGACAAGGGTGGCGCGCCGCGCGAGCGCGATGCCCGTGATTTGCGTGTCACGCACGTCCACTGACCGCCCGATTTTTGCCGCGCGGCCGCCAGCAGTGCTGCTTCAGCCGCTGCGACGCTGTCGAAATCCAACACACGGTTTTCTAAATCCTCTTTCAGCAGGCCTGACGGCAACAGGCCGAGACGCGCCTCGAACAACGTGATGCCGGTTATCCACACGGATTCGGCGGGCGGGCGGTCCAGCCACGCCACTACGGGAGCCTCAGGTACCGTGCGCATCAACGCCGCAAGTACATCGGTATCGAGGATACTCATTTACCGAATTTTGCCGACAGCGGAACCTGACTGCGCAATTCCGGCAGCTCGGTGGTGAGCCCAGCTTTCGCGAAACGTGCCGCAATGCGTGACCCCAGCTTGGCTACACGTTGATTTTGTTACTTCACCGCGTCGCGCAAAATGTGCCGGACTTCCTCCTTCACGAAGACGGCGTCTGCTTCTGCCGGCTTGTCAGCTTCCGCAGCTCGGCGGCTAAGGTGTCGAAGGAAGGTTCCACGTCGGCGGCAAGGGCTTGGCGGAAAATTTCCCGATGCTCCGCTTCGGGAGCGACCGCGGCGCGGCGCCTCCCCCAACCTATTTCTCTAAGCGTTAAATTTACGCCTTTTAGTTTTGGTCCAGGGCTCGAACGCGGCCGTCATTGCGCCGAAACTCCGACGGGACAGACGTGCGCGTTTATTCCGTTTCAAGGTCTTCCAGACTGATCCCGCGTCCTGCTTGCAGGCTGTGTCGTGCCTGCTCGATACGGCGTAGGAATCGTGGATCATTCTCGAGCCGGTATTCAAACCAATCGTCCTCCGACTCGAAGCCGATCAGCAGTCCCGCCGGTTTGCCGTGGCGCGTGATAACGATCTCCTGGTTTTCTGCCTCCCGCAGAAATCGGGACAGATCGTCCTTGATTTCTGACAATGGAACTTCCTTC
>JBEKAE010000096.1:0-3825 GCA_050018375.1 Candidatus Acidiferrales bacterium | reverse complement strand
TCGCTATCGCTGCGTCCGCCAGTTCGCGCGTATAGCCGTTGTTGGCGATGTAGGTTCTTGGAAAGCTCTTGCGCAGAGCGAGATAATCAAATGGCAAAAAGTCACGCGCACCGCCGGTTGCGCCCTCGACGACATGGATGAAGCCGATCCCTGTGGCGGCGAGTTTCTCGACGAGATGTCCAAAAGTCGTTTGCGGATTGCTGTCCGCGCAATCGTTGGCCGGGCTCACCGGGGCGATGCGAATACCTACACGTGAAGGATCCCATTCACGCGAGACAGCCTCGACGACCTCCAGCGCGAAGCGGACGCGGTTTTCAACGGGTCCGCCATAGGAATCTGTTCGCTTGTTGACGCCATCTCGCAGAAACTGATCGATCAGATAACCGTTGGCGCCATGAATTTCCACACCGTCGAATCCCGCCTCCTTGGCGTTGCGGGCGGCCTGGGCGTAGTCCGCGACAATGGCCGGGATTTCCGCTGCGTTCAGCGCGCGCGGCGCGGACACGTCCACGAAACCGGATTCCAATATGGTCTTTGATTTCGCTGCGATGGCCGAAGACGACACCGGCGCCTTGCCGCCGGGCTGCAGCGCCACATGCGAAATGCGTCCGACATGCCAAAGTTGAATGATGATTCTTCCTCCAGCGCCGTGCACCGCATCGGTCACCTTGCGCCAGCCGTCAATCTGCTCCCTCGTATAGATGCCGGGCGTCCAGATATACCCCTGACCCTGTTGCGAAATCTGCGAGGCCTCGCTGATGATGAGGCCGGCGCTGGCGCGCTGCCGGTAATATTCGGCGACGAGTTCGTTCGGTGCGTTCGTATTATGCGTCGCGCGGCTGCGCGTCAGGGGCGCCATCACCACGCGGTTAGGGAGTTCGAGATTTCCGAGCCGATACGGCTGGAGCAGCGGCGAAGTCGCGATCATGTCGAATTGTTTTCCTTTGGATTTGACGACTCACCTGGGCCCTTCAAGCAATCGGCGGAACGGCCCTATCGAGCTGGCTTTCAATTTATAAGCATACTAGGCGGAGAAGACCCGGGTCGATGAACGAACGGGCCTTGTCCAGTTTTTTGACGGCTAGCAGGCGGGAAAAGCCAAAATCAGTTGCCGAAATTGATCGAAGGCGTCAAGCTCGTCTGGCAAGCCCAGTCTCCCGTGGGTTTCAAGCCGTCATCCAAAATTGCGCATGCCTCGAAGGGAAATCCATCAAATGCCGACATTGCTTCCGTGGACGAGCGTTGAGATTGGCGATCTAGACGTTTTCATCCCCTCCCCGCCATGCTTGGTTGTCTACACATCTTACGTTGATGATGAGCCGGAAAGCACAGTGACTTTCTTCTGGCAGGAAGAAAGCACCGGGATCGTTCATCAACAGCTACTGTTTATGGAGCCGGTCCCATTTGAGGCGGCCCTCAAATGGGCGCAAGAACACGCTCCTACGCGAGATATTGAGCGGATTCATGTCAAACATGCGAGAACGAAAGAAGCGCCCAAGCCAATAGCGCGAGTGAAACGGGCGGTAAAAAAGAGCGCGGTTAAAAAGGGTGCGGTTAAAAAGAAGGCACGCGCTCCGAAACAAGCCGTGGTCAAAAAGCCGAAAAAGCGCGCCAAGAAGGCGTCTTAACGGAGCGCTTCGCAGCTTGTTAATGTCCGCCTCGTGGCGCCGGCGGCGAGGGCATCGCTTTAGTCGGGGATGCGAAGTGGGTGAATCGTGCTGATGGCGGCCGCCGCCGGCAACATCATCGACATGCGCAACACCATAGCCAAATCCGGCTCGGGTCGTCGCATCTCCATGCATCCGAGCCTACGACAAGCGTTAGCTGACCTGTTTGCTCGCCGCGTTGAGCGTGGGCCCACCTCGCGTCAGAACTCAGGAGCTGCTCCGATCATCTGCGACGCAGATGACCAGAGGCCGTCCTTTGCTTATCGATTTTTCCAAAGGGGGTGGTTATTGCCGATCGGCTCAGGAAGTTTGATCACCTGACCGGGGTGGAGTCGGCGAGGATCAAGACCGGGGTTAGCTGCCGCGATGTAACGCCAGCGGTTCTCGTCATGATAAAACTTGGCTGCGATACCACGCAGGGCATCACCAGTCATGATGGTGTAGGTGCTGCCGCGTGTGTGCGTTGGCGGCGCGGGGCTTTTGTCGGAGGCCGCTGGCGTGTCCGAAGCGGCCGCAGGCAATTCGACGCCGGGTGGAGGAGCTTCGATCACATCGAACTTACCATATAGCGTTCCTGCCCAGCAGCTCCATGGAATGACGCTCGCGTGGTCGCGGGCAAATTCGATGGCCTGCCGTCCTTTTTTCGCCTCGAACTCCAGATTCAGACTCGGCACGAAGAGGCGATGGTCGCAGGTGGTGATCTGTTTACCAGTAATGATCCAATGGACTGGCGCGCTCTGTCTGAGGACGAAATAATTCGGCGCAAAGGTCGAGCGGATCTCGTCCATCGTGATCGTTTGAGAGGCCGGCTGCGTTGGCGGCAAGGGCGCGGGTTCCGGTTGCGCCGCTTGCGCGATTGATTTGGCGCCCAACGAGGGCTGGGGCGTAGGTTTGCTCGTTCTCGACAGGGTTCCGATGATGGAACGCAGGTCGTAGCCAGAACCCGTCAGGATTGGGCCGCGGTTAATCATCACCGCGGCGAGGATGACGATGAGGATCGCGGCGGACAATTTCAACAATCGACGCGGCGATCTGGAAAGGAGAGTCGTCAACACGCCGAAAGGCTTCAAGACCGGCAAGGTCGCCGAGCCGCCGCGGGACAGTGTTTTCGCTCTCTCGATGGCGACGCCCATTCTCGGCGCCGCCGGCTCGGCGGGGGTGCCGATCCATTCCGAATGCGCCGGGATCGTCTCGCCCTTCATCACCACTGTGAGCGGCCCGAGCCGCGCAAAATCCCCGACATGCGTGTCATAGAGCACAGTGGAGCCGGCGCCGACGGTGACGCCCTTGCCGACGTCGACGCGGCCCACCTTCATCACGCGGTCTTCGTAAAGATGGGTCTGCAGCGCGCTGACGGCGTTGAGCGCGGCGAAATCGCCCACCTTCACGCAGTCGAATTCGGTGAGGTCGGTCATGTCCATGAACACGCCTTCGCCGAATTTCGAGCCGAACAGTCTCAGTATCCAAGGCAGGAAGGGCGTGCCGCGCAGATGTTCAAGCAACACCCTGCCCGCAAGGCCCCAGTAGAGCACCGCACAGGACTCGGTGCGCATGGCCCAGAATGACCACATCGGTTTCACCTGCGGCTCATAGCGCCCCATGGTCAGCCATTTGACGCAGACGACGACAAGCGTCATCGCGAGCGAAATCAGAACCGAGTCAAGGACGAACAGCGCCGCCACCATTCCATATTCGCCGTCAACCAGCTGCTGGCCGAAGCTCTCCACCGCCCAGGTCCCAAAGGTGATGAACAGCATGGGCGGCAGCGAGATGCTCATCGCCTCGTAACAGGCGCGCATCAACTTTTTCCAAGGCGGCGGCTGATAGGTCCAGGCGGCGCCGCCGTCGAATCTTTGCCGCACCGGCAGCTTGATTGGCGGCGACCCGAACCAAGTGTCGCCCTCCGCCAATTCGCTGTTGGCCGGCGGCTTGGACTTGATGCCGATCAGCGCGCCATTAGGAATTTCCGCGCCGGGCGGCACCACCGCGTCATTGCCGATGAAGACGCGCTCCCCGGTCTTGACGTGTTTGAGATACATCCAACCGCGCCGCACGTCCTCGTCGCCGAGCACGACCTCGTCTGCGATGAAGCATTTGTCGCCGATTTCGACGAGATCATAGCGGCCGGCGAGATTGGTCGAGATTTCCGAATCCTTGC
>JBEKAE010000095.1:0-5971 GCA_050018375.1 Candidatus Acidiferrales bacterium | reverse complement strand
ACACGCACACACTTGAAGGGAGGACAACATGGCCAAGTATCTCTTTCAATCACGTTTAACTGCCGAGGGTGCCAAGGGCACCGCCCACGAAGGCGGCTCCGCCCGTCGCGCGGCTATCGCGAAAGTGACAGAGAGCCTGGGCGGGAAGCTGGAGCAGTTCTACTACGCATTCGGCGATGTCGACGTATACGCCATTGCCGAAGTGCCCGACAACGTAACCGCCGCCGCCGCCGCGCTCGCCGTCACCCAGGGCGGCGGTGCGACCGTGAAGACAGTTGTGCTGCTCACACCTGAGGACATGGACAAGGCAGGCAAGAAGGCCGTCGAGTATCGGGCACCAGGGCGTTGACGTAACTACAGCGCCTGCGCCGCTGAAGCAATCGCGGAGGCCATCGCGTTACTCGCGTTGCCTCCTCACGTTTCGCGTCTCGTCCCCGGTGAGCAGCTTGGCCGCCGAGCGTCGGCCCGGCTCGTCCTCGAAATAGAAATAGCCAAGCGCCTGCCCGGTGGCGTCCCTCACGATGAAGCACGCGTTGTTGTGCTCATCGAGCGTCCAAGGCGGCGGGAAGCGGCGCATGGGAGTGATGATAGCGCCATTTCCGCTTTGCGCCGAAAGCGACGCTCAGCCATCCCGAGGCGGCGCGTCGCTAAGGGCCGATAACGACACTTTGCACCGCAGAAACACAGCGAGCTATTCGCCATCGGCCCCCGTGAAGGCGGACACAGACCTGCCAATCGGGGCATGCTATCGTTCGCAATGATCCAGTGCGCGTGACCCCGGCTGGAGGGTCCGATGGCGATCAATATCGCAAGACGGAAATTCATAGCTGCTTTGGGTGGCACTGCATTGGCGTGGCCGCTCGCCGCGCGCGCGCAGCAGTCGGACCAGGTGCGGCGTGTTGGGGTTGCCATGCACATGTCTTCGGACGATCCGGAGGGGCAGGTCCGTCTCGCGGCGTTCAGGCAGGCGTTGCAGGAGTTGGGCTGGACCGTCGGCCGCAACCTTCAGATCGACTATCGGTGGGGCACCGGCGATGCCGGTCTCAATCGCAGAAATGCTGCCGAATTGGTCGCGCTTGCTCCGGACGTCATTCTCGCCACTGGCACCCCGACGTTGGAACCGTTGCTGCAGGTGACGCGCACCATGCCGATCGTATTCGTGCAGGCCATCGATCCCGTCGGTGCCGGAGTTATCGAGAGCCTCGCACGACCGGGTGGCAACGCAACCGGCTTTACAACTAGCGATCCTGGTACCAGCGGGAAATGGCTGGAGCTGCTCAAGGAGATTGCGCCCAACGTGAAGCGAGTGGCAGTCCTTCGGGATACCGCCACGACCGGCGGGATAGGCCAATGGGCCGCGATCCAAGCGATGGTGCCGTCATTCGGGGTGGAATTGCGCCCCCTCGGCCTGTCCGACTCTGCCGAGATCGAGCGCGGGCTCGCGACTTTCGCACGCGACTCGAATGGCGGCCTAATCGTGACGCTGAGCGGGCCATCGATCGTTCATCGCAGGCAGATCATCGAGCTGGCAGCGCGGTATCGCTTGCCCGCGGTCTATGGACAGCGCTTCTTCGTTACTGAAGGCGGCCTGATCTCCTACGGGCACGATGCGATCGACCCATACCGCCGCGCGGCAAGCTACGTCGACCGCATCCTCAAAGGCGAGAAGGCGGCCGACCTGCCGGTGCAGGCACCGACCAAGTATGAATTGGTGATCAATCTCAAGACCGCGAAGGCGCTTGGTCTCACCGTGCCGCCGTCGCTGCTCGCGCGAGCCGACGAGGTGATTGAATAAGCCTTTCGCAATGCGTCATTTGACGGTGGCGAACCGCCGCTAGGTGCGTAAACATTCGGACGGGAGTCTGATTTCAATACACTTGAGAAAAATCATTCTCGTCGCTTTTCAATTTTCTGCGTTTTTACACAGCCTAGGTCATTCGCGACCGAGCCGTCTCCCTCGAAACGCACCCTATGACCGCAGTTGCCTTAAAGCAAACATCCGCTGAGCGCGACCGAACTCCTCCTCGAAATAGAAATACCCCAACGCCTGCCCGGTCGCGTCCTTTACGATGAAGCTCTCCCCGTGCTCCTCGATTGTCCAAGGCGGCGGGAAGCGGCGTGAGGAGGGCATGAAGCGATGATAGCACGGCAGGCCCGTGAAGCGGGCGGGTCCGTGGCAGTCCCACTATAAATGCCGGGGAGTAATTGAGAGCTTAAAGGCAAACGACCGCTCTAAACCTTCGTATTGGTTGCGATGACCTAGGTTCACTAGCGCAATGATTTTTGTGCTCTTATTTTCTCCGCATTAGGCCGATGGCGGCGCTCCCATCCCCCGACACCCCTGCCGCCCGGTAAGCCTAAATTGAGGTAACACCTCGCGAGGCCCCAAGCGGGTACACTGCTTGGGGTTTCTTTTTTGTGGCAAGGCCCAGACTCGGCCCTTGGGGCGGCCAGGACCGGAGCCGAATAGGTGCCATCTTTTCCCGTCCAAATGCAGCGACCGGCTGAAGGGCGACATGCGCGTCAGTACGGATTGAAGTACCGGAAAGTACCCGGCTCTTGAAGCCACTGATAGCCGGGCGGCCTGTAATCGGGTGTGTAGCGGCTGTCATAACCGGGCCTAGTCCAGCCGCCATAGGGCTGCGCAGACGGCGAAGGATTTGGCGCGACGGCAGAATTGCTCCCGGCAACGACTATAGTCGTTGCCGCCATGCCTTCGGTTTTTACCAATGCGAAAAGAGTTGCAGCATTTGCAGGGTGCAGGCGGATGCAGCCGTGTGAGGCGGGTCCACCAAGCCGATTGATCTCATAGCTGCCGTGGATTGCATAACCGCCATGGAAAAAGATCGAGTGAGGCATTGGTGAATTGTAATACAACTTCGAAAACCACGTCGTTTCCAAATGCTACGGATGGTAGGTACCGTTCGGCGTCCCATAGCCCGCACGGCCAGTCGACACCGCGAACAGATAGCGTGGCACCCCATCGACCGACACGGACATCTGCTGCGTAGTCTTATCAACCAAAATCAAAACGTCAGCGAATGCGGGTGGCGCTCCAACCGTCAGCGCGAAAGAAGCAAAAAAAGCGTAGAGCACTTCAGCAGCTCCGTGATCGACCGCGTAGGAGTCATGAACTTGCCCGACCCTCCTCGTCGCTACTGCAGCGTCGCCGTGTGGTAGGTTATGGTCTTCACCAGCAGTGGGCGAATGGGTTCCGTCGAACCAGGCCGCAGCGCTGCGTCACCCTCCGGGAACGCGACCTGAGGTGGGCGAGCAGCCTTCACCGCAGCCTTTTCGACGGCGACAGGACCGACCTGCCCAAGCGAGGCCAGCTTGACGTTGCTGCTGATCAGCTCGCGCATGTGGGCGTCACGCTGAGCCGACGTACGTCCACCCAGCACGACGGCGACAAGATGACGGCCGCCGCGGCGAACCGACGTCACTAGGTTGAAGCCGGAGGCCCGCGTGAATCCCGTCTTGATGCCATCCACGCCCTCTACGCTGCCAAGCAGATGGTTGTGATTTCGGATTGCCTGGCCGTGATAGACGAACACCGCGGTCGAAAAGTATTTGTAGTAGCGGGGGAAGTGCTCCTGGATCACGCCCCCGAGCACGGCTTGGTCTCGCGCGGTCGTGACCTGCTTGTCATCGGGCAGTCCGGAGGCATTCACGTAAGTTGTGCGGGTCATGCCCAGGCTGCGTGCCTTCTGGGTCATAAGCCTAGCGAACTGGCCCTCGTCGCCACCAAGGTTTTCGGCGACCGCGACCGCGACGTCGTTCGCTGACCGGGTTATCATCGCCTTGATAGCGTCCTCGACCATGATCGTGCCGCCGGGCTTGAGGCCGAGCTTAGTCGGTGCCTGCTCGGATGCGTGCACAGATACGCTCAGCGGAGTGTCAAGCCGGACTTTGCCCGCCTCGATCTGCTCAAACAGCAGGTAGAGCGTCATGATCTTTGTCAGCGAGGCCGGGTGGCGCAATGCATCCGGATTCAATGCCTGGAGCACCGAACCGGTATTGGCGTCTATTACGATTGAAGCCGATGACGGCGAATAGCTTTCGACATGGGCGGAACGTCCGGCGCGAGCGATGCGGTGAGCGACGTGCCGGTAACCGTTCTGACGGTGAGCGACGTGTTTGTGACCGTTCCGATGGTGAGCAGCATGTTTGTAACCGCTCCAATGATGTCGAGCGTCGGCTGGATCAATGCTGACGGTCGCGCCCGCTACGACGGCGACCAGCCCGAATAGCCCATATCGAAGGCCGGATTGTGCTCCCGACCGCGCGCACGCCATCGCTGACCCCCGTCCCTGAATCCAGCGAGACCAATCCTAATGAGACCCTTTGGGATGGGTGCCCGCCCCCGAGGTACGGATTTCAGTCCGCTGAAATGGCTCTTTTCAAGGCGATCGGCGGACCTTTCTGTGATGACTTGGTTGTTATTCCACTCGCCATGCTGCCCAGTGGGCGAGCCTCGTGGCGCGGATGGCGAGCTGATGACAGCCGGCCGCGATCAGCCGCTCTTCGCTGGGTCGGGCTTCTTGGGTAGAAAAAACGCTGGAGGGAGAACTCCACGGAGTTCATCCTTCTTGATCCACGCGCCGCGAGCCGAGCGGTCGTGGGTGCCGTAGCCGGTGAGCACAAAGACCTCGCCGACATGCTGGTCAGTAACGTCGACGAAGCGGTCCGACAGCTTCAAGCGCTCGCGCAACGGCGGCAGCGGTGGTTTGGTGGGCGGAGTCTTGGTCATAATGCCAATATAGCTCGCGACCAGCGACAACGCACCATCTGTGGCCGCCTGTAGCGTTAGCCGTTCCGCCGCAACAGCTCTGGCACCTTGGCGAAGTTCACCGCCATGCGGCGGGCCTCGTCTCGGGTTAGCCGGTTAGTCGCCGAGCGGCGCTGCGGTTCATCGTCGAGTCTATTTCATTATGATACGATATTGCGTCAGTTTAATCGTCCAACCGGCGTGTTATGCTGTGCGAAATTGGGGGCGGAGGGTTCGTTTGCGTTTCAGCCACCTTGGTTTCGCGTCATTCGCCGCGGCGTTGGTGCTCGCATCCCCTGCACGTGCCGACTTGGTCATCACAGTTGATAAATCCGCCCAGCAGATGACCGTCGCGGACGACGGCACCGTGCTCTACACTTGGCCAGTGTCGACGGGGATGGCCGACTACGACACGCCGACGGGCGAGTTCAAGCCGTTCCGTATGGAGCGCGATCACTTCTCGCGTGAATGGGACGACGCGCCGATGCCCTATTCGATCTTCTTCACCCAGGAAGGTCACGCCATCCACGGCAGCTATGACGTTAAGCACCTTGGCCGCCCCGCCTCGCATGGCTGCGTGCGGCTGTCGCACCCCCATGCCGCCACGCTTTTCAGCCTAGTCCAGCAGGAGGGCATAAGTAACACCAGGGTGGTGCTCACCAGTGAAATTCCCGACGCCGAGTCTCACCGCTACGATAAATCCACAACCTTGGAGATAGGGTCTCTATACCCGACCACGCCGAATGTCGGTTCACCTGAATGGAAACAGGAACAGGCTGAAAATGAGCACAATGAGCAACAGCTGAAGCGGATGATCGAAGGTATTTGCCGCGGCTGCTAAGTGTTTTGCTCAACCGTGCGGCGCTCCAAAACACGCGGCGTGTCCAAGCCGATGGCTCCGGCAGCTTGGCGAAGTTCGCCGCCACGCGGCGGGCCTCGTCCCTTGCGCTAGGCTGAGCGCGCAACAGGGGAAGGCGACCTCGATTATTAGTTCGTTATTAAGGAGGGAAGAGATAGCTTGGTTATATGCGCCGTCATTACGTCATTCTCACCGTTGTCATTTTTGGCGGTCTCTGGGCATTTG
The DNA here is from genome assembly GCA_050018375.1 of Candidatus Acidiferrales bacterium. Lineage (GTDB taxonomy): Bacteria > Acidobacteriota > Terriglobia > Acidiferrales > UBA7541 > Palsa-295. The sequence continues at coordinate 119 of JBEKAE010000095.1, read as the reverse complement.
ACGTGTACAAGTGCGACGGCCGTAATAGCCAAGCCGCTTGGCAGGCCATTTGGCAGATGCCAGGCTCCGCCTGGCAGCAGGCCGGTTATCTAGGGCGAAATTTTACGGATCAAGTGCAG
>JBEKAE010000094.1:0-4162 GCA_050018375.1 Candidatus Acidiferrales bacterium | reverse complement strand
GGCCGCCCGGCTTGAGCACCGCGAACGATTTTTGCGCCACGTCGCCGCCGACGGTATCGAACACGGCGTCGCAACCGCTCACGGATTTGGTGAAGTCCTGCGCGTTGTAGTCGATGACTTCATCGGCGCCGAGGTCGCGCACATACTTCAGGTTCGCCGTGCTGGCGGTGGTGATCACACGGGCGCCGATATGCTTGGCAAGCTGAATGGCGAAGCTCGCAACGCCGCCGGCGCCGCCCTGAATGAGGATGGTCTCGCCGCGCTTGAGCTGCAAGGTCGTCTCGATGGCACTGATCGCGGTGAGCCCGGTGAGCGCTAAAGCGGCGGCGTTGACGTGCGACAGCCCGTCGGGCTTCTTCGCGACGATCGCAGCCTTGATCGCAAGCCTTTCGGCGTAGGCGCCCTCGCGGCCGGCCTCGAGGACGCCGAACACCGCATCGCCGACTTTCAGATCATCGATGCCCGGGCCTGCTGCGGCGACTACGCCGGAAAAATCCCGCCCCAGCACCAAGGGAAACACGGTTTGCGAATACTGGCCTCTGCGCACTTTCCAATCGGCACCGTTGACACTCGCCGCTACTACATCGACGAGGACCTCGCCCGCTGCCGCCACGGGACCCGGCAAGTCGCCGTATTTCAAGACCTCCGGACCACCGAATTGTTCAATGAAGGCCGCTTTCATAGTTTGTCTTCCTCTTTCAGCCACCGCACTGCGGCGCTTCAACTCACGCGATACTGACATGCATTAATTATGGGCCGCGGACGTCGGGAGACGAATCGCGTCAGCCGAGTCAGCTTGGGCGATGTTAACCCGGCGGTAACCATGGCGCGCAACGCTGTGCCCGCCCGGTCACCACCCGGTTACCGGGCGAACCGGAAGACCGCCATGGCCGTCAATCAACTAACCTATGCGGCCCTCGGAGACCGCCTCGAAACGAGCCCCGAGGGCGCCCGGGCGCTTGCAAAGCGCCTTCGGTTGCCGAGATCGCGCTCCAACGACGGCAAGACCCTTGTCGCCGTCGATCTAGCCGAGATTCGCCACACGGCCATGCCCGGGCGGTCACCGGCTGGTCGCCAGCCAAACGCCGCCGCGCTCAAGGCGAAGATCAAAGCGCTACAGGCAGAGCTCGCCAAGCTCGATGCCGTTGCCAGCGGTCACCGCGCGGACTTCGAGCGTGAGCGCGATCGGGCTGACAGGCTCATGGCCGAGTTCTTGCGGGCCACTGCCGACATCATGACGTACCGGGCGGACTTAGAGCTTGAGCGCGATCGCGCTGACGGACTCGTGGCCGAGCTTATAAAAGCCACCGCCGACACAATGAGGGCAACGGAAGCAAGGGCGCGGCTCGAAAGGGAGCTTGCGGCGACTCTGCGCCCAAGGCTCCGGTGGCCCCGGCTCTCCGACGCGATACCGTGGTTCGAAAGCCTGGTTGCGTATCTACTGCCGCCCTGGTGGCCCCGGCTCGCGGAAGCCATGGCGAGGCTGGAGAGCGGTTTTAGACACATTCGTTGGCGGTCTTGGTGGCACCCGCTCGCGGAGGCCATCGCAATGCTCAAAGGCGATCTTGCGGTCATCCGTTTGCGCCCCTGGTGGTTCACGAACGGAGCCTCAACGGATCGCGCTTCAGCGCATAACTGAATCGTTAATCGTCATGATCCCTGTGGATGATGACTTTCTTTTCCTCGGTCGGGTGCGGGATCTTGTCCGCTGGGGACCATCATGAGCGATGCACCACGGGACCTGAGATCTGACCTTCGTGCGCGATTGGATATTGTCGTTGAGAGTTTCGCCGAAGCAGTGTCCCAGTACGCCAAGAAAAAAGAAGAAATTGAGAGGGAGTATGCGACAACTGTGGCAGAGCTCGAACGCGAACGCACAGCGTTGGAACAACTCCTAGCCATCGATGAAAAGCGGTATGGCGGGTCGGAGGTGAAAACCGACCGTATAACCGCAAAGCTCGTCGCCCTTGAGGCGTTTCACCGGAACCGAAGAAAATTCACACCGTAGCTGTCCGTTCCGATCAATGGAACAGCTTGGGCGCGACACGCGACCCACTCTTGCTAAACGACGGAGGCACCCCAATTCGGCCTCGCCTCCTGAACCGAGTACGTCGGTAACCCCGCTCGTTAGGCCGAATGCTCCTCTTTCGATCGTCCTCGGAGCCGAGCGCGGTACAGCCCCGTCATCCCCGGCGCGCGCACAAACCTCCGCCGGGTCCAGGTCCGGCGAGCCCGAGTCAGTTGCGTCAGTGTCGGCTCTGAGACCAGCACTAAACGCTGGGAACGTCGCGCGGGCAGCGCCGGAAGTCGGCTATGCGGTGCAACTCACATCCCAGCGAAGCAGCGCAAGTGCTCGGGCCACGTTTCGAGCGTTGCAGACTACAACGGCCGCGAGCCTATCGTTCGTCGCGTCGATCTGGGCACAAAGGGAGTTTACTATCGCGCTCTTGTTGGACCTTTTACCTCAGCTGAAGCAGTCACCGGTGCATGCATTACTCTGAAGGCGGCCGGCGGAAATTACATCGTCCAGAGAATTTGAACCAACGAAGATTTTCCAAACCGTTTCATCCTATCGAGGACGCTAAATGTCCGAGAATGGGATGGACCGGCCGTGCTCCCGCCCCTAACGGCTCTCAGAGTCGGCGGGGGCTTAGAAGCACGAGGAGACATCTCCATGACCCGGAAGACAGATGCTGTAGTCGCCAGCACCATTGGCATTGATACAGGCAAGAACACGCTGCATTTGATTGGCCTGGATGACAAGGGAGCGATCGTTTTGCGCGAGAAGCTCGCTCGCGGCCGGATCGCAGCACGGCTTGCGAATGTGCCGAAATGCCTGATCGGAATCGAGGCCGGGATGGCGACCCATTGCGTAGCTCGCGAGCTGATTGCGCTCGGTCATGAGGTGAAGCAGGTGCCGCCAGTTTATGCCAGGCCCTTCCGCCAAGGTCACAAGAACGACTTCCGGGACGCGCACGCGGTCGCGGAGGCTGTGCAGCGGCCATCGACACGCTGTGTTCCGGTAAAGACCGACGATCAGCTAGATCTGCAGGCACTGCACCGCGTGCGGTCTCGCTTGATCAGCGAGCGGACCGCTGTGATCAATCAGATCCGCGGCTTTCTTTTGGAGCACGGCATTCCGGTACGCCAAGGGCTTCGCTTCCTGCGGCAGCAACTCCCGGACATCTTGGCCAAGCGTATCGACGTACTGTCATCCCGTATCATCAGGATCATCGAGGATCTCAGTGGCGATTGGCGGCGCCTCGATGAACGCATTGAAAACGTCACTGAAGAGATCGAAGAGCTGGCACACGGCACCGAGGGCTGCCGGCAGTTGATGACCGTTCCGGGCATCGGTCCGATCATCGCCAGCGCAATGGTAGCAGCCATTGGCAGTGGCACTGCGTTTGCCAGGGGGCGTGACTTTGCCGCTTGGCTTGGTCTGGTGCCGAAGCAGATGTCGACGGGTGATCGGACGATCCTCGGACGCATCAGCAAGCGCGGGAATCGCTATCTGCGCACGCTGTTCATGCAGGGCGCTCGCGTTATTCTGCTCAGACCGGCTAACTGGGCAAAGCACAGCTTTGGACCGTGGCTGGCGGCTGCGGCAAAACGGCTGCATCACAATGTTCTAGCGACTGCAGTCGCCAACAAGCTGGCGCGCATCGCCTGGACTGTGCTCGTGCAAGCACGTAGCTACGAAACACGCGTTACATCGGAGATGGCGTGAAATGACGCCAACTACGCGCTAAGGAGAGACAATTATGACCTTGACGAGATAGCTTTGACTGATCCCTAGCACCACTACCTGCCGAGGTCTGCGAGTTGGATTGAGGAGATGGAGAAACGGTCTCGCCGTCGTACCCGTGATCTGGTGACCCAACCGGCCATTCAGGGCCTTTCCGAGAATGAGATCGGGTGCGCGCGGATATCCATGATGGCCAGGAGCAAAACCGCTCCATTCAAGGGCCGGATACAGAAGCGCAAGACCAAACGTCTCCATTCGTCACATCTGGCTTGCAACACACGGCCGGTCCATACAGTTGGGTCATTCGCTAGTGCGCCGGGAGACCGGCAAGGAGTAGAGGGTGCGAGTCCCTTACGATGAAGGTGTAGCGAACCACATCGGCCCCGAGTCATGCGCCGGCATTCGCGAGGGTGT
>JBEKAE010000093.1:0-4182 GCA_050018375.1 Candidatus Acidiferrales bacterium | reverse complement strand
GCAGCATTTCAGTGTCACTGGCGGCGTCGATGGAGATTTGTGTCGTGAACCGAATTCTGCCGTCCGTCTGCCGCGCGTTCCAGTCGTGGATGGCGGCGAGCAACTCCTTGGCGCGGGCGCGGTAGATTGTGAAATTGTCGTCCGCAAGAAAGACGGTTCGATATCCGTACCGATACAATTCATCGAGTTCGCGCAGAACCAGATCGATGGGTTTGTGCCGCTGCTTGCGCCCGACATATTCGATCACATCGCAAAATTCGCACTCGAACGGACAGCCACGGGAAGTCTGGATCGTCCCCATGACGGCGCGCTCGTTGGGGTACAAATCCCAGCGCGGCACGGGTGAGGCCCGCAGGTCGACCTTGGTGCCGACGTATTCGGTCTGCCAGTTGCCGCTTCGCAGGTCGGAAAACAATTGCGGCGCGATATCCTCGATCTCTCCCCGCGCCAGAATGTCGCAATGCGGACGGACCACGTCGGGGCTCAACGATGCATACGGCCCCCCGATTACGATGGTGACGCCGCGCCGCCGAAACTCCTCGGCAATACTCTTCATGCGGCCCCATTGGCTGACTTTGCCCGTGATACCGACAAAGTCGACGGCGGCGTCGAAATCGATCGGCGCGACATTCTCGTCGCAAAGCCGAACCTCAAAATGGGGCGATGCCAGGGCGGCGACCGTCGCAATCGCGAGGTCGGCCATTGAAGTCGCAGGCGCAACGCCCCAGGCTCCGAACACCTCGGCGCTGAAGTAGCTGGGAAAGTCAGCAAGCGGATTGATCAAATAGATGGATTTCGACACTGGTTGCATCCCATCCCTGCATCCCGCCACAACCGAAGATGGTGAGCAAAACGCCGTATTAAGTTTTTAATTGGGCGCATTTGAGAAAGTATTAATATTAGCAAGGCTCGGGTGGTCGCCGGCCTAGCCCGTCCCATGCCGTCCAGTCGGCGGCGCTCGCCAAAGTGGTTACGGATATAACCGAGTGCTGGCGATTCTGGTTATTTCCCAGTGAGTCAACTTGTCAGCTAGCCGAAGCGGGCATATGCAGCGGATTTTCGGTGTTGCTGGTGGCCATATGAAGTCGATTGAACGTGAGCCAAGGGGCGCCCTGCAGTCCTCGCCGTGACGGCCGGGGAATTGATTGGTCGAAGGGCCTGGCAAAGCGGCATCTAAGGGCTGACAGGCCGGGGAGGAGGATCGCGATGGCGCATGGGGTCTTTGTCGATGGCGTGTGGCACAGCCAGTGGTACGACACCGCCGCGACCGGCGGGCGCTTCGTGCCCACCGAGCCGGTTTTTCGCAATTGGGTCACGCCGGATGGAAGTCCTGGACCGTCCGGTCAAGGCGGCTTTGCCGCCGAGCGCGGGCGCTATCACCTCTATGTCTCGCTCGCCTGTCCCTACGCGCACCGCACGGTCATTTTTCGCAAGCTCAAAAAGCTCGAAAGCGTCATCTCGATGTCGATCCTGGAACCGGTCATGGGCGAGCAGGGCTGGGAGTTCGGCACCGGACCCGGAACGAGGGCGGACACGGTCAACGGCAAGCAACGCCTCGGCGAGATCTATTTGCTGGCCGATCCGCGCTATACCGGTCGGGTCTCGGTGCCGGTGCTTTGGGACGTCAAACGCCGCACCATCGTTAATAACGAATCTCCCGAGATCATCCGCATGCTCAATTCGGCGTTCGCTTCATTGACCGACGACCGCGTCGACTATTATCCGCCGAAGCTGCACGGGGAGATCGATCGCACCAACGCGCGCGTGTACAGGGACGTGAATATCGGTGTCTATCGTGCCGGGTTTGCGACGACGCAGGAAGCTTATGAAGACGCCTGCCGCGAGGTTTTCGCGGCGCTGGACTGGCTCGAGGCGCTGCTGTCGCGCCAGCGCTATCTGGTCGGCGCGCGCATGACCGAGGCCGATTGGCGCCTGTTCACCACGCTCGTTCGGTTCGACGCGGTCTATTACAGTCACTTCAAATGCAATCTGCGCCGCATCGCCGACTATCAAAACCTTTGGAATTACCTGCGCGACCTCTATCAGGTACCCGGCATTGCCGACACGGTGAACATGGATCACATCAAGCGACACTATTACGTAAGTATGACCGCCATCAATCCGACCGGTATCGTGCCGCTGGGGCCGGAACTGGATTTTGCCGCGCCACACGATCGCGGCCGATTCGAACAGCGGACGAGAAATCTGCTGCATCATCGTTAGATACGACAATTGCGTCGGGCTGATGTGTGGACAAACGGCCGACCGCCGAACACGCGGGCCGAAGGTCGATCTGGAGCTTTACCGCATTGGCGCGGCCAGGTCGCCGCTTTCTAGCTTCAGGCCGCCATTTCCGAAAGCAGCAATGTGTCGTCGAAGGGATCGACGATGCCGGCAAGCGCGGCGCCGCATTTCTCGCATTCGAGGCTGTAGCTTTCAAATCCGCATGCGTCTATGTGAGGCGTGCTGTCGCGATGAAACGCGAACCCCGTGTTGCAGGCCGGGCAAGCGATGACCTGTGCAGCCGAGACCGTGGTTAGCTCTTCAAATTTTTCCGGGCGATAATGGTTCATCGAGATCACATATCGCGCTGAACATTGCTAGCGCTGAAATTTTTATATCCGATGCTTTGAAAGAGTGCCTGAAACAGACGTGTCGCATTTAATAGCTCTGCTTAAATCTCGGCTAACCATTTGGATTATTGTCCAGCGATGGCAAAGCCCCCGCCTGCCGGGACTGAGTTCTCACCGGCTAGCAGCATGAGCGCCCGTCAAGGCAATAGAGAGGAGGGTGCGCGAAGCGGCTATCACCCGGCGAGGCGTGTTGTCGCGTTTGAACGAAGGCCGATATTTGCTTGCAACGGGGCTCGCTCAAACAGCATCCGCCGCTCGGCGTGCGTTGAACCGTAAAATGGATATCGCCGGACTGCGTCTGGCCAGACGGTCGGATAATGGATCGTCATGAGACTGATGGGCTTTGCTAAGTGCGGGTAAGGTCGCGATTCACAGATCAGCTGATGGTTGAACATCCGCCGATAAAACGCCTGATGCTCCACCCTTACAGCCGCGAGCAAATGGTCGGCGCTGAAGTATTGGGCCGCCATCCCGCAAAGTCGGGCGACGGCATACGGCAACCCGCGATGGACCCGGGCAAGGTTCTCGTCGGTAACAAAGCGGGTTGGATCGATGATGACTTTGCCGGCGTCGAGTTCGGGTTGCAAAATATCGGGAAAGACTTCGAGCGAAGGAAAGTTGGGGCATTCTCTAGAGCCTACGTGAATACGGATTGAGCCGGCTAACTCGTCGTCAATGTACAACCCGAAAAGATACACGTTGCCCGTCTCGTCATAAGGGTCGGAGAACGACCCGGAAGAATTCGGAAAAATCGATCCGTCGCGCAAATAGGCTTGATAGCGAAGGCGAAAGATGGCTTCCCGCTGCTCACCGGAATCCGCGCGCCGACAATCGATTCGGGCCAGGAGCTGCGCGATACGGTCGGAAAAACTGTTCTCTGACCCGGCGTGATCCGATTCAGACGCACAAGCCACCACCGCAACCATACTCCCCTCACTTTTGGCACTGCAGCAAGCGCCACATAGAAAAAGGTTAACATTTTATTGTTGCGATTACAATTTTGACGGTTCATTAGGGTTAACCCGTATACAACCTGTGGTTAACATCACGCAACCATTGAAGGAAGAGGGAAAAATAAAACTTCCAATCACGCAGCGTCGTTGCGGACTTTTGCCGGCCACGACGAAATCTGCGCGGGCGCAACGTAGGAAGCATAAAGAAGTTTCCGCAGATCGGCCGCCGGCATGGGCCTGCACAACAGATATCCCTGGACCTCGTCGATGCTTTCTTCGGCGGCGAGCAGATCGAATTGCTCTTGGGTCTCGACGCCTTCGACCACAACCTTCAGGCCCAATTGCGCGCTCAGCCGCGTAATACCGCGCAGCAAGGTCACTCTGCGCTCGTCGTCGCCAAGGCCCTGCAGGAACGACTGGTCGATCTTCACCTTGTGCAGCGGAAAGCTATGCAGATAACTGAGGCTCGAATAGGCGGTGCCAAAGTCATCCAAGGAGATCTTCACGCCGAGCTCGGCAAGCTGGTTCAGATCGGCGCGGGTTCTTTTCGTGTCCTGAAGCAGCGTCGATTCGGTTATCTCAATCTCGAGCCGCTG
>JBEKAE010000092.1:0-6448 GCA_050018375.1 Candidatus Acidiferrales bacterium | reverse complement strand
TCCCAATTCGACGTTGTGCCTACCATGGTCGGCCCTCCAAAAGCCGACCACCCATGAATCATTGAAAAACTGATTTGGGAATCCCGTGCCGCTAAAAATCTGCCAAAGTAGTGCTAGGCCCTGGATCACAATGCCTTTGGCACCGTGATCAACTGCTGCTCTCACGAGGTGGCCATCGGCACCGCCATACATGGCAACGATCTCCACGTATGGCATGACGTCAGTTTTGATGGGCACATATTGCCGCCGCAATGGCGCGCGCGAAAAGACGACGCGATCATAATCGACAATGCCAAGGACTCCGAAATCCCCCGACTTGAAGGTTTCGACGCTAGAGGTATGAGTCTTGGTCACATCGCGGGCTGCGTTGATTTGATTATTCATAGCAAGCATCGCGCCCTTGCCCTTTGATTGAGGATCAACGCAGATGCGCACCGCATTTAACAGATTACGCGGCCCATCAAAATCGGGTTCGGAAGCATTGCGCTGCGCGCCGATCAGAACAATAGGTTTCTCTGAATTAGTCGTGAGGTCCAGCCAATACGCTGTCTCCTCAAGCGTGTCGGTACCATGCGAAATGATGACGCCAGCTACTTCCGGTCGGGCGAGCGTACGGTTGACTTCGCCGGTCAAAGCGACCCACCGAGGCGGATCCATGTAATCGGACGGTACGGTACGTTAGAAACGTTGTTGACCTCGACCTTGGCATATTTGGAAACGTCCGGGACTGTGGCTACCAGATCCTCGCCGGAGATGGCTGGCACCGGCGCCTTCTTTATGGGATCAATTTTCATCGCAATTGTCCCACCCGTGGCGATTAACGGACAAACCGGGAGGTTGTTTTGAGCGATTACCGTGGTGGATGAGACGGCCAGTGCCGCTACGGCGACGCACGCAAGCGCGGTGGTTCGAAAGAATGCGCTGGGATTGTGGTCCATGCTCGTCTCCTTCGAGTGAAGCAAATGCGTTCAAATTTCACGACACGTGTAGGGTCTGTGTCTTGTCCGCCTGTCGCGTTCGGTGTCGTTTATCTTAGCACAAAAGAAGGCGTATTTCGCCCGGATGGCGCGCTTGGCCGCGCCTCTAGCGTCCCCATTACACTTCCGCTTCTGGCCCAAATCTGCCGATGTTTGTCGGGCAGGGCATGTCTGCTCTGCCCGGTTATTTCAGACGTCGACCTGTTCAGCTATGGCGAGGGCGTCATCTACCTCAATGCCGAGGTATCTGACGGTGCTTTCGATTTTGGTGTGGCCGAGCAAGAGTTGCACGGCTCGTAGATTTCCGGTTCGACGGTAGATCAGGGTTGCCTTTGTTCGCCGCAACGAATGTGTGCCAAAGAGCTTTGAGTCGAGCCCGATGCTGGCGATCCATTCCGAAAGCAGCCGCGCGTATTGCCGTGTGGTCATGCACTGGCCGGAGCTACCCCGACCCGTGAACAAAAATTCCCCCGGCTTCTTACTAGCGGCCTTCAAGTAGCCGTCAACGGCTTGACGGGTCTGATCCGTCAGCTCGAACTTGACTGGCCTTCCCGTCTTCTTCTGCCGCACCGTGGCACGGTCCATCGTATAGCCGTTTGGGGCAACGTCCTCGACCTTGACGGCCACGACATCGCAACCGCGAAGCTTGCTGTCGATGGCCAAGTTAAACAGGGCGAGGTCGCGTATTCGCCCCTCCAACAACAATCGAGTTCTGATTGACCAAACGTGCTTTGGTCGCAAGGGAGGTCTTGCTCCGATTATCTTGCCTTTGTTCCAAGGCGTGCGCTTGCTAACCGGTGCGCAAATTTCATTGTCTGGCATGGTCGTGCTCCTCTGTTGGTCAGGATGACGAACATGCGCCCGAGCCCGAAGCTCGCGAAACAATGTCGGCTTTCAGAGGGTTACGGTCATAAAGATGCTTGGCTGCCAACTGGGTCGGTACTGAATGACCCATCTCGGACATGTGTAGCGTCCGGCGGCGCTCTCCATCACGAGACTCGAGTCTTCTAGTCGCAGCCGAAAAAATGCTAGCATCCCGCTTCGTTATCCGGATTTCCTATACTACGCCAACAGCGAGTTTGCCATGACACGTCGCGTAGCGGTAATCGGCGCTGGCACCATCGGCGCCAGCTGGGCAGCCATCTTCCTCGCCCGCGGTTTCGAGGTGGCCGCCACCGATCCGGCGGCCGGTGCGGAAGACTTTGCCCGCCACTTCATCAACAATGCCTGGCCGACACTGCAAGAGCTCGGGCTGGTCGTGCCCGGCGCAAGCGCCCAACGTATGAGTTTCCACCGCGGCGTGGCCGCGGCCGTCAACGGTGCAGAGTTCGTCCAGGAAAACGGGCCGGAGCGCGAGGATTTGAAAATCGAGTTGTTCGCCGAGATTGATGCCGCGCTACCGGACGACACGGTGATCGCCTCGAGCTCGTCGAGCCTGCTGATCAGCCGCGTGACCACAAAATGCACGCACCCGCAGCGCTGCGTGATCGGCCACCCATTCAATCCGCCTCATCTGATTCCACTGGTTGAGGTCGTCGGCGGTGAAAAGACATCAGCTGAGGCGATCGCCGCGACGATGGATTTCTACCGTGCGCTCGGTAAGCACCCTATCCATATCAAGAAGGAAGTGCGCGGCCATGTCGCCAACCGATTGCAGGCGGCGTTATGGCGCGAAGCCATCCACCTGGTGGCCGAAGGCGTGGTCTCAGTCGCTGATGCCGACGCTGCGATCGCCTTCGGCCCCGGCCTGCGCTGGGCGCTGATGGGGCCGCACCTGACGTTTCATCTCGGCGGAGGCGAAGGCGGCATGACTCATTTCATGGCGCATATCGGTGGCGCATATCAGAGCATGATGGACGATCTCGGCACAACGCGGCTCACAGAGCCCGTGCGCAAATTGATCATCGATGGCGTTGCGGCGGAGGCCGGCTCGCGCAGCATCGGCGATCTGCAACGCTGGCGTAACCGTAAGCTGATCGAAATACTGAAGGTGTCAGGAACGCCCTAGACTCGAAATTCACTGAGAGGCCGTTTCGAAATTGGTGTCAGGCGTGCAGCTCACCGAGCAACGCCTTAGCCTCTTTCAGATCGAGCGTGTCGAAGCCTTCGGTGAACCAGTTGTAGACCGGAGCCAGCACGGCATAACCCTCGCTGCGCCTCCGCTGTTCGCCCAAGAGCATCGCTAGGCTTGTCGCTGCGCGCAGTTCAAGGGACTTGGCCTGCTGCCCCGCCGCAACGCTGATTGCTTGGCGATACGCCCGCTCAGCTGCCGCTCGGTCGTCGTTTGGGCCGCATAGCAGCAAGTCGCCGTGCACGCGGAGATACCCCGCCCGCCACCACTCGTCGGTACTTCGTTCACCCTGGATCAGCACCGCCGCGCCCTCCTCAAGATTGCCGGCCCGCAGTTCGGCTTCGGCCAAGATGGCGCGGTATAGGTCCAAGTTCACATGCGCAGTGGTGGCATAGGTGGCGACAGCCGTGCGCAGTTCGGCCAGACCGGCTTGCGCGTCAAGCTGTTGAATGAGCGCCCACCCATGATAGACGCCGCCGATCGCCTCGTACAATTTGAGGCCATGTTCGCTGCTTAGCGCCAGCAGCCGCGCACTGAACGCGAGTACGTCAGCCGCTTGCCGCCGCAGAAAATAGACGCTGGCCGCGAACCACAGCGAGTGAACGAGGCTCGGCAAATGATCCAAGGCCTCACCCAACGCGATGCTTTCGCGCACGCTCTGCACGGCCTGATCGGGCCAGCCCAGTGCCCACAGCGCGACTGCACCCTGTCCCTTGCCGCAAACCCCCGGATCGTGACCGCCGTACATCAGCGCATGGTGGCGATGCCTTTCCGGGTCGTAGAGCGCAAGCCCGGCGCGCACGTGTTCGATGGCGCTGGCGAATTCTCCATTCCAGATGCGTGTCGACCAAGAGGAATGATGGGCTTGCAGCAGCAGCTCGGCGTCGCCGGTCCGCTCGGCGGCCTCGATCATTTCGCCCAAATACTGGAGCCGTAGGCGTATGTGGTCGCTCGCGCTCTTCGCCCGGGATTCGATCGTGATCCACAGCCCCCAGGTTGCGGCAAACCGGTCGCGATCGTCGCCGAGCCGCCGAGCCAGTTCGGCGGCTCGGCGGCGCGCTCATAGCCGGTCGACGCATCGGCGTCGCCGAACCCGCGGCTTGATAGCAGCGCCGGGCCAAGCGCCAGCAACAATGCCAGCTCCTGGCGGTTACGTTCCACGGTCTCTGGCAGCCCGCGCACCGCGGCGATCCCGCGCCTCAGATGGGCAACCGCTTCGCTGTTCGCCGAACGCCGGGCGGCGAGGCGGCCGGCGGCAAGCCAATAGCCAGCCGCCGTTTCCGGCTGCCCGGCCTCCGCGTAGTGATGGGCTAGCAACTCCGGCTCGCGCTCAACGCGCGCCGGCATCCGTGTTTCGGTGGCAGCTGCGATCCGCGCGTGCAGTTCTTGACGCGGGCCGCGCAACAACGTGCCATAGGCAGCGTCCTGCACCAGCGCATGTTTGAACAGGTAGGTCGCATGTGGCGGCGCTCCCTGTCGGAACAACAGGCCGGCGGCAACAAGGCGGTCGAGCGCCGGCTGGAGTTCCGCCTCCGGTTTGCCTGCCACCGCAGCCATTAGGTCGTGCGAGAACTCCCGGCCGATTGTAGCCCCGATCTGCGCCAACTCCTTGGCTGGGCCGAGCCGGTCGAGGCGTGCCATCAGCGAGGCGTGCAGGCTCGCAGGAACTGCAACCGACGGCGATGGTATAACTGCAATCACGCGTTCTGCGGTTCTCTGGTTGGCTGCTTCCAATACCGCTTTGGTCATCTCTTCCACGAACAATGGAATGCCGTCGCTGCGCTCGATGATGTCTTGCCGGATGCTTGCCGGCAGATGCTTGTTGCCGACCACGCCGTCGATCATCGCGTCGATGTCGCGCTCTGCCCACCGATTGATGGTCAGCGCGGTCACATGCGGCCGTCCAATCCAAGGCGGTTCGAATTCCGGCCGGCACGTCACGATCAACAACACGCGAAGGGTCCGAATCCGGTCCACTGCTCGACCGAACGCTTCCAAGCTGGTGGGGTCGGTCCAATGCGCATCCTCGAAGATCATGAGCACCGGTCTTTTGCGTGTCAGTGCCTCCATTTGCAAACTGAGCGCTTCCATTGTGTTTTGCCGGCGCTGCTGCGGGGCAAGTTCTAGTGCGGGATAACGTCCGTCGTTCGGCAAAGACAACAGGTCGGCGAAGAGCGCGGCGTCTTGCGCCGGTGTCGCCGTTTGCGCGAGCAGCGCGTCGAGCTTGTCGAGTTTTTGTCGTGGCGTATCGTCGTGGGCGAAGCCGGCGGCGCGCTCCATTTGGCCGACGATCGGATAAAACGCGCTATCGGTATGTTGCGGTGAGCAAAAGTAGCGCAGCCGCGTATTCGGCTCGGCGGCGACGCCTTCCAACAGCGCAGCGGTGAGCCGCGACTTGCCGATGCCGGCTTCACCGGACAGCAGGACGACCTGGCCTTCGCCGCTCTTCGCTTTCGCCCAGCGCCGCATCAGCAATTCCACTTCTTCTTCGCGGCCGACCAGCGCGGTAAGGCCGCTGCCGCGCAGCGCCTCGAAGCGGCTCTCGATCGAACTCGGTCGCAGCGCCGCGAAGGCGTGCACCCGCCCGGCGATGCCCTTGAGGTCTTGCGGCCCGAGGTCTTTCAGCTCGAACAGTTTGCCGATGAGCCGGCGCGTGCCTTCGGAGACGATTGCCGCATTCGGCTCGGCGATGCCTTGTAGCCGTGCCGCCAGGTTCGGCGTCTCGCCGATAATGCCGCGCTCCTGCGCTTCGCCCGAGCCGATCAAATCGCCGACTACAACCAGGCCGGTCGCAATGCCGACGCGGGTCTGCAGGGGTGTGGGCGATTTTAACGCACCGACGGCTGCGATCAGTTCAAGCGCGGCGCTCACCGCTCGCTCCGCGTCATCTTCATGCGCCTGCGGATAACCGAAATAGACCAGAACGCCGTCGCCCATGTACTTCGCCACAAAGCCGCCGAAGCGGCCGACAGTATCGGCGACGCAGGTCTGATAGGCGGAAATAACCTCGCGCAGGTCTTCCGGGTCCATGCGGGCCGACAGTGCGGTCGAGCCAACAAGGTCCGAGAACAAGACCGTGACCTGGCGGCGTTCGGCGCGGTCTTCGACAACGGTTTCGGCTTTAGGAGCGGCCGTGGATGACGAGGCCTTCGTGCTCTCGTCAACTCGCAGGGCGCCAATTGCGTCGAGAATTTTACGGCGGTGCCCGACTATACCGACGCCCAAATCCTTCAGGTCCTCCGCCGTCAGGTTCGGAAGGACGGTCTCATCTATTTCGTTCTCGCGGAATGCCGCCTTGTACCGTTCAAGGCCAAGGCTCCGCAGCCAAGCACCGATATCCATCCGCGGCCCTAGATGCCACCCCGGAGGGGCATGATTGGCCAACCCAACGTCGATGTCT
>JBEKAE010000091.1:0-4560 GCA_050018375.1 Candidatus Acidiferrales bacterium | reverse complement strand
TTCCGGCGCTCCCCATAAAAGAGTGTCAGGGACTCCATGCCAAGCTATGACCGTTTTTCGAGCATGCGGGGTATTTCTGGTGAGAAAATGTTATAAGTGCGATGTGCGCAACAATCTTGCGAGAACCGGGCCCGTAGTGATCGCTTGCGGCTGCGACGCCGCCAAGGCGGCGTTCTTCAAGGCGTTCGTGCGCACCGTACAATGCATTTTAAGGGATGACCGATGAGGCGCCTGAACCGAGGAAAACGGGTGTAGAAGCCTATCGATGCGCCGGCCTTTGCCTTAATGCAATGGTTGCGCTTCTCGCCGTTACGTGACGTTCGAATTGGACGCTCTGTTCCCGGACGCTCATGACGCTCCTGTCCGTCCGCCACATCACGCGTTACAGCTACAAGGCTCCGGTGCGCTTTGGCGATCACCGGTTGATGTGCCGGCCGCGTGACAGCTTCGATCAGCGCCTGATCGAGTTCCGGCTTGACATCCTTCCGCGGCCCAAGGACGTGCGATGGCTACATGACACGTTCGGCAATTGCATTGCGGTCGCGAGCTTTAGCGGCGAAGCCGAAGAACTGGCGTTCGACACCAGGATCGTGCTCGACCATGAGCCGACCCGTGGGCCGGATTTCCTGCTGGAGTCACATGCACTGACGTATCCCTTTGCCTACGGCGCCGAGGACGCGCCCGATCTCAGCCGGTTGATCGAGCGGCAGTATCTCGATCCCGATCATCTTATCGACGGATGGGTGCGGCGGTTCCTGCGGCAGGGGCGCCCTACGGAAACGGGCGAACTGCTGATGACGCTGACGACCGCCATAAAGGAAAGCTTCGTCTATATATCGCGGCCGGAGCGCGGGACGCAGGATCCTATACAAACCCTGATGACAGGGCGTGGAAGTTGTCGCGACTTCGCGGTCTTCATGATCGAAGCCGTCCGCGCGCTGGGATTGGCCGCACGGTTCGTTTCTGGTTATCTTCACATCCCGACCGAGGTGACAGACGGCCTCCAGGGCGGCGGGAATACGCACGCCTGGTGCCAAGTTTATTTACCCGGCGCGGGATGGGTCGAGTTCGATCCCACCAATGGCATCGTCGGCAGCAGGAACCTGATCCGCGTGGCCGTCGCCCGCGATCCGCGTCAAGCTCTACCGCTATGGGGCACGTTCGAGGGCGCCGCAACGGATGTATTGGGCATGACCGTTTCGGTTGAGACACGTGAAATCAAGGCGGGCAACGAAAATCCCGCGTGCCGCCTTGGCGAGCCCTGGAATAAATGACGAGTCCACCTCGATCCCGGCCTGATTGACTGCCGCTCGGCGCGCCTTTGCCTCGCAGACAATCGCCGCCGGTGATGGAAATCTCTGGTCACCATCGCAATCCACGATAGAGCCTCTTGTCGACGAGTGGCGCTGCAAGATGCTGGATTAGATTATAGAGAATGATTGGCGCGTGACGCCTGGGGGGTTGGATAGGCGCTATCGTTGGAGCGCTTTGCCGACGCCGACGGGCCATTCTTCGTGCGAGCGTACGCCACCATCCTTTAGGTTTGGCTGGTCCTCACCGCGCATGTCGTCAAATTGCCTCTATCCACGCCGCAAATGGCGATGGCGTTTACGCGTCGAAGCAGCATGATCCGGAGCAACCACGTCTGCGGCGCCAACCCAGTTCCAACTCGACAACGCGATCAACAGCAATAGTCGTCGACGCTTGCCTCTTCGGTGATTTCATGTGGTCCGGAAACGAGTTGGCTATTTGGGACGAAGAAGAAGCTTCGGCCATGGGCTAACTGGCGCCCCTTCTCGCGCACTCGCGCGTTGCGCCGCGTTGTTTTCATTGGTGACTATTGCGTAACACGACACCGCGGCCGTGGAGGACGTTCGACCGTTTTGCGTTCGATCAACAACTTGGAAGATGGGGCGGTCCTGATGACAAGGAAATCGACAATCGAGAGCCTCCGATTGACGCCTCGCCGCGGGGTTTCAACCAGGTCCGGCAGAGGTCGCGTGACGGAACCGGGCCTGAGTAGATTCCGAACCTCCCGCGACACTTTTCCATATGCCATTTTGGCGGCGGCGAGTGCGCCTTCGGGCGCCGGCTCGACCTGCAGAATCTCAAATCTTTTTAGGAAGGATGGTGCTGATGAATACGAATGAGCGCCCGCGGGCGCAATGGTGACGGGCTCCCCCAATTCAGCCCGCTCGATAGCTCTGCGAAATCTCGGATGGTCTGACTTTTTTGAGGATCAGCGTCAGCTCGAAGATTTCGCCTTTGATCCTTGCCGTATCGCCTCTGTTCACCGTACCCGCCTGACGGCGATATCTCAAACCGGCCGCATCCAACTGACCCTTCCTGTTCACGCCAACTCCGGCGATTTTGCTGTTGGCGATTGGGCGCTTGTCGATCCTCAAACCCACGTGCTGCGCCGTCGATTGAGTCGCAAGACAGTGTTGGAACGGCATACGGAAGGGGCGAAGACCCCGCAGCTTGCCGCCGCCAATGTCGATACGTTGTTCATCGTCACTTCATGTAACGCTGATTTCAACCCGGCCCGACTGGAGCGCTATCTGGCGTTGGCAAATCAAGCGGGGACCAATCCCGTGATCCTGCTGACCAAGGTCGACGCCACGGATGATGCGAAGGCCTATCAACAAAAGGCCGCAACCCTGCAACGCGGCTTGACCGTCGTGACCTTGTCCCCTCATTCCCGTGACGCCGCGACTGCATTGGCCCCTTGGTGTGGGATGGGGCAGACAGTGGCGTTGGTCGGCTCGTCTGGCGTTGGCAAATCGACAGTAGTCAATATTCTGGCGGGGACGATGCAGTCGCTGCCTCAGCAAACCGGGGAGATTCGCGAAAGCGACGCGAAAGGACGCCACACTACGACCTCGCGCTCGATTCACGCCATTGCGGGCGGTGGCTGGGTGATTGATACGCCGGGAATACGCACGCTCCATATCAGCAATGTGGCCCATGGCGTCGGCACCCTGTTCGCGGAAATCACGGAGCTGGCCCCGCTTTGCAGGTTCCGCGATTGCACTCATGCCCATGAACCCGGCTGCGCTGTTTGTGCCGCCGTAATCAACGGAACATTGGAACCCGAGCGCCTGGCTCGATGGCGCAAACTTGTGGATGAGAATGACCACAATACGCCTAACAAAACAGCTCTACGCGGCGGGGGAGGCGCTGCCGCTCGCAGCAGAAAGAAACTGAGCTAGAAATGCGCGCAGGCGCACACCGCGCAGGAAACGATGACTTCGGCTTTTGGCGCAACTCGGCCGCGCCCTGGCCGTAAGTCCCGCAAAGTTGCGAGGGTGAGAAGAACGTGATGGCGAAATGGTCGAGCCGTGGATTCGGAAGACCCTTGGTGATGTCGCCAGCAGCACGCTAACGCCTGGCCATCGCCGCAGCCAGTCCTTGACCATTCGTCGTTAACGCGGCCTCGATGCACCTCGTGGCCTCGCCCAATCCATCGAGCCGGCGAAGCGCCGCTCGAGCCGCCAGAGCCGCATCCGCATAGGAAGGGGCCTTGACGACCCGCCGCACAGTAGAGCTGATGGTGGCCGGCGTCATTTGCGTCTTGTCGATTCTCACGCCGACGCCTAGTCCCTCGACTCGCGCGGCGAAATAACATTGGTCGCCGAACAGCGGCGCCGCAACCATCGGCTTTCCCGCAGTGAGCGCTTCCACAACGCCGTTTGGACTTGCGTGCGTGACAAACGCAGACACGCTACCCCTCTTGTCTGTCTCGCGGTTGGCATGCTCGTGGCGGGAGGCCATTCCGCCGTCGCGCAATATTATTATTACCCGCCCTATTCGGCCTATCCATCGCCGCGCGACTATCGCGGCGACCAACAGCGCTGGGGCTATGGCGGCCCATCGCAAGACGATTATGATTACGAACCGTCGCGGCGGCCACGCGGCGACACGGACACTCTGTTCCGCATCCACGGAACCAACGAGCCGGACACAATCAGGCAGGCGGTGTCGTCGGGCCGCATCCGCATGCTCAACGCCGAGGTGATCGACCTCTATCGGCGCGTTAGAAAGGGCGCGCGCGTGCTGGTGAGGTGAGAAGGCCACGACCGGAGGCGCGGCGACGGCATTGAAACCGCAACGATGCTTGGCGACCATGCGACATTGGCTCGAAAGCAAGCTAGGCTCGAAGCATGCCGATCAAGACTAGGAATGCTCCTCGGCCACATGTCGGTTAACTGGACGATTCGCGATGTCCATATTGACTTGGTCGCTGGCCTCGCTCGCATTAGCCTATGTTTCGATGGTCGTCGGCTTGGCCGCTTTCCAGCGCAGGCTTCAGTATTTTCCCGATCGCCGTCTCGTACATCTGGCGCAAACCGGCATGCGCGGCGGCGAGGAACTGCGTCTTGCGACCGAGGACGGAGAGACGCTCGTCGCCTGGCTTTTCCCGGCGAAGGACGGGCTGCCGCTGATCTTGTATTTTCACGGCAACGCAGGCGCGCTTGTCGATCGCGTTCCGCGCTTTCGCATGTTTACGGCGAGAGGCTACGGTCTTCTCGCTGTTTCCTATCGCGGCTATGGCGGCTC
>JBEKAE010000090.1:0-4385 GCA_050018375.1 Candidatus Acidiferrales bacterium | reverse complement strand
TGGCTCCGAAGCGTCAACTATATGGTCAACCATATATGCGAACCGATCTGCCCAAGTTGGTCCGCATCTTGCCGCTCAAATCGCGCGTTACAAGGTGGGGGCAGAGAACCGCTTACGGTGCATCGACTAATGGGCACGACGCTTCGGTTCTCTCTCTGAGGGTTGTCGCTCAACCGGGGGCGGACCTTCCCGCCAGCTCGCCTTGGCCACTTCCTGCTCCACCGGCCGGAAGGGCTCGCCCGTTACGAAGTCCATCTCGACCGCAAGCTCGAACGGATGCTCGCCATGTTGCTGCGGCTCAAGGACCTACGGCAGGGGACGGTGGAAGGCTGATCCGTTTGGTAAAAACCCGGACATCCTGGGTTATTCAGGTCCTCGCCGGTAGCCGCGACCGCCAAGTCGGTGAACCTGCAACGACGTTCGGCTGCCGCCAGAAAATCCACTACGGCATTGGTCGCCGGCGATGCCTGCATTTTCGATGACAAAATACCTTGAAACTATGCTTGAACGGGCATAAAAGGAAACTTCGAGCAATCCATGGCAAGGCCGCCCGGAAGCGAAGTCCAGCCCAAACCGGTGCGTTGGGTTGGCGGCAGCAAGAAAGACTTGAGCGACTTCCCAGAGGAGGTCCGGCGGCGGGTTGGCGGTGCGCTGTGGGACGCCCAGCGTGGCCTCAAAGCCCCTTATGTGAAGCCGCTGAAGGGATTTGGCGGTGCCGGTGTGCTGGAGATCGTGGACGACTTCGATGGCGACACTTAGCGCCGTCTATACCGTACGCTTTGCCAGGGTGGTCTATGTGCTGCACGCCTTCCAGAAGAAATCGAAGCGCGGCGTCGCCACGCCGAAGACCGAACTGGACTTGATCGAGCTACGGCTAAAACGAGCGAGAGAGGATTACGAGCAATGGTCAAGAACCGAGCGGCCAACATCCCGGTGACGGCGAGCAGCGGCAACGTGTTTGCCGACATGGGCTTTGCCGAGCCCGAGGAGGAGCTGACCAAGGCGCAGTTGGCGAGCCATATCCGGCAGGTCATCAAGCGAAACCGGCTGACCCAGATGGCCGCTGGGACGCTTATGGGCATCGATCAGCCGAAGGTCTCGGCCTTGCTCAATGGACGGCTGGCAAACTTCTCCAGCGAGCGGCTGATGCGCCTGCTGACTGCGCTCGGCCAGGATGTGGAAATCATGGTCAAGGCGAAGCCCCGCAATCGCGCGCATGGACGCATCAAGGTCATTGGTGAGGCGCATACGTGAAGCGGTTGCTTCGCCGGCCGCGGCGGCGCCCCTCCTCTCAAATCTTCGACCCCCCGGACGGTTTGACCTGCGCCGGCGCCTCCTTGATATTGATGGTCACGTCGTAGCTGGCCACCTCGCCGGTCGCGTTAGTCACCACATAGACGAGATGATCGGTGCCGAGCGCGCCGGCGCGGGCCTGGCCTGGCCGATCACCCTGAAGACCGGGCAGACCGAACAGGCCATCGGCGGATACGCCGGCGCCGCTGCCGACGATCCGTGTCATCGAGGCGCCGAAAGCGGCACGCTTACCGTGCGGGTGCGCGTTGAGGATCGGCTTGACGGCTGGCGACGGGCTACCGTCGGCGGCGAAGAACTCTTCACCCGGATCCTTGCTGTCCACGATCAGCTTGCCGCTTTCGTCGATACAGAGGACCATTTCGTCGGCTCCCTCCTGCTGCAGCAAGCGGAACGGATAGCCGCGATACCAAGCCGGAACGTAGCTGCCGAGCCAGCGCCCATCCGGCCCCACAAACATGGCAAGGGCCTGCAATCCCCGCCCGATGGAGCGCGCATCACCGCCGATGATCAGCGCACATGCTGCCGAAAGTAGCTGCGCAAAATCGCGTTAATTTTGGTCTGATAGCCGCGCCCTTGCGCCTTGAACCAGTCCAGCATATCGGCGTCGAGACGCAATGATGCGTGCGCCTTACGGCGCGGCATGGGTAATTCCGTTGTTGCCCAATCAATCTCCTCCATGGCGTCGTCGGGATCGCGCCCGTCGGGCAAAGACTGCTGAGCGGCTTTCTTCCAATCCGTCAGCATCTCACCACGCGCCTCTTTGCGCTTCAGCTCATCCGCCGTGAAGCTCACGATATTTTCTGATTTCTTGCGCATGTGCCCTCCTCATCGAAATAATGTCCAGTTTCTCGCCGCGCCACAACCAAACGACCGTGTAAAACGCTCCCTCGATTGCGGCCGTGCTCTTCCATCTGTCCTCGTCATCGCGCGGTGTCGGTTGATGAATGACTGGCGTAAATAGCCGAGTCGAACCATGCCCGTAATCACCCTTCCGCCAACCTCGTTCGTGAGGCGGCCTGCCCCGCTCAACCGGAATCTACCTCAAGCGGAGGGCCTCCGGTCTGAAAGTGCCTCGAAAGCAGTTGAGATGGTACATTTAGAGGGATGCGATAGCCGGTGCCGTCGCGCCCTTAAGCAAGTGCTGGCTGTGGCGTGATACGTCGTACATTTATTTTTCCAGCGCGGCGCGCGATCTGTGCGAGGTCGTATTCCATCTGCATCCTCAGCCACATTGCGGCGCTGCCGCCAAAGGCTTTCGACAGGCGTACGGCCATTTCTGGCGATATCCCGCTCTTGCCATTGACGAGATTATTCAGCGCCTGACGGGTGACGCCGAGCGCCTCCGCACCTGCGGTCACGGAAAGCCCGAGCGGTTCAAGGCAATCATGACGCACATGCAGTCCGGGATGGGGTGGGTTTTTCATCGGCACGGTTATTTCTCCCTTCAATGATAATCAAGAAAATCGACATCGTGGGCATCGCCATTTTCGAAGCGAAAAATGACCCGCCAGTTTCGGCTGGCTCAAACTGCCCAAAAGCCCTTGAGGTCACCCTTCATTGGATGCAGTCCAAAACCGGGAGCTTCCATATCCTGCGGCCCTGACGAGGCATTGAGGCCGGCAAGAATGCGCTCCACTTTGTCCACAAAGTCCGGGCGAATCTTACTTCGGTCGCACCGTTCAAAAAGACGTTGCAACCCACGATGTGAGAAGTTTCTGATCATGCTCATATATATAATGAAGTGACAATTGTCACTTGTCAATTCTCTTGAGGAATATAGCTGGTCGAAGCCTGATCCGTTTCGCAAAAACCGGCCGGATCTATAGATCATGCTGGTCCTATCACAAGGCGTAGTAGTTACGCTGCGGCTCATGATGGAGAGCCGGCCTACCAGGGTCCTCACGGGTCGGGGATGAATCGCGTATCCATGTCACCACCCGGATACGGGAAAAGATAGCATGTATGGACATTATATGGTACATGAACTGTGTATAGGACGGCATGAACGCTGACCGGCCACGGAAGATACCGGTTGTCTTCTATCGGACCCCGGCAGGCATCGAGGTGGTGCGCAACTGGCTGCGCGGGCTGGATGAAGGTGATCGGAACGCCATCGGACAGGACCTGATGCGGGTCCAATACCGTTGGCCGGTTGGAATGCCCCTGTGCCGTTCCATGGGTGATGGCCTATGGGAAATACGAAGCGACCTTCCGAGCAATCGGATCGCCCGTGTGTTGTTCAGCGTCCAGCAGGGTAAAATCCTGGTTCTCCGCGGCTTTATCAAGAAGACGCAGAAAACACCGGAGGATGACCTGGCCCTGGCCCACCGACGTAAACGTGAATTTGATCCGTGAGGATGTTAATATGAAAAAGAAGAAGACCCCTCGCTCCACCGATGAGCTGGCGACCCTCGATGAGTTTCTGAAAGGGGAAGGCAAGCTCGAAGACTTCGAAGCCGTCGCCATCAAGGAGGTGTTGGCTTGGCAGATCACCGAGGCGATGAAATCACAGAATCTCTCGCGCAAGCGACTCGCCGAACGCATGGGCACAAGCCGCAGCCAGATCGGTCGCCTTCTTGATCCAAAGGATGGAAACGTAACACTCGCCACGTTGCAACGTGCCGCAAGAATCGTTGGTCGCACGCTCCGGCTTGAACTGGTTTGATGAAAGGCGGGATTGCAGTGGCGGGACGGGCGTTCCGCACACGAGGCGCCCCTCCTCTTAAATCTTCGACCCGCCGGATGGTTTAGCCTCCTTGGGCGCCTCCTTGATATTGATGGTCACGTCGTAGCTGGCCACCTCGCCGGTCGCGTTAGTCACCGCATAGACGAGATGATCGGTGCCGAGCGCGCCGCCGCGTGCCTGGTAGAATACGACGCGCGCCGGCGTCTTGAGCCCTGGACAGCCGGCAACCTGGTTGGTCTTCAGCTCGCCAACCCGCACGGTAAGCGTGCCGGATTTCGGCGCCTCGATGACACGGATCGTCGGCAGCGGCGCCGGCGTGCAGTCCTTGTGCGCCTCGGCGTAGTAGCCGATCTGCACCGGCTTGGCCGATGTTGCCTCGAAGCTC
>JBEKAE010000089.1:0-4408 GCA_050018375.1 Candidatus Acidiferrales bacterium | reverse complement strand
GATTCCTGGACGATTGCGACCTATCTCGAGGACGCCTATGCAGATCGTCCTTCGCTGTTTCGTGGCGACGGGGGGCGCGCGGTCACGCGATTCGTCAACGCCTGGGCGGATGGCGTTTTAGTCGGTGGGATTTTGCGGTTGATTGTGACCGACATTCTCGCGCACCTCGACAAGAAGGACCGCACTTACTTCCGCGAGACGCGAGAAAAGCGCTTCGGCGTGACATTGGAGACGGTCACTGCTGATCGCGAGACGAATGTGCTAGCGTTCCGCAAGGTCTTGGAGCCCATTCGCGTCGTACTGGCAGCACAGCCCTACTTCGGTGGCGAGGTGCCGGCGTACGCCGATTATGCCGTGTTCGGCTGTTTCCAATGGGCGCGATGCATCAGCTCATTTCCGCTGCTGCTCAAGGATGATACGGTCTGGGCTTGGCGCGACCGGCTCCTATCCGCATTTGATGGATTTGCGAGCAAAGCCCTTGGTTATCAGGTTTGACCCAAAACACGACAAATGGCCGCATCCCTTCGAATGGATTTGGATACGGGTCGGCGCACGTCTCATTCCAGGCGACCGTATCATTATGGGTTTGCCCAGGGCAAGCTCGGTGCTCTTGCCCTTGGCACCGCGCTTGGCCTCGTGTGGACACCCTGCGCCGGTCCGGTGTTAGCGTCGATACTCACATTGATCGCCACCGCCAACAGTCTGGTCTCAGGCGCTGCGCTCCTGACGGTCTATGCTGTCGGTGCCGCCATTCCGCTCTTGGCCATCGGCTGGAGCGGGCAGGCCGTGACCATCGGGTCTTTTGGCTATGGAGTTGTTGCTCACGGGTTGCTTCGGCCGATTATCGTGTAACTTTTACCCGCCTCGGAACGAAAGACACTCAAAGGAGTGTCGGGGCAAATGGCACAAGCAAATGTGATATCTGCGTTGAAGCACGAGGCGTTGCGCCCCTTCCTATTCCCATGCTCGATATCGTTTTCACCAGTGATGGTACCGTCGGCAGCGAAGCCGCGGCCCGGGCACGCGATGAAGAGCGTCGAGCAGACACGAACGGAGTCCGACACACGCCGATCGGCGTTGATGGCCGCCGCCCAGATGGGCGACCGCACAGCCTACGAGACGCTGCTGCGCGATTGCGTGCCATTCATTGCAAGCCTCGCTCGCCGTCGAGGCGTCCCCTCCGACCGCACCGACGACGTGGTGCAGGAAGTGCTGCTGACGGTACACCGCGCGCGGGCGACCTACGATCCCCGGCGTTCCTTCGACGCGTGGCTCCGCGTCATCGTCCAGCGGCGCGCAATCGACATCCTGCGCCAGATGCGCCGGCACGGCGAGGGCGAAGTGCATGCACCGCTTGCCTACGAGAGCCATGCCGATGAAGCCGTCGACCTTTCGGCCAGGATCGAGCACAAGGAAAGGGCCAAGTGGATCGGTGCGGCACTCGCTGAATTGCCGAAGCGCCAACGCGAGGCGGTACACCATCTCATGCTTGAGGAGAAATCGCTGGGCGATGCTGCAGTGTTGACGGGCCGCAGCAAGGGATCGCTCAAGGTGAACCTGCATCGGGCGCTGACCGCACTGCGCCTCAAGATGCATCGCGGAGATTGAAATGGACGATTCCTACGATCGCCTGATCGGCGCGCTTGCCGCAGACCTTCGGCCCGTCCGGCGCGTGCCGCCGCCAGCTCTGCGCGCGCTCTTCTGGCTCGCCCTTGTCGCGGCCGTCGCTGCCGCGCTCGCGATGTTCGCCGACGTAGCGGCGATGTGGCATCGCCTTGCCGCGAGCCCCGACATGTGGCTTGCGGTGCTTGGATCGATCGCGACTGCGGCGACGGCGGCGTTCGCTGCGTTTGAGCTCAGCCTGCCGGATCGGTCGCGCGCCTGGGCGCTGCTGCCGCTGCCGGCGGCGGCGTTGTGGGCAGGAGCGAGCGGTCTCGGCTGCATGCGCGCCTATGTGTTGCCGGGCACCCATGTCGCCGCGATCGGCGAGACGCGGGATTGCTTGCTGTTCATTATCGGCTTGTCGGTGCCGCTGTCAGTGGCCCTGATCCTCATGCTGCGACGCGCCTATTCGTTGGCGCCGCCGCTGACGGCGGCAATGGCGGGCCTCGCCTCGGCCGCGGCGGCGGCGACGCTGCTGAATTTCTTCCATCCTTTCGACGCCGCGGCGACCGACCTTGCCGTGCACGCGGTTGCGGTGGTGATCGTCGTCGCTGCGGCGCGGGCGCTCGGCGGTCGGACACTGCAAAATTCGTTTGCCGGGCGTGTAACCGTTCCGCCGGTCGGTTCGAATTAGGAGTGATGGGATCGATATCATCGTAACCTAACGGAGAACCAGGATGATCGTCCGTTCGCGTCTGCTTTTGCCGGTTGTCGCCATCGCGCTTGCCTTTGCCTTCGCTGTGCCGGCGGCGTTCGCCGACGACATGAGCAAGGACAGCATGTCGAAAGACACCGGCATGAAGAAGGACACCATGTCGAAGGACAGCATGTCGAAAGACACCGGCATGAAGAAGGACAGCGTGTCGAAGGACAGCATGTCGAAAGACACCGGCATGAAGAAGGACAGCATGTCGAAGGACAACATGTCGAAGTAATCACGTGCCGCTGGGATGCGCCGGGCCCGCATTCCGCGGCCCGGTACATCGCGTTTCGCACGGTGCCCGGCTTGCGGAATCTAAGATGACCATCAAAAGCCGCTCGCGCCCTGATGTCCGGTTGGTACTTTTCGACGTTCGCGTGCAAGAAATAGATTATAATATCTGCGAGAAGAACAACTGGTTCAATGTCCAATAAACAGCGCCTGATTGCTAGCCTGGCTGAAGCCAAATGCCCTCCGACCTTTGAGGTGTGTCAACTGAAATCTGCGCCCGGATGGTATGTGCGAGTCTTATGGCGGTATGGCCAAGAGCAGCACGTTAGCGGCTTCGCGTCTGCGGACGAGGCACACAGTTGGATCCACAAGAAATCGGAAGGATGGTTGCGA
Organism: Candidatus Acidiferrales bacterium; assembly: GCA_050018375.1. Taxonomy (GTDB): domain Bacteria; phylum Acidobacteriota; class Terriglobia; order Acidiferrales; family UBA7541; genus Palsa-295. The sequence goes on along the minus strand of JBEKAE010000089.1, from coordinate 1,422 downwards.
AACAGGGCGGCTGCGTTGCGGGTCGAATAATTACGATCTGAGCCCATGAACACATTTAGCTATGATTGCTTGACGGGCAGTATAGGCGTGCCATCATCGACCTCGGTGGTTTGGCCGTGGAGCCTCGGCCTCAGACAGTACGAGATAGCGTTCCGCGACAAGGGAATCGACGTGACAATCCTGCCGAACTGACAGCGTTGGAGGATTTAGGCGCTTCGGCGATTGCATGGCACGTGTCTTTGAGGAAACGCCCCCATGAGAATCAAACTGCACTATCATCCGCTCTCAACGTATTCGCGCCGGGTCCTCATCGCGTTCGCCGAGAAGCAGATCTTGCACGAGCTGGTCGTCGTCGACATGGCGGCGCGCCGGCACCGTGAGCAGCCGTATCTATCGCTCAACCCCTATGGCCGCGTGCCGACGCTCGAGGAGGACGGGTTCGTGCTCTTCGAGTCGACGGCGATCCTTAACTATCTGGAGGCAACGCGGCTAACCCCGCCCCTGGTGCCGGCCGATGCGCGCGGCCGTGCGCTAGTCGATATGCACATGAAGCTGTGCGACCTGCAGCTTACCCGCCAAGCCGGAACCATCGTGTTTCCCAAGCGCTTCCTGCCCAAGGAACGATGGAACATCGCGGCGATGGCGGAGGCCAGGGCGGAGATCGAGAAGCACTTGGCGATACTTGACAAGCAACTCGCCGGCAAGACCTACCTGGTTGCCGAGCAGTTCTCGCTCGCCGACGTGTGCTACGCACCGTTCCTGGAGTTTCTGCCGTTGATGGAAATCGCCCCTCCAAAGGCCGTCGCGGCCTGGAGCGAGCGCCTACTCGCTCGCCCAAGCGTGGTTGCCACGAGGCCGGAGAAGTAGCTCGAAGTAATATAAGCGGTTGTCTTGCCTGGGTCGGCTCTGGTCGCAATTCGCCGCCAACCACCGCGTCGGATCTTTTGATAGGGTGTCTCAACGTCAAGGCCAAGGTCATTCGCGCCGAGCGGTATATCTGCGTTTGGCCCATAGCGACGGATCACGTTTTGATGGCTGACGGTCGCTATCGGAGCGAAGCGGACATGTAAGAACCTCGGCCTTGACCATCTCTGTCGTGAATGACCCGAAGGCGACATTTGCGGCGCTTTCACCAGCCTTCCATATTACCCGATGGAATGCAGTTGGCAGAGGAAACGTTCGCTTTCCCTGTAATGCAGGGAAGACATGTTATACCGAGTCCGGCTGATTGATTCCTAAGATTTCTGGGATTCACGGGCGGAATCGAAGCGGTTAGCATGCGTCGTCATGATTCGTCAGAGGACACGATCATGACGATTATCAAGGCCCAGTTGAGCAGCTTTGAGCTTGAGACACGCTATGAGGTGGCGGCCGATCCGGTTGGAAAGAGCCATTTTCATGCGCTGTGGCTTTTGTCTTCAG
>JBEKAE010000088.1:0-4527 GCA_050018375.1 Candidatus Acidiferrales bacterium | reverse complement strand
CCGCTCCATCGCGGCCTGCGTGTAAGAAAACATGCCTTCCATGCTCTCCTACAACCGCCGCCTGCCAAGCGGACACTTCACTTGCTATCTCAACCGGACATATCATGTGCTAACGACACGAAACACGGGGTCTGCTTGACACCATCTTGCATTGGGACATAAGATAAGCCCCCTCGTGCTGAATCTCGGCGGGTGAAGTCTGTTTTTTTGGAGAACCTCCGTCTTGAAGCGTATTGCTTGGTTCGTAGTTGTCGTCTTTTCGTTTGCACTCATTCCGCGTTCGTTGCTCGCGCAAGAAACGCCGCAGCCCGCGCGCTTGCCGGCTCAGGAATCCGTTTCTCCGCGCCCCATAGGCCCGAGCCCTACGGAGCAAAGCGTCGACGAAGTGGGCAATCACGTCGAGGAAGCGCTCTGGTATTTCAAGCTTTCCGATGTCGCCGGCATCGACCAGTTCCTGATCGCCAGCTCCAAGCCGATCCGCATGAAGAATCCGACCGGGCAGGGCGCGGGAACTCCCTTGATCATTTATTTGTACTCGTTCACTCCGAAAAAACTGACCGCCAATCAGAAGGCGCCGCTCATAGTGTTTGTCCACGGCGGTGTACACGCCCATTTTGATCTGACGTACGTGCACATCATTCGTGAGCTGATGGACCAGGGTTACGTCGTTGTCGTCCCGGAATACCGCGGCAGCACCGGCTACGGCGCTGAGTATTACGACCAGATCGACTACGGTGGTGCCGAAGTTGACGATGTGCATTCCGTGCGTGATTGGGCCCTCGCCAATCTGCCGCATGTCGACCCCGACCGCGTCGGCATCATGGGATGGAGCCACGGCGCATACATCACTCTGCTGAATATTTTCCGCTGGCCCAGTGACTACAAGGTTGCGTACGCCGGCTGTCCGGTAAGCGACTTAGTGATGCGCATGGGTTATAAGAGCCAAGGCTACCGCGATATCTTCGCCGGCTTCATCGGTAAGCAAGCGGAAGATGATCCTATGGAGTATCGTCGCCGCTCGCCGTATTCCCATGCGGCTGAGCTGAACACGCCCCTGCTGCTCCACTCCAACACCAACGACGAAGATGTCAACGTCATGGAAGTGGAGCATTTGATCGATGCGCTGAAAGCTGCCGGCAAGAACTTCGAATACAAAATTTACGACAACGCTCCGGGCGGCCACCATTTCAACCGCATTGATACGGCACTCGGTCGCGGTTCGCGCAAAGAGATCTACGCATTTCTGGCGAAGCAGCTAAAGCCCTGACGCCGACCCGCGGCGTTGGTGTTCGCAGCAAGAAGTCGGTCCTCTTGTTTTTGTGCGTCGCAGCTTGCGCCGCGCCATAACCGCGCAGAGTCAGTGTTTCGGAGGAGACCCGCAATGAGAACCAGGCAAACGTTACTCGCCGCCACAGCCGGTGCCTTACTCGTTTTTCTCTCCTTAGGATTGCTATTTGCCCCTCCCGCATTCGCCCAGGTTCCTTCGCCCGATTCAGTCCTCGGTTTCCACGTCGGCGAGGATCGCAAGCTCGCCGATTGGGGGCAGGTCGTCGACTATTTCCAAAAAGTCGCCGCTGCCGCGCCCGACCGCGTCAAGTTTGACGAGATCGGCAAATCGAGTCTCGGCAAACCCTTTGTTGCGATTACCATCTCTTCCGCCGACAACATCTCCCATTTGAACCGCTACCTTCAGATTCAGCAGAGCCTGGCCGATCCTCGCGGCCTCACCGCAGCCGATGCTGAAAAGCTCATTTCCCTCGGAAAAGCCGTCGTGCTCATCACGTGTACGGTTCACTCCACCGAAGTGGCCTCCACGCAAACGGCGATGGAGTACGTCTACAAGGTCCTTGCCGAAGACACGCCCGAGCACCGCGCGATCCTGAACGATGTGATCTTCCTGCTGATTCCCTCGCTCAATCCGGACGGGCAGGACATGGTTGTGAAGTGGTACCGCAAGTACGTCGGCACTCCCTACGAAGGCGCCGAGCCGGTCGAGTTGTATCACCCCTACGTGGGACACGACGACAATCGCGACTGGTATATGTTCACGCAGGTGGAAATGCGCCTGACCGCCGGAAAAGTCCAGAACGTTTGGCACCCGCAGGTCGTTTACGACGTTCACCAGATGGGTCCCACCGAGGCGCGCCTCTTCGTGCCGCCTTTTCTCGATCCCGTTGATCCGAACATCGACCCGCTGCTCGTCGAGGAAACGAACTGGCTCGGTTCCTCCATGGCCGCCGATCTGGGCGAGGCAGGCAAGAAGGGCGTCGCCATCAACGCCGTGTACGACGAATGGACGCCGGCGCGCCATTACCAGGCCTACCACGCGGGTTTGCGCATTCTCACCGAATCCGCGTCCGCCCAGCTTGCCTCGCCCATCACCGTTCCTTTCTCCAGTCTCGACACGCATGGCCTCGGCTACAATGCTCAGCAACGCAGTTGGAATTTTCCCGACCCTTGGATGGGCGGCGTTTGGCGCTTGCGCGATATTGTCGATTATCAGTTGATCGCCTTCGAAGGATGTTTGTACACCGTTGCGCGCAATCGCGAGATGTTTTTGCGCAACTTCTATCAGATGAGCCGGAAGGCGGTCGAATGGAGTGGTCATCCGTTCGCCTATATATTTCCTCCCGATCAAAAAGACGTTCCCGCCGCTGTGAAGCTCTTGAACACGCTGCGCTTTGGTTTGGTGGAAGTCCGGCGCGCCAAGGATAAATTCACCGCCGGCGGAATCGAATACTCGGCCGGCAGCTACGTAATTCCTCTGGCACAGCCCTACGGTCGCTACGCGAAGACACTGCTCGAACGGCAGCGCTATCCCGACCTGCGCGAATATCCCGGGGGACCGCCCAAACCCCCCTACGATGTCACGGCGCAAACGCTGCCGCTGCTCATGGCCGTGACATCCGTCGAAGTTGCCGATCCATTCAAGGCCGACCTCGAAAAGGTCGACCAGATCGAACTGCCCGCCGGCAAAGTGAAGCCGCGCGGAAAGGAGTATTTGCTGAGGCCCGATTCCAATAACGCCTATCTCGCGGTCAATCGCTTGCGCAAGTCCGGAGCGCAGATCGCCCGCCTCACGAAAATTGTCCAGGATAACGGCCGCGAATTTCCCGCAGGCACGTTCGTCATTCGTTCCGGCGATGTGCGCGGCCTCGCCCCGCTCGGCGTCGATTTCTTTGCCTCGGACCTTCCGCTGAGGGATGCCGCTCCGTTGCGCTCGCCACGCATCGGGATCTACAAGAGCTACGATGCCGCCATCGATGAAGGCTGGACCCGCTGGCTGCTCGAACAATACGAGTTTCCTTACACTAGCATTTACGACAAAGACCTTCGCGCCGGAAATCCCATCTCCCGCTTCGACGTCATTGTCATTCCCGATCAAAGTGAGTCCGCCATCGTGGACGGCATTCCGCGCCACCCGGCAAACGCGGAAGGAGACGCACCGCGCGAACCTAACCCGCCTGACGAGTTTATGGGTGGAATTGGCGCCGCTGGAGTTTCGAACCTGCGCGACTTTGTCATGCAGGGCGGCACGCTGGTAACGTTGAACCGCGCCTGCGATTTCGCCATCGACAAGCTCGAACTGGGCGCCAGGAATGTCCTGCGCGGCGTCCCGCGCCAGAACTTCTACGGGCCCGGCTCCATCCTAGACATCCGCGTCAATCCAGAACATCCACTCGGCTACGGCATGGAGAAGGAAAGCATTGCCTGGTTCGAAGAAAGCCCGGCATTTGCCCCGTCTTTCTTGAGCTCGGGCGCGCCAGGTGCCACTGCGGTGGCCACTTACCCCAACGGTAATCCGCTCATGTCCGGCTGGCTTCTGGGAGACAACCTGATCCAGGGGCAGGCCGCTCTGATGGATGCGCCGCTCGGCCGCGGCCACGTCGTCCTTTTCGGTTTTCGGCCGCAGTACCGCGGTCAGTCCTACGCAACCTACAAAATGTTTTTCAACGCTCTCTTCTATTTCGGCACGTAGCCGTTCCAATAAAAAACGCCCGCAGCCAGCCGCCGGCGTTCTCTGTGCCCCGGCGGCCGATCCTTAGCCGAACTTTCCCAGTTAGGCAATTCTGAGCCGGTCAAGTGCTTTGCAATCAGTCGAGGGTAGTGAAAGGTCTTCACCACAAACGGCTTCTACCGGACGGTCTGTGCGTTGGTATCGTGAGCCTCCTTTTGCTCGGTAATTCGCGGTGGAGGTTGGCTCGGCAACTTCAGAGTATAGGAAAATCGAAATCTCGTGTTCGGCGTGAACGAGGCATTTTGGCGGGTCGAGTGGGTGTCGTCGGTTGGGAGAAGTATCCAGATCGTCCGATTCGTTCCACGAGGTCGCAGTTTGCGCTGTTTGGGGTTTGGCGAGGACAGCACGCGGAAGCTGGTATCTACCATCGCGCGATTGCGGCGGTGACGTGATGGAATTTTCGGCTAGGGTCTGCTTAGCGAGACGCCTTCGACGCTAGTCGTCGCGCCCATTTCATTCTTTTGCCCGTGTGGTCAAGGAGCGGATCATGCCCGAAGTCTCGCTTTATG
>JBEKAE010000087.1:0-6881 GCA_050018375.1 Candidatus Acidiferrales bacterium | reverse complement strand
CCGTCCTTCTGACTGCGGCGCCGGAGCGTGCGCTGCCAGAGTTCGGTGACGAAGAAGCGGAAGGCGGCGAGCGCCGGACTGTTTGTCGGCACCGCGTGGTAGTTAAAGTATCCGGTGACAAGCCAAGGCATTTGCGGAAGAGATCGGGGCGACCGGTGATCTATGCGCTATTCCGGCGCGTTGACGCCGTCGATATCGATCGCGGTCCAGCAGCGGACGGCATTACCAGTGCACCAGGACCCATGCTCAGCCCTACTGTCGAGTTCGCACGTTGCTTTTTGCGTCTTGCTAATCTGCCCAACTTCGCGCTCGATCGTCTCAGCCGATATGAAGCAACCCTCTGGCGCCAGGTTGCCCAGATCATGTTTGCCCTTGATGCCTTGGATCGCCGTAAACCATGGTATAGATGGCGTCGTTTTCGTCACGACTCCCGGCAAGATCTGCCGCCCTACGAAAGCGATGAGGTATGAATTTCGAGCGTGCCGATCGAGGCTCGCCTCATGAAAACGGCTTTGTTTTCGCAATGTCCGCGATAAGTTCACCGTGGCACCGCGCAGAGGTGCCGCATCTCACGGGGAAAACGGATTGAGCAGCGACACGCCAGTTCGCGAAATGTCGGCGACGTTACGGGTGACAAGCGTCAGTCCGTATACTTTGGCTGTCGCTGCCAGCAGCCCGTCGATAAGCGGCAACGGGTCGGGAACGTTGAGCCGCGCCCAGACCTCCGCAATCGACTCGTCGATAGGAAGCACGCGATCTCCAAGCCTGCTCCGCATTTGCGCGAACCATCGGTCGAGTGCTGCGGCTTGTTCCGGATCGGTCCGTCGTTTTAGTTCGATGCCGCGACGTATTTCGGCAAGGACAACCACACTGGTCCCGATCTCCGTTACTGGGGTTCGAGCAACCCAACGGGCAACGCTCGCGTCAGCCCGATCGCGCTTCCGAATCTCGGAAATGACGTTAGTGTCGAGCAAGAACTTCACAGATTGATCTCGCGCCACTGCCGTTGACGCGGTTGCTCGAATACGTCGGCGAAGACCTCGTCAGGAAGATCGGAACCAAACACGTCGAAAGCGGTCTTGATCTCGGAATGGACTAGAGCTTTCACCAGCGTCGATCGCAGAACCTTCGCTTTTTCGGATTCATTGCGCAGGGTCTCGACTAACGCTCGGATAAGATCGGCATCCCTTCTGGCGGCCTGAACCTCGAGCCGCACGAACCCACGTGCTGCGGCGCGACGCCGATGCATTTTAGTAGCTTTTCGTTGGGCTTTGCTGGCCATGGGTGCATCTCTCCCGTTAAATGGTTTTCCGGTTATATAACCGGATATTCGCCAGATGCCAACTCGAAGTAGCAGCGATCCAAATCCGGCGCAAGCAGCTTCGATCCCTCGAAGCGGATGAGGCAGCCAAGCATCGCTTCCGTCGACCGATGCCCATCATCTGCGGTTCGCACAGCACCGCGAAAAGTGAGCGATGAGTTCACCGTGCCGCTGTGCCGGGGCCACCACCGCGAGGTCCATCGCTGTGGCGATGAAGCCGCTTCGTGGACCAAGACCGGCATCGATCCGACCGCTCCCGCCCGCGCGCTGTGGCTTCAGACCCATCCGCTGCCGACGGCTTCGGACAACACGAGGCTCGAAGACGCGACCTCTGTAGCCGCTTTCGGACCGGTCAAAAAGCGCCAGCTTGATCGACCGATTGGCCACCGAGGCCAAAAATACGAACGAACCCAATTATCGCGGCTGGGTCCGGATGACGTCCTTCAGGCAGATTGAGGCCAACCGTACGCGCTCCCCTTTGTCGCGCGCTATCAGGGCAATGTCTCGCGCATCTATTTCCGCGCCGACGCCGGCTTCGCGAGCCCTGAGGTCTACGAGTTCTTGGAAGGCGAGCGGATCAAGTATGCGATCCGGCTGGCGGCCAACCGAGTGCTACAGGACAGGATCGGCTACCTGCTCACCGCCCGGTCGGCCGCCCCCCGAACGAAGTGCGTCGGTTCCATGCCAATTTCACCTATCAGGCTGGAAGCTGGACCAAGCCCCGCCGGGTGATCGCCAAAGACGAGTGGCATCCCGGCGAGCTTTATCCGCGCGTCGGCTTCATTGTCACCAACCTGTCGCGCCCGGTCGAGCGGGTCGTTGCCTTCTACAACAAGCGCGGGACGTGCGAGCAGCGGATCAAAGAAGGCGAGGGCGCGATCAAGTGGACGCGGCTGTCGTGCCGGACGTTCGCCGCCAACGCCGTCCGGCTCCAGCTTCATGCGCTGGCCTACAATCTCGGCAATTTCTTGCGCACGCTGGCGACGCCCGAACCGATCAAAAACTGGTCGCTGACGAGCCTAAAGGAGAAGCTGATCAAGATCGGTGCGAAGGTGGTGAGCCACGGTCGCTACGTCGCATTTCAGATGGCCGAGGTCGCCATCCCACGGCAGATGTTCCAAGAGATTTTGCGGCTGATTGCGGAACTACGGCCGCAGCCACCACCAGCGCCCGCGTGAGACGCCGACCCTTAACGCTTTCGAGAGCACCCGACAGGAGAGTGCGTCCATATGCCAGGGAAAAAGGGCAGATCAGCCCCTCGACCAACGTTCGGGCTGCCCAAGATGCCGGTAGCCATTCACACTTCACGTCCATGTTGCAGGGAAGCCGGAAAAGAGCAAATATTCACACCAGTTCAGGAGCCATCCGGGGAATCCCGGCTTAATACAATGTCCATCGCGCTCATTGCCCGTCAGTAGCGTCCGCTTGCAGGCAGCTTATGAAAGGACTTCTAATTGCTTCTTCGATTGGATTGGTCCTGGCATCCGGATCAGCGTTCGCGGCCGATCTACCCGCGCCGGCCGTTGGGGCGTCGGTGCCACCCCCGCCGGTTTACACGTGGACCGGCTGTTACATCAACGGCGGCGCTGGCTACGGCATGTGGAAGCAGGACCATTACGGCGAAGAACTTACGCCGCTGACGCAATTAACCCCGACGGTCAGCACCGGCGCCGAAGGCTGGGTTGGCACCGTTGGCGCCGGCTGCGACTATCAGGCCGGCTCGCGCTGGCTGATCGGCGCCTTCGGCGATTACAACCTCATGAGCGTCGTCTACGGCGGCTCTTTCCAGGAGCCGTATTGGCGCTGGCTAGGCGCCGAATCAGAGCAGAGCGCGTGGGCCGTTGGCGGCCGGGTCGGTTATCTCGTCACCCCCAAGTTACTGGCCTACATCAACGCCGGCTACACCCAGGCGCGCTTCGGTCAAATAATTGCGCCAGCCGCTTGCGGTGCCGGCCCTTGTTTCATCCCAGCGCATACCGATGGCGGCTGGTTCATTGGCGGCGGCACGGAGTACGCGCTATGGGATATTATTCCAGTCCATGGCCTGTTCTGGCGGTTCGACTATCGCTACGCCGTGTACAACAGTGCCGATCTTCCTATTCTGACCTCCACGGGAGCGCCGCTAACGCTGACGTGCACTGGCATCGGCGCCGCCGCCTGTGGCGAGCACATGCAGAAGGACGTACAGACCTTTACCACCGGGCTGGTCTGGCGCTTTAACGTCGACGGGTCTCCATCCGGATCAGCCTTCGCGGCCGATTTACCTGCGACAGACGCGCCGGCCGTTCGGGCGTCGGCGCCACCCCCGCCGGTTTACACGTGGACCGGCTGTTACATCAACGGCGGCGCTGGCTACGGCATGTTTGAGCAGGACGAATATAGGTGGTCCTCATCGATGGCGACCGGCGCCACCGGTGGCGAAGGCTGGCTCGGCACGGTGGGCGTCGGTTGCGACTACCAGGTCGGCTCGCGCGTGGTGATCGGCGTCCTCGCCGATTACGACTTCATGAATCTGTCGGGCTACTTCAGGGACCCGTTCTTGGGCTACACAGCTAAAGAAACCGGGACAGAAGTTTGGGCCGTCGGAGCCCGGCTCGGTTATCTCGTCACCCCCAAGTTGCTGGCCTACATCAACGCCGGCTACGCCCCCACGCACTTCGACCAGATAAATTTTCCCTCTACCCCTTATTATTATCCGGCCCACACGAATTTTGGAGCCTGTTGCTTTCTCGGCGCCGGCACCGAATACGCCCTAGGGGATATAATTCCATTAAAGGGACTGTTCTGGCGGATCGAATACCGGTACGTCGAAAACGGTGAGGCTACTCTTCCGCTACTCACGACCACGGGGCATTCGACAGGCGCATCAATTCAGTTGAACAAGGACGTGCAGACCGTTACCAGCGGGTTCGTCTTGCGCTTCAACTTCAGCGGGCCTTGACTTGATTGCACTCCCGCACCTGACTTCTGCGACAAACAACGCCGCGCGACAGCCGTCTTTGGCGGTTCCATCCTTTACGGTGCCGGGCTCATAGATGCGGTCTTTCCACATCAGCGCCACGGCAACGGAGGTGTGAAGCTTGGCGCCTGCTCTTTGCAGCAGCTCCCATTGCTCTCGCGCTTGCGTATGGAGCGGATCTCGTGACAGCGCAAGAGCGATCCACGCGCCGCTGTCGACGAAAACCGCCTCTCCTTGCCGCATCACGGCTCGTCCTGGACACTATCGTGTTCCACGGACGATCGCTGTGGCTCGCCCCTCGGACGCTCATCACCTGCGATTTGCGCAACATCCTGCCCTCGGGCGCAAGGTCAGCGACGAATTCACGGTGCCGCTGTGCCGGGGTCATCATCGTGAGGTCCATCGCGCACGGGCGGCTGCAACCAGTTATTGAAGCAAGCCTTGTGCCGATATTCGCAGGCGCATCTACGCCGAATTAACGAGGTGGCACCCCCTCCGCAAAAGTAGTGCGCAAGAACCTGAAAGTAGTGGTAAGAGCTTTTCGCAGAGCTGCAATTATGGATTGCGTTTCCATAGAAGTTGCCGCTTAAAATTGTGACTCGCACGAGGCTCGTGTCCTGCGATAGCTCTGGTTCTGACTCAAGTTGTTTTTCCTCCTCGTCCAAAACCTCCGCGATGTACGACCTACGGGACTTTTGGCGCCCTTGTTGTCGGGGAACTCGACGCGCTCCGCTCAGGCTGATCACCATTGGTGAACTCGACGCCGGCCATCTCACTGCAGCCTATCCATTGTCGATTGCTTTGCATCTCCCCCATTTCGACACGCGCAACAGTGTTGGCAGTTACGCCGGCCGCTGCTTGCGTGAGGATCGGGGCATCTCGTCGCCCTTCCCCGGTCGGCGCCCGACGCCAGCCCGCTTTAAAATGGTAAGCGCCTTAGGGACGTTGGCGCGGGCCGCACGGGCGGCGATGTAGCTCTCTGTTCGCAGCGCCGAGACCTTCTCCGCGACCGCCACGTTGATAAGCTGATTGAGAGCCACGCCCTCCGCCTCAGCCAGCTTGCGCGCCTCGTCAAGGAGAGATGGCTGGAGCCGCAGGGCAAAGATCGTGGACTATCATTGAGGGAAGAGGACGATGGCAAGAAACGAGTTTGCACCAGTCACGCCTGGTGAAATGTTGAAGGAAGAATTTCTAGCTGAATATGGGTTATCGCAGAGCCAGCTCGCGAAGGCCATCGGGATCTCGCCAAACCGTATCGCCGAGATTATCAATAATAGAAGGCGCATCACGGCTGACACGGCACTTCGGCTGGGCTTGTACTTCGGCAATAGCCCAGAATTCTGGATGAATCTTCAGGCTCATTACGACCTGAAAATGGCACAGCGGAATCTCAAACCTGAAGATGTAAAACGCATTAAGTCGCTTCGAGCCGCTTGAAAAGAGATTGTCAATGCGGAGCTAGGGAGGTGGTCGGCGGTATCCACGAAGCGCTTGCGAAAGCGCACACTTAATCCACCACCATTTTCCTCGACGAATTCGATCCCAGCAGCCTCGATGACCCGCGCTGGCGCCTCCGGACCTCGTAAGCGAGACATGGAGCAGCGTCGGCGGAGGAGGTCGTGTCGCGGGTGAACGACTCCGCATGCTCATCGACGCTCCAAGGCGGCGGGCGGGAAGCGGCGGCTCGCGGGCAGGGGCACTGTTTTGCACAAAGGCGCTGTGGATAAACCCCTCAGACTATAGATCGCGGAAACAAGGAGGCTAATCTGCGTCGATAGTCCAATGAGTGGCACATGGATTATTGGCACAAATGTTTTAAGTACCCGATCACGCCTAAACGCGGGTCGATGCCGCAGATGTTTAGCCTGATCGATGCCAAGGGGGGCTTCCTAGAATTGCCGCAGGGGTTTTTGAGACGTCCCCACTGGTTGAGGGCCGGGCACGCACTTTTGACCGCATCACAGACGGGACGGCTGATCGACATCCAATGGGCCTTCGACACCCTCGTCGCCGCAGTGGATGAAGAGGGATGGTTTGATCCCTGCGGGAAAACCATCGCCACTGAGCCGCGCCCGCCGGCTCAGACCGCACATCGACCAAACTACTTCCCGAACTAGGAAACCGAGCACTTGGCTGCTCGCGTCGTGATCCAAGGCGGTTGGAGGCGGCGGGCTAAGATTATTCCCCCGCGTTTTCTTCCTCAGGCGTCAATGACCTCATTGAGGACCAACCTTGCCACAGCGCGGTGAGGTGGTACTTGCCATCGAACCAAATTCTTTGACCTGATTGGAACTCAACAAAATCGGTTCCAATCTTTCTGACCCCAATGTCGCGGCCTAGGCCTATCAGTGTGTCCCGAATCTGAGGCCAACCTGCGCCTTGAAGTTTCATGGACAAGGCTTTTAGGAATAGCTCGCGGACGGTCAGCATTGTTGTCTCCGGTGAGTCCATCTAACCTCACAGGATCTGCCAGAATTGTTAGTGTCGGCTTAATGGGGATTTTTGCCCAACAGGCCATCCCCAAATTCGTCGCCCAGGTGACGGGCGTGCGCCCGCCAGTTTCGATCAAGCCGCGCGGGGTGAGATTTCCTGCTCGATCCG
>JBEKAE010000086.1:0-5120 GCA_050018375.1 Candidatus Acidiferrales bacterium | reverse complement strand
TGTAGCGGAAGCGAACCAGTGAAGCCACGAAATCGACCGCCCGCGTGGAACGGATTGCGGGAGTGTTGGGAGTGCCGAGCCGGTGGTCATTCGGCGAAGGCCAATGTCGGCATCGAAGTTCTGGAAAATATCGATGTCGGACTCTCCGTGGTCGGAGAGGGCGGCATGTCAGGAAGGAATGTGCAGCGAAAGCTCGGAACCACTCGGGGGTCGCCTAGGCGCTCCCGCACAGCGAAGGCATCGCGTATAAGCCGCCATGCGGTGAAATCGCGGTGTGCCCGCGAGTGGGACGGATGGGGTCGATTAAGTGATGACGGACCGGGACACTATAACCCGGACCCGAGCGAGGACCCCTGGGGCGGAGGATTAATAACCCTCCAAGGTGGTGCGCAATCGAGTCAGCGGCCCGACGCAGTGCGGGACCACCGTCGTGACTACGAGGTGCACGAAGGGCGGATGCAAACCGAACGTCGGACGGCGTATGCTGGGAGCAAGCTTAAGCTGCTGACGATCCGGGAAGGCACCGTTAAGCCAGCCTTCCAGCCGTACTGGGGAAAACCCGCCGTACGGAATGATAGGGAGGATCGAGGAAACGTCGGCATCATTCGAAGCCCGATCCGCGCCTCGATCCTACCCGACTTCCATTAAGCGACATTAGCCGACTGCTCAACGACCTGTGCCTGAACTCACACCCTTGCCGCTTCCAGTGTGCTACTTTGACCAGCAGGATGCGTTTGTCCTTGAGCCAATGGGAAGGCAATGAGAAAGCGCTCCACAGCAGGACGCGGAGCAGTTAAAGCGCGACGCCGCAAGACGGTATCGCAACAGCGCCGCGATGGGTCCAAGACCGCGTCCTCGTCCGCCACAATTCAGGATGAAGACATCACTCGGCTCACGCGCGAACGGGACGAGCTGCTGGAGCAGCAGACGGCCACGTCGGAGGTGCTCCAGATCATCAGCAGCGCACCGGGCGACCTCCAGGCAGTGTTTGCAACCATGCTGGAGAGTGCCGCGCGGATTTGCGACGCCAACTTTGGAAATATCTTCCGCTGGGATGGCGACGCCCTGCACCTCGTTGGGACGCATAATACACCGCCTGCCCTCGTCGAAGCACGCAGGCGTGCACCCTTTCGTCCCGATCCGAATGGTCCTTTCGGTCGCGTGTTGGAAACTAAGACGGTGGCTCACGTCGCCGATGCTGCGGCAGAGCAGACTTACATTGAACGCAATCCGGTAGCCGTCACCGCCGTCGAACTTGGCGGCATCCGGACGGTTCTGCTTGTGCCGATGCTGAAGGAGAAGGAACTGATCGGTGTGTTCAGCTTGTACCGCCAAGAAGTACGTCCTTTCACCGACAAGCAGATCGCGCTTGTGAAGAACTTCGCAGCACAAGCCGTCATCGCCATCGAGAATGCGCGGCTGCTCAACGAATTGCGCCAACGCACCACTGACCTCAGCGAGGCGTTGGAGCAGCAGACGGCCACGTCGGAGGTGCTCCAGGTCATCGGCTCCTCGCCCGGCGAGCTGGAGCCGGTGTTCAAGGCCATGCTGGAAAACGCCGCGCGGATTTGCCAAGCGCAATTCGGTACGTTGAATATCTATGATGGAACCGCCTTCCGCAGTGTTGCATTGCATAATCCGCCACCCCAATTCGCGATGAGGCTCGGCGAGGTCATCCGCCCTCACCCAGAAAGTGGTCTTGGCTACGTCGCCCGAACCAAGCGGGTCGCACACATCGACGACATCCGAACCCGTCAACCCTACCTTGAAGGGGACAAAGCCGTCGTCGGTCTTGCAGACCTGGCTGGCGCTCGTACACTTCTCATTGTCCCGATGCTTAAAGAGGGCAAGCTGATTGGCACGATCGCCATCTACCGCCAAGAGGTCCGGCCGTTCACCGATAAGCAGATTGCGCTGCTCCAAAATTTCGCCGCCCAAGCCGTTATCGCCATCGATAACACGCGGCTGCTGAACGAATTGCGTGAATCGCTCCAGCAGCAAACAGCCACCGCCGACGTGCTCAAGGTCATCAGCCGCTCGACCTTCGATCTGCAATCCGTGCTCGATACGTTGGTCGAATCGGCCGCCCGGCTGTGTGAGGCGGAGATGGCGGCGATAGCCCGCCAAAGCGGCGACACATATCGACAGGTTGCGAGTTACGGTCTTTCCGCGGAATACAACGAATACATGGCGCGAAATCCGATTCCATCGGGCCGTGGCTCCATCGCCGGCCGTGTGGTCCTCGAAGGGCGGGCCGTGCAGGTTCTCGATGTTCAGGTCGACCCGGAATATGAATTCAAGGGCGCGGCAAAAGTTGGCGGCTTGCACACCGTGCTGGGCGTCCCGCTCCTGCGAGAGGGCAGTCCGATTGGCGTCATGGTGCTTCAACGGCGCGCCGTGGCGCCATTTACTGACAAACAGATCGAGTTGTTGACCACCTTTGCCGACCAGGCGGTGATTGCCATCGAGAACGTGCGGCTGTTTGAAGCCGAGCAGCAGCGCACGCGCGAACTCGCCGAATCCTTAGAGCAGCAGACGGCTGCCTCGGAGGTGCTCCAGGTTATTAGCAGCTCTCCCGGCGATCTTCAGCCGGTGTTTGCAACCATGCTGGAGAATGCCGTCCGCATCTGCGGCGCCAAGTTTGGCAATATCCATCGCTGGGACGGTGACGCCTTGCACCTCGTTGCGACGCATAACACGCCGACTGGCTTCGCCGAGTTTCGCAGGCGTTCACCAATTCGTTCTGGTCCGGGATATGTAGTCGGTCGCACGATAGCGACCAAAACGGCGGTTCACGTCGCCGATCTTGCGGCGGAACAGGCCTATGTTGAACAACGCGACCCGTCATACGTCGCGGCCGTCGAACTTGGAGGCGTCCGAACGTTTCTGGCCGTCCCTATGCTTAAGGAGAACGACCTGATCGGTTTGTTCACCTTGTACCGGCAAGAAGTTCGTCCCTTTACCGACAAACAGATCGAGCTAGTCACGAGCTTCGCCGCGCAGGCCGTCATCGCCATTGAAAATGCGCGGTTACTGAGCGAGTTGCGCGAATCTCTGCAACAGCAGACCGCGACGGCCGATGTGCTCAAGATCATCAGTCGCTCGACCCTCGACTTGCAGACTGTCCTCGATACACTGGTCGAGTCGGCGACGCGGTTGTCTAACGCCGATCATACATGGCTGCTTCAACGAGAAGGCGAGGTTTTCCGCTGGGTTGCCAGCTTCGGCCATGCGACCGACGTGCATGCGCGCCTCAAGAAACATTTTGAGACCCATGTGGTCTCCATCGATCGGGGCAGCCTCGCTGGGCGAGCCGCGCTAGAGGCAAGAGTGGTTCACGTTCCCGATGTACTGGCGGACCCGGAGTATACCTATGGTGAGGCTCAAAAGATTGGCGGCTACCGATCCGCGCTTGGCGTCCCGCTCTTGCATAAGGGAGGTGTCGTAGGGGTGATCTTCGTAACGAAGACTGTGCCGCAGCCGTTTAGCGAGAAACAGATAGATTTGGTGACCACCTTTGCCGATCAGGCCGTCATCGCCATCGAGAACACGCGGCTGCTCAACGAGCTGCGGCAATCGCTCCAACAACAGACCGCCACCGCCGACGTCCTCAAGGTCATCAGCCGTTCGACCTTCGATCTGCAGCCAGTGCTCGACACTCTCGTAGAGTCGGCAACGCGGCTTTGTGAGGCCTATGATTCAGTCATTCTCCTGCGCGACGGTGAACGGCTTCGAGTCCGAGCGCATTACGGCCCAATGCCAGTGGATTTTGTGGACTGGCCAATCGGGCGTGGTTGGGTCACGGGACGCGCCTTCATCGATCACAGGCCAATCCATGTGCACGACCTGCAGGCCGCCGTGGACGAGTATCCTGATGGCAGCACGATGGCGATCCGGCTCGGTCACCGAACCATTCTTGCTACCCCTTTAATGAGGGAGGACGAGGCGATCGGTGCCCTCATGGTTCGTCGCACCGAGGTGAGGCCGTTTACCGACAAGCAGATCGAGCTGGTCACTACATTCGCCGACCAGGCGGTCATCGCGATTCAGAACGTGCGGCTGTTTGACGAGGTGCAGGCCCGTACTCGGGAACTTGCTCGTTCAGTCGAGGAGCTGCAGGCGCTTGGCGAGGTCAGCCAGGCGGTGAACTCGACGCTCGACCTCGAAACGGTGCTCACCACCATCGTTGGCCGGGCAGTACAGCTGTCGCGCACCGATGCCGGCGCGGTCTACGTATTTGACGAGGAGCGCAAGGAGTTTCGCCTGCATGCCACCTTCGGCATGAGCGGAACCATGACTGCGGCGATCACTGGCCGGCACATCGGCCTCGGCGACGCAAATATTGGGGCGGCCGCAGCGCAGCGCAAGCCGATCCAGGTCCCCGACATTCGCAACGAACCGGCCTCCCCGGTCAACGAGATCATCCTGCGCGAGGGCTATCGCAGCATCCTGATCATTCCGCTGCTGCGCCCAAACCATATCGTTGGCGCGCTGGTGGTCCGGCGCAAGACAACGGGCGAGTTCCCGCAATCTACCATCGAGCTGTTGCAAACCTTTGCCGACCAATCGGCAGTGGCAATCCAGAATGCGCGCCTGTTCGAAAACGTGGAGGCTAGGACGCGCGAACTGGCGAAATCGCTAGAGGACCTTCGCACCGCGCAGGACCGGCTGGTCCAGACTGAGAAGCTTGCCTCACTTGGCCAATTGACCGCCGGCATCGCGCACGAGATCAAGAACCCTCTCAATTTCGTCAACAATTTCTCGGCCATCTCGGTCGAGCTCATCGACGAATTACGCGAGGTGCTTGGCGGGGTTCATCTCGACAGCAAGCTGCGCGCAGAGATCGGCGAGATCACCGATACGCTGCAAGGCAATCTCGACAAGGTCGTGCAGCACGGCAAGCGCGCCGACGCAATCGTCAAGAACATGCTGCTGCATTCCCGGCAGGGTTCCGGCGAGCACCGGCCAGTGGACATCAATACCCTGGTCGAGGAGAGCCTGAATCTCGCCTACCACGGGGCACGGGCGGAGAAGCAGGGCTTCAACATCACCATGGAAAGGTCATTTGACCCGGCCGCTGGCGAGGTCGATCTGTTCCCGCAGGAGATTACGCGGGCGCT
>JBEKAE010000085.1:0-4632 GCA_050018375.1 Candidatus Acidiferrales bacterium | reverse complement strand
CGAGGTCATCATAAATCTGCACCTTGCGCGCGTGCTCTTCCCATTGGGCGATGGGAAACGTAGGCCCTTTGCCGGTCATCTGCATTGCACCGCGCACCTTGGTCTGCATCTTTGCGAACACAGAAGGTTCCGGATCGAAACCACATACGGCGTAGCCATATGCCGCCGCCTGGATCGCAATCTGCGTTCCTAAGGTACCCAAGCCTACGACGCTGATTTTTTCGATTGGTTTCATTTCTTTTTAGTCCGCCTTATGGTTCGGAGGGGTGTCCTTCGAGCCGCTCGCTCCGTACATCCAAGATAACTTGAAAAGGGCTCTCCATCCATAGGTATGTCCGCTTGTGATGCTGTGGCACATCGTGTCATTCGCGGCACCGCAACATCATCTCTGAAATTGGGGGAAGAACGAACTCAGAATAGACATCGCGTAAGAAAATTTCATTCCGCCAATCAAGGCACCTGCAAGCCTCCGTGCAGCTAAGATACGTCCGTCAAAAAGTCTTTCAGCTCCT
Organism: Candidatus Acidiferrales bacterium; assembly: GCA_050018375.1. Taxonomy (GTDB): domain Bacteria; phylum Acidobacteriota; class Terriglobia; order Acidiferrales; family UBA7541; genus Palsa-295. The sequence goes on along the minus strand of JBEKAE010000085.1, from coordinate 4,120 downwards.
CGAAGAAGCGGGGCAGGCCGGGGTCCTGCTCCAAGAGGACATGGTTCTTGCCCGGCAGTGCAACGAACCGGGCACCCGGTATTCCCGCCGCCAGTTCGCGGCCCAGTTTGCTCAGAACTCTGGGGTCGTCGCGAACATGCATCACGAGCGTCGGCGCCTTTACCTGGGACAAGAGTTCGCGTAGTCGAGATTGGCCACCGTCTCCAGATAGCGCGTGGCGCATTCGGGCGACCCGCTCAGCCGTTGAAGCTCATTGAAGGCGTCCTCCTGGTCTTTGGTGGCGGTGGGCATCATCATTGAAGTAAAAATCTGGCGGAACGCTGGGTTGTCAGCCCCCCAACCCTGTTTGACGAGCGTCTTCATTGCAGCAAAGCGTTCGCGGTCCGCTGCCGTCACGTCCGGCCGCTTGTTAGTCCCTGCCGCGAACCCGCCGTACAAAATCAAATGCGATACCCGTTCCGGATGCCGGACAGCATAGGCAATCGACACGGCGCAGCCCTGTGAAAATCCGAGCAGTGGAAAGCGGGTGAGCCCGGCGGCGTCAGCGACGGTTTCCATATCACTCACCCAGGCATCGAGGGAAATCTCTTTGACATCCCAATCCGACAGACCGTTGCCGCGCGCGTCGTATCTGATCAAAGTGTGGTTATTGGCGAGTCCAAGGAGGAAATGCCGAGCAATCGGCAGTTCCCAATCATATTCGAGATGACCAAGCCAATGCGCCGACCTCAGCATGGGCGGTCCCGTACCGACCGTCGCGTAGGCCAGCCGGACGCCGTCGGGTGCCTTGCAGTAGCGAATCTCCTGCTTGAGGTTTGCGGTGGCAAGAAACTGGGAGCCCGGCGCCACTGCGGTATCGAAAAGGATCGCATGGACCTCAACAGGTTTGACGATATTCTTGAGATTCTGCCGGCCGAGTTCGCGATAGGTCAGATCAAGCTTGCCCTCGACCTGATCCAGCACTTGGCGCGAAATGCAGATGCCGCCACGATCGGCGATGCCTTCAAGTCGGGCCGCGATATTGACGCCGTCGCCCATGAGATCGCCGTCGCTCTCCTCGACCACATCGCCCAGATGGATGCCGACGCGGAACTCGATGCGACGCTCGGGCGGCAGGCCGGCGTTGCGCTCGACCATGCCGTTCTGTACCTCGATGGCGCAGCGCACGGCGTCAATAACACTGCGGAATTCAATGAGAATGCCGTCGCCAGTGCGTTTCACAACGCGGCCGTGATTCACTGAAATCGCCGGGTCAATCAGATCGCTGCGCAGCCCTCGAAGCCGCGCCAGCGTGCGATCCTCGTCGGCCCCGACTAGCCGGCTATAGCCGGCAATATCGGCCGCCAGTATCGCCACGAGTTTCCGGGTCTCGCTCATGACTTCCGCCGCTATCCGTGGGACAAAAGCCAGTTTTGCCCTCCGAAATGTGGCGAAGAATATCACGCCTCAATACCGAGTTCTGCCACCTAATTCGCGGTGTTTCGAGCGACCGGGGATGTCGCTTATTGGCCCATATCGACAGATATTGCGCTGCAACCGAACGTCTGCAGTTGGAGGTATAGCGTCACACGCTGGGGTGGCGCCCGACGTCTGCAAGATGACTATTTTTTCGCCTAATAAAACCGCGACTCTAGCGGCGTGATGCTTGACATCAAGCACTCACATAACGCTTCGAGAGATCCGGGATCAGCCATTCACGCAGCTTCGACCAGCGCCGTCGGCCGGAGACGTTGCGCACCGCGATGGCAACGGCCTTCTTCTGACCGACCAATACGACCAATCGTTTGCCGCGGGTGACGCCCGTGTAGAGAAGGTTCCGCTGCAGCATGGCGTAGTGTTGCGTCATGACCGGAATCACCACGGCTGGGTATTCCGAGCCTTGGCTCTTGTGGATGCTCGCAGCATATGCCGGTACCAGGGCGTCAAGCTCTCCAAAGCCATAGCTGACCGAACGACCGTCAAAGCTGGCGGTGAGTTTGCCTTCCTCAGGCTCGACGTCCGACACAAACCCAATGTCGCCGTTGTACACCTCCTTGTCATAGTCATTCTCGATTTGCATGACCTTGTCGCCGGGCGCAAAGGTCCAGCCAAATCTCTCGACCTTGCGCTCGCCAGCCGGATTCAGTGCGGCCTGAAGTTCAATGTTGAGGGAGCGGGCTCCGACGCCGCCGCGGTTCATCGGACAGAGAACCTGGACATCGCGGATTGGATCGAGACCGAAGCGGCGCGGGATGCGGGTTTTGACCAGCTCGATGATGCGCGGAACCGCGGCCTCGGGATTATCAGCCTCGACAAAATAGAAGTCGCTCTCGCCCTCGGGTTTGCGAAGATCGAGCATGACACCTTGGTTGATGCGGTGCGCATTCACGATGATATGGCTTTGGGCCGCCTGCCGGAATACTTCGGTGAGGCGCACCACCGGCACCGCGCCGGACGAGATGACATCGGCCAGCACTTGGCCCGGACCGACCGAGGGAAGCTGGTCGATGTCGCCGACGATCAAGAGAGCGGCCTTGTCCGGTACTGCCTTCATGAGCGCCTGCATCAGCATGACATCGACCATAGAGGTCTCGTCGACAACCAACAGGTCACAGTCGAGCGGGTTGTCGTCGCCGCGCTTAAAGCCGCCGCCCTTAGGGTCGACCTCCAGCAGCCGGTGGATGGTCTTGGCCTCGAAGCCGGTCGCCTCGGTCATACGTTTCGCAGCGCGGCCGGTCGGGGCGCACAGCAGAAGGCTGGTGCCCTTGGCCGCGAGGATGCGCAAAATGGCCTTGACGATGGTCGTTTTGCCGACGCCGGGGCCGCCGGTCATGACCAGCACCTTGGACATCAGGGCGAGCCGAATCGCGGCGACCTGGCTTTCAGCAAGAGCAAGACCGATACGCTGCTCGACCCACGGCAAGGCCTTGTCCGCATCGATCCAGGGCCAAGGCAGCTTGCCGTTCGCAAGGCGGATCAGCCGCTCGGCGATGGTGCGCTCCGCCCGATACAAGCCGGCCAGAAATACGCAGGGTGTTTCGCTAACCCGATCGGCGATCACTGTGCCCTCCTGCAGCTCGAGATCGAGGGCGGTTCGAATAAGCTCCTGCGGGACCTCGAGCAGCTTTTCGGCAAGCGGTATCAGCTCTTCCGTCGGCAAGCCGCAGTGTCCCTCATCCATCGCCTCGGTCAGCGCATGAGAAATGCCGGCGCGGACCCGCACCATGGCGGTCTTCTCGATGCCGAGCTTCATGGCTATGGCGTCGGCGGTCTTGAAGCCGATGCCGCGGATGTCGCTTGCCAGGCGATACGGGTTCTCGGTCATGACCTGGATGGCGTCCGGACCGTAGGTCTTGTAGATGCGCACCGCCCGCGCCGTGCCGACGCCGTGGCTGTGCAGGAAGACCATGATTTCCCGCACCGCCTTCTGCTCGGCCCATGCGGCGAGAATGCTGGCAGCGCGAACCGGCCCGATGCCATCGACCTCGCGCAGCCGGTCCGGCGTGGCCTCGATCACGTCGAACACCTTCTCGCCAAAGGCGCGCAGGAGCTTCCTGGCGTAGGCCGGGCCGATGCCCCGGATCATGCCGGACGAGAGGTACTTCTCGATGCCGTCGGCCGAGGTCGGGGGCGAAGTGCGCAGGAACCGCGCCTTGAACTGCTGCCCGTGTGTCCGATCGTTGACCCATTCGCCTGACGCCGTGATCCACTCGCCGGCTGCAATGGCTGCGGCATGGCCGACAACAGTCACGACATCCCGATGCCCACGCGCCTTGGCCCGTAGAACGCAAAAACCATTCTCGGCATTATGGTACGTGACCCGCTCGACGAGGCCGGCAAGAACCTCCTGTGGCTGATTCTCGGACGATTGTTTCATGGTCGGCACGATACCGAAAGAATGCCCGCGCCAAAACGCGGGGTTAATTATATACGGAGTGACCGCGAAAGCGATCGCTGCACGCTTCCAAGACTGTGAGAGGCGAGCTTCTTGCCCGACAGTAAGCGAGCGACGTCATTTCAGTTGGGATCGCCCCGGGGAATGTTGAAATAGGAGGAGCAGCGTTGCTCGCCTTAAGCCGTTAGGCTTGGGGTGCTGATTCCACGAAAGGAAAGCAACGCCATGAAGATAGTTAGCACGACA
>JBEKAE010000084.1:0-8927 GCA_050018375.1 Candidatus Acidiferrales bacterium | reverse complement strand
TGATATTCATAGTTACCTCCCGTGCCTTTTCCGAGTTTTTCGTCTCGCATCTCTTGACCCGCACTATCCGGGTTGAAGCAGACTTGGTTGATCAACTGTTCAATTCGAGCGAAAAACGCTTGGCACGTGCCCTTCTATTGTTGGCGAATTGTGGCAAGGAAAGCCAACCAGAGCCGACTATCGCTACGGTCAGCCAAGAAACACTCGCGGAGATGATTGGGACCACCCGCTCGCGCGTGAGCTTCTTTATGAACAAGTTTAGAAAATTGGGTTTAATAAATTACAACGGCAATATCGAAGTCCACAGCTCATTGCTGAATGTCGTTTTGCATGAGGAGCCTCACATCAACAACTGAGCACACCAAGTGTGTAATGTGTAATGTCGCAGTCGGGTAAAATTGCGACATAGTGAGATGAGCGCGCATTGCCGTCAACAAAGAAAGGCCCAGTGTATGGTCGTCTTCAAGAAATGGGTCGATGAACATCAGAAGGTGGCGGTGGTGGTGGCAAAGGACAACGACGAGAAGCGGCAGAGGGGACCGGGCGACCTGCTCATGGAGAACAAGCACCTGCTGCTGGACGAGGTTCCGAAGAACAACCCGAAGCTTACCATGACAGATGCCGTCATTACTGACCAAGAGGTTGCGATCCTTTGCGATGTATTAGAAGGATGGGGCGCGAATTTGAACGCAGATAAAAGGAAGGTTCTTGATCAGCTTATTGCGAAGGGTTTTGTCGTGTCGGCTGACCAAGAGTCGTCTGCAAAATACAAACTAACTGGCAAAGCTCAACAACTTTTGGCCGAGCGCGGCGTTGGACTAAGCGGCGGCTAACAGACGTTGGATCTGCGCAGCAGTTCCGGCAGCTTGGCCACGTTCGCCGCCATGCAGCGGGCCTCGTCCTTGGTGAGTGCTCGGCCAGATCGGCGGCGTGGAAGGCGCACGAAGAGCGCTGGTGCTAGGTCTCCGGGCTGCCGATTTCGAGTGGATGTGGCCCAAATGTGACACTCTCCCCTCCACGAGCTGTGCTAAACTGAATTTGAGTCAAAATGCGTCATGAATAGAAGCCGTCAGTGGCTCGACCGGCGGTCCTTGTTGGGGGGATTCATGAAGCTCAAGCAAACTCTTTTGGCGTGCGCCGCGCTCGTAAGTTCCGTTCAGTTCGCAGCCGCACAAAATTTCAACCAGACGATTGTGTTCGGCGACAGCACCGAGGACGCGGGCTGGTTCGCCAATTTCAAAACCGGCAATACCGCTTTCGATAACGCGATCCAAGCTGCGTTGGCCGCTGGCGGCAATGCACACTTCACGGGGCCTGGGCCCAACTACACGCAAATCCTCGCCGGCAAATTTGGCACCACGGCGAACGAAGTGAATGGACCTGGCGGCGGGACTAACTTCGCCATCGGCGGGGCATTCGACAACGGTACCTTTGATGCCTTTTTTGGACCCGGACATCAAAACCTATCCACGTTGGGCACACCGGGAAACCTAGGCCTTCCGGGCACCGCTGAGCAAATCGGCAACTATTTGGCATCGGTGGGTGGTAAGGCCAATCCTAACGCCCTGTATTTGATTGCCAGCGGCGGCAATGACATATTCGCCTCGCTCGCGCTTGCCGCGGAGAAGCCAGCGGTGTTCACGCCGGCGACGATAAACGGAATCCTTCTGTCCGAAGCCGGGGCGCTCGCCACTGCCGTTGCCAAGCTGCAGGCCGCTGGCGCGCGCGTTATCGTTGTCGGCAATGAGTATCCGATCGCACCGGCAGCGACCGCTCCCGGCCAAAATGCCTTGGGACAGCTGCTCGGCCCCGCAACCTGGAACGATCTTGCCGCTGCCGGAGTGAAGTTCATACCTGCCGATACCGAGGCGCTCATTGCTGCCGTGCAGGCAAATCCTCTAGCGTTCGGAATCACCGCTCCGCTTAATTCACCCGCGTGCGTCCTTTCCCCTGCTCTCGCCGCTGCGACCGGCCTAGTCACCGGTTACGGCGCCCTGTGCGCGCCGACTACGACGCCGAGCAATACGTTCGGGACTCTGGTGTCTGCGAACGCGCTACAGACGCATCTGTACATGGACTTCGTTCATCTGACCCAAGCCGGCGAGATCATCACCTCCGACTACATCTTCAGTCTGCTCTCTGCGCCGAGCCAAATATCCTTTCTAGCGGAAACCGCGATCCAGACGACGCTATCAATGATCTACGGCATCCAGCAGCAGATCGACCTCTCGCAACGAAAGCCCGCCGGGTGGAACGTTTGGATGAATGGCGATCTTGGATATCTCCAAATAAATAACAGCATCGCTGGGCTTCCAAATGATCCGGGAGTCCCGATCTCGGGTTCGTTGGGCGTTGACTATCACTGGGCGAACGGCTGGCTGGTCGGCGCCGCAGTCACCGAAGGTTATGTGACCCCAACCTTCTCTCTCGGCGGCGGCTTCACGCAGAACAACGCAGCGCTAAGCCTTTATACGGCGTACCGCGACAGGCAATGGTGGGGCAACCTCATCGGCAGCGTAGGATTTTTTAATGATACGACCAACCGACAGGTTCCGATCGGCATAACGGTGCAACCAAACAACGGCACGACTTACGGGACCGATTTCTCTCTGGCCGGAGAGGTCGGTTACGACATCCACAGTGGCTTCATCACGCACGGGCCCGTCGCGGGCTTCATTCTGCAGTCAGCGTGGATTGCGGGCTTTACGGAATCCGGAAGCTTCACAAGCCTGGCTTTCGGCGACCAAACACGCAATTCCGAGGTTAGTGTGCTTGGCTATCAGGCAAACTTCGACTGGGGCATGTGGCACCCCTTCGCTCAGGTCGTGTGGGATCACGAATTCAACTCGCTCAACCGGGTGGTAACCGCATCGTTGACCACTATCGCAGCACCGAGCTATTCGATGCCGGCAGTCGTTCCCGGCCGGGACTGGGCAACCGCATCTGTCGGGACGCAAGTCACGATTAATCGGTCGTGGAGCGCGCTTGCTTCCTTCACGGCGCAGGTAGGGGAGCAGAACGTGACCAACTATGGTGGCCTAATAGGCCTGAACTACGCGTTCGGTCAGGCACCTCCTCCGTCACCAATCGTCTATAAGAATTGAATGTAGCCCCGGCTTTCTCGACAGCCAAGTTTGAACAACATCGGTGCCGCGGTCGGCGCCAGCTTCGCCGCCGAGCGCCGATCGGGCTCGTCCTCGAAGTAGAAATAGCCGAGCGCCTGTCGGGTGGCGTCCTTCACGATGAAGCACGCGTCGTTGTGCTGTTCGACGGTCCAGGGCGGCGGGAAGTGGCGGGCGGGCGACATGGATGGATTCTAGCACGGCGCTTCGACTCTGCGATGTCAGTGGCCAGCACCGGACTCTTCTGGGCGCTTGCACGCTATGTGTCTGACTACGATGATAGCCTGTGGCAATCCGCCGGACCGGCGTTCGCCCCGAAACGACAAGTCCTGTGACGTGACCGATGTTTGAGCGACCGATTAAAGGCGACCTAGACCGAAGTCTATCGCTCCTGACGCACGAGGCCCGCCACAAGGTGTTGGAGGAGGCCAATCGCATCAAAGCCGACGCGATCAAGGTCGGCGCGCTCCAAAGCAATAGGGTCATAGTCACGGTCGCGAAGGCCGCCGATGCGATCCACCAAAACGCCATGGAGCAGGCAAAGCCAATCTTGCTCGACTTTATCGAGCGCATGCAGCGCCCCCCGGCGGAGATTACGGCCTGGGCACGACCGCACCTGGAAAGTCTCGGTAACGCCGTCCTCGGCGGTATTCCGCCGAACGGTTTTGCGGCCGATCACAAGCGCATTCGTGCGCAATATGCGGCGGTTTTTCAGCAGCGATTAAACGGCGTGTTGCGCGATGTCGAAATTGGCTTTGTTAAGGGAGCGGGATTTGCCCGAGCTGAGCAGGTTGAGAGCAAAGAAGAATGGATCAGCGCAATAGCGGCGCTCACGCTCCTTAAGCCCACGCTGACAACCCATTCGGCACGGATGGCAATCTGCAACCGCGCGCATAACGGGTTGATCAGCTGTCGCGCGCAACGACTGATGATCGACACCGAAACGCGCGACGATGTGGAAATTCCAAAAGAGTTCTGGTGGGCTGAAGGACATAAAGCCCTCGAACAGGACTGGGAACTTGGCGATTTCGCTACCTGGACTGATCTCGGCCGAATTACCGGCAACCCACACTTGAGCGCCGGCAAGGTGCAAATTAAACCTTCGCCGGCCGCCGCTCAAGCGCCGGCAGTACCCACCGCGACCGCCGGCGGCCGACCGCCGGCCGACTGGTGGGATGATCTATGGATCGAAATTTGCCGTCAGCTGTATGCTGGCGAGCTGATCCCGAAGAAGCAGAGCGACATTGAAGGCGCCATGAAGGACTGGCTTGCGACGCGCGGTGAGCACCCTTCGGATAGCACCCTTCGGCCACGCGCTCGCAAGCTCTAGCAAGCGATCACCCGCGAGGGCAAAAACTAGGTTTTCGCCCCTTTCCGCCCATTTTCGGCCGACAGGTCGGCGCTGACAGCGCAGCCTCGGGGCGGTGCGTTGCGGCCGTCTCCCATGTGCTGACATTGGACGGCCTCACGCGAATCGTAGAGGCACCAATGAAACCCGCTGACCTGATTCCCCTGCTGCCCGCCGTCAACAACGGCTGGGCCTTCGCCGCCTTCGTGATCGTCGTGGCGGTAACGCTCTATCTGCGGCGCCGCGACAGACCTTAGCCGCCAGGGGCGCAACTCCCCGCGAGGGCGCGAGGCGAGGAAAATTTAAGTTCTAACGCATTTATCCTCGCTTCTGTACCGTGGGCGACGGATTTTTCCTCGCTAAAAATCTGGGCCGCTGATTTCTTCTCTCTGTCGGACCATGCCGCGTTCCTCTAAGGTAGAGTCGCCACGTTGCACAGGACGGATGGCAATGAGCGACGATAAGCGTCCGCGCGGTCGGCCGCGCGGTTCCGGAAAAAACGATGAGCCTTATCTGGCGCAGGTTGCCGAATTGTTGATCCGGGAACCGTCGCTAAAGCCCACCACGGCCATGAAGCGCCTTATGATGCGCCACACTTGGCGGGAAACCGATCAAACGCTAATTCGCCGCTGGCAAGGGAAGTGGAAGGAGCAAAGTCCCGCGCTCATGGCAGCTGCACGTGAGCGTGCCCGACCTCGGCAGACGGATCCGCTCGGCCAATTACTTGCGGCGACCGGGAAGGCTCACGTTGACTTGTCCGTGATCGAGGCGCTGAAGAAACTGAAAGTCTCGTTCCAGGTGTCGCCGGGGATGGCTGAGGCCATGAAGGCGTTCCAGGTGCCGCCGGGGATGGCTGAGGCCATGAAGGCGTTCCAGGTGCCGCCGGCTATGGCTGAGGCCATGAAGGCGTTCCAGGTGCCGCCGGCTATGGCTGAGGCCATGAAGGCGTTCCAGGTGCCGCCGGGGATGGCTGAGGCCATGAAGGCGTTCCAGGTGCCGTCGGCTATGGCTGAGGCCATGAAGGCGTTCCAGAAGTCCGGCCTCTGGAAGGTCATCGACAACCTCAAGGTAACCGCCGAGCGACGGGAATGCCCACATCGCTGGCGTCTAAATTGGTGTCGATGGCGACCCAATTTCTACCGGCGGGGCTTCTTGAGGAGAAATGCTGGCGGGAGAACGTCAGCAAGTTTGTCCTTCTTGGTCCACGCGCCGCGCGCCGAGCCGTCGTGCGTACCGTAGCCGGTGAGCACGAAGACCTCGCCGATGTGCTGGTCGGTGACGTCGACGAAGCGGTCGGGGAGCTTGAGCCGCTCGCGCAGCGGCGGCAACGGCGGCTTGGTGGGCGGGGTCTCGGTCATGAGGCCAATATAGCCCACGGCAAGCGACAACGCAGCGTCTGTAGCCGCCTGTGCCCGGCGTGGCAGTTCCGGCAGCTTGGTGAAGTTCGCCGCTACGCGGCGGGGTTAGCGGCGGCGAGGCATGGGTGACCCGGAAACGGGATAGGGACGCCGTTTCGCTGAGTATGATATCGTCAGCCCATGAACAGTATGCGTCGGCGCCAAGCATTAGCCGTTGGCGTGATCGCCACGCTCAGCGTGAATTTTGGCTGCGTGACGAATAAGCCTCCAGAAATGGCTTGGGTGAGAACCGACGGCCGAAGGATCGGGGACGATCCGGCGCTGCTTGAGCAAGGCAAGACCGACTTAGCCTTTTGCCATGCCAATCTTGACGCCGGTGCACCCGACGCAACGGCGCAAGGGTGCATGGCTCAGAGGGGATATGCTCTCGTGCGGAAAGATCAGGCGGAGGAGGCGCGAGCAGCATATGCCGCCGCTGCGGCTCAACGCGGGCCGACACAGTCTGGCAAGTAAGGCCAGACCGTCACCGAGACCGCGCCGAATGACGCTCGCGACATCGTGCGTGCTGCGCGCCGACGATGCTGGACGCGGATCAACCTTGAAGCGCGGCAGCGGCATGAACTTGAGCCGTGAGCAAATAGAAGCGGCTCGATCACAGCTTGAGGGCTGGGGAGATGATCGAGCCGCCGAGGCCGTACGGAGGTCGGTTCTAGCGGCCCTGCGGATATGCCATCACCACCAACTTAACGAAACATTTCGGACAAGTGGCGGGAGTTTGGCATTTGTTGGGTCCTTCCGGGCCCGATGGAACGCGGTGCCGCAGCGCCTCTGGCCCGCCGCAACTGACGGCTCAGGGGGCTTCTCTCGAAATAGACTTACGCAAGCGCCTGCCCGGTGGCGTCCCTCACGATGAAGCACGCGTTGTTATGCTCCTCGACGGTCCAGGGCGGCGGGAAGCGGCGCATGGGAGTGATAATAGCGTCATTTCCGCTTTGCGCCGAAAGCGACGCTCAGCCATCCTGAGGCGGCGCGTCGCTATGGGCCAGAAGGCGACATCCCTTGTCACTCGAAGCACCCTGAATTAGGTCGCAGAACTCGGCATTGAGGCGTGATATTCTTTGCCACATCTCGGAGGGGCAAAACTCGCCCGTTTCTACGGATTGTGGCGGAAAATCATGAGCGAGACCCGGAAACTCGTGGCGATACTGGCGGCCGATATTGCCGGATACAGCCGTCTGGTCGGGGCCGACGAGGATCGTACGCTGGCACGGCTTCGAGGGCTGCGCAGCGATCTGATTGACCCGGCGATTTCAGTGCATCATGGCCGCGTTGTGAAACGCACTGGCGACGGCATTCTCATCGAATTCCGCAGCGTTGTTGACGCCGTACGCTGCGCCATCGAGGTGCAGAAGGGCATGGTCGAGCGCAACGCCGGCCTACCGCCTGAGCGCCGCATCGAGTTCCGCGTTGGCATCCATTTGGGGGATGTGGTCGAGGAGAGCGACGGCGATCTAATGGGCGACGGGGTTAATATTGCGGCCCGGCTAGAAGGCATCGCCGATCGCGGCGGCATCTGCATTTCGCGCCAAGTGCTGGATCAGATCGAGGGTAAACTTGATCTGTCCTATCGCGAACTCGGCCGGCAGAATCTCAAGAATATCGTCAAACCTGTCGAGGTCTATGGGATCCTTTTCGATACCGCGGTGGCCCCCGGTTCCCAGTTTCTTACCACCGCAAACCTCAAGCAGGAGATTCGCTACTGCAAGGCACCCGACGGCGTCCGGCTGGCCTACGCGACGGTCGGTACGGGACCGCCCATTCTGAGGTCGGCGCATTGGCTTGGTCATCTCGAGTATGATTGGGAACTGCCGATTGCTCGGCATTTCCTCCTTGGACTCGCCAATAACCACACTTTGATCAGATACGACGCTCGCGGCAACGGACTATCGGATTGGGACGTCGGCGAGATTTCGCTCGATGCGTGGGTAAGCGACATGGAAACGGTCGCCGACGCCGCCGGACTCGACCGTTTTCCGTTACTTGGGGTCTCGCAGGGCTGCGCCGTATCGATTGCCTATGCTGTCCGGCATCCGGAGCGGGTGTCGCATTTGATCCTCTACGGCGGCTTTGCGGTGGGGACCAAGAAGCGGCCGAATGTGACGGCGGCGGACCGTGAACGCTTTGCCGCGATGCAGACGCTCGTCAGGCAAGGCTGGGGCGCCGACAATCCGGCCTTCCGTCAGATCTTTACCTCCTTGATGATGCCCGCCGCCACTAAGGACCAGATGGAAGCTTTTAACGAACTGCAACGTCTGAGTGGGTCGCCCGAATGCGCGGCGCGCTATCTGGAAACGGTGGCCGATCTCGACGTGCGCGAACTCTTGTCCCAGGTGAGGGCGCCGACACTCGTCATGCATGTTCGCGACGACCCGAGGGTTCCGAGCGATCTGGGCCGCGGACTGGCGGCGGGAATAACGGGTACACGCTTCGTGGCGCTACCGGGGAAGAATCATGTCCTGTTGGAGCAAGACCCCGGCCTGCCGCGCTTCTTTGAGGAACTGAAGGACTTTTTGACGGACGTATCTTAGCTGCACGGAGGCTTGCAGGTGCCTTGATTGGCGGAATGAAATTTTCTCACGCGATGTCTGTTCAGGGTGAGTTTCCACCGAAATGCGATGTCCGCGATGAGTTCGTTCTTCCCCCAATTTCAGAGATGATGTTGCGGTGCCGCGAATGACACGATGTGCCACAGCATCACAAGCGGACATATCTATGGATGGAGAGCCCTTTTCAAGTTATCTTGGATGTACGGAGCGAGCGGCTCGAAGGACACCCCTCCGAACCATAAGGCGGAGTAAAAAGAAATGAAACCAATCGAAAAAATCAGCGTCGTAGGCTTGGGTACCATGGGAACGCAGATTGCGATCCAGGCGGCGGCATATGGCTACGCCGTATGTGGTTTCGATCCGGAACCTTCTGCGTTCGCAAAGATGCAGACCAAGGTGCGCGGTGCAATGCAGATGACCGGCAAAGGGCCTACGTTTCCCATCGCCCAATGGGAAGAGCACGCGCGCAAGGTGCAGATTTATGATGACCTCG
>JBEKAE010000083.1:0-5878 GCA_050018375.1 Candidatus Acidiferrales bacterium | reverse complement strand
GCTATCGTTTGTTCGCTGGCATTGGCATTGAGCGTTGCCGGCTGCGCGGGCAAAGGCAAGTACCCGGTTGGGGGAAAGGGAAAAGCACCTCCGCCTCCCGTCGTAACGAAGGGCTAGTTTCGGTTGAGCGTCGCGCGGGGCCAAGGGGGCAACCACGCGCATTATGTCCGAAGTGGGTCATTCTCGACTGAGATGGTCAAGGCCCAGGCTCGTCCATGTCCGCTTCAACTCGGGATTGGTTGAAGGCACCTGGCCGAGGCGCTAAACAAAAAGAGACCCCAACCAAAGTCGGGGTCTCCCGGTTAGTGCCGGTCACTTGGCGCAGAACGCATAAACCTCCGGAAACACAACGGGTGTGAGGTTTGGTCGGGCCAGTGTCCGGCACTTCTACCAGTATCTATCAGCGTTGAACCTTGAGATTTTGTGCCGATGTTTTTCCTTTGTCCGCGACTTCCTCGTATTCGACAACCTGACCCTCAGCGAGACCGCTGAGGCCGGCTTTCTCGACAGCCGAGATATGAACAAACACATCTTTTCCGCCGGCCTGCGGCTGAATAAAGCCGTACCCCTTTTGGGAATTAAACCACTTCACGGTGCCGAGCGCCATTTTCAATCTCCGCTTTGGAACATGTTGCGGTGCCCTTACGTGCTCGGCGTTAGATCAGCACCTGGTGGCAGTAGGACCATTGATCTACATCAAGGCGGTTTGAGCTGAGGGCGTTTACCGTTCACGCTCGGCTCAAAAACAATAGCAAGTTCTCCAGTTGAGCAACTTGAGCCGGCGGCCTTGACCGAACCCCTTTACCGAACGGTTCCGGTCCTGGCCGCTTTTTCTTGTGAATCCGCGTCACGGATTTTGGAAGGGAAGAGGCGGCGGCGGGGGCTTGGTTGAGCCGTGGGGTGTCCGCAATTTTTCTCGACTTTGTCGCGGTAAAGGCGCAGCGTAATTGCGGTCGAGACGCCAGCGCAAAGCGTTCGGGCCTTCAATCCAACCTTTCAATCGGGACCCTTTCGAGCGTCCCGTTCCCTCGCTGCGAAGCATGTCGGGCGAAAGGAAATAATATGCGCACCCTCATTCAGCCGCCGCCCTCGTCGCATTGCGACCTGTGCGGTGGCGAATTGCGACTCAAGAAGGTCGAGTCAGACACCCGCGAACTTGATTGGGAGGACGAGGTACTCGTCTGTGTAAACTGCGGTCACGAGCTATCGTGCACAGTGGCCCATAACCACACTGCACCACACGCCAAGGTGGCCTAGCTAGACGATCAGGTTCCGCGCACCCCACCGTCTGAATCATCCGAGTATCACTCGGGCATGATGGGCGCCGACGCGATGAAATTCACGTCACGGATTTTGGAGGGTTTGCCCGCGCGCGGTGGCTTGGTTGAGCCCCGGATGGGGATTGGTTGCCAGTTGGCTCGCGGGCCGTAGCGTGACGCTAGGGGCGGTCGGGCCAGCGGCGGGCGCTGTGGTAAACGCGAGCGATCTCGATTTTTGTCCCGCGCACGCGGTAGGGGACGATGTAGGGCGTTTTGGGTATCACGAGTTCGCGCGTGCCGGTCGTGCGCTTCGGTCGCGCATTTTTTGGCGTGAACATGGCGATTGATCACCTGAAGATTTGGCAGGAGCGATTCCGCCATTGAGAGCTAAGACCCGATAGACGCCGCTCTTGTTCCTCCTCTCAAGCGCCCGCGCGATGTCGGCCACACATTGACCGTTCTTCCAGCGCTCCCAGAGCTCAGCCTTCTGCTTCGGCGTGAACCATATCCGTGCATTCCCCTCCATTCGCATACCTCCTCATCTGGCAAGATTAGAAGGTGTTGCGTCGATCGGTTGAACCCACCTCTCAAAGCGGACGTCGCCGGCAAAGCGGCTGCTCACTCGCTCTCGCCGTCAATGGCCAGCGCAGCAGTGCCAGCAGTAAAACCTGCAAAGAAGCGGAAGTAACGCTCGGTGGCTACAGTGGTGCGCGTCCGCAGATCACTTCAATTGGAAGACTACCGTGCCTTCTGAGACGGTCGGACGAGCGGCGCCGAGATTGCTAGCATTCTTGGCGATCCAATCCCGCGCCACCCGAATGCTCTCGTCGGTGCCGACCTTGTCCTGGTAGACGGACACCGAAAACCCGCCACGAGAGGTGCGGACCAGGTAATAGCCAACAAAACCTTCGATCGCCCGGAGGAGCCCTTCCACTTCCGTCTGGTTCTTCTCGATTATGTCGATCAGCTTCTTCGATCCTTTACCTGAATAGGTTCTCACAACGGCGTGCATGATATCCCCCTGTTCTAGCTTATATTTCCCAAGATGAACTCTGGGCCGGCATGAATGATAGCAGACAGCGGGTGCGCAAACAGCAGGCAAAATTCCTGGGAACTGCGCGCCGCGATGAGCATGGCGCGGCTCTGGCGCGATCAGGGCAAGCGCGATAAGGCCCACGATCTGCTCGCTTCGGTCTATGGCTGGTTCACCGAGGGTTTCGATACGCGCGATCTGAAAGAAGCCAAAGCCTTGCTCGCTGAGCTCCACGCCTGACAACCAATTTCGAAACGGCCTCTAACGCTCGCCGAGACGAGATGATCGAGCAGACCTTTCGCAATGCGTCAATTGCCGCCGGCGAAACGACGCTAAGGGTCATCAACTGCCGCGCCGGCCATGGGACCAGCGCGGCAGCTAGACACCTAATAACGGACACGGAGGCGCGAGGTCGGCGCGGCAGAGATGGGCCACCAACAGACATCGCTCAATGGCTAAATGGGTCGGTTTTAAGCCCGGCCTTTGTGCTAATCTGGCGTGTGCCTGAGGGGCAGTCATGGCCGAGACCCGCAAACTCGCGGCAATACTGGCGGCGGATGTTGTCGGATACAGCCGTCTCGCGGGTGCTGACGAGGATCGTACGCTGGCGCGGTTGCGGGCACTGCGTAGTGATCTGATCGAACCGACTATTGCCGTACATCACGGCCGCGTGGTCAAGCGCACCGGCGACGGCAGTCTCATCGAATTCCGCAGCGTGGTCGACGCCGTGCGCTGCGCCATCGAGGTGCAGAACGGCATGGTCGAGCGCAACGCCGGCCTGCCGCCCGAACGCCGCATCGAGTTTCGCATCGGCATCCATCTGGGCGACGTTGTCGAGGAGAGCGACGGTGACCTGATGGGCGATGGCGTAAACATCGCCGCTCGATTGGAGGGCATCGCCAAGCCCGGCGCGATCTGCCTCTCGGAGGATGCCTATCGGCAAGTGAAGGCGCGGCTCGATCTCGCGGTCAATGACCTTGGCGCGACCCAACTCAAGAACATCGCCGAGCCGGTTCGGGTCTATTCCCTGGAGGTCGGCGTCCCAGCGCAAGCGAAACCAGCAGCACAGGTGAAGTCGCCCTCGGCTTCAACAGCGCCGCGTCTCTCGATCGTGGTTCTTCCCTTCGCCAATTTGGGGGGCGATCCGGAGCAGGATTATTTCGTCGACGGCGTGACCGAGAGCCTCACGACCGACCTCTCGCGCATTTCTGGCTCCTTCGTGATCGCGCGCAACACGGCTTTTACTTACAAAGGCAAGCATGTCGATGTAAAGCAGATCGGCCGCGAGTTGAGCGTCCGCTATGTCCTCGAAGGCTCGGTGCAGCGTGGCGGTAATCGCCTGCGCGTGAACGTGCAGCTCATCGACGCCGAGACCGGCAACCACCTATGGGCCGAGCGCTTCGACAAACCGGTGGTCGATCTCTTCGATATGCAGGACGAAATCGTCGCGCGTCTGGCCAACCAAATCGGCACGGAACTGATCGTCGCCGAGGCGCGGCGCGCGGAGCGCTCGCCGCACCCCGAGTCGATGGACGTCTATTTCCAGGGCATGGCCTTCTACAACCAGGGCCTTTCGCTCGAAAACTTGTCGCGGGCGCGCACTTGCTTTGAGCGCGCCATCGCCCTCGATCCTGGCAACGTTGATGCGCTAGTCGGCATAGCGGCAGTAGATTTTTGCATTGGTGCTTTCTACACGAGCGACGACCGCAACGCGCGTCTCGCAACGGCCGAGGCAACCTTGACCAAGGTGCTCTTCCTGACGCCCAATCACGCCATGGCCCACGCGTATTTGGGGGCCGTTCTAACAGCTACCAATCACGCGGCTCAAGGCATTGCGGAATGCGAGCGAGCGTTGGTGCTAGATCGAAATTTATCCACTGCTCACGCCGCCATCGGCAACGCGAAGATGGCCATCGGACGCGCCGAGGAATCCGAAGGCCACGTCCTCGAATCGCTCAGGCTCAGCCCCCACGACACATATGCCTACCTTTGGATGACGGTGGCGGGTGCCGCGAAGCACTTGCTTGGCAGGGACGAGGAGGCGGTCGCCTGGCTGCGCCGATCCATCGAGGCCAATCGAAACTTTCGTAACACGCATCTCTTCCTCGCTGCCGCCCTGGCGCAACTCGGTCGCCTGGATGAGGCACGCGTAGCGGTTCAGGCGACCCTCACGCTCGATCCGATCTTTACGATCCGCCGCTTACACGCCGCCGCCTGGGGCGACAATCCGACTTATTTGGTTCAGCGCGAGCGTGTCTACGATAGCCTGCGCAAGGCCGGGCTGCCGGAAGAATGAGTGCTCGGCGATTTGCTCCCGAGTGAGACGCTGGGGCATCCACTACGTAGGTCCGCTCAGGGTCATTCTCGACTGACATGGTCAAGGCCCAGGCTCGTACATGTCCGCTTCAACTCCGATAGCGACCGTCAGCCATCAAAACGTGATCCGGCGCTAAGGGCCAGGAGCCGACTCAGGCAATGCAGCATATTGCGCGGGTCATTCGATCACCTCGTCGGCACGCGGTAGGAGTGCTTCCGGACCCATTTTGATTTGGATCAAAGAAACCAAAAATCTTTTTTTGACAAAGGGCGATTGTTTTTTCGCGCAATTGATCACAGCTCGTTAACAGGTGTCTTCAAGTTGGAGCACTTTGCCATGGCTGAAAATGTGACCAGAATCTCTGTAAAAATTCAGGAAAGCGCTCAGGCCGGAAGGTGTCGACGCCGACAAAATCGAAGCGAGCTTCAAGAACGGCGTACTCACGCTGACGCTTCCTAAGAAGCTTGAGGCCCAGAAGCCTGCGAAGAAGATCGAGGTCGATCGTCCGGGGCTTTTCTAATGACAGCTTCGGTATGGCCAACCGATGGCGCTGCCCCACGGATAGGCCGTCGTCGTCCCAGCCCGCGCCGCATATTCGTATTCGGCCTCGGAGAGCAGCCGATAGGTCTTGCGGGTCACTTGCGACAGCCACGCCACGTATTGCTGCGCGTCAAAAATCAATGCGATGGGCGAGGCCTCGTTCCTTGCTGAGAATCCTTCACAGCAGGACGCAATTTCGCAGATAAGCGCGATCAATTTCGGCCTGTCGGCGGCGCTGTTCGGGCGGCTCGATATCGAGGATGGCCACGTCGTCCAGAAGAACTTCGACAACTATCCTGTCCCCACCCTTGATAATGCGTCCGACATTCTGGTCGATGTCGTCAATTCGGGCGCCGACATCGGCGGCGTCGGCGAGATCGGGACGCCCGGCATCGCACCAGCGGTCGGCAACGCGATCTATGCCGCAACCGGGACCCGCCTACGCGCGCTGCCGTTCCTCCTTCCGGATGCGTGAAGAGCCACAACTGCGCCAAAGCTCACTCTCATGTCTGAGAAGGCAACGATCCCCCTATCGCATTTCGTTGCCGGGAGCAGGCGCCGTCCATCACATCAAAAGCGGACATGACGGCTGCAATTTGTGATGTCCGCTTCACCCGTGCGCCGTGGAAAGGCGGCGCTTTCCAGTGGGTGTAAGTCCCACCCGGCAACCGCTCCAGCCGGAAGCAACCGGAGCAGCTATGGAGGTAACGAAATGGCTGAAGCCTTCGG
>JBEKAE010000082.1:0-4997 GCA_050018375.1 Candidatus Acidiferrales bacterium | reverse complement strand
TGAGTCGTTCGTCACGGGCAGCCATTTGCTCGAGGTCAAATTCGGCGCCACCAACACATACGTGCTGATCTGCAGCAGCTTGACGATGGCGTTGGCGATCCGCTCCGCGCAGACCGGCAAGCGGAAGGGCCAAATCATCTTCTGGCTGATTCTGACGATGATCCTCGGCGCGCTGTTCCTGGGCCTCAAGCTCAGGTTTGAATGGTATCGCGACTATGTTGACGGGATCGTTCCGGGAATCAGCTGGGCCTACAACGGTCCACATGCCCCGGGCGTTCAGATGTTCATGTGCTTCTATTTCTTCATGACCGGTGTGCACGCCCTGCACATGGTGGCTGGGCTCGGCATCCTGACTGTGCTCGTGATCATGACAGCGCGGAACAAGTTCTCGCCGGAATACTACGCGCCGCTTGAGATCAGCGGGCTGTATTGGCACTTCGTCGACATTGTCTGGATTTTCCTTTTCGCGCTTCTGTACCTGATTGGCGGGCGCTACTAGGCATTAGGGGAGGGCGACACTGATGTCGGAACACTCTGGTCACACCGGGCACGTCGTGCCGGTCAGCACTTACCTCTTGGTTTTCTTCGCCTTGATGGCCGGCACCGCGCTCACGACGGGGGTCGCCTACATTGATCTTGGGCGATGGAACACGGTCGTAGCGCTCGCGATCGCAGTGACAAAGATGATGCTCGTGGTTCTTTTCTTCATGCACGTGAAATACGCCACGGGTTTGACGAGAATCGTGATTCTGGCCGGCTTCTTTTGGCTAGGAATCATGATCACGCTCTCATGCGCCGACGAATTGACGCGCACGTGGGAGATCAACCCTGCCGGCTGGGGCGGAATCATTCCATTCCTGCTCCATCTCTTCTAGTAATCCGCGTGTATTGGTCCTAACGCTGTGCGGCGCGAAACGCCACGACTGCGTTCAAACCGCCGAACGCGAACGAATTCGAGAGTGCGGCTTCCACCTGGACTGCACGGGACTGGTTGGGAATGTAATCCAGATCGCATTCTGGATCGCGCTCGTTGTAGTTCGCCGTCGGCGGCAGAATGCCGTAATGGAGCGCGAGAACCGTGGCGACCGCTTCGAGCGCGCCGGCCGCGCCGAGCGCGTGGCCGTGAAGCGACTTCGTCGAGCTGACTCCGATCTTATCCGCGTGCGCGCCAAAGACCTCGCGGATGGCCCGCGTCTCCACGGGATCGTTGCCGGGTGTGCCGGTCCCATGCGCGTTGATGTAGCCCACGGCTTCCGGCGCAAGCCCTGCTTCGCGCAACGCGCCTCGCATTGCGCGTGCGGGCCCGTCCACGGTCGGCTGCGTCAGATGGTGCGCGTCCGAAGTCATTCCGAATCCGCAGATCTCGGCGTAGACCTTCGCGCCGCGCGCCCTTGCGGCGTCGAGCGGCTCGAGAATCAACATCGCTCCACCCTCGCCCAGGATCATGCCCCGGCGGTCCTTGCTGAAGGGACGGCACGTGTCCGGCGCAATCACGCGCATGGCCTCCCAGGCCTTGAGCATGCCCACCGTGAAAATCGCTTCGCTTCCGCCCGTGACGGCGAAATCGGCTTCGGCATCGCGCACGAGGCGGAACGCTTGGCCGATGGCGTGGTTGGCGGACGAGCAGGCGGTCGAGATCGTGTAGACGGGGCCGCTGAGGCCGAGGTCCATCGAGATGTGGCTGGCACCGGCGTTCGACATCGTCTTCGGAATCGTGAGCGGGTGGACGCGGCCGCGGCCTTGAATGTATAGGTCTTCGAAGCCGGCCTCGATCGCCGCCTGTCCGCCGACGGCCGAACCGCAGACGATCGCGGAGCGCTCGCGCAAATCGGGCGTGAGCTCGATGCCGGAATTGCGGATGGCCTCGCGGGCCGCGACGACGGAAAATTGCGCGAAACGGTCGAGCTGCGCGTCCTTGCCGCCTGCGAAGTGCTTCAGCGGATCGAAGCCGCGGACTTCGGCGCCGTTCTGGATTTTCAGTCCCCACTTGGAACCGTCGACGGACTTGATCGGGCCGATGGCGGGGCGTCCTTCGCGCAGCGCGTTCCAAGTGTCGGCGAGATTCAGGCCGAGCGGTGAGATGATTCCAAGACCTGTGATTGCCACCCGGCGCGCCGCCATTCGTTAATCCGCCGTGCTGGTGGAACCGACCGACGTGTCCGGAGGCGCAGCGGCAAGCAGTTTCTTGACGCCTTCGACGATGTCGTTGACGGTCTTGATCGAGCGGACGTCGTCATCCGGGATCGAGATTTTGAAGGCGTTTTCGAGCTCGAAGAGAAGTGTGAAAACATCGAGGGAATCGATGCCCATTTCCCGCAGGTTGGTGTCCAGCGTGATTTTCTCGGCCGGAATGCGTTTCACAGACGCGAGCGTCGCGATCACTTTTTCCGCTACCGCATCAGCCATCGAGCCTCACCCCCGATTGAAAAACCAGATTCTAGCAGGACTGGGCGCCTGATAGACCGATTCTTTTGTTTCGTGTAGGCGCAAAGCGAAGTTCCAGAAGGGTGGCCGGCGTCATTCCGCGCGGGTCTCCGGTCGGCGATCTGCGTTGATCCAGAGTGCGCCTCCGCAGAGGAGAACCAGCGAAAGGACCACGTACTGGGGCGAAAAGAAGCGGCCGCTTGCGGAGATCAGCAAACGCTCGAACAGCCATGGAGGTGCGAGCAGACCGAGTGCCAGCGACAACCAGCCGGCTGCGTTGCGCGGGCTGAGTCTCCCCGCCGCAATTCCAAGAAGAACCCCGGCGGGGAAAAATACAGCTGCGTAATAGATATCGGCGTAGCCATCCAGCTCGGCCGGTTTGACCCGGCGGAGCATGCGCGCGAGACCCGTGCCGGGTCCCAATCGATAGACATGCGGTTCCTTCTTCCCGTTTATGAACAGGGACAGGTTCGAGCCGTCGTAGGAGTAGAGGATGTCGCGCCGCTGAGCCATCGCAAACACGTTCGGGACGTACCACGCCAGCAATGCATGCTTGACGGAAAGCGGATTGCGGAACCAAAAGACAAGATTGGCGTCTTCCTGGCGGACACCCAGGTTCATGAGGCCCGAGGACCGCGAGAGCGAAACGATCCGGCCATCCGATCCGGCTACTTGCGTCGGCCTGCAAACGACGCGAACAGCGAATTGATTTGTCCGTTGCAGGTCAGCGACCAGGTCTGACGCGGGGGCCTCCGATGCAAGCCAAGATTTGCCGTCCAGCACCAACTCGTTTGGATCTGCTGCCGCCGGAGCGCCGGAAGCCCAGGACAGCTCGGGAAGAGACTTCATCTGATCCTGAAAGGGAGGGGAACCCGTAAAAGCGTATGCAGCGACCGGGACGGCTGGCGTGTCGGTCGGCCCTACTCCTGCCGTCAAGGCGGTTGCGAGCACATCCGGCAGGGCCCGGTCCCACAACTGCAACTCAAACACTTCTCCCTGCCAACCTGTCGAAGGCTGGCCTGCGGCGTCGTTGCCGACCGTCAGCAGGCAGTGCGGATCCCAATTGCTCAGCCGCGTTTGTTTCTGCAAGTGAGAGGAAATCGCGAACCAACATGCAAAGTAGATGACAAGAGTCAGAGCGGCTTTCCGCCACGTCAAAAAGGCCCCGAGCGCCGCATCGATCTGAGAGAGGAACCGCAGCAGCGCTCCTCCCCAGGCGTGGAAGAGCAGGGCACCAACGAAGGCCCCGGTGCCGTTGGTCAGCACATCTTCCCACCCGGAATCGCGCCCTGGAATGTAAAACTGAAGGAATTCGATTCCGTAGGAGAGCAGCGCCCCGGCGACCAGGACTAAAGCGGCGGTCGCCGCACGCGGCTTCCCTCGCTCGCGAAGCTTGTCGGCAAGACCAAACCCAAAAGGAACGAAGAGCAGGACATTCAGGAAGGCGTCAATTGGCCCCACGTCCTTCCCGGGCCCCCCCAGGAAAAACGGGGACGTATGCCCTGGCAATCTCGCATGAGACACAAGACGGAACGGGAAGAGCGTGAGAAAGAGTATGCCGACTGCGGCAGCGATCAGAATGCGGTTCGACCATCGCGGATTGGATGACGCGGGCTTGTGCTGGGTGACCTGATTCCGCATACGTCTCGCGAGCGAATCCCTGCCGCTTCGTTTTCAGTCTAGCACGGTTCGCGCCCCGCCCTGTCTCCGCGGCCAGTCTGACCGAATGGGCGTTCCCAGGACTTTGTCACCAACCAATCCTTGGCGCAGTCCATCCCGCCTTATCCGCTAACTTATTCTCCTATAAGATCATAGCGATCTCCCTCTGCGCGAGGTACAGGCGTCTGCTGACCGATTGAACAGGAGAAGGGTCCTGCCCTTTCTTGGTTCCGCCGTCCAGTAGAAGTGCCTCCTTACGGCTCCTAGACTCTGGGTGCGATGAGAAACTGTGCCGACAAGGGTAATCGTCGGGTCCCACCTTCGAATGCACAGAAGCCAGGGAAATGCCGGTTCCAGCGAGTACCAGGCAGCGTCTTTGCCACTCTCGTCGTAATCTTGGCAGCCATTGGCCTCTCGAGCTGCACGGCTTACACAAAGGCGTCCTCACCGCAGACCAAGGCGCAAGGGGACGTTTCCGGAGTGCTCTCAGCCAGCTCTAGCAGCCTGAGCTTCGGAAGCGTTTCAGTAGGCGGCAATTCGACTCAAAGCCTGAGCGTTCAGAACACTGGGGCGGCCGCAGTCAATATTTCACAGGCAACAATTTCCGGCGCGGGCTTTAAAGTGGTGGCGCAGCGCCTACGTCCTCGATGGCCGTTGGCCAAAGCGCCACCATTCAAGTTCAGTTTGCTCCGCAGTCTGCCGGAGCCGTCACCGGCAATCTCACGGTGACGGGCGATGCTTCCGATTCGGTGACAGTTTCCTTGAGCGGAACCGGCACGCAGCCACAATTGACGCTCACGCCGTCGAGCGTCAGTTTTGGAAGCGTGAGCGTTGGCGGCAGCAGCTCGCAGACGGTCACTCTGACGAACACTGGCAGTGCGAATCTCACGGTTTCGCAGGACAGCGTGGCTGGC
>JBEKAE010000081.1:0-5098 GCA_050018375.1 Candidatus Acidiferrales bacterium | reverse complement strand
TCGGCGAGCACGTCGGCAAGGGCGCCGAAGCCGCCGATGCGGTCGAGTGTCGACCGGCGCAAGGCGATGGTGGCGCCGCAACATGGTTTCGCCAGCCCGAGACTGACCGCGGTGACCGCTTGCGGCAGGAATTGCGAGTTGACGGCGAGAGCGGACAGCCGCGTCCATAGTCCTTCGCCGCTGATGCCATGATAGAGGCAGGTCACGGCGCCGACGCGCGGCGACCCCAAGAGCGCGGTAAGGGCCCGCAGATAGCCCGGCCCGACGACGATGTCGCTGTCGGACAGCACCAGCGTATCATGGCGGGCGCGCGGCATCAGATTGATCAGATTCGATACCTTGCGGTTGACGCCATGACTGCGCTGGTCGACGGCAAGCTCGATCGCCGTGTCGGGGAAGTCGGCCTTCAGGCCTCGCACCGCCGCAACGGCCGGCGACGCGTAGTCTTGCGCACCGCATAAAACCTGCACCGGAGCGCTGTACTCCTGCCGGCAGAACGCGGCGAGACGAGCCGGCAGGCCGGGCTCTGCACCGTGCAAGGGCTTTAGCACCGTCACCGGCGGCAACATTGCGGGCGCGGCCGTCTCCTGCTCGGGAAAACCCAGTACGCAAGCCGACGCCACCAGCATGAATACGCATCCCAAGAATGCAACGAGGAGGCAGCCGTCGCCTAGCGACCGGACCAGTGAAATCGCTTCGGGAATATTCTCGGCAATGCTCATGACTACTCACGTTGAGTGGCGTGCCGCTATTCACCGACCGCCGGCGAGGACTGATGTCCAGGTTGCTTTGCTGGATTCTCCTTAGACTCCGACTCATCCACAGACGTATAATTAGTTCGCCCGGCTTTGCCCAAATACGTTCAGTCCGGACGTTTGAGCCATAACACGATGCTTGCCACGCCTGACGTAGCTGGAGCGGAAATGTGCGAGCGACCACGCTCGAGGATCTATCATTTCGAAAGCCAGCTTTATTCCCCCCGCCCAATGCACTGCCACTACCTCGCGTTTGGTCGCTAATTCGACAAGCCGGCCATTTTCAAAGCCAATGGGAGCGCCATTTTCGAAACCGATCTGACGGTTCCTCGACCAGGCCATCCCGGCGAGAGTGGGGTCGCAATCGCGAATGTGCACGGGCTTTTTTCCGCACTTTGCGAGGACGAAGTTCAGCACAGGTTGATCGAACACTCCGTCCCGCCTCAACGACAGATACAGCTCGACATTGCTGTTCACGACATCGATGACCTGCTCGATGGTCAAGACGTTTCGGGAGGAAACGAACGCGCCGGCGGAGATCTCAACCAAGCCCGGAAATAGCTGGTGGGCGCGCGGCATCTGCTCGCGCCGAAAGGCGAAGCCTGGACTGGTCGAGAAATAGATCAAGTCCGCCTCTCCGGCCTTCACGTGTCCGAAAAGGCGTGCCGCGTCGATACACAGCACGAGATCAACATCAAAATACGCAACCTCATCGTATTGCAGAGCTAGCGCTGCATACTTCCGTAGATTCCGTCGTTTAGCGGGACGTGACGGGAACAGCCGATCAGCAAACGCATCCAGAGCGCTGAAGTTTACGTCTGCCATCTCGAAATCGAATGCGCGGCGAAGCGATGCAATTCTTCTTGTATGGGAGTCATAAGGGATCCAAAAAATAGGAAGCACAGAATTGCGGCAGCGCACACTCTCAAGAAATCCTACTGTCCAATTGTAATACCGATCGTTGGCCATAAAGGCCATTGCGCGGCTAGTCATCAACCGGCGCCAAGATTCGTAACGGCTGTAGCTCGGGCGACTGCATCCAAGGCTTTTTTTGAGGCTTGGGAGTTCGGACGAATTCGGTTTCGTAGCCGAGCCACGCTTCTAAATTGGCGCGCGAATTTACAAAGTGCACATACCCTAACGCAAAAAGGATCAACTGCATTTTGACAAACTCCGCAAAGACATTGGCGCTCCGCACAAGGCGTTGGCTAAGCAGGACTATCGATTCGGCCGCCATCAACTCCAGCGCAAAGATTATCGCGAGCAGCGCCGTACCAATCGTCAGTCCCCTACCAAACGTCAAATCAATGACGCCGGACACCAGAATCAGACCCGTCATGGGACCTAAAAGCGCGCTGCCAAGGTGCAAGCATGACATGAGCTTGCGGCTAAAACCGAGGTGCGAGGACGCGACGCGCGGAAGGACCTTGCGCGCCACCTCCGCCACGCCTTTCCGCCATCGAAATTGCTGCTGCAGCCAAGTGCGAAGATTCGCTGGTAACTCACCGAAAACCACCACGGTCGTCAAAAATGACGACCGCCAACCCAACAACTGCGCGCGATAACTTAGATCGAGATCTTCCGTCAGAGTGTCTCCTTGCCAGCCTCCAGCTTCATCGATCGCGACCCTCCGCCATACGCCGCAGGTGCCGTTGAAAGGCATAATGTGTCCTGACCAGCTACGCGCTGCCTGCTCGATGGCATAGTGCGCGTCGAGCAGACGCTGCTGAATCCGCGTCACCAAGCTTTCTTTGGCGTTGAGGAAATCAGCACGCGACTGAACAAAGGCAATCGTTGAATCCGCGAGCAGGGGTCGAATGCAAGATTTGAGAAAATCCTTCGGGGGTACGTAGTCAGCATCGAAAACGGCAACAAACTCGTGATCGGATATTTCGAGTCCCGCCGCCAATGCACCCGCTTTGAAGCCGTTGCGGTTGGGGCGGTGAAGGACCGTAGCATCTATGTTCTGCTGCCGTAGCGTTGTTAGTGCTGTTTTCGAAAAAGTCAGGCTGCCGTCATGACTGTCGTCCAGGATTTGGACGTGGAGCCGGTCTGTGGGCCAGTCGAATTCCGCGATTGCAGCCGCAAGCCGGCAAACTAGGTCGCCCTCATTGAAAACCGGAATCTGGACCAGCACATCCGGAAGCTCGTCGTCTGGGGGCAATGCTTGGGAAAGTAGCCTGCCTTCTTTAGCGAGGCCCTCCCGACGATGCTTCAGAAACAGCACCAGGATCCAACAATACCAGGACCCAATGATGCACAGCCACGCGAACGATATCTGCAGGGCTAAATGATTCAATCCAACCAGTGTCATTAATCACCCGACCGCGGTTGCCGCAAGCGCGCAACGACCACTATCCAGAAGCCGGCGTAACCCGATAGATCCACGTCCCATTGACGGCCGTCTCCCGCAAACGAGAAGTTGCGACCGTTCCCCTGGTCCTGAGACGCTCAGGACGCCTGCCCGCAACTGGGTGATGAAAGTTCCCACCCCTCGTCCCCCGACTTAAATGGTTTACCCAGTATCCCCATGGTTTTCAAGGGAAAAGGGCGGTGATTCGCCCCGAAGCTGCGCCACCAAAATTCTTCTTGTTACTCAGTAACCTTTGGACGATATATTGGTGGTCGGAGGGCTTGGGGTCGGGCGATTTTGCCGCGCAGCGTCGCACTATAGTTGTGCTGACCGCGAGTAAGCGTGATGGGGATGGGGCCTACCACGTCGATGAAATTTCGTATCCGGTGGGCGCTTATCATCCTGGCAGGCCCAGCGCTGCTGGGCGGGTGCACGTGGCTGCCCGCCGCTGGGCCGCTCGCCCGAGACGTCGAATCGCAGGAATCGGCGGAAGGAACTCTGGGTGGCTACGTTTTGCTGGACGTCGATGAGCGGATTGCCAGCGTCTGCGCCGCCCAACCGCGAGAATCCTTCAAGCGCGCGTTCCCCAACGCGCCACCAGCCCCCGATCTGCGGATCGGTGTTTCCGATACGGTCGTCGTGACCATTTGGGAAGCGGCCGCGGGCGGCTTGTTCTCTGCGTCGGCTACCGAACGGGGTATTTCTGCAGGGTCGCGGACCGCGACTCTTCCGGAGCAGGTGGTCGCTCGGGATGGCACCATCGAAGTGCCCTATGCCGGGCGCTTGAAGGTGGCCGGGCTTCGTCCTGCCCAGGTAGAGGAAGAAATCGTTCACGCCCTCGCACATAAGGCGATAGAACCGCAGGTGGTCGTTACGATCTCCAAGAACCTCAGCAACACGGTTTCGGTCGGCGGGGAGGTCACGAGCGGTGCGCGGATACCGTTGACCACCAAAGGCGACAGATTATTGGACGTCCTGGCCGCGGCGGGCGGCATTCATATTCCCGCGGCCGATGCTTTCGTCCGCTTAACGCGCGGCCGGCAGACAGTCTCTGTCGCCTACAACGCCATCTTGGCGCACCCTGCAGAGAACATCTACGCGCTCCCCAACGATGTGATCACCGTCGTACGCGATCCGCAGACGTTCACGGCCTTTGGTGGCACAGGTCGCAACGAGCAGGTCCCATTTGACGCCGCGGGGATCACGCTTGAGGAGGCGATCGCCAAAGCTGGAGGACTGCTCGATTATCGCGCCGATGCGGCGGGTGTCTTCTTGCTGCGTTTCGAGCCTACCGCTCTGGCCGCGCAGCTATCTCCAGGCCGCGCCCTGCCGTCTCAGGGTAACCTTGTGCCGATCGTTTATCGCTTGAACTTGCGCAATGCCAATTCATTCTTCCTGGCACGCTCCTTCCCCATGCATGACAAGGACATGCTATACGTATCCAATTCCGCCGTGGATCCGGTGCAGAAGGCTCTCGGCCTCTTCAGCACCGTCGTAGCGCCAGCGACCCTAGGTGCAAGCGTCTATGGAGCGGTCAAGTGAAGCGCTTTTTAGCTCAACCAGTCTTGGCGCTCTGCGCTCTGTCGATAATTTTTCTATTCGTATTCGCGCACATCGGGTCGGCATCCGCCGACGACTTGCGTCACAGACATCAGTACAAACACCACCCACTTCACGAGCATTTAACGTACCGCGAATGCCGCGTCGGATGGTGGCAAACGCTGTACTACGGCCACGTCAGGCCGCGGTGGGACGTTTGGTGCAGCTGAGTGAATGCGGCTACATCTCTGCAGCCCGCGCTAGTCATGGAGCGCTGTGGCCCCGATTACCACAGGCAGCGCCGCTTGTCGGCGCCAAAACTTAATGAATAAGTCAGCCTCCGGTGAGGACCGCGTCGATGTCACTTGCTTGGCGTATAGCGCCGGAGCAGGTGGGGATTGGCTTTGACGATCTTGACGAGTTCGGTGAGATTATCGACGCCGTAGTCCGT
>JBEKAE010000080.1:0-5274 GCA_050018375.1 Candidatus Acidiferrales bacterium | reverse complement strand
CAGATCTCCGCAGACAAATATCAGAAAACAGGCTGATGTGCAGAGACTGCTTGCAGCGGCAGCCGTGGCAATTCTGAAGCCTCTGGAATGCGCTGCCCGCGCATCAATAAGCCCCTGCGCCGGTGCCTGAGATTCGGAGAACTCGGCGGCGCCTGAATTCAAGTTCAGTAACGCCTTGTTGCCGGCACCACTGTCGAACCAACTAATGGTAAAACCAGCCGCAAAAGCTTGCGGGGTAAAGGCGACCAGCACGCAAATCATTGTTTGTAACCACAGCTTGTGTCTGGATCTACACATCGGACGACTGTTTGCTTCTATTTGATCTGACATCCCGCGCATAACGACCGGCCGCAAAATCGTCAAGGTCCATGCAGCACGCATCGGACTCGATCCCACCGGCTTCTCCGGGCACCCCCTGAGATCGGGATTTCTGACCAGCGCTGCCGCGCGAGGTGCTTCGATCTTCAAAATGATGGACGTGAGTCGACACAAAATTTTGCAGCAATCTCGTTGAAGAACCGCTCCAGCAAATTCCGGGCACGATAGAGGTAGCGGCTAAAGCAGATTGGCTCTGTCCGGTTCCGCTTCGCAGGGATGTTTGCCCACGCGCCATGCTGGCTGACAAGGGCTGTGATCCAATCCGCATCAAATCCACGGCCGGCGAGTGACATGGCTCCCGATCTCAGGCCGGATAGCAGGGTAAGGACGCGCGACCTGCTGTTGGCCTCGTCCCGGTCGAAAATGACCCGAACCGGAAGTCGCGTCCAGCACGACGGTTTCTGGAACGAGCCGCGCTATACCGCGACCGGTTTCCCCCGCGTGTTCTATCTGCGCTACCACGGCTATGCGAAGTTTTTCGCGCTGTGGGCGATGGCGCGCTCCGCAATCTTAAGCGCGGCAATATCCGCGTCATAGCCTACAGGATGTAGCTTGCGAGGTGCTTGGCGAGGCCGGGAATGAACTCGGATTTCAGGGGATAGTGGCAAAACGGCAACACCTAGCAGGAGGCCACGTGCTTTAGGTATTCCAACAAATAGGGTGCACTCAGGGGGCTGTCATGAAGAAAGCCGCGCTTGGAATCATCGCCATCGCAGCGCTGATCGGGACGCCTGCTCTGGCCGCCGACATGGCGCTCAAGGCACCACCGCCGCCGCCTCCGCCGGCGTGGAGCTGGACCGGATTTTACGGCGGTCTCGAGGCTGGCGCCGGTTGGGGAACCAGCCGCCAAACCGATACATCCGGCGTCACCAGCGGTGACTACAGTCAGTCCGGCGGGCTGTTTGGCGGTACCATCGGCTACAACTGGCAAATCAACCATATCGTCTTCGGGCTCGAGGCCGATTTGTCCTGGACCGGAATCGATGGCTCGGTCAGCCTGCCTGTGTGTACGGCCGGCAAGGGAACGATGTGTTTCACCAACATGCAGGGGCTGAACACGGATCGGGCGCGGCTGGGCATCGCCTGGGATCGATTTCTGGTTTACGTGACCGGCGGCTTGGCCGGCGCCAGCATCTATGACGGCCAGCAGTCGTGCGCAACGCCAACAGCAGGCGCCAGCTGCGGCACCCAGACCGAGTGGACGGGAACCATCGGCGGCGGCGTGGAAGCCTACCTCGCTCCGAAATTGTCGCTAAAGCTCGAGTATCTCTATGCCGACTTTGGCACCAAGCAATCTTACACCGTGGTCATTCCTGTGAGCGTCTCGGAAAGGGTCAATATCCTTCGCGCTGGCATCAACTATCACTTCTAAGCCGGCACGCGCTGTCGCTGCCGATACAGCCATTGCGAGAACGAAATAGATTGGGCCCCGGCATTGTCCGGGGCCCTTTCACTGAAGCCCCGGGCCTTTACCCGGGGCTTTGCCTTGTGGATAGTCGACCGGCCATGAATAGACGCGAACGCGCCGCCCTGCATTCGGCCGAACAACCCCTTGCACTGCTGCGGCCGACGCGGTCGAGCGCGACGCTGATCTTTCTGCCGACCTACAACGAGTGCGACACAATCGGGCGGATGATCGACGCGCTGCTTGAGCTGCCGATCGCCTGCGACGTGTTGGTCGTCGACGATCGATCGACCGACGGCACGACCGGCATTCTCGTGTCACGCGCCGCCGCCGAGCCGCGCTTGGCGGTGATGGTGCGTCCCGGCAAGCTCGGCATCGGCTCGGCCCATATTCTCGGCTGGATGCAGGCCCGCCGTCTCGGCTATCGGCGCATCGTGACGCTGGATGCCGATTTTTCCCACGATCCGGGCGATATACCGCGCCTGCTCGCGGCCCTCGACCAAGGCGCGGACGTGGTCATCGGCTCGCGTTTCGCTGCCGGCGGGCGGCTCGACTACGTCGGCTGGCGCCGATTTGTCAGCCGCAGCGCCAACTATCTGGCGCGCACCGCGCTGGGCCTGCCGATCTCCGAGTACACGACCTCGCTGCGCGCCGCACGGCTCGACCGTGTACCTGAGGGGCTGGTCGAGACTATCGAGAGCGGCGGCTACAGTTTCTTTCTCATATGTATGGTGCGCTTCGTGCGCGCGGAGCTGAAGGTCACGGAGATCCCCATCCATTTCCATCAACGCACCGAAGGGACGTCGAAGATTTCCCATCTCGAGATCGTGCGCGGCGCTCTCAACCTGATGCGACTGACATTCAGGCGGAAATGGCAAAACCGATACGCGCTTGCCGGCGGCGTTGCCCATGATTGCCCGGCCTGCCATCAGCCTTTTCTCATTCCAGCGCCATCAGGTGGGCTGGTCTGCGTCGCCTGCTCGTATCGCGAACCATGACTTCGCTGGCCGGCCGGCGCGCCGTCGCGATTGCACAGCGTATCGTCGCCGCGTGGAATGCGCTTGGCACGCGATGGCATCCGGTCGCCGTCATCATCGTGGCCTGGGCAGTGCTGGCGCTACCGCTGGTGTTTTTCCGCGGCTACAATTCCGACGAGGGTCTCGCCGTTTCCATCGCGCGCACCGCGCTCGAAGACGGCGAGTGGCTCGTCCCGCACGCGTTCAACGTGCGCTGGATCGAACGGCCGACGCTGCTGTCGTGGATCATCGCCGCCTTCAGCGAGCCGTTCGGGCATGTCAGCCAGATCACGGCGCGCTTGCCGATCATCTTGTTCCTGTTGTGCGGCTGTCTGCTGATCTATCTTCTGTTGCGCAAAGTCGGCGCCGGCGTTGCCGCGGCGCTGTTCGGCACCGCGCTGTTCCTCGCCTGCCCGCTGGTGATGCGCGCCTATGTGATGATCACCGCCGACATGCCGCTCGCGGTGCTGTTGTTCCTGGCCTTCGTGCTGTGGTGGGACGGTTGCGCGAAGGGCTCCGTCGGCGTCGGTCGCTGGCTGGCCATCGGCGTCGTGCTGGCGCTGGCCGGGCTGCTGAAGGGACCGCAGCCGATCGCCTATTTCGCCCTTGGGGTCGGCGTCTTTGTGCTCGGAAGCCGTTCCTGGCGGCAGCTTCCGGGCCTGATCCTCGTCGGTCTGATCTGCGCCGTTCCGCTGGCGCTGTGGTACGCCGCCATCTACCGGCCCGGCGACGAAGGTATCTGGGCGGCGTTCATGCGGGTGCGGCCGAACCTCATCTTCTCCGGCCCGCTGACGGCAAGCGTGAGATTGCTGAGCGACACGTTGCCGGCGGCGCTGGCCGCGGCCGTGTACCTCATCGCGCGCGGCTTCGGCGGCGGCTACTCCGTGCCGCCCCGCTTCGTTGCCGCGCTCGCCTGCTACGCCTTCATCGCTGCGCTGTTCATCCTGTTCTGGCCGGGCGGCTCGGCGCCGCGCTATTATTTTCCGATGGTGCCGGCGCTGTGCGTGTTCGGCGGGCTCGCCTACGATGCGCTGGCCGCACGGCGGCCGCAGATCGTCGCCCCGCTCTTGCTGCTGACGGCGGGGCTTCTCGTCTACGCTCTGGGCTATTCCATTGCCTCGCCGCTGTTGCCGATGCGCTTCCGGCCGACGCAAATCGAGGCGGCGCGGATCACCCAACTGGTGCAGGCCGCGCCCGCCCCGATCTACCGGACCGGCGACACGGGGCTCAACGTGCTGCCCTATGTGCCCGGCCGCATCCGCAACGCCACCCTCGACGAGCTCGGCACGGTTTCGGGGCCGGCCTGGATGGTGCTGCCGGCCGACGAGGCCGCGGCCCTGCTGGCGCGGCGGCCGGACAAGCTGCACGCGGTGATGCCGCTCGGCGAAGCGCAGCAATGGCGGCTGTTGCGGCTCGATCCATGAAACGGCCCGGTCGCGCGGTCTTGCCGCGCCAAGTTTTCGGGGCATAGCGCGCGGTACGGACTGGCAAACCTGCCGCGTTCTCACTACGTTCGACTGGCGTGACCGCTGCCCGGTAGCGCGTTCACGCGCGTGTTCGACGCGCTAGACCCGCGGGAACGAGTTCCATTCCTCCAAGAGCTGCCTCCGAAAGCTGCCCCGAACGCTGAATGAACGATCTTTTCGACAGCTCCGACAAGCGTGCCGGCCGCCAGAATGCCGCAGATAGCCGTCGTGTGATTTCCATCCGCGGCGCCCGCGAGCACAACCTCAAGAACGTCGATCTCGACATTCCGCGCGACCAGCTGGTGGTGTTCACCGGGCTGTCCGGCTCGGGGAAATCCTCGCTCGCCTTCGACACCATCTATGCCGAGGGCCAGCGCCGTTACGTCGAGAGCCTGTCGGCTTACGCGCGGCAGTTCCTGGAGATGATGCAGAAGCCGGACGTCGACCAGATCGACGGCCTCTCCCCCGCCATCTCCATCGAGCAGAAAACCACCTCGCGCAATCCGCGCTCGACGGTCGGCACCGTCACCGAGATCCACGACTACATGCGGCTTCTGTGGGCGCGCGTCGGCGTCCCCTACTCGCCGGCGACCGGGCTGCCGATCGAGAGCCAGACCGTGTCGCAGATGGTCGACCGCATCATGGCGCTGCCGGAAGGGACGCGGCTTTATCTGCTGGCGCCGGTGGTGCGCGGGCGCAAGGGCGAGTACCGCAAGGAGCTCGCCGACTTTATGAGGAAGGGCTACCAGCGCGTCAAAGTCGACGGCCAGTTCTACGAGATCGCCGCGGTGCCGGCGCTCGACAAGAAGTTCAATCACGACATCGACGTGGTGGTCGACCGCCTGGTGGTGCGGCCGGATATTTCCACGCGGCTCGCGGATTCGCTGGAGCAGGCGCTCAAGCTCGCC
This sequence comes from Candidatus Acidiferrales bacterium, assembly GCA_050018375.1. Classification (GTDB taxonomy): domain Bacteria; phylum Acidobacteriota; class Terriglobia; order Acidiferrales; family UBA7541; genus Palsa-295. The sequence goes on along the minus strand of JBEKAE010000080.1, from coordinate 101 downwards.
GAAGGCCTGGCGGTCGCGGAGCTTGCCGACGGCGCGTCGGCCGAGGGTGAGAAGAAGACCAAACTCGCCACCGCCGCGGCGTCGGACGCCAACCGTCTGGT
>JBEKAE010000079.1:0-7025 GCA_050018375.1 Candidatus Acidiferrales bacterium | reverse complement strand
TGCGTTCTTGGGTTAAATCACGCTGAAGACTATTCATTCGTGCATTGACATAAATCAACCGCGACGAAAAAAACCGGCGTCGCGTGGCAGCACTTCGCTTCAATGTCTCTTGTGGGTCATCAACTGCCGCGCCGGCCATGGGACCAGCGCGGCAGCTAGACACCTAATAACAGACACGGAGGCGCGAGGTCGGCGCGGCAGAGATGGGCCAACAACGACCCTTCGCACTGCGGGAAAACAGCGATCCTTTTCACCGTCGGACCACCGTGAATCGGTCACAGACCTGCCGATTGGGCCGTGATACCGTTCCCCACATTGCGGCGGGCACGATCCCATTGGGGAGGGGTCAATTGGCAATCGGCATCGGAAGACGGCAATTCATAACCGCGCTTGGTGGTGCGGCAGCCGCGTGGCCGCTCGCGGCGCGAGGCCAGCAGCCCCAGAAGCAGTATCGCATCGCGTTTGTCCATTCCGGTATCCCCGCCGACCAGCTAACCGAGACCGCCGGCCCATTCTGGGTGCGGCGGTTCTACGAAGTGCTGCGCGGGCTGGGCGATGCAGACGGAGGTAATCTCGTCGTCGAGCGCTATTCCGCCGAGGGCCGCTACGACCGCTTTGCCGCTCTCGCTGCAGCGGTCGTGAGCCGCAGGCCGGACGTAATAGTTACCAACCTGAACGGTCTCGTCAAAGCGTTCGCGGCGGCCACCGCCACGATACCGATCGTCGCGATCACGGGGGATCCGATCGCGGGAGGATTGGTCACGAGCCTCTCGCACCCTGGGGCCAATATTACGGGCGTTAGCGTCAACGGGGGGATCGAAATCACTGGCAAGCGCCTGCAAATCTTGAAGGAAGCGATGCCTTCGGCGACCAAGGTCGCTTACCTGCTGTCGGAGCGTGACGCGTGGGACGGCGGCGTGGGATTGTCGCTTCGCGAAGCAGGGCAGCATTTAGGGATCGCGCTGATTGGGAATTTCTTCCCGGAGGTGAATGACGCGCAAATCCACCGGACCTTCGCCGAGATGGCGCAACAGCAATTGGATGCTGCCATCGTTGACGAGGGAGGTAGCTTTTTGGCGCACCGTGCTTTGATCGTCGAACTGGCGGAGAAATATCGTCTTCCCACAATTTATCCCTACCGCGACTACGTGGACCTGGGCGGGCTGATGGCCTATGCGCCGGACCTGGGCGAACTCGCCCAACGTCTTGCGAATGACGTGCACCAGATCCTCAACGGGGCCAAACCGGGTGACATCCCGTTCTATCAGCCCACCAAATTCCAGCTGGTCATCAATCTGAAGGCCGTCAAGGCGCTCGACCTGACAGTGCCGCAATCGTTCATCGATCGTGCCGACGAGGTGATCGAGTAGCTGGCCATGCATTTATTTAGTCGGGGATAGCTGCACGCCGCACATGCTGCGTTGCACCGAAGTCTCGCAGCCAATGTCTCTTGTGGGTCACGAACGACCGATTCACGGCGGTCTCGACGAGTCCGCTTATCCCCCAATAGCGACGGAATCGTTGCATTGCGGCAAGTGTCGTGAAGGGCCATGAGCCGACATTCTCAGGCTCGCCAAAGGACTGTGAATTACGTCACAGACCGCGGTGTTGAGGCGTGCTACCGTTCGCACTGATCCAGTGCGCGTGACCCCCGCTGGAGGGTCCGATGGCGATCAATATCGCAAGGCGGAAATTCATAGCTGCTTTGGGCGGCACAGCATTCGCGTGGCCGTTCGCCGCGCGCGCGCAGCAGGCCGACCGGATGCGTCGCGTCGGCGTGCTCTGGAACCTGGCCGCCGACGATCCGGTAGGACAGGCTCGCCTCGCGGCCTTCCGGCAGGGGCTGCAAGAGTTGGGCTGGACCGACGGCCGCAACGTGCGGATCGACTACCGTTGGGCTGCGACCGATGCCGACCGCTATCGCACATTCGCGGCGAAATTGGTCGCGCTCGCGCCGGACGTCATCCTGGCCTCTGCCAGCGTGAGCGTGGCAGCGTTGCTACAGATAACCCGTACCGTGCCGATCGTGTTCGCGAATGTCATCGACCCGGTCGGGGCCGGCTTCGTCGCGAGGTTGGCGCGTCCAGGCGGCAACGCCACCGGGTTTACGCTGTACGAATACAGCCTAAGCGGAAAATGGCTCGAACTGTTCAAAGAGATTGCGCCCAACCTGACGCGAATTGCCATCCTTCGCGATCCCGCACTAGCCGCCGGGATCGGTCAGTTCGCCGCAATCCAGGGCGCGTCGTCGTCATTCGGGGTGGAGTTGAGCCCGATCGACGTGCGCGACGCCGGCGAGATCGAGCGCGACGTCGTTGCATTCGCGCGCGAGTCGAATGGCGGCCTGATCGTGACAGGGAGTTCGGGGGCGGTGGTCCATCGCGAACTAATCATCATGCTTGCGACCCAGCACCGATTGCCTGCGGTCTACTTTTCCCGCTTCTTCGTCACCAGCGGCGGCCTGATCTCCTACGGGCCGGATCCGACCGATCAATTTCGGCGAGCGGCGGGTTACGTCGACCGCATCCTCAAAGGCGAGAAGGCGGCCGACCTGCCGGTGCAGGCACCTACCAAGTACGAAATGGCGATCAATCTCAAGGCCGCGAAGGCGATCGGTCTCACCGTGCCGCCGTCGCTGCTCGCCCGCGCCGATGAAGTGATCGAATGAGCAACACTGTGGTTGCTCTCGCAATGCAATAATTTGCGGCCTAGAGAGTCTCCTTCGGGTCATGAACTGCCGCGCCGAGCATTGAGCCGCGCGGCAGCTAGACCCCCAATAACCGACACGGAGGCGCAAGGCCGGCGCGGCGGAGATGGGCCAGGAAGCGACATCCTTCTGCACGGGCAATCGTGCTAGTCTGGCTTAGGGCGAAAGGGCTGTCATGGCGGACACCCGCAAACTAGCGGCGATTTTAGCCGCTGACGTGGTCGACTTCAGTCGGCTTGCCGGCGCCGATGAAGATCGCACGCTGGCGCGGCCGCGCGCGATGCGCAGTGACCTGACCGATCCAACAATAGCTGTCCATCACGGTCGCGATCATTAGCGCGGGCAATAAGATTCAAATGCTCGCACGTGAAGAGAGTGAACAACAAAATTATTCGAAGGGAAGTAAAAATGAGCATGAAAATCGATACTGATTATCTGGTGGTTGGCGCTGGTGCCACGGCTATGGCCTTCGTCGACACCTTGCTCACCGAGACCAACGCCCGGATTGCAATGGTGGACCGCCGTTATCGTCCCGGGGGACATTGGAACGACGCCTACCCGTTCGTGCGCCTTCACCAGCCGTCGGCCACCTACGGCGTCAACTCGCGCGAGTTGAGTGGCTGGACCAAGGACGAGATTGGCCTAAACGCCGGTTTATACGGGCTGGCGTCCGGATTGGATGTGCTGAGCCATTTCGACCAGGTGATGCAGGAGCGATTTCTGCCTTCCGGCCGCGTGCAATGGCTGCCGATGAGCGAGTACGACGCGGGACCCGGTGGCACTCACCAGATCATGTCCCTGACAACCGGCGATGTAGCGCGGATCGGCGTGCGCAAGAAACTCGTGGATGCCACCCATGCTCAGACGGCAATACCCTCCACTCACCCGCCGAAATACAAGGTTGCGCCCGGCGTCAAATTTACAACCCCCAATCGGCTTCCCGACATTAGACGGCCGCATGGGCGGTTACCCTTGCCAACACCGCGCGCTGGCAACAGAACGAACGCGTACGCGTCTGGCTGTCGCAATGCCGCCTGAACTTTAACGCGGCGATGATGCGCGGGGTGAGGCCCGACGACACGGATAAGTTCGAACGGTTGAAAGAGCTGGCAATAAAAGCGGGGGCTGCCGGCTCCAAGCTACCGACGCTGCTGGCCTCGATCAGCAAGGCCAAATCTCCTCAACTGCTGGCTAGCACAGACGCGACGATCTAGGAGGGCGCCTTGAATTTTGTCACGGTGCACAACGGGCTCATAGATCTGAACGTGGCTGTCGCAGGCGACGGCCCGTTGATCCTCTGTGTTCATGGCTTTCCGGAACTCTGGTACTCGTGGCGCTATCAGATCGCTCATTTTTCAGAGCATGGTTACAAAGTAGCGGCGCTGGACGTACGCGGCTACGGTGGTAGCTCCAAGCCACACGAGATTGAGGCCTATTCAATTCGCAATCTTGCTTCGGATGTCGCTGCCGCCATCGATCAGCTCGGTGGCGGAACGGCAATCCTCTTTGGCCACGATTGGGGCGCGCCAATCGCCTGGAATACGGCACTGCTCTATCCGAACAAGGTGCCCGCAGTCGCTGGTTTGAGTGTTCCCTACAGACCTAGGGGACCGGCGTCCTTTATCGACATGGCCAAAACCATATATAAGGATCGCTTCTTCTATCAGATTTACTTCCAGAAGGAAGGCGTCGCCGAGGCGGAGTTTGAGGCCGACATCCCAACTGCGTTGCGGAAAGTTTATTTCGCCATCTCCGGCGCGGCGCCGCTTAATAACTGGCTGGAACACAAACCTGCCGGCGCAAAACTACTGGATGGAATGATCGATCCTCAGCCGTTTCCTGATTGGATGAGCGAAAAGGATCTGCAGGTTTATGTCGATGCCTTTCGAGCGGGTGGCTTTCGTGGTCCCCTCAATCGCTATCGGGCCCAGAACATCGATTTTCAGGACATGACAGACTTCGCTGGAAAACCGGTGACACAACCGTCGTACTTTGTTGCCGGCGAGCGCGACCCCGTTCGTTCGTTCGTCCCCGGCATGGACCTCTATGCGAAGCCGGGAATGGCCTGCACTAACTTTCGCGGATCCGTCATTCTGCCCGGCATTGGTCATTGGGTGCAGCAGGAAGCGCCAGCAGAAACCAACGCGGCGCTCCAGGGGTTTTTAAAAGGTCTCTGATGCATTGTCCCTGCTGAAGACGTCATCTACGGAGGTGGGCGGCAAAGGCATTGTTAAGTAAGGTCCTTCTTCGCGCGAGAGCTGGGCAATGTCTGGTTTGGGTCATTCACGTCATTTCAAACGTACGGCGAGCACTTTCGCTTTACACCCAACTCCGGACATATCGCTGCACCGCACTAAGTGTCGCGAAGGGCCACTTTCAGACTCATGCACCGCAGCAAAACAGCAACCTTATTCGATCACCCCGTCGGCGCAGGCGGGCATCAAGGCTGAGGCCCCCGCCAAAGTAATGGTATGGAGGACCAACATAGAACCCACCCCCACCGAAAAGGAGAACCAGAATAATCAATAATATGATCAGCCACATCGTTTTGCTCCTGTGAAAACTCCACTTGATCGAGCAGTCGCCGTTCTCAAGGTCGTCAAACGCTTCAGCGCCTAATCTGCGGTTGATCGTGGAGAACCACGTTCAATAAGGAACTGTGGACTTCAATGTGGCCGTTGTAATCGATAAGACCCAATTCCCGGAATTTGTTCATGAAAAAACTCACGCGGGATCGCGTCGTGCCGATCATCTCCGCCAGTGTCTCTTGGCTGATTTTCGCTATGATTGGCTCCGGCCGACTTTCCTTGCCAAAATTCGCCAGAAGCAGAAGGATCCGCGCCAGCCGTTTCTCGCTCGAATTGAACAATTGATCGACCAGGTCCGCCTCGACACGACCGTTACGAGCCAAGAGGTGCGCGATAAACAGCTCGGCAAACGCCGGCTCTTCGTGGATCACGCGGGTGATGTCTGCCTTTGCTATTTGCACAATCACGCATTCCGTCATAGCGGAGACGGTTGCCAGACGCAGCGGCTGTCCGGTCAAGCACCCTTCCCCGACGAAATCGCCGGTTCCCAGAAGTGCGACCACGGCTTCCTTGCCCTGCTCGGAGACGACGGTCTTCTTGACCTTACCGCTCTGAATGTAGAAAACAGAATCCGCAGGATCGCCCTGCCGGTACACAATTTGATCCTTCCGATAATCGGAAATGGCTCGTCCGCCGTTTACTTTCGAGAGAAACACTTTGGGATCGAACAGGGGTTTTGCTTTGCGTTTCATTCCAGGCCCTCCTTATCGCGAGGGGTATCCTCTGGGTGACTGCGAATGTGTCGTCAAAGGAACGGTTCGCAAACTGGACCGTCAGGTCGGGATCGAGCAGAGAGGCCACCGCCGCCAAGCCTGCCTGCGAACCCTGATTGTGAGCTAGTCGGGGTATGTTGTCGGTAATGTACATTACCGATAGGGTGGGAGTCAGCAATATCACTCGTATGTTTTGGGGAGGTGAAAAGCGAGACGCGCCCGGACCAACTGATAACATTCACAAGATGCCTCCGTGAGGCCCTGCCGATCAAGTATCGTGACTTGTCGTCGGCCGCGTTCAATCAAGCCAGCACGTTCCAACTCCCGGGCAGCATTCGTGATGGTTGGCCTTTGGACACCCAGCATTTCGGCGAGCAGGCTGTGAGTGATAGGGAGCGCATCACCGTCACTACGGTCACGCATCATGAGAAGCCAGCGCGCTAACCGCTGCTTGAGGTTGTGCGCACCGTTGCACGCTACTGACACCATGACCTGTTCGAGAAAGGCTTGGACGTAAGCGTCCATGATACTTTTGAAGGACGGCATTGACCGCATGGCCCGCGTAAACACCGCGCGCGACATCTTCGCGGCGCTCCCTGGGATTTGGACGAGAAGCTGGACTGAGGAGCGCTTGGCACCCAAAATGGCTTGCACACCACTGCAGCCCTCCCTTCCGATCGTTGCCATCTCGATGATACTGCCGTCCGCATAAACCGCCACCGCCGAGACGACGCCGCTATCGGGAAGGAATACATGGTCGAGCGCACTATCGGCGTCCATCAGGACCTGCGCGCGTTGGCAGCGAATTTGTTCAAGCTCCGGCATAAGCCGCTTGAGATTGCGCGAGGGCAGCGCGAGCAACAGCCGATTGCGGGGCCAATTTGATGAAGCGTCCATACTTTCAACCGCGCTCGGTTCGCGTTGGCGTGTCGTTTAGAGAGGCTACGCCTATGTCCGTCCGGACTCTGAGCAAAATAGCTCACGCTCGACCGGCGTCCTACGCCGGATTTCTCGTTG
>JBEKAE010000078.1:0-5374 GCA_050018375.1 Candidatus Acidiferrales bacterium | reverse complement strand
GCCTGCACCGCCGGTCTCCGGCCGAAACCGACATGCAGCAATATTTCCGCGTCAGCCCACCTTCAGTTCACCAAATGGTGCTGACGTTAGAACGGTCAGGCTTGATCAGACGACAACCGCGGGTGTCGCTCGCAGTATCGAAATGCTCGTTGATCCAGAACACCTGCCGGTCCTACGATAAACCACGCTCAACCAGTCAAAACCTCTGTGCAGAGTTACTAGTCCTGGGAGCATGGCCCGCGAAGATTCGCCGCGGCTACGCGTCGTGACCGTCATTTGCCACTCTCGCGGTTACGATCAGGCCGGCGGATGGCACAAGAGATCGGAACTATCGGAGGATAACATACATACTGATACCAACAAAATCTTGCTAAGTGCACAAATCGCCGCAATCGGAGCGACATTCATCGGCCGCTCTGGGCCCGCGCCCGCGCCGCGGCGGTGCGAGTCGCGACGCGGTCGAGCACCGCGATCATATCCTCGACCTCGGCGCGATCGAACCCCTGGGTGATGAACACGATCTTGCTGCGGCGGTCGGCGTCGGGCCAGCGCTCGAGCCATGACAGGTTGTGCAGGAGCTGCTGCGCGCCCTGGATCACCGCCGGGCGGTCGGGCTCCTCGGCGACATGAACGATGCCTTTCACCCGCAGCAGATTAGGCCCGAGATTCTGCTGCAAGGCGTCGAGCAGCAGTCGCAGCGCCTCGCGCGTGATCGGCGCCTCGCGCACGAAGCAGAACGAGGCGATGTCGCGATCGTGCGGGTGGTGGTGATCGTGATCGTCGTGACCTTCATGATCGTGATGGACGTGATCGTGTCCCTCATGCTGCTCGTAGGCGGCGGCATTGAGCCAGGCGCGCGCGTCGGCCTTCGGATCACCGGGCTTGAGCGCGTCGGTCCGTAACACGCGACCGATGTCGAATGCGGCATCATCGATCCGCGAAATCTTGGCAGAGGGGTTGAGGCGATGGAGTCGCGCGATCAGCGCTGTCTCGGCCTCCTTCGCTTGCGCAGCGTCGATCAGATCAAGCTTGCTGATGAGGATATGATCGGCCAGCGCCACCTGGCGCACCGATTCGATATGCTCATCGAGTGTGTGCGGCCCGTTCACCGCGTCGACGGTCGCGATCACCGTGCCGATGCGATAGAGCCCGGCGAGCGTCGGGTCCGACAAAAACGCCTGGATCAGCGGCGACGGATCGGCCAGCCCCGAGGTTTCGATCACGACGTGATCGAAGCGCGGAATCTCGCCGGCCTCGCGGGCGTGGTAGAGGCTGTTCAAGGTGGTGACCAGATCGCCGAACACGGTGCAGCACAGGCAGCCGTTCTCCAGCACCATGATGGTGTCGTCGCTCTGCGCCGCCAGCACGTGATCGAGGCTGATCTCGCCGAATTCGTTGATCACCACCGCGGTGTTCGCCATCGCCGGATCGCGCAGCGCGCGATTGAGCAGCGTCGTCTTGCCGCTGCCGAGAAAGCCGGTGAGGATGGTGACGGGGGTGTGGGGCAAGCTCGATGTCCTCGCGGCGAAGACCGGCTGATCCGGCCTCACCTCATGCACGAATATAGTCCTTGCGACGCTCTGCCCCTATCACCTCCCCCTCCAGGGGAGGGTGAAGCAAGCGAGCCAGCACAAATTATTCTCGCGGCGCGTTCCGCGCCCGAGGTTTGCAAATGGCCCGTTACCTCATCGTTCACTGATTAGAATTTTGCCGTCCGCCTCGAATCGCCGTCCGGCAACTTGTCGAAGCGATCGCGCGTGATCGTTCCGAAGCAAAAGCTGGTCCGATGATGCAGCATATGAGGATGGAATCCCGCGCGCTGGCAACCCTTCAGCGACGCAATGTTTTGCTCGCCGACGAACGTCAACACATGCCGGGCGCCGAACTCACTGGCGCGCTCGGCGATCAGGGCGATCGCCGCCGACATGATCCCGAGACCCCGGTACGCGGGAGGCGTATAGGTTCTCAAACAGGGCTTCGCGTGCTGCAAGCGCCGGAAATCCTCCGAGCTGCTGGATGAAATCATTGTCACGCGAACCAAACAGCCATTGCACGTAGCACGGCGTCTCGCTCCGGCTGTCAATCGCGACAAAGCCGCGACGCGCGCCTTTGTCAATAAAAGCCAACCTCCATGCAACCTCCAAACGCTCTGTAAGATCGTTCTTGGCGATGTCATTGCGAAACAGCGATGACAAGTCGCGGTTTTCCAGTGGACGCACCAGGATCGGGATCTTGGCCTTGGGCTTTTCAACAGGCAGGGCAAGATCGCGGCAAAGGCCATACCGCGTGTTCTTTGCGTAAAGGCCGAGCTTCAACCGGCCGGCTAAGCGGGTCCGAACCTGCGCCAGGCGGCTGTGCAAGGTGGCGCCTTCGCGGACGTGCAGCTGAACCTGCCGTCATTTGTAAGCTCCCAGATCGAACGAGCGCGGCCGATTGCCGGGCAGGGCTTGCGGCCACATAACTATCGCCGCTTTCGTGACGCGAGGCTTGTCATGCTGTCCGCCGGAGTGGTGATCGAGCCAGTTAAAACAGCAGACTTTGCTCTCGAGCATGTGCCGGTTGAGACCGACTATGTGCCGTGCGCCGGCAAGGTCATTCATATAAAAAGGATTTGAAAGCCATATTTCGCTCTTTTTCAAGATTTGTTCGATCACTTGTACAGACGTGTAGTGAGCGAGTAAAAGAGGGCGTGGCGAAGTGATTGCGCGCAGGCGTGCGTTAAGCGGGCTGTAGGCTTGCAGAACGGCTATCGCTTCCTCTTTAGTCGGCGCGTTCATGGATGAATCCAGTATGCAGAAAAGCATCCTTGTAGCACGTGAGCAGCCGTCGGGCTTATAGGATGAAGCCCGTAGGGCGGATTAGCGTAGCGTAATCCGCCGCAGCAATGCTCCTACATCGTCATTGCGAGCGAAGCGAAGCAACGAGCCGGGTGAGGGGGCGGCCCTCAAAGCTAGCGCGTGAACCCCCTCACCCGCCTCGCTCGCAATAGCTCGCTCGGCACCCTCTCCCACGAGGGGAGAGGGGAAATCAAAACACCTCGCAGCCGGGGAGCCCGCAGGAGATCAGCCGGTCGGACGGGAAATTGGTGATGATCTGGCAGCCGTCCTTGGTGACCACGACTTCCTCTTCGATGCGCGCCGCGCCGGAGCCGTCCTCGGCGCCCTTCCAGGTTTCCAGCGCGAACACCATGCCTTCCTTGAGCGGCGTGTTCTGGCCGGTGTAGCGCTTGCTGATGATCGGCCGCTCCCACAGCGACAGGCCGACGCCGTGGCCGTATTGGAGGAGGAACGCCTCCGCCTCGTCGCGATAGCCGAATTCCTGCGCGTCCGGCCACACCTGCGCCACCTGGTCGGGCGTGATGCCGGGGCGGATCAGGTCGATCGACGCGGAAATCCATTTCGACGCGGTCTCGTAGGCGTCGATCTGATATTTGTTCGGCACGCCGCAGATGAAGGTGCGGTAGTAGCAGGTTCGATAGCCGTTGAACGAATGCATGATGTCGAGGAACACCATGTCGCCCGGCTGGAGCATGCGGTCGGAGAAGGTGTGCGAATGCGGCCGGCCGCGCGGGCCCGACACCGAGTTGACGCATTCGACCCGCTCCGAGCCCATGCGAAACAGCCGGTCATGGGCGATCGCGACCAGTTCGTTCTCGCGGGTGCCGGGGCGGATGGCGCGGGCGATGTCAACGTAAGTGGCATCGACCATGGCGCAGGCCATTTTCAGAAGCTCGATCTCGTCGGCGGTCTTGACTTCGCGGGCGTCGAGCATGGCCTGCTGGCCGTCGACCACCTCGATGCCTTCTTTCTCCAGCGCGCGCAGCATCGGCAATTCCATCAGATCGATGCCGATCGGCTCCTTGTCGATGCCGAGCTTGACCAGAACTTTCTTGATCTGCTTGGCGAAGTCGCCCTGGATGTTGAGCTGCAGCGGCAGGCCGCCCTGCATGGTCGAGATCGGCGCGGCGACATTGTCGGCGATCCACGGCGAGGAGATGCGCTTCGCCGGCGGCGCCGGGTCCCACAGCATCGGCTCGCCGACCACCGGGCAGAGCGCATAGCGCATGAACTTGTCGCGCGCCCATTCGCCGATATGGGTGCCGGTGATGTAGCGGATGTTGTCGAAGTTGAACGCCAGCACAGCGCCTAAGCCCGCGTGCCGGATCGCCGCCTTCGCGCGCGCCACGCGCTCTTTGTGCAGGCGGTCGTAGTCGATCCCCTTCTCCCAGTCCTTGGCCATGGTGCCCCAGGACGCGGTCGCTTGCGGGCGGTTGTATTTCATCGGGCGTTCCTCACTTTTTTCGGCGACGCCGCCACTGGCGGATTTCACGGCGTGCCAATGTACATGACAATTAGCGTATGGCGTAGGCCGCGCAAACAGGGGTTATGAACGCACGGAAAAGCTGATACGGCTGCGCCGAGCCAACAACCTCGCATCGCCGAGGCAATAAAAACGTCAGGAGGGAGTCATGCCGAAAGCCAATGAGCACATCGTCGTGATCGGCGGCACGTCCGGGATCGGACTTTCGCTGGCCGCGCCGCGCATGCCCTCGGCTGCAAGCTCACCATTGGCGGGCGCGAAGCGAAACGCGTGTCGGAGATCGCGACATCGATCGGCCCCGGCGTCACCGGCTTGCACGTCGAACTCGACGATCCGGCCTCGATCCGCACCGGCTTCACCGAGGGGCCGGTCATCGATCACCTGGTGCTGGTGCCGATTGATCAGCTGGCGACCAGCGTCAAAAATTTCGATGTTGCAGCGGCCAACAAGGCGGTCCACGTCAAGCTCACCGGCTATATCGAGCTGGTTCATACCGTGCTGCCGCGGCTGAAGCCGTCGTCCTCGATCGTGCTGTTCAGCGGTCTCGCCAGCATATCGCTTCAGCACGGCTCTACACGCCCCGCTCTCTATTCCTGCGGCCCTCAATGGGTATGCGTTGTGGGTCGGATTAATGATCGGCCTGACCGTAACGAACTATGGGTTCCCGATCGGACAATTGCTTTCGCGCGGTGACACCTCTGTTCCGGTGGCTTCGCCGACGGCGGGCTTGCAACAACGCGGTGAGGAGACTGGTTCTTCTTTATCCCTTGGCGCGTGGGCGCCGCCTCGACGGAACCGGGCTGGCGACTCGGCGGACTTCAGGAATTCAGGGTTTCCTCCCTGTTAAAATGCCGGAAACAGGGACATTTTCCAAAAAAACAGGGAGGCTATTGGGCAAAGACGGGCAATTACCATGAAGGATTAGGGACTTAGGTAATTTCTTCAAAACAAATAACAGGGAGAAAACAGGGAGGCGACTCTTTGGAAACAATGGTCTTCGCTCCGGCTCTCCGGCTAAGCGTTTCCATTTCTTGCACGCTTGCTTCCTCGGCTC
>JBEKAE010000077.1:0-6272 GCA_050018375.1 Candidatus Acidiferrales bacterium | reverse complement strand
GGTCGAACGTTTGCTCAATGCCAGACCCAGAAAATCCCTCGGCTTCCGTTCACCCCAAGAGGTTTTCCACTCCCTCGCTTACTCTTAAATTTCTATGCGCTGGGAAGTTGAATCCGCGAAATAATAACACGCCACGCCACCACTTTAACTTGATGTATAGCCTCACATAACTGATTAAGCTTTTCACCTAGCCGGTCAGGCGGTACTTTTTGAGGCTGCTTTTAGCAGCCCGATACCATTGAGCTATAGGCATCCACGGTGGCGCGAACTCCGGGCGGAACGTCACGACCAACAGCACGCGAAGGGTCGCGATCCTTTCCACCGCCCTGCCAAACAATTCCAGGCTCGTGGGATCGCTCCAGTGCGCATCCTCGAAGATCATCAGCACGGGAGTTTGGCGTGTCAGCGCCTCGGTTTGTGCAATGAGCGCTTTCATCGTTCCTTGCCGACGCTGCTCCGGGTCAAGATCGAGCGCGGGATAGCGGCCGTCGTTCGGAAGCGACAGCATTTCGGCAAAGAGCGCGGCGTCCTGGGCTGAGGTCGAGGTGTGCGCGAGCATCGCATCGAGCTTGTCGAGCCTCGCTTGCGGTTTGTCGTCGTGCGCCAGTCCGGCGGCGCGTTCCGCCTGGCCGATGATCGGATAAAACGCGCTGTCGGTGTGTTGCGGGGAGCAGAAATAGCGCAAGCGCGTGTGCGGCTCGCTGGCGAGGCGTTCCAGCAGCGCCGCCGTGAGCCGCGATTTGCCGATACCGGGCTCGCCGGAGAGCAATACCACCTGGCCTTCGCCGGTCTTTGCTCTCGACCAGCGCCGCAGCAGCAATTCGAGTTCTTCCTCCCGCCCCACCAGGGCCGTCAGCCCGGTCGCGTGCAACGCCTCAAAGCGGCCTTCCGCCGAACTCGCCCGCAGCGCGGCCCAAGCGTGCACCGGCCCGGCAATACCCTTGAGGTCCTTTGCCCCGAGGTCCTCCAGCTCGAACAGATTGCCGAGAAGTTTTCGTGTGGCCTCGGCGATGACCACCGTGTTCGGTTCCGCAATCCCTTGCAGACGCGCCGCGAGGTTCGGCGTCTCGCCCACAATCGCCTGCTCCTGGGCCGAGCCCGCGCCAATGAGGTCGCCGACCACAACGAGCCCGGTGGCTATGCCGACACGGGTTTGCAGTGAAGCGCGCGTCTTCAGACCCGCCACCGCCGCGATCAGCTCCAGCCCCGCGCGCACGGCACGCTCCGCATCATCCTCATGGGCTTGCGGATAGCCGAAGTACACGAGCACGCCATCGCCCATATATTTCGCCACGAAGCCGCTGAAGCGGCGTACGGTGCTGGCAACGCATTTCTGATAGGCGGAAATGACCTCGCGCAGGTCCTCCGGGTCCATGCGGGCGGAGAGCGCGGTCGAACCGACCAAGTCTGAGAACATCACCGTGACCTGGCGACGCTCGGCATTGTCGTTGGCGGACCTGTCGAGTATCGGAACAGGCTCGGATGGCGGCGCGTTCGCGTCAGCGCGTAGGGCGGCAATCGCGTCGAGCAGCTTACGGCGGTGCCCGAGAATGCCGACGCCTAACTCTTTCAAGTCCTCCGCCGTCAGGCTCGGCAGGACCGTGTGGTCGATTTCGTTGTCGCGGAATGCAGCCTCATATCTTTCGAGGCCAAGGCTCCGCAGCCACCCCCCGACGTCCATGGTCGTTCGCCTCAAGGTTTTGATGATCCGGCGGCGAGCACATTATAAGCCAAAATAGGACGGCGGATCCCTTTGAGCGCAAACTCACCTACTGGCTCGACGGTTACGGCATTCTCGACCGCCATGAAGACACGAGGGCTAATCAGGATTTGACCGGGCTTGGCTTCGTCGCAAAGGCGGGATGCGACATTGGATACCGTCCCAATCGCGGCATAGTCGAAGCGTCCTTCAAAGCCGATGGTACCGAGCGTAGCAAACCCGTGCGCTATGCCAATGCCGAAGCCAATATCGTGTCCCAACCGACGCCACTTCTCGGTCAGCGCTCCGATAACGTCACGCATTTCGAGCGCCATCAGCACCGCCTGAAGCGCTGGCTTCTCGACTGGCACTGGATCGTTGAACACCACCATGACGCCATCCCCGGCATAACGCTCAAGCGTGCCGCTGTACTTAATGATGGTTTCGCCGATGGCTGCGTGGTAGTCGCGCAGGAGTGCCATCACGTCTTCGGGGTCTGAACTTTCGGAGAAGCCAGTGAAGCCGCGTAGATCGCAGAATAGCGCGGTGATTTCCCGGCGATGGCTTTCAAGCTGTTTCTCCGTGCCAGAAGCGACGATCAGATCGGCCACCTGCGGAGGAAGGAAACGCCGCAGTTTGCCCATGCGTTCGATTTCGCCTACCTGATCAGCGACGCGCTGTTCCAAATTTTTATTGAGCTTCTCAACCTCGTCTGTTCTCTCACGCAGTTCTTTTAGTAGTCGGGCGTTTTCAATGGCGATGACGGCTTGCGCGGCAAAGTTCTCAAGCAGTGCAATCTGCTTGTCTGTAAATGAACGAACTTCTTGGCGTGACAAGACGAGTACACCGATCCATTCGTTTTCTTTCAGCATCGGCGCAGCCAAAACCGTGCGCACGCCGCCGAGTTCGACGGAGGCGACCGTGTCTGGTTCACGTTCGATGTAACGCTGATCCTTAGTCAAATCCGCAACGTGCACCACTTTCCTCTGGAGGATAAAATTGTCCAGAGTGCTAATTGGTCTTGCCATGCTGGGGCCAATACCGATGGGCGAGCGTTTGCGATATTCGGCAAAAGCCGTCGGCGTATTGAAGGAAGCGGCAAGGGAAAATACGCAGCCGTTCCAGCGGTAGATATTTCCAAACGAGGCATCACAGATGCGGACGGCATTCTCCAGCATGGCCGCGAACACTGGCTCAAGATCGCCGGGAGAGCCGCTGATAACTTTGAGAACCTCAGATGTGGCCGTTTGCTGCTCCAACGCTTCAGTAAGATCAGTCGTACGCTGGCGCAGTTCATTGAGCAGCCGAGCGTTCTCGATGGCAATAACAGCTTGTGCGGCAAAGCTCTGCACTAGCGCGATCTGCTTTTCGGTAAAGGGACGAACTTCTTGTCGGAACAGGCTGAGCGCACCAATCAGTTCGTTATCTTTCAGCATTGGCACAAGGAGTACCGTCCGTGCGCCTCCGAGTTCGACTGCTGCAACCGTGAAAGGAACGCGTTTGTGAATGTAGGTTTCCAACGCTGCGGCATCGTCGATGTGAATTACCGTTTTGGTCGCCAGCATACGACCCAAAGCAGTTTCCGGATCAGGACGCAAAAGTGGCGAACGCCTGCGAAACTCGGCGAAGGCAGGGGGCGTATTATGTGCCGCAACAACACGCAAGGCGTCGCCATCCCAGCGGTAGATATTTCCAAATCTGGCGTC
Source organism: Candidatus Acidiferrales bacterium (assembly GCA_050018375.1). GTDB lineage: Bacteria > Acidobacteriota > Terriglobia > Acidiferrales > UBA7541 > Palsa-295. The sequence continues at coordinate 2,867 of JBEKAE010000077.1, read as the reverse complement.
GCAGATGCGGACGGCCTTCTCCAGCATAGCCTCGAACACCGGCTGAAGATCGCCGGGAGAGCTTGAGATGACCTGGAGTACCTCCGACGTCGCAGTTTGCTGCTCCAACGCCTCCGTGAGGTCAGTGGTTCGCTGACGCAGTTCGTTCAGCAGCCGCGTGTTCTCGATGGCGATGACGGCTTGGGCAGCGAAGTTCTTCACAAGCTCAATCTGCTTGTCCGTGAAAAGCCGGACTTCCTGGCGGAAGATGCTGATTGTTCCGAGCAGATCGTTTTCCTTGAGCATTGGAACGATGAGCAGCGTGCGGCCACCCGCAAGGTCGGAGAACACAAGATAGGCTGGGTCACGTTTGCGGTAGCCCGCTTCCGTTCTGATGTCAGCGATGTGCAGCACCTGCTTAGTTGCGGCCACGCGTCCAAGCGGATGGTATGGGCCGGGGTGGACCCTCGGTTGGCGTCGTCGTAATTCGGTGTAAGCAGGCGCCCACGGCGCGTTAAACTCTGGGCGGAAAGTTACGATGAGCAACACCGGAAGGGTTTTAATTCGGTCTACTGTCCGACCGAACACTTCCAGACTGGTCGGATCGACCCAATGCGCATCCTCGAAAATCATCAGCACCGGCTGCCGTCCGGCCAATTCAGCAAGTTGTGAGGTCAGGGCTTCCAGCGTTCTCTGTCTGCGCAGCTCCGGGGCCAGGTCGAGCGCGGGATAGCGACCGTCATTCGGGAGCGACAGCATCTCGGCAAACAGCGCGGCGTCCTGCGGAGAGGTTGTGGTCGGCGCGAGCACGGCATCGAGCTTGTCGAGCTTCGCGTGCAGGGTGTCGTCGTACGCCAGTCCGGCGGCACGTTCCATCTGCCCGATGATCGGATAGAACGCACTGTCGGTATGCTGCGACGAGCAGAAATAGCGCAAGCGCGTGTGCGGCTCGCTGGCGAGGCGTTCCAGCAGTGCGGTCGTGAGCCGCGATTTGCCGATGCCCGCCTCGCCGGAAAGGAGCACCACCTGGCCTTCGCCGGTCTTGGCCCTGGACCAGCGCCGCAGCAGCAATTCGAGTTCTTCTTCCCGCCCGACGAGGGCGGTCAGGCCGCTCGCATGCAGCGCCTCGAAACGGCCTTCCGCTGAACTCGCCCGCAGCGCCGCCCAGGCGCGCACCGGTCCGGCGATGCCCTTGAGGTCCTTTGGCCCGAGGTCCTCAAGGTCGAAGAGGTTGCCGAGAAGCCTTCTGGTGCCCTCGGCGATGACGAGCATGTTCGGCTCGGCAATACCTTGCAGACGCGCAGCGAGGTTCGGCGTCTCGCCGACGATGCCGCGCTCCTGCGCCTCCCCCGACCCGATCAGGTCGCCGACGACAACGAGCCCAGTTGCGATGCCGACACGGGTTTGCAGCGCAGCGCCCGTCTTGAGGCGGGCTACCGCCGCGACCAGCTCCAGGCCTGCCCGTACCGCCCGCTCCGCGTCGTCCTCATGGGCTTGCGGATAGCCGAAATACACCAGCACGCCGTCGCCCATGTATTTCGCCACGAACCCGCCGAACCGGCGCACGGTCTCGGCGACGCATTTCTGATACGCCGAAATAACCTCGCGCAAGTCCTCCGGGTCCATGCGGGCCGAAAGCGCCGTCGAACCGACCAGGTCCGAGAACATGACCGTGACCTGGCGGCGCTCGGCGCTGTCTTGGGTCTTCCTCTCTGTTCCCGGGGCTGGTTCAGGTGCTGCCGGAGCGGCGCCGGCAAGCTCGCCGATGGCCGTGAGCATCTTCCGTCGATGCCCTAGTGGAACGCCGATGTCCTTAAGATCTTGATCCGTCAGATGCCGGAGTACCGATACATCGATCTCGTTCTCAACGAAGCGCTGAGCGTATTGCGCGAGACCAAGCTTCTCCAGCCAGTCCGCAATCTGCTGCATCGCCGGCACGGTCATGGCGCCAACTCGTCGAGCAGCGTCTTAGCTTCTTTCAGATCCAGCGTGTCGAAGCCTTCGGTGAACCAGCCGTAAACCGGAGCAAGAAGATCGTGGGCCTCATCCCGCTTGCCCTGATCGCGCTTGAGCCGCGCTAGGCCCATCGCCGCGCGCAGTTCCCAAGACTTTGCCTGCTGCTTGCGTGCAACCGCGAGCGCTCGCTCGAAATACGCTTCCGCTTTCGCCGCATCCGGCTCTGGCGACATCAAGGCGATTTCTCCGGCTATGTGGTGGGTATAGGCTTCGAACCACCTTTCGTTAGTTGTTTCCACCGTGGTCATCGCCTCACCAATGCAGCGCCAGGCGTCATCGAATTGTCCGAGTTTTGCATAGGCGCGCGCCAAACCTGATAACCACGTGGGCACGCAAAGGGTTGCTCCCGTTGAACGCCATGTATTGAGGGCGGCGGTGAGTTTTTCGACCCCGTCCGAGGCTCTGCCAGTCAAGGCCAATATCCAACCTTGGCCCATCATTCCGATCGCCTTCCAAAACAAGGAACCTTTTTCGTCCGCCAAAGTGACAAGTTGATCGAAGGGCCCGTTTGCGGTCGCATAATTTCCGCAGAGGACATGGGTAGAACTTGTGAGACCCTGCGCATTCATGAGCGTGGCAGCGTGGCCGAGCTCGTCGGCATCCTTGAGTGCTCGGTTGGCGTCCGTGAGTGCAGCCTCGGGGAAGCCAAGCATCCACAGCGCCAACGACCGCCAGGACAAGATTATCACTCCGCTATCCAGGCCAAATCGCGCGCTGATCTTTCAATGCCGCCGGTTTGGCGATACCCCGTAGCTCCCAGCGCGCGCCCGGCGCCGCGGCGGCCGCATGATCGATCGTTCGCCGCGAACGCCCGAGCTCCAGCGTTCGCCCCCAACCCAAATACAAGGAATCGGCGACGGCGGCCAACCGCC
>JBEKAE010000076.1:0-7667 GCA_050018375.1 Candidatus Acidiferrales bacterium | reverse complement strand
TCCGACAGTCCCCATCACCCGTGGCTAAAGGCTATCTGGCAGCCATAGATGATCAAAGCAGCAATACTGACCCATTCGAAACATCAGTGGAAAACGCTGGCGTTCGCTTTATCCCTCAGCCACTTGGCTTCGTTCAGTCCGACGCCATCCATGTAAGTCCCAGACCTCTCACGATGCGACGCAGCGACATGTCCGGAGTCGGGGGTAAACCGGAAGTGCCGGAAGCACGTCCGAAATGACGCGACTGACCCTTAAGCGAACCTCCGCGAGCTACCTCGCCGCGGTGGTGAGTTGCCTCAGCGTGATCGAGGGGAAAGGGCCGTGACCTCGCCACTGGCACGAGTGTCCGCCACAGCGGCGGAGAGCGCGTAGAGCTCGATTTCGCTCTCCTTGCCGCGCAAACGAAGCCGGCTGATCGAGCGCTTTGCGATGCCGGGAGGCAAATCCGCCAAGCGATCCACCAGCGCCGCTGAGGCGAGCACGCGATGGCCGGTGTCGCGGCAGGCCTGCTGCAAGCGCGCCGCTGTATTCATGGTGTCGCCGAGGAACGCGATCTCCATCTTGATGGTGCCGAGTTCGCCGATGACCACGGGCCCGCAATGCAACGCGGCGCGGAAGTTCGCCCGGAGGCCGAAGTCGCGAATGTAGGCGTCGGCGCACTCGTCCAACAGCTTCAAGGCGTCGAAGCACGCGCGCACGCAGCGCCCGTCCCGAAGGCCGGCGGCAAGTGGCCAGGTGACGATGATCTCATCGCCGACGTATTTGTGGATCACGCCGCGCTGCGCCACGATCGATCCCGTAACGTCGGCGACGAAGCGGTTGAGAAAATCGAGGAAGCCGGTCTCGCCGAGACGCTCGGCGATGACGGTCGAGGATTCCATATCGATGAACAGCAGCACGCGCTCCTCGATGCGGGGTCGGCGATAGCGACCGGCGACGAAATTGAACAGTACGCCTTGGCCGAGCAGGTCGTTCACCCCGTAAAGGAGGTTGAAGCCGAGGCTCAGGACGAGCGAGAAGATGACGCCGCCGCGCTCGATCAGGGGTTCGCTCTCGGCGGATTCCCGCACGAGCCACGCACTGACGACGAGACCCATGAGAATCGCGGCAAGATACCCCAAAGAACGCAGCGCGAGATAAAGCAGGAACGGCACTCGGCGGGCGAGCGCGCTGCGCGTCCGGCTAAAGATGGCAAATTCCAGTAGGAGGATCGTGCAGGAAATTACAATGGCGGCGATGGCGCCCTGGATGTAGGGCCAGACGCTATTATCCGGTGCGCTGTTGAAATGGCCAAAAACGGCACCCAATATGACGCTGACGGGCAGTGCCCACCCGGCAATCCTGGCAAACTCGCGTTGGCGCGTCGTAAGCTGCATCGATTCTCGCCTCGCCGAAAAGCGCTTCTTTACCGCGATCGGCTACGCTCAAATACCGCCCGAACATCGTCACCGTATACACGGATATACGCTGGCGGAATTTAATGCAGCAATTCGGTCGCTATCGGGGGACAAGCGGACGCCACGGCACATCGCAAATGTGTAGCGACTGACCCAAAGCGGTCACAGTATTTCCTCGTTAGACCAATTTGTCGGGCCAAACGTTAGCTTCGTCTGCTGATTTGACCGGAGGTCGAGCGCTACTCGGGCAGGCCGGCTTTGCGGAGGCCTTCGGTCAACTCGTTCACGAGCTCCGTTCGCATGAACGCATCGACAAATGCGACGAAGGGTTGGATTCGGAAGCCAGGTTCCAGCTCCAAGAGCCGCTGACCGATCGTCTTCGCCTCCTCACTGCGGCCCGCCATAGCTAGCGCTGCCGCCAAGTCGGCGTACAGCGTGCTGAAGCGCGGATTAGCCTGCACCGCCTGAGCAAAGAATGCTGCCGCCTCATCGTAGCGTCTCGCCCGTAACCGAACAAATCCCAATGCCTCATATTTATGGAAGAGCTGTGGATCGAAGGGACTGAGGCGCGATGCTCGCATTGCGTAGTCCTCGGCGATTGCCGGATCGCCACTGAAAGCGTGGATATGTGCACCGGTGTAGAGCGCTGTGGCGCAAGAATTGTTGAGCGCCACAGCACGGTCTATCGCACTCGACGCAGTGGCGAAATCGTGGTCGAGATGCAAAATCACCAGCGCCGCATGGCTCAGAGCGGCCGAGTCGTCGCTACCGTAGGTTAGTGCCAATCGGGCATGGCGCACGCTCTCAACCCGGTCGGACGCGGCGAAGCCCTCGCGCACAAAGCGCGTTTCCAGGCACCAGGCAAGAGACGAATGGGCGGCGGCGTAGTTCGGATTGAGCTTGAGCGCTGCTTCGAGAAAATCTATCGCGATCCTGGCGTCCGCAGGCATCACAGACGTCATATGCGGCAAAGCGCGTAGATAAAGGTCGTAAGCGTCGAGGTTTTCGGGACGCTTTCGCCTGGAGTGTTCGATCTCCGACTGCCGCAGGCTCGGTTCGACAATGCCAACGACACGGTCGGTGATCTGATCCTGCAGTTCGAACACGTCCTCCAGCGCACCATCGAATCTGTCGGCCCACAGATGTGCCCCGGTTTCCGCTTCAAGGAGTTGCACCGTGATGCGTACACGGTTTCCCGCCTTGCGCACGCCGCCCTCCAGAACGTAGCGCACGCCGAGCTCGCGCCCGACCTGTCGGACGTCGACGGCCTTGCCCTTGTAAACGAAGCTCGAATTGCGCGCGATCACGAATAACCATTTGATCCGCGACAGGCCGGTGATGATGTCCTCGACCATTCCGTCGGCGAAATATTCCTGCTCCGGATCGCCGCTCATGTTCTGGAACGCTAACACGGCGATCGAAGGTTTATCGGGTAGCGCGAGACGCGGCGAGGGCTTTTCCGGTATCCCCACTTTCGTTGCCGACTTAGTCTGGGCAGGAACGCCGACCTCAAGCGAATAAACCCGGACTGGCTCGGCGATGTTCTTAAGTTGGGTCAGGCCGAGATCGTTGACCGCAAGATCGAGCCTCGCTCTCACCTGGCGATAGGCGTCTTCCGACAGGCAGATCGCTCCGGGCTTGGCAATGCCTTCCAACCGCGCGGCGATATTGACGCCGTCGCCCATCAGATCGCCGTCGCTTTCCTCAACTACATCGCCCAGATGAATGCCGACGCGGAATTCGATGCGGCGTTCGGGCGGAACGCCGGCGTTGCGCTCCACCATGCCGTTCTGCACCTCGATGGCGCAGCGCACGGCGTCGACCACGCTGCGGAACTCGACGAGGCTTCCGTCGCCGGTGCGCTTCACCACGCGCCCGTTATTGACGGCGATGGTCGGATCGATCAGATCGCTGCGGAGCGCCCAGAGCCGCGCTAGTGTGCGATCCTCATCGACGCTGGCGAGCCGGCTGAAGCCGACCACGTCAGCGGCCAATATCGCCGCCAGTTTCCGGGTTTCGGTCATGACGGCCCTTCCATCACAAGCGAGATTAGCACAAAGACCCGTTTAGAAACGGCCCGTCTGTACTGAAACTCCGAGCCACCGGGGATGTCTCTTATGGCCCTTACCGACCGATATTGCCCTGCAACCGAATGTCCGCTTCTGGTGCAGGAGCGACCGTGGCTGTGTCCCTTTTGATCATCGACACTGTTGAGCGCTCGGGGGCGCCGTCAATAATTGAAACCGTGCCAAGCCGACCCTTGGTAACGCATCAATTGCGTCTTGAAAATTACCTCGTGAACACAGAACCCACGGGCCAGAAAATCGAAAAGTCCCAGTGGACTTCATATATTTGCGCGATCGCGTCCGCGGATACGAAATGACCCCGCAAAGCGGCCAAAGCCGGTTCCGAGGCATCGTAGGCAAGTACTATCGTAATGGCCTTCGCCCACCTCGTAACGGCTTTGGGGCTTCCGCCCTACCGCGCGGCTCTTTAAAGAATTCCGAGATTGGCACGCCAAGGGTCATTGCTAACCGGTCTAGCAGATCGACGGTCGGATTCTCCTCGCGGCGTTACCGTCCCCGCCGCCGAAAGCGATGGCGGGTCTGTTTTCAACAGTTATCCGATAGGAGCCGCCGCTCCATTTGGTACGGCTCTTATCAGTTCCAATAGCGTCAATGTTGGCAATGGTTCGGGAGGCAATCCCCTCTTTCCTGCCATGTTGGGCGGCGCCCAAGTGGGCTGCGATGTTCAGTTCGCGAAACACTGGGTCGTGGGCTTCAGCGCAGACGCCGCCGGGGCGAACAGCCAAGGAAGCACGCCACAAACAAACTCCGTCAACCTTATTGGCCCGTTGCCGGTCACGACATCCGTCAATTCAAGCGGCAGCCTCAATGCTCAAACTAATTTCATAGCCACGTTTACCGGGCGTTTCGGCTACAGCATGGGGGCCTGGCCCGGCCTATTCTACGTCAAAGGCGGCGGGGCCTATGAACAGAGCAGCTACAGCTTCGGTGGTAGCGTCGCGTCAACGTCCTGCAATGCCCTTACCCCTATCGAAATGCCAGTCTCCCCAATCCCCCTACCAAGCTGCGCGATATCCAATCCGACCGTGAACCAGCAGTTCAATTTTGGCACTTCCACCGACTCGCGCTTCGGCTGGACCATAGGGATCGGCACGGAATGGATGGTATATGGCGGCTGGTCAGTGTTTGGTGAGTATAATTATTTGGATTTTGGTACCCGCTCCCTGACGTTCTCCGATCCAACCTTGGGGTCCTATAACATCAACGTCACGCAGCGCTTCAACGTGTTCAAGATAGGGGTCAACTATCGGTTTGGCGTCGAGGGTGGTGATCATTACCGCAATATTGAATAATTAACGGCCGACGAAGCGCAAGTCCGTCGTCAATGCGTGCTCGCCGTCGAGCGCCGCCTGAGCACGGCTAAGCTGACCAGTCATGCGTAATACCTCCGATGTGTGCTGATATGCGGCGAGCGGTCGGCGGCCAGTGCGTAGCGGATCGCATCCCAAATGTGCGACTCGGACGGCGCGAGCACCGAGGCGGATGTTCAGTGATCGAGGTGAGATGTTCGTATGCGGTTTGTAAGCCCGCCAAATAGCCCTTTACGCTCAATGAGGCGCCGTAGGCTGGTTTGTAGATGTAACCCATTGACGATACGACACCCTGACAATTCTGCCGGGGCCGCCAATAAAATCGGGGATTTCTCGCAGTTATTGTCCGGAAAATCTTCCCAGTGATCGACGTTGGGAAAGCCTGTGGGAAAAATGCCGACATAGGGAGCATGCGTTGCCAGCCCGGACTGTCTTTGCCGACTCGTCTCTCTCAATGTGGAGGATTCGAAATGATAGATCCCCGCGCACGTCACACTGGCGCTCCGCATGGCGATTGCGCGCCGTCCCACGCTATGATTGTAATTTCTTTGCACACATGAACTAACTTACCCCGATCCACAGGGTGGACTGTGCGTCGGGGCATTTTTTATTTCCAGACAACACTATGACGGCGAGCCTACTGCGCCAGCATTAAGCGCCGGCGCGCGCCAGGCGCTGCGCCTAGTTCAGCAGCGGAAACTACTCCTTTTCCCTCCGCTCATGACGCCGCTCCTCGCGGTGTTCGCGCCGCTCATGACGCCGCTCTCTGCGGTGTTCGCGCCGCTCATGACGCCGCTCCATGCCGACCGTCTCGGCGTCAGCATCTGACATCATTAACACCGTGGGTGGGACTGCGAGGCCCAACGCAGCCGCTAGTCCGAGAAGGGAAAACGCCTTTCGACGCGAGAGCATTTCCGATTCGATTTTTTCACTCATATCCAACCTCCCAAACTTTGACCTCTCACGTTTTAAACCTTGGTAGATGAACACCATCTGAACAAGCTATGTCATGCCATCACGGTGCCCGCGGGCGGAATTGGTAGCCGCCCCCTTGTTCTGCGCGTGAGTTGTGACGCCGCATGAGGTATGGCGTGACGTCGCGGTTTGTAACTACGCGAAAAAGGCTTTTGCCTTCAATTGGGCCCGTTACGCCGGTTTGTAAATGCAACCCATTGCTGCCGGGGTCGCCAATTTCATGCCCATCAAGAGTACGCACAAAATGGCCGGGAAAATGAGTGAGCCCGTGGGCGAGGCCTTAGTGCTTGCACGGGAAAGCCGCCCGAAGCGCTTCGCGGGCGAGCTTTTCGAAGTTTTCGTGCAGCCTCGCGGGTCTGGCGTCGATATATTTCACGACGACACCGGCGGCCTGTTCCTCAGTGGACGATGCGGGCAGGCATATGCCGCGCTCTGCGCCGATTATCCCGTCGATGATTTGGGCGCAATACTTCGCAGCGAAGTAATCCTCGGTGGAAATATTTTTGACCAGATAGGCGCGACAACCGGCCATCAGGTCATTGGCTGAGAACGCGGCATCTTCGGCGACAGCAAAGCCACAGCTCAAAATCATCGCCGCGACGACAGCGATGATGCGCAAGCCTGCAAACACGATCATATCTCCAACGTACGACCCCCGTTGGCGGCAGTAAATCTAGCCCATGACCGTTGCGGCTCCAATGCTGCGCCTGGCCCGTGGCGCGCGGGGCGCCATCGCCGTTAGGTTAGCCGCCGGGTGACGCCCGCCGGCCGCCGAGCGCGGCTTGCAGGCGGCGCTCATCGAGCGCGCGCTCCCATTTGGCGACGACGAGCGTCGCCACGCCGTTGCCGATGAGGTTGGTCGGGGTCAGCGCCTGCGACATCAGGCGGTGCACGCCGAGAATGAGCGCCACGCTTTCGATCGGGATCGTTCCGACCGCCGCCAGGGTCGCCGCGAGAACGACGAACGCCGCGCCGGCGACACCGGCCGCCCCCTTCGAGGCCAACAGCAGCACCGCCAACAGCCCCAACTGTTGCTCGATGGTGAGCGGCGTGTTGGTGGCCTGCGCCAAAAACACCGCCGCGGTCGCCAGATAAAGGCAGGTGCCGTCGAGATTGAACGAATAGCAGGTGGGAATGACGAGACCCACCACGCTCTCCTCGCAGCCGGCGGCTTCGAGCTTGGCGATCATGCGCGGCAGCACCGTTTCCGACGACGTGGTCGCGATCACGATCAACAGCTCTTCGCGGATATAGCGGAGGAATTGCAGCAGGCTGAAGCCGCACCAACGGCAGATCGGCCACAGCACGACGATGATGAAGACGAGGCAGGTGATATAGAAACTCGCCAGCAGCTTGCCCAAGGAGACCAGCGAGCCGGTGCCGAATTTGCCGACGGTGAAGGCCATGGCTCCGAATGCCCCGATCGGCGCCGCCCACATCACGATGGCGACGATGCGAAAGAACATCTGCGAGGCCGTCCCGATCAGGTCGCTGAGCGGCTTGCCGGCTTGGCCCATCCAGCTCAGCGCGAAGCCGCACAGCACCGAGACGTAGAGCACCTGGAGCACGTTGCCTTCGCTGAACGCGCCGATGAAGGTGTTGGGGATAATGTCGAGCAGAAACTGCGCGGCGGTCCGCCCGTGGGTCTGCTCGATGTAGGGCGCTACGCTCGACGTATCGACATGCGAGAGGTCGACATTCATTCCGGCGCCGGGCTGGAACAGGTTGACGGCAATGAGGCCGATGACCAAGGCGACCGTGGTCAGCACCTCGAAATAGATCAGCGCCTTGAGCGCGACGCGGCCGACCTTGGCCATGTTGGCCATGCCGGCAATACCGTGCACGACCGTGCAGAAGATGATCGGCGCGATGAGCACGCGGATGGCCTTGATGAAGGC
>JBEKAE010000075.1:0-6131 GCA_050018375.1 Candidatus Acidiferrales bacterium | reverse complement strand
ACAGACTGGCTTGCAGCACGTGAAGCCGAGCTTCTCGCCGTCCCATATTTTCATTTCGTGTTCAAGCTTCCGGGCGTGATCGCCGCCATGTCCTACCAGAACAAGGCGACGATTTATGGACTGCTGTTCAAAGCCGCCGCGGAGACGCTGACCACCATCGGCGCGGATCGCAAACACCTTGGCGCCGAGATTGGCGTCATTGCGGTGCTGCACACCTGGGGGCAGAACCTACAGCACCATCCACACCTTCACTGCATCGTTCCGGGTGGCGGGATTTCGCCGGATGGCAAGCGTTGGGTCGCCTGCAGGCCAGGATTCTTTCTTCCAGTTCGGGTTCTGTCACGCCTCTTCCGCCGGTTATTTCTCGAAGGTTTGACAGCGGTCTTCACTGCTGGCGAACTGCAGTTCTTTGGCGATCTCGCTCCCCTCAACGAGGCCAGAGCATTTGCGGACGCGCTGCTGCCGCTGCGCGCATGCGAATGGTTCGTCTATGCCAACAAGACCTTTGTGGGTCCCGAACAGGTCCTGGCTTATCTCGCGCGCTACACCCATCGGGTTGCGATCACCAACGGCCGCTTGCTTGCGCTCGATGCGACCCACGTGGCCTTTCGCTGGAAGGCGTACTGCAAATTGGGTGGTCACAAGAACAAGCTCATGCGCCTGGAAATCGGCGAGTTCATTCGTCGCTTTCTCCTCCACGTCCTGCCTAATGGCTTCCATCGTATTCGCCACTACGGCTTCTTGGCGAACGGCCATCGCGCGCAAAAACTCGCACTATGTCGAAGCTTGCTGAGCGTACCAGCAGATACAGACAGCGATCGTGGCGATGACCGAGCCAACTCCGGGTACACGCCGCCCCCGTGCGCGTGCTGCGGCGGCCGCATGGCGATTACCGAGACACTTTACGGAACGCTGTTTCAGCCATATCCGGCCCGCCGGCCTGATGGATTGTAACTGGAGGGTCTGCGTGACCGCCTCTGGACCAACCACGTTCGTCAGTCGGCCATCATGGCAGCGGCCAGACATTAGCTGTATCGGACATTTCGCGGGGGCGCGTCTATCCTGTGGGCTGCTGAACACTGCGATCCAGGGCCAGCCGCTCTCCGGATATGTCGAAATTTGCGGCCGCGGCCTCCAGCGATTTGGGCCTCCCTGACTGATTTGATCTAAACTGAAACGGGCTGCTCTCCGAAATCTCCATAGCGCAGTTTAGCTTTCGGTGTAGTGGTACGGCTGGGTTCAGGATAGATGACTCAAAGATAGGATGCGGATGCCTAATGCGGGCGCTCTACGCGGCGCCAGCGCGAGCGCGGGTACATTCGCGAGCCCCTCGACTTGTTAAAAGGGCACCCGAAGGAGCATCAGCATAGCGCCTGGAGCGGGACCGAGTGCCCCGGCGAGGGGCTCAATATCTTCTTGCGCGCGGGATAGAAGCCCGAAAGGGCCGAGACCCGGAATCCCGGCACGGGATCCAAGGGGCTCGGCAAGCCGCGCTGAAGCGCAGCGTAGGCGGGCGGCGACAGCCCGGTCCGGCGCAGCCGGCCGCGCCCAATTTCTTCACTTCGGGCAGAATGGCTGCAAGGAGAAAAGAAATCACTGGCCCTGCGGTAAGCTCAGCGCCAGCCTTGTGGTTCGGGGCGAACGCTGGAGCTCGGGCGTTCGGGGCGGAACGCTGGTGTGGTCGCCGCGGCGCCGGCGGCGCTGGCGGCGATGGTGTTGGTCGGCGGCCGGTCGAGCTCAGGAGGTACGGGTCTTCGCCAACGGCCCGATCGAAACCGCACTGACACTGTGGGGCGGCAGCAGGAATTCGCGCGTGAACAGGTCCATCTGGGCCTCGCGGCGCTGACGACGGCCGTAATCGACGACACGGTCGAGGCCGACCGGCGCGGCTTCGGCGGGACGGGTCGGATCGATGTCCGTGACCGGGCTTCGAATCGTCGCCGAGTTCGACATGCCCGATTTCATGCGCGACGAGAAAGGCCTGGTCGAAGGCCGTACCGATCCGCGGCGGCCGCGTCGGTGCGTTGTTGGTGCGGGGGTCACCGGTCCTGGATCCACGCCTTCAACTTGTCTTCGTCGTAATAGATCCTGCGACCGATCTTAACCCACGGCGGGCCTTTATTTTCTTGTCGCCAACGTTGAAGCGTGCGCTTGCAGAACCCGAGCTTCGCCTCGACCCGTCGCTCGCTGATCAATCGTAGCCCGTCCATGATGATTTCATCGCGAGTGGATAGCGACGGCAGCGTCTCGTTCTTGAGCGGCTCGATCGCGATTGGTTGAGCGTCCGCCACTTTCTCAGGCGATGCCCGCTGTAACGCGAGCAGCGCCGCGCCCTCCGGCGAGGTTACGCTCACCATCGTTGTGGCGTTCCATTTTCCTACGCGCTTGCGCCAAAGTTCCTCGGCCTTGTAGACAAGTCGCTTCTCGGCGAGCGGCGTGGGGGCGTGCTCAATCATGGCACCCCCCCTCAGCCGCAGTGCGTACATTGCTTGCGAGCGCCGACGTCGACGTCACCAGATCGGACAGCTTGCCGTCGACCCAGACGTCAAGATCATCCGGGTGGTAAAGCGGATAGCGACCAGCCTTACGGAAGGGCGGGCCGCCGCCGATCACGGCGTACTTCGCGAGAGTCCTGGGCGAGCAGGGATAGCCCCATTTGTCATGGACATACTGGGCGGCCTCGGCGCGCCGGAGTAGGCGGGAAGGCACAAGAGAAGTCGTAGTCATTTTACGCCTCACTGTTTCAACGCTGGGTGTCCCAGCAACGTGAGGCTTTGATAACTCCCACCAGCGCCCGAAACTAACGCCCAGAATTCAGGAACGGTCGATAATTTTGGGCGGTTTCAGGTGCGCGTGCCACAGCTCCCTAATGACGTTGCCAATCGTTTTTGCCGTCATTGGAGCAGCGCCTGGGAAAGCGATGCTCAGTTCCTTGGCGAGCTCCTTCGAAAACACAGCTAGATTCTTGGGACGATACCCGTCATCTAGTTTGCGTTGAGCCATAGGCTTGACGAGGTGCCTGGAACTGGGGCGTCCCGGCGCACCGGTTGTGAAAGTCGTGAGACTTCGCTCGAACGAAACGCCAATATCTCGCAGCAACGCCTCAAACTGTTCCCGGTCGAGATGAACATCATGCCAATCTTCTGTGAAATGCGGCGGTTCGGACACAAGGCTCGGGTGGCTCCAAATTTCATCGCAAACCCAGCGGAACCCGCGTTGTTGACTAAAATAGAGAGGGTCGATGTCCTTGTGGCCGCCGGCGGGATATTCACCATTCTTTAGGGCGCGAAACTTGATGCGCCCAGCATAGGCGGCACTCTGCAGCCGTTCAACCAACTCCACTTCTTTGTCGTTTTGCTCTTCGGTTGGTTCTTCGCCATAGAGTCGTTCTTCGATTGAGAGCTCACGACCTTCAGCTTTCCCGGCTTGATTGAGCAAGCCATAGATCATCAGCGCCGGCGCACTACAGGCTTTGCGATAGCAAAAGGCGGTCACCGCCTCGCAAAGGGTAATCGCCTGACGATCCGGTAATTGGATTGGTTGGTTATCGGATCCTTGCATCATGAAGATCGAAACATTGTTTGCATTGATCGCGTCGAGCTGACACCGAGCTCACAACCTTCTCACCGCTCCATTAAAATTTCATTTTGGGACAGCACGGCAACGCGCTTCTTAAGTCAGTTTTTAACTATTACGCATTGCCCCAGCAGTCGGCGGCGCCAAGCGGCGGCGGCGGCCAGTTCGCGGTAGGCTCGCCTCCGGACTCCCTGCTGGCAAACGACGTCGATCAGCCTTTTTAGGGCCGCCTAGGGCGAGTGCGATCCGCTGGGCCGCAAGCTCGGCCGTGGCGAGGAGGGGTTCATCGCTCGCGTGGGCATATCTTTCAGTGGTGCGGGTCTGCTTGTGTCCTAGCACCTTGCCGACGAGGAAAAGCGATCCACCAGATTGAACCGCGAAGCTCGCGAACGAATGCCGGAGATCGTGTAGGCGGACATGATCGAAGCGCGGTACTCCCTCCAGAGAGCTGCCCTCCTCCTGCGCCGCCCGCCTGACCGCAAGTGCATTGGCACGAGCCTTTACTACGTCCCAGTGTTTCGAAAGACCGACGTAGTGCCCCGATCCCTTGGTAGCCGGAAAGACCCACCGGGCAGACCGAGGCAGCGCCGCAAGCAGCGACAACGCGGCGGCCGCGAGACGGATCACCTTCGCCCCGGTCTTGGAGTCTTGAAGGCGAAGACACCCGCGGTCCAGGTCAACCTCTTCCCACTGCAACGCCAGAATCTCGCCGCGGCGCGCCCCGGTGAGGAGCAGGAGCTTGATCGCCGCGGTCGCTACCCAGGGCAATGAGCCGTCCCTCTCGATCTCGACAAGGGCCTCGCCGAGAACCCCGACCTCGGTGTCGGTGAGGAAGCGTTCCTTCTTTCGACCCCGAAAGGGCTCGACGCCCTTGGTCGGATTACTGGAGACGATGCTCCGACCCATTCCGAAGGTCATCATTGCCGAAAGCACGGACAACGCGCGGGACGCGATGCCCATTCCGCCCCTGACAATGGCACGCCCGCGCGGTCCGGTCTTCTCGTCCTTTGCCGTCTTTCCAGCGGCGACGTCAGACTGGAATCGGGCGACGTCGAATTTCGTCAACCCGCGGGCGAGCCGAGTGCCCAGTAGCGGCCTGATGTGCCGTTCAATGTTGGAGCGATCGGTTTCCCAACTCGACAATTTCTTGTTGGGCTTTTCGACCGACCCTTCGCGAAGATACAGGTCAGCAAGCTCCCCGACCGTCTTAGCGTGGCGATTTTCCCTCTTGTCCTGGGACGGGTCGCGCCCGTCGAGGATCGCCGCGAGCAGCCTGGTGGCCTTCTCCCGCGCCTTATCCACGGTAAGAACTCCATACCGGCCAAGCGCGAGCTTGCGCGTCCGCCCCGCGGCATTTCGGTATTGGAGAACGAAGCCCCTGGCGCCGGACGGATAGACACGGACGCCCAGCCCGCGGACCTTCGTGTCCCATATCTGGTAATCCTGCGCCGCCGGCTTCAACGCATCCAGCGTGCGCTTGGTGAGATTTGCCTTCCGCTCTTCCATGGAAACCACCTCTCCCCTATTCTGCCGGCCAAGGCGCTTCCTCACCGGAAGCATACCGGAAGCAGAAGAGGGTAAATTCGCGGAAATACCATCATACGTAGGTAATCTCGGAAAGGTATGAAAACACAAGAAAATAAGGCATTAGTTAACTTGAGAATGCTCGGGTCAACCTGAGTAAATGGCCCACCGGCACAATCGCACTGCGGAGGTCAGGGGTTCAAATCCCCTCGGCTCCACCAGCGTTCGCTCGCTGCGCGAGCTTCGGCTCGGCAAGTACCCTGGAATGTCCAGCTTAGCCCCATCATCATATTCGCGACCCAATGCGTTGATTCATGAGTTGGGAGCACGGAGCCAAAGGGCATGCGACCGATCACCGTTCGACAACTGGCGTTTGTAATGCTTTGGCTTGGGTCCGTGGTGGTGCCGGCCGCCGCGACGTCGGCGCCTTGCGGCGGCGATTTCGGCACCTGGCTTGAAGGGGTCAAAAAGGACGCGGCCGCGCAAGACATCTCCCAGCGCACGATCCAATCGGCGCTCGGCGGCATGACCTACGACCCCGGCATCATTGCGCGCGACCACGCGCAAGGAGTCTTTCGCCAGAGCTTTGAGCAATTTTCCGGCCGCATGGTGCCGCCGCGGTTAGCGCGCGGCGCGCGGCTTCTCCAACAGTACGGCCCGATCTTCAGCCGCATCCAGCAGCAATACGGAGTGCCGGGCGCGGTCATCGTCGCCATCTGGGGCCTCGAAACCGACTTCGGCGCCAACTCGGGCCGATTCCCGACCATTCGCTCGCTGGCGACGCTCGCCTACGATTGCCGCCGCCCGGACAAATTCCGGACCGAGCTCCTGGATGCGTTGCGCATCATCAACCGCGGCGACATGAGCCCCAGCGAAATGCGCGGCGCTTGGGCCGGCGAGATCGGCCAGACCCAGTTCCTGCCCTCGTCCTATCTCAAGTACGCCGTCGATTACGACGGCAACGGCCGCCGCGATCTCATTCACAGCGTGCCCGACGTGCTCGCCTCCACCGCCAATTATCTCAAAGGCTA
>JBEKAE010000074.1:0-6384 GCA_050018375.1 Candidatus Acidiferrales bacterium | reverse complement strand
GCACGCGGCATCGCGCAGATGATGCGGGTGGGGCTTTACCGCCCGGTGCATGTGAAGACGTTACGCAGTCAGAAACTGCGGATGCTGCTGACCCATCGCAAGCTGCTGCAGTCGAAGGCGATTGCCATCGAGAACGACCTGCGCGGTACTTTACGCAACTTCGGTCTCAAGGTCGGAATGATCGGGAAGGTGAAGTTCGAGACGCGGAT
Source organism: Candidatus Acidiferrales bacterium (assembly GCA_050018375.1). Lineage (GTDB taxonomy): Bacteria > Acidobacteriota > Terriglobia > Acidiferrales > UBA7541 > Palsa-295. Next base: position 6,175 of record JBEKAE010000074.1, on the reverse strand, counting down.
CAAGGAACTGGTCGAGAACCTGCCCGACTTGGCCGAGTTTGTCGAACCACTCCTCATTGTCCGGCGGGTACTTCGCGAGCAGATCGTCATCCTGCATCGCCGTTTGCTGGCCATCGTCCGGGATGATGAGGTTTGCCGGCGCCTGATGACGACCCCCGGTGTCGGCCCCGTGGTGGCGCTGACCTATCGCGCCACCGTCGACGTACCCGCTCGGTTCCGTAAATCCAAGGCGGTCGGTGCCGTGTTTGGACTGACGTGCTCCAAGTATCAATCCGGCGAAATCGATTGGAGCGGCAGAATATCACGCTGTGGAGATGAGATGATGCGGGTCATGCTCTACGAAGCAGCTCAGAGCATGCTGCGTTCGAAAAAATGGTGCTGGCTCAAGGCTTGGGCGATGCAGATCGCCAGGCGCCGCGGGATGAAAAAGGCGATCGTGGCCTTGGCACGTCGGTTGGCCGTGATCATGCATCGCATATGGGTTGACGGCACCGAGTTCCGCTGGACCCGGGAACAAGCCGCAGCAGCAGCATGAAAACCGTGCAGGATCCAATCCAATAGAAGGAAATTCGAGCTCCACCGAGCGGTGGAATGATGTCCCTCGCGGGACGATGGATGAGGTGAGATCGCATGTCTGCTTGGACCTACCGTCACTCTGACGGCAAGGCCGTCCATAAGATTGTTCCGCCTCGTCCTCGAATCCCATGATGGAAGGGCCCTAGGTGCCGATTCCGAAGAGAAGCACGAGCCCGTGAGTGACATCGACACTGCAGCGGCGGATAGTCTGAAAGTGCTTGACCCCAAACGGCCGATTAGAGAAGCAGACATTGGTGGTTACGATGTTCAGCTCAGTGCATATTCACGAAAATGTTAACCGGCCACCCTATGGATTATTACAGCGACGGACGTGACAATAGCCTTCGTGGCCCGCCGGATGATGTCTGGGCTTATTTGAGTGCGAGCGAATTTTAGACAAGAATACTGAACACTCGCACTGCGCCGGGGCGCCGATTGAGCGGACGCTACTGAACTTGACTTGAAATATCACAGCGGAGGAATGAGCATGACAAGAATTGCATCCTGGCTGATGGTGATCATTGCGGTAGTGCTCGCCGTCTTGGGTGGCAGGGCCGTTTCCGCGCAGGACAAGTACACCGTGCAAGTGCCGGGCGGGCTCGCGTTCTCTGAGTTTAGGGGATACGAAGGCTGGCAGGCTGTCGCCATCAGTCACGCCGGAAAGGTCGCCTTGATCCTCGCTAATCCCGTGATGATCGACGCCTACCAGGCCGGCTTTCCCGGCAACGGTAAGCCTTTCCCCAACGGCGCCAAGCTAGCGAAGATCCATTGGATCCCGAAACAAAGCGAGACGGCTCCCGCGCCGACGACGGTGCCGGGCGCGCTGCATGACGTGGACTTCATGGTGAAGGACAGCAAGAGGTTCGCGGACAGCGGCGGATGGGGATATGCCGAGTTCGAGTATGACCCTGCGTCCGATACGTTCAGGCCCGGCAACCTGAATGACCAGCCGCCGCAGGCGAACGGTGCTAACTGTGGGTTCGCGTGCCACACGATAGTGAAGACAAGAGATTACGTTTTCACGGAGTACGGAAAGCGGTAAACGGCGACCAGGATTGTCATCGTCCGCCCGATGCCTCCGCCACCACAGGCTCCGACCTGGGCGAAGCAAAAGCCTGATGGGAGTCGATCATGAATAACGGCGGCAACGATTGCCAACGCATCTCACGCCGCGTGGCGCTCTCCGGCGCCGCCCTTGCACTCGGCGCGGCGGCAATCGCTACGGCGGTCTCGCAAGCGGCAGCGCAGCAGAAGATCAGCCAGGCGGACGCCAAATATCAGGGTGTGCCGAAGGGCGACCAGCACTGCGACGGCTGCGTCAATTTCCAACCACCGAACGCTTGCAAATTCGTCCAAGGCGACATCAGCCCGAGCGGCTGGTGCCAGCTGTTTGCCCCGAAGACCTAGTCGTAGTGCGCTTAAGACCGGGTACTCATAGTCCAGTGCATAATTGGATTGCAAAGTCAGGGGCGTCACATGGGTATGATCAAAACCAAAGACGGCGTTGAGATTTTCTACAAGGACTGGGGCAAAGGTCAGCCCATCGTGTTCAGCCATGGCTGGCCGCTATCGGCCGATGACTGGGACGCGCAGATGCTGTTTTTCCTCAAACAGGGCTATCGCGTGATCGCGCACGACCGCCGCGGCCACGGCTGCTCCAGCCAGGCCGTAGCCCCCGCACGATCTTGGAGGCACGGCGCAAAGCAAACGCCAAGCTGTAGCGGAGGATGTCGCCCCCCTCGGGCAGCTAGAGGCCGCGCGGGGGTGTTATTCGTGGGGACAATTACTCGACCATGATCTTAGCGAAGTAACGCTTTCGCCTCGGCGCGGGCCGGCCGAGTAAGGCTCGTGTCTTCTTGCCAATGCTGTGGAGCCCGACGCACTCCTTCGCCCAATCATGACCCTCAAGAACGTCCAGAACGTACAGCAAATCAGAAACGGTGTTGATGAGCCCACATCGTCAGTGATTTTTTCGCTCGCGAGGAGCACCTATTATGTGCTGATCTTCACCTTGCTACTGATTGGACGGTGGCAGCCGAAGGAGTTCATCTACATGCAGTTCTGACGCAGGAACCGTGAGCAATGAAGTCCCTGCAAAGATCAGCGCTCCTGTTCGTGGCGATCGGTCTTGCCCTCTATGCGGGCCTCTCGTTCGGCTGCGAGCGGATGCTGTTCCGCAACGGCCACAGCAATGCACTGTTCAAGATCGCGGTTGCCCCCGCGCCGGACTACGATTGGGTCATCCTCGGCGCATCGCATGCGATGCCGCTCGATTTCAACGATTTCAACGCCTACATGCAGCATGAGACAGGGCTGCGGATCATCAACCTCGCAACTGCCGGCACCGGCGCCCTCTACAACCGGTTTGTGCTGGAAGCTTTCCTGGGCGCGCATCGCGCCCGCAATCTGCTCTATGTCGTGGACTCGTTCGCGTTCTGGTCGCGCGCATGGAACGAAGACCGTTTCTCCGACGCAGAACTACTCCGCGGTACGCCGTTCGCGCCCGCCACCGTCAAGCTCATGTGGGATTACGTGCGCGATGATGGCGTCAACCCCCGCGCCTTGCTCGACTACGTTACCGGATTTTCAAAGATCAACAATCGCCGCCGGTTCCAGCGCGACGACGCCTCCTGGCAGGGGGGCGAAGCCCAGTTCGACCGCGTGTACCGGCCGTCGGCCTCGTGGGTAACAAAGCGAATTGCCTATCTCTATCCCGATCCTCAGGCGCCGGCCGCGCTCGCGCGATATCTGGATGATTTCGCCGCATTGATTGAAATCGCCCGACAGCACGACATGCGCATAGTAGTCGTCAAGTTGCCTATGCTCACGCAATTCCGCAATCAGCTTCCTCACGAGACCGCCTTTAATGAAGGCTTGATGCGCGTGTTGGCGGATCGCGCGGTGCCGCTCTGCGATTTTTCAACCGAACTGGATAACCCGAATTTCTATTTCGATACCGACCATTTGAACCGGAGCGGGCTGACCGAGCTATTCCAGCGCCGCCTGAAGCCGCTGCTGATGACATCACGCTGCGGCGTTCAGCGGCTGACGGCGATTCGGTAAACAACGTCGTCTGCGACTGGGTGGCGCGGCTGTTCGCTCAGCCCTGCCGAAGTCCCCGGACGAGGTTGCGCGCCCGCATGAGGTCCAAAAAACGGAGGTTAGTCGTGCCCGGATTGCCGAAGCACAGCGCGCATAAAGTTCAATCAAGTTTGGCCTGACTATTTGATAGTCTGACACTCAGATAATACACCGCGCCGAGACAAGCGACCAGAATTGCCGTTCAATGGTCTTCAAACACAATCATTCAGACCACCGCCTAGCACACTCGTTTATGCCACCCTGGCTTTTGATGAACTGGGCGAGCTCCTGAGCATTGGGCGTAAATTGCTCGGCGAATCGAAGCGCCCGGGCCCATTTGCTGCGGGTCTTGGCGTCGGCGACCTCGGAATTGGACGCGCAGAAAATAACGGCGGCAAATGACTCATCGATTCTGATCGCGCGGCGCTGCTTCGTTGCAACAACCGCCTGATGCGAACTCGCTTTAGCACGGCGCTGCTTCTTCCAATGTTGCACACGTGGCGGGGCTTTTCTTTTGCGCAACGTCGCGCTAAAAGGCGCCGCCCCTTACACCTGGAGAATAAATTCTTATGAAAAACGGATCAAAGAAGAGACGCGCCTGGACAGCGGATCACGTCCGTGAATTGAAGTCGCTCGCCCGAAAGAAGACGCCTGCGGGCAAAATCGCCAAGTCTCTGAAGCGCACCGAGGGCGCGACGCGGCAAAAGGCGTTTGCCATTGGACTATCGCTCGACTCTCGCGCGTAACGAGCCACAGTTCGGTTTGAGCTACGTTTCCAACAAGCCCCGCCACCTCGCGTGCGCGGGGCTTTTCATTTCTCTCAGCGGAGCTAGTTGAACTCGTGAGCCGCTCTTGCACCACGGCCACGAACCGCATAGTTTTACCACGCGGTGCGTTCACTTTGCCGCAGATTCCCGCTTTAAGCCCGGTGGTGCTATACTGCGCCGCATGAAAGTCGAAGAGATCGCCGAGGCAATCGCCAAGCTACCGCCGGATCAACTCGCCCGCTTCCGCCGCTGGTTCACCGCATTTGTGGCGGGCCGCGCCGACCACGCCAAGGAGCTCGACTCCACTGCGACCAAACTTGGCCGCCTCGCCGGCCGCGCGTTTGCTGAATTGAAAAAGCGCGCGAATGAACCGTGAGTGATATCGGCCCGGACCAGGCGGGAGATAGGGACTTCGGCTAGCAGACCTTGCTCAAGGCACGCTTGCCTCGAACATCTTCATCGACACGAGCCAGGTAATCGCAAAAGGTCGATGCGAAGAATCTCTAGCAACTGCCAGGCGGGTTTACGTGATGAGCAGCCCTCCTTCGATTGACGCACCCGCGCCGCCGTCATTGGCCGACCCGAAGGACCGTTTCTACGAATCCCAAGCCCTGCGGCTGCATTATGCCGACTGGGGTAATGAGGCGGCGCCGCCGTTGATCCTAATCCATGGCGGCCGCGACCACTGCCGTAGTTGGGACGCGGTTGCTCGTGAATTGCAACCGCATTTTCACGTTATGGCCCCCGATCTCCGTGGTCACGGAGATTCCGACTGGGCGAAAGGCAGTAGCTACAGTCTGTCCGACTACGTGTACGACCTGACGTGTTTGGTGCGATCAGCGTCAGCGCGCCAAATGGCAATTGTCGGGCATTCGATGGGCGGGATAATCGGGCTGATGTATGCTGGCGCTTATCCGGACCGAGTATCGCATCTTGCCGTCTTGGACGGTGTGACAGTCCTGCCTGGGTTGCCGCGAACACCGATCCACGAACGGGTCACCAAGTGGGTTTTGCAGCTCGATAAAATTGCGGAACGAAAAAAACGCTACTTCGACAGCGTTGCCGAAGCGGCCGAGCGAATTTCGGCGCACAACAAGCGATTAACACCCGAGCAGCGATCGCCCGAGCTCCATCGTCGCCCCGAACCGGAATCTGCGAACAACAGCGTAGGGCAAGTAATGCGCGACCAAAGCGCGATGTGGTCATCCGGGGACAGGCGATACGGCGCCCTGGCCCTCTGATATTCGTCGAATTTCCAGCTGTAGCTGCCGTCGGCGTTCCGTTTGACGCCGTGGCTCGCGAGATGTAGCACAGCGTTCTCCATACTGGCTGTGGTCACGCGCGCGAGCGAGGCGCGCGCCGATTCCAGCGAGCTCTGAGGCAGAGCGACCTGCTCGAGCCGGCCTGGGCGGCGCTGCGGCTGCTGGTCGACGTCGCCATTTCTTTTTCGCGAATTGTTGTTCGCAGATTCCGGTTCGGGGCGACGATGGAGCTCGGGCGTTCGCGGCGATCGATCATGCGGCCGCCGCGGCGCCGGCGAGCGCCGCCCGCGAGGTACGGGGTCATCGCCAATCCGCGGCATCGAAAGATCAGCGCTATAGGGGCAGCGTTAGCCTTACTCGCGCCGAAATCCTCGCGCGCGCGCGCGAGGGCGCGGCGCTGATGATGGCGCTGGCGGCGCGGCGCCAGCTAGGCGGTGGTGTGCGACAGCACCCCGGTTCAACAACTGCGTTGAGGGGGCTTATGGCATC
>JBEKAE010000073.1:0-7081 GCA_050018375.1 Candidatus Acidiferrales bacterium | reverse complement strand
AAGCCGAACTGGTCGAGCAAATGGGTCACTCTGGCTTTGGCATCTTTGTCGTCACCAGCGATGACCAGCGCGCGGCGATTCTTCGCGCCAGCTGGTTGTCCGTGAGTAGTAAGGTCAGCGGCATAGATATGGTTGAAGGCTTTGACGACCTTCGAGGTTGGCAGATGGGCCTGCAAGAGTTCTGACGTAGTGGTCGATTCATTGTCGAGCTCGGGAATGTGGCCGTCGCGCTCAGGGTAGTAATTGTCGGTGTCGATGACGATTTTGCCCGCCAAGGGCTCGACCGGAACCTTCCGGTAGTTCTTTAGCGGCACCGTAACAACGACAATGTCTCCAGCCTTTGCTGCCTCGACGGCGGTCGCCGCGCGGGCCTTTGGGCCGAGCTCTGCGATGAGAGCAGACAACGTCTCTGGCCCGCGTGAATTGCTGATCACCACGTTGTAGTCGTTTTCTATCGCGAGTCGTGCGATCTGGCTGCCAATGCGTCCGGCGCCGATAATTCCGATGGTCGTCATAGCTCCATCTCCTCACCACGTGGCTTCGTTTCAGACAGTACATCGTGGTTAGTTTTTCGAACGCAAGACGACCAAGCAGCCTGTGTCGTTTTCATCGTCATTCACGGCGATTGGATCCTTCGCGTCGATTCGCTGCGGTGTGACCCAAAGCGGACTTCGCACGTCGTTTGGTTCAATTCGCATCTATAGCAATCGAATGAGCACGCAGACGTGCTCGATCAGATCCCTGAGATGATCACACCCCGCTGCCCCCTATGGGGCGCTCCCAAACACTTCGCAAGGGTCTTCGGTTAGTTTTCGCCGTCACCAGGTTCGTTTTCGGCTTCCCTCGTGGCGATCCAAATGGAGGAGTCGTGGATCTCGGTTGAGATCAAAATCGGCTTCCAGCCAACTCTGGGATAGTGTACGATTTTCAAAATATGCCTCACACGCGAATAACCCGTCCGGCTTCTAGGCCAGAAGGAGAGAGCAATGGCAGCCCAAGTTCAATGGAACCTCTCGGGTGACTATTTCGAGAACTGCAATTGCAGCGTCGTGTGTCCGTGTTTCGTATCGAAGAGCGCGCCCCTTACGTCGCGGCCAACCGAGGGCATGTGCGACGTGGCGCTGATCTTCCATATCGAGAGCGGCAGCTATGACGGCACGGTGCTTGACGGCCTCAACGTTGCGCTCGCAGTCCATACGCCTGGACCGATGGGAGAAGGAAATTGGTCGGTGGCTGCCTACATCGATCAACAAGCCAGTGATAAGCAGACTGAAGCACTCGGTGCGATCTTCACCGGTGCTGCCGGCGGTCCCATGGCGCAGTTGGCGCCGCTGATTGCCAAGAACCTTGGGGTGAGCAAGGTACCAATCACTTACCGAATTGAAGGCAAAAAGCGTTCCGCGGAAATCACCGGCATCTTACACATGTCCGTTGATCCGCTGCCTACCGCGCATCCCAGCGGAGAGATGTGGGCCAACACCGGCCATCCGGTTAGCCCTGACAAGCTGGCATTCGCCGTGGGAGCCCCGGGGAATACGTTTAACGATCACGGGATGCGCTGGGATAATTCTGGCAAGAACGGACACTACGCGCCGATCCGCTGGTCAAATCATTCCTGATGTCGCCGGCTGCGACCTTCCCTCGCGCCCTGATCGCAATCCCTTAACGATGAGCGACTCGGTTCTCGAAGCCGTGTTGCGTCGCGACCGCGCGATCGTAGTCGCGGCGCTTAGCGTGCTGGCGGTACTCGCGTGGGCCGATCTCGTCTGGCTCGCTAACGATATGGCAATGGGCGGCATGGACATGACCGGTTTTCGCATGATTCCCGCGGGCCAAGGCCTGATGATGCCAGCGAGCGAGCCCTGGAAGCCAATCGAATTTGGCTACATGCTTGCAATGTGGGCGGTAATGATGATCGGCATGATGACGCCCTCAGTCGCGCCGATGATCCTCATCTATGCGCGTGTCGGGCGACAGGCGCTGATGGACGGCAAGCCGTTCGCTGCAACAGCGTGGTTCGCCGGCGGCTATTTGTTGGCATGGACGGCCTTCTCACTTGCGGCAACCTCGGCGCAATGGGCCCTCGAACGTGCAACGTTACTTACACCGATGATGGTCAGCGCGAGCAATATTCTTGGCGGCGTGGTGTTAATCGTCGCAGGCCTTTATCAGTGGACGCCGCTCAAGGAGGCGTGCTTGTCCCATTGCCAAGCGCCGCTCACATTCATCTTGGGCCACGGCGGCTTCCGCAGCGATCCGACCGGCGCTCTGACGCTCGGCTTGCGTCACGGCCTCTACTGTATCGGCTGTTGCTGGGCCTTGATGGCGCTCCTGTTCGTCGGTGGTGTCATGAATCTTTTTTGGATCGCCGCGCTCGCAATCCTTGTGTTACTGGAGAAAGTCATACCGTCCGGCCGGATCATCGCGCGACTCGCCGGCCTCGCCTTCATGGCGGGGGGTGGATGGATGCTGATTCAACATGCTTAAAAAGCACGACGATCGCATCAAACGCGCACGCTCGCATCCGCCACGAGGGTCATCGACTGGGCGGGGTCGATGTCGCGTATTGGCCCATCTCTGCCGCGCCGACCTCGCGCCTCCGTGTCCGTTATTAGGTGTCTAGCTGCCGCGCTGGTCCCATGGCCGGCGCGGCAGTTGATGACCCACTGCGGACATGCCGGTGAGGCTGGCTACTGTTCACTTTTGAGGTAAGAGCCAACATGTCTCGGACGTTTGGCGTCAACTCGCCACGAACATTAGTGAGCTACCCGATTTTTCCAACAAAGCAGCCGCGGTGTCGCCAAAGAACAGCTTCTCGCCGGGGCGGCGGCCGACCCCCATGACCACCAGATTGTGCCGGCGGCGCGCCATTTCCTCCAGGATCGCTTCTTCTGTTGCGACGTTGGCGCGCACGGACGTTCGTAGGTTCACCTCATAGGTTTCGGCCAGCTCGACGATGTCCTTGAGGATTGCTTCTTCGTATTGCTGCGACCTTTTCTTCTTGCCGCCGGCAGCGATATAGAGCGCGGTGAGCGGCGCCTTGCTCGCACGTGCGAGCGCAATGGCGATCTCGGCGGCGCGACGCGACGGTTCAGTGCCGTTGACCGGGACCAGGATGCTCAGCTTGCCATGCAGCGGATTTTCGACGTGCTCTTTGCGAGCATCGACCACGACAATCGGTCCGTCGAAGCCGGCGGCAAGGCTTGCCACATCGTCGTGAAATTGGTCCTGGCGAATGGCGGTCTTTTCCATGCCGATGATCATTAGATCGTAGCCCTTCTTAGCTTCCTCGGCGACCGCCTCCTGCTTCGGCGCTTTTTCCACCATCGTGGTCACAACGAGCTTGATATCGGTCTTTTCTTCGGACGTGTTTGCCAGCTCAGCCTGCTCGGCGACTTCCTTCACGGTTTCGCCCGCTTCTCTCGCCTTTTCCTTCTCGGCATTGGCCGCTGCCTTTCCAGTCTTCTTGTCGGTCTTGATGTGCATCACAGTCGTCGGCATCGCATTGCTGCCGGCAATGATCCCCGCGATGCGCGTGGCAAACTTGCCGTTGGTGCTCCCGTCGATGACGAGGAGGAGCCGCTCGAGTTTCGGCACGAAGCCCTTGGCTTCGACATCCTCGCGGTCGAGCCGTTGCTTTTCATCCTTGCGCATCGGCAGTCGGGCCAGCGCCCACCGCAACGTCGGCGGCATTGCCACGGTGGTGATTACCGCCATCGTGACGATCATGGTGAACAGGTTCTGGTTGAGCGCTCCCATTGAAAGGCCGATGGTCGCAACGATCACCTCGGTCGAGCCGCGCGCATTCATGCCGGTGCCGAGCGCTAGTGATTCGCGTGGGGTGAGGCCAGCGAGCTTGCCGCCAATAAATGCGCCGCTGAACTTGCCGAGGCTGGCGATTGCGATCAGTCCAAGGGTGAGCGTCAGCAGGGCTGGATCCTTGAGGATGGTGAGATCGGCGCTCAAGCCGGCGGTGCCGAAAAATACTGGCATGAAGAACGCGAAGATTAGGCCGCGCAGCTGCTCGTCGATGTGACGGGTGAGGATCGGCGATTCACCTATCAGGATGCCGGCGACGAAGGCTCCAAGCACGGTATGCACGCCGATCAAATCGGTGATGATCGCCATCACGCCCATGATCAACAAGATCGCGGTGATCACCGCAAAATCGCTTTCGAAATTGTCATTGACCCAGCGGATGATGCTGAACACCGCAGGCCGGCCTATGGTGAGGCTCAGCCCCATGAACACAAGCGTGCCAAGCACGCTTTTCGCGATGCTGAAGGCGTCAACCTGGCCCTGTAGCGCCAGACTGAAGATGATCGCGGTGATGATCCAGCCGACGGTGTCGTCGATGATCGCGGAGGCGAGAATGACCTGGCCGACCGTGCGGCGAGTGAAGTTCATTTCGGCGATGACGGTTGCCACGATCTTCACCGATGCGATCGACAGCGCGGTACCAAGGAACAGTGCGGTGATCAGCCGCTTGCCCGGATCGGGCAGCATGGAATCGGGCAGCAGTTCGCCAAGCGCCACGCCACAGGCGAATGGAATTAAAATGCCCGCGAGCGAGGCGGCTACCGACGCCCGTCCGGTTCTCTTCACCAGCTTGAGATCGATCTCCATGCCGGTGAGCAAAAGCAGCAAGAGCACGCCAAACTGCGAGATTGCATCGATCATCGCCTTCTGCTCTTTAGCGGCGGGGAATAGCGCGTGCTGCCAATCAGGAAATAGCGCGCCCAGCACCGAAGGACCGAGCACCAATCCCGCGATTAGTTGGCCCATCACCGCCGGCTGTTTGAACCACAGCATGACCTCGCCGAGCAAGCGGCCGGTCAGCATCAGAATGACGATCTGGGCAACGAATAGAAGTTCGGATGGGCCTTTTGGAACTTCCCCCGTGGCAGAGGCCGATCCTGCCTCCAACGCAAGCAGAGCCACCAGCGCGGAAAGCCATAGCAGTCGGGCGCAAATGGTCGTCATGGCGCTTGGCAGCCACAGATGGCTAGGCCATGCGCTTTTCTTGCTGGATCGGGAATTCGCGAATGCGAATGCCGGTGGTGTGATAAATTGCATTGGTGACCACTGCGGCGGAGCCAGACATTCTCGCGCTTCAGTTCCTTCATCTGCGTCGCCTCATCAATCTGATGATGATACGATTTTGATTGATGCAGTGACAACGGGATAAGGAAGGCAACAATGATTGAGCGATATACTGACCATGCCGCGAACGAACGCACGTTTCTAGCATGGGTTCGCACCTCCATCGCGATTATGGCTTTTGGATTCTTGGTAGAAAAATTCGACCTGTTCTTAGAGTTTGCAAGCAAGTCACTCGCAACGCGTCTGCCGTCCATCGGCGGGCAACTTGTTGGTAATATTGTCGGACTGCTTCTTATTGCGCTGGGCGGCGCGACAATGGTTTTGGCAATAATCCGTTTCCGCCAAACCTCGCTCGATATCGATAGCGCAGATACGCGGCCCGGCACCGGGGACCGGATCGACATCATTCTCACGACACTATTGGTTATTTTAGGCGCTGCATTGTTTGTCTATCTTTCGTACACCCTCATAAGCCGAATTTGATGATTCAGATGCCCCCTGGCACCCGAACGCTTCGCAGAAAAGTCAGATTCCTCTTGCACCGCGGGCACCGTCCATACATGGCCCGTTTCGACGTTCACCGCAAAGCAGCAAAACGTCAGCAATTGAAGGTAAAGCGGACGTCGCCTGTGCTCGCTCGAAATGACGTGAATGACCCAGAGCGGTCATCCGGGAGCTTTTCGCTACGGCCTACCGCGTGCCGGGCGAGAGAGAAAGCAACCGCGGGTTCGCCGGGAGGAGGCCTATGACGAGCGTTGCCCCTCGGGACGAAAAGCTAGTTTTCGGCATTTCCGGCGGCTCGCTCGCCACAATCGGATCACCGTCTCGCTGGATGTGCTGGTCAATCTCTTGGCACAGCACTCAACACTTCTCTTGGCACAGCACTCAACATTTGCGAAGGTCAAAGCATGAGCGGACAGCGTATTGACGGCGTAGCCGTCGTGACCGGCGGCGCGAGCGGCATCGGCGCCGCCTGTTGCCGTATGTTGGCGGAGACGGGCGCGACGGTCGTCGTGCTCGACCGCGACGAGGCGCGGGCGAACGCGGTGGCGGCCGAAGTCAACGGCAAGCCATGGGTGGCTGATGTTGGCGACGAGAAGGGTCTCGACGACTGCGCCAGCGCCATCGAAGACGCTGTCGGGCCTGTGAACGTCCTGGTGAACAGTGCCGGCGTGTTGCAAGCAAGTGCCAGCCCTCCCGAGCAACTGCCAATGTCGTCGTGGGACGACGTCGTTCGCATCGACCAGCGCGGCACCTATGTGGCGTCGGTCGCGTTCGGGCGGCGCATGGCCAAGCGCGGACGCGGCTGCATCATCAACATCGCCTCGGTTACCGGCATGCGCTCGGTGCCGCTGCACGCCTATGCCCCGGCCAAGGCGGCGGTCATTGCCATAACCGAATGTCTCGCCGCGGAATGGGGCCGCTCGGGCGTGCGGGTCAACGTGGTGTCGCCGGGCTACACGCTTACTCCTCTCCTTCAGGCCGCCATCGATAAGGGCGAGCGCGACGTCTCCAAGATCAAGGAAAATTCCGCGCTCGGCCGGATGGTAAGCCCAGAAGAAGTTGCACGCGCCGTCTGCTTCTTGGCGAGCGAGGACGCTTCCGCGATCACCGGCGTCAACCTCCCGGTGGATTGCGGTTGGCTGGTCACGCCGCCGTGGCACACATATGGTGGCCTCCGTCCGGCGCGCAGATGATGGTGCATGCGCCGCGTCCGCCGAAGCGCAAGGCGGGGCTAGGATGCTTTCCTCGATGTCGCCTATTTGGCCCTGAACGTCACTTGTCGCAATGCAGCGATTTGGTCGCTTTCGGGTGAGAAGCGGACATTGCGGGGACACGGCAAATCGGTCGTTCGTGACCCTGAGCTCGACTTTGTGGATTTTTGCCCGGGTTTTAGACGCCGGCCCAGAAGATTGCCGCTTCCGCAATAATGCTCGCGGCCTGTTCGACGCGGGCTGCCATGCGTCCGAAGGGGCCG
>JBEKAE010000072.1:0-6528 GCA_050018375.1 Candidatus Acidiferrales bacterium | reverse complement strand
CCGTGCGCGATGTTGAGAATTTTCATCACGCCGTAAATCAGTGTCAGCCCCATCGACACAATGAAGAGCCACGAGAAATAGATCGTGCCGTCGACGAGGATCACATAGAACTTCTGCATGGACCCCCTCCGCCCGGGCGCGCTCGCGCCCGGGTCGATGGTTCGTCATGTCGTCAACACTTGGCGCCTTTGAAGCCGCCCTTGATCCAGTCCTCGCTCTTGGCGCCCTCCGGCGGGTTCACGCATTCGGCCGGATAGTGCACAACGTCGACCAACTGGGGCTCGCCCTTGGCGGCGTCGAACTTGAACGTGCCGTATGCCGTGGGTTGAATCGCCTGGTGGCCCTTACCGAGCCTCATGTCCACCCGGCCGCTCGGCGTCTCGTATGAGAGCCCCTCAAAAGCGGAAATCACGACATCCGTCGCCGGTTTCTCGGGCTTACCCGCAGCACCCTTCTCAATCGCTGCTTTCAAGCCGAGAATCGCTTGCACCATCTTGTACGAGGGGTACACCGCCGGTGTGCCGTAACGCTCCGAATACGCCGCACGAAGCCACTTGTTCAATGCGTTATCCGGAGCGAATAAGCCGTGCGGACCGCGCGCGCCGATCACCGTTCCGGTGGGGATCTGCGTAGCCATACGGAACATGGCTGGCTCGCCTGCGGTCAGCACGACGGTGCGACCCTCAAACACGCCGCGCGCCTTGCCCTGCAGGACGAACGCCTCCAAGTCGCCGCCCCAGAAGCTTGAATGGATGACGTCTGGCTTCTCCACGAGAAGAGATGAGATCTCTGCTCCGTATTGCCCGGCGAGCAGCTTGGGAAACTGCTCGGTCGCGATCTTGATGCCCGGCTTGAGCGCCTGCATCGACGCCTTGAAATCGTTCCAGGAATCGGTTCCCCATGAGTAATTCTGATTGATTCCGGCGATAGTCTCTATGTTCTTGTTTCGCGCGAGCAGGTAACGTGCGGCGGCAACGTTATCCATCGTGGCGTGTGCGCCGGTGCGAAACAGATACTTATAGCTTGCATCCTCGAAAATGCGCGGCGTGCCGCAATCGAAAAAGATGGTGAGCTTCTTCAACTCGTCCGCAACCGGCGCGATGGCAAGACAGTCACCGGACGAGATGTAACCGATAATTGCATCAACGTTGGCGCGCTGGACGAGGTTTCGGTATTCGGTGACCTGTTTGGTGGTGCCGCCGGCTTCATCCACGATCACCATCTCGATCGGCTGCCCGTTTATACCTTTCTTGTCGTAGGGCGCGGGCATCTTGCCGGCATTGAGCGTTTCGATCGCCAGTTCCGCCGCGTTGCGCGCCGGCACGCCGAAGGGACCCGCCGCCGCACCGGACAGGAACGTGACGATGCCGAGCTTAAAGGTTTCCGCCTGCTGGGCGGTGGCCGGCTGGGCGACAAATGCCGCGCACGCGACCACGATATTGAGACTGAACTTGTGGATGGTGGATGTCATGCTTACCTCCCTGGTTGTCGAACATCGTTCCATTTGCCGAAGTGCGCGTAACATTCGATTGCGATTTCTATGCCGCGCCGCGGCGGCGCGCGATCTCCTCGTTCGACGGTAGCAGGTGCTCGGCGGGTAACTAAATCAGGATTCCCCAGTTGACTCCCGAACTGGCGTGAAGGTTAGCGCTTTTTCGGCTTCCCGTGGAAGACCGATATATCGTTCGAACGGCGAATGGCACCTCGGGCGGCCCGAACGGTGATCGAGCTTGGCATTGGGACGCATTCGCTTTGGGAGCCGTTTAACCATGGGCTAAATTCCATTTCGTCCCGTGGAGACCCGCGACAAAATCATTCCAATACTCCGCCTGATGCACGCTTCAAGCATTGCTGCGCGTGGTGGAGCCCGGTTCGCGCGTTGCGCGGCGAGTCTGACCCATTTGAGACAACCCGTCAGTATTGTTGCCGCCGGGCAATCATGTTTACGGACTTTAACGTCATCACAACCTCCTCGGCCTGATTGAAAACTTCGATAAATGAAGTGACCGCGCCGCGATCCGGCTTGGATTTTGATGGCGTAGCTTTGAGAACGGTCACGCGTACAGACAGCCGGTCGCCCGGTCGCACCGGCTTGAGCCAACGCAACTCGTCGAGGCCAGGGGAGGCAAGGCTCGCGACGTCGGTCAGATAGTGCTCGACATAAAGCCGCATCATCAGCCCAGCGGTATGCCAGCCGCTAGCGATGAGGCCGCCGAACGGCGTCTGTTTGGCTGCCTCTGGGTCGATGTGAAAACGCTGCGGATCGAACCGTTTCGCGAAGGCAATGATCTCGTCCGCCTCGACCGCGATGCTGCCGAAGGTATGAACGTCGCCTTCGACATAGTCCTCGAAGTAGCGATCGTCGATGGGATGCGAAAAAGCCATGAGTAGTCCTGGGCCGGAATTTCCCGGATACCTCCAACTGGCGCAATTCTTTGAGCTTCATTGAGGTCTCTGCTCGCGGGTGTCAATCAGGGCCACGCCATTGGCAATCATACGAAGTGCCGCTACGTCAGCTCTGACGGTCGCTACTAGGGGTAAAGCGGAGAAGGGGTGAACGAGTCAAAATCGACGTGAATAACTCTGAACCGACTTGCCGTTGGCGCAATCGCATACGGCAAGGTCATCCCCTACATAAGCGACGGCGCGCGCGGACAGGCTGTCTCTCAAAAGAACGAGCAATTCGCCGACGTCACGGATGGTGGGGATATTGCTCATGTTGGGACGGAAATCACTCGTGAGCCGGATTTGGGTTGACGCTATGGCACGCGCCAATCTGATGCGGCTTTAACGACAGCGTTTGCCACTTTCTCAGCGTCTAAGTAGCGCTTGGAAAGGATGCTTCTGATCAATAGATATCTTTCACGGAACATTTCGCCTCCCTGCTCGCGGTGTAACAACAAGTAGGGCTTCCTTGTTGAGACCGGAAAGCCGATAGTACATCTGAAATTCTGATCATGCCATATTTTCGGGTATAAAATAAATCCAAAAGCGTGTTCCGTGATAGAATTGTCCTCGCGCTCATGATAATACCCTGGGCCCCACGACTTCCATCCGGTGAATTTTGATTTTGGAAGCTTCTCCCGCACAAGGCGCTTCACGTCTTTAAGTAGCTCGATGCAAGCGCCCGCGACCTTGAAGGAGGCGCGGGGAACCACTCCGCCGTCGTCTTCCGATGACGCGATCCGCTTCAACAACGACTGAACGTCCAATAAATCGCTTTGGCTAATGCCTTCCCGGTAAGCCATATCGGACTCCTCTAAATACGTCGCAAACCTGTCACAGAGGAAACGATTTTGTTGTCCATGACATTTGGTTTGTCGTAACTCTCGACAGATGTCCTGCCAGCGTAGAGATTTAACACGGTTGCGCTTCAGCCACGCTTGAGAAACCTCCGGCCAATTTTTTGTGATAGCGACCAAAACCTCTGTCCCGTGTTCCTTGTACCGCTGAAGCTGTTGTTCTGTAAGCGGGCTGCCGACCTTGCTTTCGAGAAAGATCGGCCTTTGTATTGCCTTCGTCCGCAATCCCGACGGTGGCATAAGGCATAAGTCTAACCGACCACCGCCGTGAACCGGCGTAGCGGGTTGGTAGTTGCATTCCCACCCATCGGCCTTAGGTGCTGATCCGGAAAGCCCGGCCTCTCGCCAGATTGTCGTCAATACAATCTGGGCAAACACGGGCGAGTTCAAAAAGCAGGCGCGAAAGAAACGAGAGAGGTCATTCTCTGAAGCATTCTGACCAGCGATGATTTTGAAGAACGATTTATGCTGGTCATTGGGTGAATATGTCTTTTTGCCCGCCATCGTATTCGACCTGCCCGCTCAACGAAATATTCCTGCGCTATTTTATGATCATCTGCAATCGTCATAAGGCAGTTCCTGCGGTGAAAAATGTCGCTAATGGCCCACAGGCGCAAAGCGGAAATGGCGCTATCATCACTCCCATGCGCCGCTTCCCGCCGCCGTGGACGATCGAGGAGCACACCGGGCAAGCAGCTCGGCTATCTTCGACGATGAGCGGCAGCGCCACTCGGCGACCAACCGGCTGACCCGCGACGAGGCGCGGCGGCTGGCGGCGAACTTCGCTAAGCTGCCAGAGCTGTTGCGCGAAAAGTAGAGTGAGCGCGTAGCCCTTCCGCTGTAACCTTAATCTCAAAGCGCGGTGGAATGATGGGAAGCGGGGTGCTCTGGTCCGCTGGGGCAGTGCGTCTTTATTTCAACCGCGTTACTGACGCCTGCCTGGGCCCCAAGCGTGTGCGTCGCCTCGCCGCGCTTGGGGTTCCTATTGCCCCGTCACCGCGCGGCTGACCCGCGACGAGGCTCGGCGGATGGCGGGGAACTTCGCCAAGCTGCCGGAGCTGCTGCGCCGAAAGGCCGATAGCTCATAGACGGCCCCGCGCCGCCCAGCCGTGGCGCCGGTTCATCCACAGAGAACTATCAGGGCGTGCGCCGCTTCTCCGGCCAAACGATCTCTCTGCCGTGATCTCGGATGACGTAGCGCCGATCGCGCCGCAGCGTTCCGACGTGCGCTACTGCCTCGTCGAGGGTGTCGAACGACGCCAGCGTTCTAGGAAGGAGGCCCTCCACATCTCGCATCACGCGGAAACGCTTATGGCCCGACGGTTCGCCCTCGATCGTCATGTTCATTGGCGGTGGCGCCTAGTTGGATGCTCCTACAGTAACAGACTTGGGCCGGAAAGGGCCCCGCGGCGCCCCAGCCGCGGCGCTGGGTGCGTTCTGCCGTGGTATCATCACTCCATGCAGGCCGCTCGCCGCTTCCCGCCGCCATGGACGCTCGATGAGGCGAACGACGCCTGCTTTATCGTTCGCGACAGCACCGGGCAGGCGCTCGGCTATTTCTATTTCGAGGAGGAGCCCGGTCGGCGCTTGGCGGCCAAGCTGCTCACCCGCGACGCGGCCCGCCGCATGGCGGCGAACTTCGCCAAGCTGCCGCAGATGTTGGCGCGCAAGCACACGCTAAGGTGACGGGAGACCTCACGCTTGGCCCGCGTCTTGAACTAGCGCTTGCGGGCGCGAGGCTAGGGAGGTCATCAATGTCATCACAGAAAGGTCCGCCGATCGCCTTGAAAAGAGCCATTTCAGCGGACTGAAATCCGTACGTCGGGGGCGGGCACCCATCCCAAAGGGTCTCATTAGGATTGGTCTCGCTGGATTCAGGGACGGGGGTCAGCGATGGTGTGCGCGCGCTGGGCAGCACAGTCCGGGCTTCGGTATGGACTATTTGGGCTGGTCACCCTCCTGGCGGGCGCCAGCGTCAGCATTGATCCAGCCGACGCTCGACATCATTGGAGCGGTTACAAACATGCTGCTCACCATCGGAACGGTCACAAACACGTCGCTCACCATCGGAACGGTTACCGGCACGTCGCTCACCGCATCGCTCGCGCGGGACGTTCTGCCCATGTCGAGAGCTATTCGCCGTCATCGGCTTCAATCGTAATAGACGGCAATAGCGGTTTGGTGCTCCAGGCATTAAACCCGGATGCATTGCGCCACCCGGCTTCGCTCACAAAGATCATGACGCTCTACCTGCTGTTTGAGCAGATCGAGGCGGGCAAAGTCCGGCTTAACACTCCGCTGAGCGTATCCGTGCACGCATCCGAGCAGGCACCAACTAAGCTCGGCCTCAAGCCGGGCGGAATGATCACGGTCGAGGACGCTATCAAGGCGATGATAACCCGGTCGGCGAACGACGTCGCGGTCGCGGTCGCCGAAAACCTTGGTGGCGACGAGGGCCAGTTCGCTTTGACGATTTTTGTTCCGGTCTAAAATCCTGCGCCGTCGGCCGCTGTCTAGCAATGGCGGTGGTGACACATGTCAGCGATGCCTGAATTGAAGCGTCGATGACGGCGGCGCCGGCGGCGATGGACAGAATCAGCTACGGGGTCTCCACCGCGCTCGCCAAACCACAGCACTGATCACGTACATCGCCCTAATTCCTCGCATGGGTCCCCTGTTTTTTTCCGGAAACAGGGAGATTTTCCAAAAAAACAGGGAGGCGATTGAGCACGAACGGGCAATCACTGAGAGGGATTAGGGACTTAGATTCTCCAAAAGCAATAACAGAGAGAAAACAGGGAGATGACTCTTTGGAAACAGGGGCGTCCGCTGTTCCCGTTCTTGCCCGGCTTCGGATCATTTGTGGATCCGCCGGCAATCGGCATCGGCGGCGTGCTGCCGATCGGGACAGCGCTCGTTACCGAGTTTGCTCCGACCATGATCGTCATGGGCGTCGTGGGCGTAGCGCTGGGGGGCGGCTTGGCCGGCCTCGTTGCCGCACAATTCATGTCGATTTATGGCTCGCACGACTTCATCAGCCCGGCGACCTTCAGCGCATGGGTGATGACGGCCTGCACGTCGATGACGCGGGTGCGTGGGCTCGTCGGCTTGGGCGCGTCGCTCACAGGGTCGCCCGCAGTGCCCGATGTTTCAGCGGTCGCACGGTCCTGGCGCGGCGGGGCGGGGACGATCGAGGCGGATTCGCTCCGTTTGGTCGGGACGGCGC
>JBEKAE010000071.1:0-6876 GCA_050018375.1 Candidatus Acidiferrales bacterium | reverse complement strand
GAAATCCCCACGCAATGGTATCGGAATCGACATGGCGAACCTCCTTCGTTCGCCGTGTTGAATCTGACTCGCTCCGACCTGGGAACCCCTGACGAGTCATACTTTCATGGATCGGGTATAATAGGGCGTTTCTTCCTTTTTCCGTAATCAGATAAGCGACCATGCCCCTACTTGTTGCCTGCCTCTCTACAAATCCTTCCTCTACCAGCCGCGCCCATTCGCGATGATTTAAAGCTCCACCCCCTATAGCTAATTGTCCGCCACGATTAATCAGCTTTCGGAGAGACGATTTTTCCTTTGCAGTAAATAAATGCATTTGGGTCGCTCAGCGCTTCTCGTCTGCTCAATTATGTATTGAGCTTGGCCAATAGCTGGCCACGGTGCGAAAAAAGATCGGCGACTGCCCTATCGGGCTCGATGAAGCCCGCGGCCTGCAGCCCGAACGCCAGCGCCATGGTGAAGCAGCCGGCATGCGCCGCGGCAATGAGCTCTTCCGGAT
Source organism: Candidatus Acidiferrales bacterium (assembly GCA_050018375.1). Lineage (GTDB taxonomy): Bacteria > Acidobacteriota > Terriglobia > Acidiferrales > UBA7541 > Palsa-295. The sequence continues at coordinate 6,377 of JBEKAE010000071.1, read as the reverse complement.
TGGTGCCTTTCTCATTCTCGAAGCGGGTTCTGAACGAATAGGGGGTATCCGCGAGCACACCGGAGTCTGTGGAAAGGCTGCCGTTGCCGGCGCGGCCAGTCCCGCGCCAAACTGCTTTCGCTCTGCGGATCATTTGAGCCTCCGTTTGTGTAATGGTTCGCTAGTTGAAACTGACGTTGCTGATATCAATCGAAACCATCAACATGTCGAAGATGGGTCGGCGTGCGGGGCCGCGCGTGTAGGCGCGGCGCCTAGTCGGCAGATGAATGCCATTCACGACCGTATAGTTTGATGTGAGTTGCGCGCCGCCGAAACCGCCCGCGATGTTGACGTTATAGTCGTGACGCCGCAGTGTCAGGTCAGCATCAAAGAAGAAATCCTGGACCAGGCTGTGCGTCTCTATCGAGCCGGGAAAATGCGCGCGCAGCACGCGCCACGTCTCTGCGCCCTCGTTCCAAGGCTCTGTTTCCTCGACGGTGACGCCCTCCATCGCCAGCAGAAACGGCGTCGTCAGATAGGTCCATAGCGCCTCGCCATTGAAATAAGCGCGGTGCAGCGCGTCCCATGGCGTGCTCATCTGATGGCCGGCGAATGAATCTCTCGGGTCGCGGCGTTCTGCTACGATCGTGCCGTCGAGCTTCTCGATAGCGATCCGCTGTGGCGTGAACATCGTGCGCTGATCGGGGCCGCCGTAAGGCTGAACGGACGAGCGCTGCTCGTGCAGCCACACGGTCATCCGCCGCGGCTCGGAATCCTGCACCAGGCCCTTGAGCGGAAAGAAACCGCCGCCGCTCACAATCGTGGCCTCGACCTTTTCGTATCCTTTCCAGCGATTGATGCCACCGTGCGCGTCGATAATTTGAGCAAGCAGTTCATTCATTACGGCCTCCGTCACGCCGACTGCTTCAACGCGGCAGCGTCAACCGGTAGCTTTCGCACGCGCTTACCGGTTGCTGCAAAGATCGCGTTGGTGACCGCGGGTACGATCGCCGAGGTTCCGGGTTCGCCCATGCCGCCCGGCGGTTCGGAACTCTGGACGATATGGACCTCGATGGCCGGTACTTCGTTCATCCGGAGCATTTGGTAAGTATCGAAGTTGGTTTGCTCGACGCGACCGTTCTTGAGCGTGATCTCACCATAGAGCGCGCTCGTGATGCCGAAGATGATCGCGCTTTGAATCTGCGCCAGGACAGTGTCGGGATTCACCACTGTGCCACAGTCTACTGCGCACACGACGCGCCGGACACGAACCGCACCATTCTTCGATACTTCAACTTCGGCAACCTGCGCCATGTAGGTCCCGAAGACGAACTGGACGGAGACGCCGCGACCCACGCGTTGAGGCAACGATTGTCCCCAGCCGGCCTTTTCCGCGGCAAGCTCAAGGACAGCTTTGGCGCGGGGCGCCTGGTCGAGGAGAGCACGTCGATAAGCGACCGCATCTTGCTTCGCAGCTGCCGCCAGTTCGTCCACGAAACTTTCGGTCACAAACACATTGTGCGACGGCCCGACGCTACGCCAGAAGGCCGTCGGAATGCCCGGAGGCTCCACCCGCAAATACTCGACGTGCATGTTCGGGAGCGAATAAACGAGATCAATTGCGCCCTCGGTGCTGTCGGGATCGAGACCGTTGTTAAATGCCGGAGGGAGCCATCGCGCAATTACCGAAGATCCCGCGTAGCGATGGTTCCAGGCGGTGGGCATTCCTTTCTCATCAAGACCAGCGGAAATTCGGTCGAACCAATACGGCCGATACATATCGTGTTGGATATCTTCCTCGCGGGTCCACACGACTTTTACCGGGCCGTCGACTTGCTGTGCGATTTGGACGGCGCGCGTGACACCGTCGACCTCTAGCCGTCGGCCAAACCCGCCGCCGATCAGATGATTGTGGGCCACGACCTTGTCCAAAGGCAGACCGACGGTCTTCGCTGCCGCTGCCTGGACGCGCCCGATGACTTGGCTGCCGACCCAGACTTCACAACCGTCCTTGCGGACATGGACTGTGCAGTTCATCGGCTCCATCGTCGCGTGCGCGAGAAACGGAACCTGGTAGATCGCCTCGATCTTGGTGACGGCACTTGCCATGGCCTTGTCGACATTGCCGATGTTTTGCGCAACCGGTCCCGAATTGAGCGTTGCTTTTTCGAGCTCGGCCGCGATGTCGGCGGTGCTCAGCTTCGCGTGCGGCCCGTCGTCCCATTCGATCGCTAGCGCTGCCAGCCCTTTTTTCGCAGCGCCCATATGGTCGGCCACGACGGCGACGGCGTCGTCGAGCCGCACGATCTGACTCACGCCCTTCACGGCTTTGGCCGCCGTATCGTCTACGCTCTTCACACGGCCGCCGAAGACGGGCGATTGTGCAAGCGTCGCGATCTTCACGCCGGGCGGCCGCACGTCGATACCAAAGACGGCTGTTCCGTTGACCTTCGCCGACGTGTCCAGACGCTTCGCCGGGCGGCCGATGAGCTTGAAGTCTTCCGGGCGCTTCAGCGCCACGTTTTCGGGGACAGGCAGGCGGGCGGCATCGGCGGCGAGTTCGCCATACTTGAGCCTTCTGCCAGTCGGCGCGTGAAGTACCTCACCGCTTTGGGCGCGGCAAGAGGCCGGATCGACATTCCAGCGTTTAGCGGCCGCCGACACGAACAGGGTCCTTGCGACCGCGCCAGCTTCACGCATCGGCTTCCAGGCCGCGCGTATCGCGGTCGAGCCGCCCGTTGCCTGCACGCCAGCCAGCAGGGGATTTCCGTAGAGCTTGGCATTCGGCGGAGCATGTTCCAGCCGCACCAGTTTCAGGTCGACCTCCAGCTCTTCGGCGATCAGCATCGGGATGGAGGTATAGGTGCCTTGACCCATCTCGACATAGGGCATGGTCAGGACGATTTGCCCGTCGCTGTCGATGCGGACGAAGGCGTTCGGCACGAAGTCATCCGCGTCAGCCGCTTCGGCTTCGCGGCGGGCGAGCGGAATACTCAGGCTCAGAAGCAGGCCGCCGCTGGCGGCCGCTCCAACGTACAGGAATTTGCGCCGCGACAATCCGTTTGCCCGTGCAGACCAATCCGAGGAAATGAGGTGATCGAAAATCATCGTCAGTCTCCCTGTGCCATCGACTTCGCCGCCTGCTTGATCGCTTCGCGAATGCGCACATAAGTCCCACAGCGACAGATGTTGCCGGACATTGCGTCATCAATTTCGGGGTCAGTTGGATGCAGGTTGCTCGCCAGAAGCGCCGAGGCAGACATGATCTGGCCCGACTGGCAGTAGCCGCATTGAACGACCTCGCGGTCGAGCCAGGCCTTCTGGATCATAGCGCCGGCTGCCGTCGCGCCAATCGCCTCGATCGTTGTGATCTGGGATTTTTCGATGCTTTCGACGGAGGTGATACAGGAACGGGTGGCAACGCCGTCGATATGCACGGTGCAAGCGCCGCACAGCGCCATCCCGCAGCCGAACTTCGTGCCGGTCATGCCCAGCACGTCCCGCAACACCCAGAGGAGTGGCGTGTCGCCGTCGACATCGACGCTGTGTGTGTTCCCATTTACTTTAATGGTCAAAGCCATGGTGCTCTCTCCTTTTCTATCAATGGCGATCGACAACTCGATCCGCCGACGCGCAGGCTACTCTCCACGTTCGGCCTTCAAGGTGCGTAGCGCGTAAAGACGAAGTCGTGGCCTTTCGCGTTGGCCTGGTGGCAGGGGAAGCATTTTGCATGTTGCGCCTCGTCGACAGGTTTGCCGCCGATGAACCGGCCGAATCCCCAGCCGCCGGTCGCGGCGTACTTCTTTGAGTCTTTGACCATGATTTGAACCGTCGTGGCGGTCCCGGGGACGAAAGCCTGCATCGAGCCCAAGGCCGCATCGTCTCCGACTGACGGCACGTGTTTCCAAGCCAGCTTGGCGATGGTCGCGCCATCCGGGAAGGGAAGCGTTCCGTCCCGAAAAGCCTTTATCGCTAGAGCGTTTCCTAGAATGCCCGGTAACTCATCGAGGTTGCCTGCCTCGTGGGACACGCCGACCATTTCCCACTGGCGGTATTGAGCGGGAATTTTGACGCCGAAGATCGGGGAGGGCTCGTCATCGGCACGTCCGGCCGTAAATGGCATTGAAGCGATGACGCACACTGCCGTCGCAATTGCGAACACCAAGATAAGGATCCGTTTCATGGAGCGTCCTTTCATATAAAGGAGCTTCGTCGCAGTCTCGCATTCGCCGGTTGCTCTATCCGAATGAGAAGGAGAAAGCGCTCAACCCAGCTTTTGGTATTATCAGCCGCAAGAAGTGCTCGCCGGGCGTGCCGCTATAGAGAGAATAGAGCTGGCTTCCTTGGACCGTCACCGGCGGCTGCGGCTTACCATCGACTATGATCGATAGTGTTTGCGATGACGAGCTGCCCGCCACGAGGTTGACCCTGGGCGCACGAAACCGAAGAAGTATTTCGCCACCATCTACCGACAAGGTGACGTTGTCTGCGCTTATCTTCCACGTCCCTGAAAGAGCGAAACGGTTCACCGGCACGTCGTTGGGAGCGGTGTAGACCCGTTCCCCAGCACCGGAGTTCTGCGTATTTACGATAGCGCTACTTTCCGGTCGCTTCTCGAGGACGCCATTGGCGCTAACTTCTTCCGTGCCAAAATACATCTCGGGTGAACCGATGGCGCCTAGGCCAGGATCGTCAGGTTCGGTATCGGACACGCTACCGCCAACGAGCCGTGCGATGGCTTTTTCTATCTTCCCATAGTTGCCTTCACCAAATTGGATAGCGACGATCTTGCCGGACTTATCAATGAGGTACTCCGCTGGCCAAGCGTAGTTTTGATACGCTTTCCAGGTACTGAACTGATTATCTTGTGCGACCGGATAGCTGACTCCGAAACGTTTAATCGCTTGTTCGACATTATTCGTCTGCTTTTCGAAGGCGAACTCCGGTGTGTGAATGCCAATGAAACTCTTGTCTTTGTAAGCCTCGTACCATTTCGTTACGTAGGGCAGCGTACGCATCCAGTTGATACAGGTGTAGGTCCAGAACTGGACAAGGACCACCTTTCCTTCCAAACTTGCCACTGTGAGAGGTGAAGAATTCAGCCAGGTGGAAATTCCGGTAAATTCTGGCGCTGGCCCATGTTCTGACAAGCTCAGTTCTTTGCCGCTGATCGCACGGGGGCCAATCTCGGCAATAGCGAGAAGTGCAGCAAGTACGAGCGCAACCGACACAAACTTGTTTGAAGACGTGCGCATTGTCATAGTCCCATCTGGAGGTTGGGGTAAAAATCTGAAAGCCACAGGATCATTTCCGCGTCGTATTGCGTGTACAAGGCGATGGCGACGAGTAGCGTCGCGGCGCCGAAGGCATGGTGCAGGACCGGGGTATAGCGCGTGAAGCCGCGCACACGAGTCGTCACGTATTGTCCGCCATACACGATCACGAGCATGGAAGCCGCAAATGCTAGAGCGATCTCAATCATCCGACCAAAATCCTTGAGCCGATTGAGGCCACCATCAACAAACGACAGCGGCGTGCATGCCCTGCGGACTGGATATTTCGGTCCGCAGGGCCCACGCCTAACGCCGCTCAAACTTCGGCAACGTCGACGATCGCTTCGGCAAAGGCTTGCGGGGCTTCCTGAGGCAGATTGTGCCCAATGCCACCCTTGATGAGCCGGTGCGCATATTTGCCCGAGAATTTCCACTTCTGCCGCAGAGCGATCGCACCGCGCTGATCAAGGTCAACAATGTGGAACAAGTTCTTGCCGATATCAACGCCGACTACGGCGATCGCGGTCTTGAGTGTTTGAGACATGGCGTGCTCCTTGTCTTTGGCGCCCCTTGCCAGCTTCGATCGCTGACGGGGCAGGACCACGGCCGGACCATTCCATTAGATGGGGTAATCGGCCGGCGAGCTTGTGGATAGCTGAAGATTTTGGGTGCTGCGCTTCAGGCTGATGGTGAATACGAGGTCCGTGTATACGGCCTCAAGCATCAGAAGGAGAAGCGCAGCATGGACCATTTTGCTGGACTAGACGTATCGGTCAAGGTGACCAGCGTCTGCATTGTGGATGACGCGGGCAAGATCATTCGGGAAGTGAAGGTTGCGAGTGAACCTGAAGCGTTGTTGGCGGTGCTGAAGAGCCCTGCGTACCGCTTCAAGCGAATTGGATTGGAAGCCGGACCGCTGTCGCAATGGCTGTTCAGCGCTCTCGCCGAAGCCGAGTTACCGGCGGTCTGTGTTGAAACGCGGCACATGCAGGCGGTGTTGAAGGCGCAGATCAACAAGACGGACCGCAACGATGCACGCGGCATCGCGCAGATGATGCGGGTGGGGCTTTACCGCCCGGTGCATGTGAAGACGTTACGCAGTCAGAAACTGCGGATGCTGCTGAC
>JBEKAE010000070.1:0-7134 GCA_050018375.1 Candidatus Acidiferrales bacterium | reverse complement strand
TCCGGCCGCACCACCAGGCGATCGACCACCACGTCGATGTCGTGGTTGAACTTCTTGTCGAGCGCCGGCACCGCGGCGATCTCGTAGAATTGGCCGTCGACTTTGACGCGCTGGTAGCCCTTGCGCATGAAGTCGGCGAGCTCCTTGCGGTACTCGCCCTTCCGCCCGCGCACCACCGGCGCCAAGAGATAAAGCCGCGTGCCTTCCGGCAGCGCCAGGATGCGGTCGACCATCTGCGACACGGTCTGGCTCTCGATCGGCAGGCCGGTCGCCGGCGAATAGGGGACGCCGACGCGCGCCCACAGAAGCCGCATGTAGTCGTGGATCTCGGTGACCGTGCCGACCGTCGAGCGCGGATTGCGCGAGGTGGTTTTCTGCTCGATGGAGATGGCGGGGGAGAGGCCGTCGATCTGGTCGACGTCCGGCTTCTGCATCATCTCCAGGAATTGCCGCGCGTAGGCCGACAGGCTCTCGACGTAGCGGCGCTGGCCCTCGGCATAGATGGTGTCGAAGGCGAGCGAGGATTTGCCCGAGCCGGAGAGCCCGGTGAACACCACCAGCTGGTCGCGCGGAATGTCGAGATCGATGTTCTTGAGGTTGTGCTCGCGGGCGCCGCGGATGGAAATCACACGACGGCTATCTGCGGCATTCTGGCGGCCGGCGCCGCCGCCGCGGCCGGCGTTCTTGTCGGAGCTGTCGAACAGGTCGTTCATGTGAAAATAAGTCTCGTCCCGCCGTCTGGAAGCGGTGGGTTTGCCGGCCAAGCTTGCACCCGAACGTAGTGAGAACACGGCCGCTTTGCCAGTCCGCGCGGCCGGCTATGCCCCGAAAACTTGGCGGGGGATTCCTCGTCATTGCGAGCCAAGGGGTCCCCCGCGAAGCAATCCAGCTTTTTTCACGCGATTCTGAATTGCGTCGCAGGGGATCGGCTACGCCGCCGCGTGCTTTTGCCGCCATGACTTGCAATGATATAAGAGCCCTCGCGGCTATGAAGCCGACTTTCGCTGGCAGAAACATGCGATTTCTCCGTATCGTCGGAACGCGGCGCGAGTTCGGGCCTGGCCAACAACCGGCGAGCGGCAGCGGATGAAAAGAGCCGGCTCGTCGCTCCTGTTCTCGTTTGTGAAAGCGGCGATCACCGTTTCGTTGATCGCCTGGATCTGCTCGAAGATCGATTTTTCCCTGCTGGCCCGGCATCTGCAGGGTGGCGGTGTCGTCTATCTCGCTCTCGGCACGCTGTTGCTCGCGCTCAATGATACGGTCGTGGCGACGCGATGGTACCTCATCCTGCGCCGGCTCAACGTCAAGGCCGTCTCGCTCGCCTATATCGTGGCGAGCACCTACGCCGGGGTGTTCATCGGCCAGGCAGCGCCAGGGCCGATCGGCGCCGACGCGGTGCGCGGCTGGATGTGCCACCGGCGCGGCGTGCCGCTGCGCACGATCGTCATGTCGCTAGTGACGGACCGCGTGCTGGCGCTGCTCGGATATCTGGCCGTGGCGATGACGGCCGGGTACTGGCAAGTCGAAGTCGTCGGCGCCAACGTCGGGCGGCACCTTGCCGTTCTCGCCGCCGTCGCTGCGGCAGCGGCAGTGACCGTGCTGTGGCTGATGCCCGCACTGACAGGGGCGCTGGCAAAACGCTGGCGCCGCTTTCACGCCGCGCACGATCTGCTGGCGATGTTTCGTTTCACCGCGCTGTCGGGCGCCGGCGCGCTGGGCATGGCATTAAGCTGCGTCGTCGTTGCCATCACGGTCAATGCGGTGATGCTGTTAAGCCGCGGCTTCGGTTTCGGGCTGGCGCCGTCGGTGGCGTATCTGGTCGTGCCGATCGCCATTCTGTTCGCCGCCCTGCCGATCTCGATTGGCGGCTGGGGCGTGCGAGAGGCGAGCCTGTCCTACGGCTTAACGCTGTTCGGCACGCCGCCGCATGACGCCGCCTTGGTGGCGCTCGCCCTCGGTATTGGCTTCTTGCTGGCGTCGCTGCCGGGCGGCATCGCCGTGCTGGCGCTGGGCGGGAAGGTGCGTCCACCATTGCCGGGCGGCAGCGGCAAGGCCGCGGCACCTCAAAAAGACAGTGGGCCCGCCGGCGGCTTGCCGTCGCGGGAGCAAGCCTCGCCGCGGCAAAGCAGGTAGCGGGTCCGGCTTCCGTTGGGATTGTGACCCACGGCGAACGTCGTATCGATCTGGCCGATGGCCGGATCCGGGTGCAGCGACAAAACAAATCCGGAGGCAAATCCGGGAGGAGGGCGGGTGACCGGCGGCGCCGGCAGGCGCCGCGTATTAATGTCCGCCACGATGCTGAGACCAACGGAGCTGTCGTCGGAGGCAAAGAGCGAAATGTTGCCGGCGCGCCTGATGATCGCTTGCGCGGCGTTGTCATAGCTGCCGCGAACAAAGTGTTCATAGAGCGGAAACCCGATCAGCGCCGCGATGTAGGCGATGCCGACGGTTGCGATCAGGGCTTTCGCGCACAAGTCGATGATGAGCTTGCCGGCATTGAGGACTGCGTAGGCCATCACCAGCGCGAAAAACGGATAAATCGGCATCAGATAGCGCGTGCCGCTGTCGGGAGTGAGCCAGTAAGGCAGCATATTCAGCGCCGCGGTCGACAGCGCGATCAGGACCGAATTCTGGCGAAATGCAGCGGGCGCAGTCCTGCCCGACAACAGGCTGAAAAGGACTATCGCGCTGGTCGGCAGCAGATAAAACAATGTTCGAAACGGATAGATGATGAAGAATTTGGCATAGGTGACGGCGCGCTGCGGGGTGTGGAGGTGCGCGTTTAACAGCGTTTGCCCCAGCATTGCCCACAGTACGGAATTGCCGGCGATTTCGTAATTCCAGAGCAGAGGAAACGCGATGGCGGCGCCATGAATCACGATCGAGGAGGGCGTGAAAAGAAAACCGCGATTGCGATGCCGCCAGAGCAGCACCAGCGCCAATACAGCGTAGAACACGTAGCAGGTCAGCGCCTTGGCGAGAAAAGCACCGATCAGGCTGAGCGCCGCCAGGACCAACAGATCGCGCCGCCGCTGCTCGGTCGCAATCCACAGGCAGCTCATGGCGCCGAACGTCAACAACGAAAACAATGGATCGACGTGGGCCAGCCAGCCGCGATAGAGCAGGACGTCGCCGGAAAGGAACACGACCGCGGCAAAGGCCGCCAACAGCCGATCACCGAAGATGCTGCGGACCAGCCAGGCCAACGTCAGGCCGATGAGCAGCGTCGACGAAATGGTGATCAGCCGGGCCGCGATCAGAACGTGCGCGTCGCCCAGCACGTGGCACAGCGCAACAATGAGCCAGGAGTAGAGGCCGGGCCGCCCAAACGGGTAGCCGTAGAGCGTGGCGCGAATAAATTCGCCGCTGGCGTGCATTTCCTGCGCGGCGATCGGGTAAACGGCCTCCTCGCCCACATACTGTAGAAACAGCAGCGGCACGAAACTGCCGGCGCCGATCCAAAAGATCGCCCACAGCGTGCCGGCCGAGATATTGATCTCTTTGCCGAACAGCCGGCGCTGAAGGGCAAACGTCCAATTGGCAGCCATGGTCGGCCTGTAACGGAAGTGCATTTGCCGCGTGCCAAGCACGCCGGCGGCGGCTCAGATTGTTCAGAAAGCCGCTTGCGGGTCAACTCAGGCGGTTGCCCTGCAATCGCGACGGGGCGCCTGCCGGCCAGCGAAGTCATGGTTCGCGCGCTGGGTGCTTATCCGAAATATCGGCTGGGCTCATCCGCCCGATTGTGTCGCACTCGTTGTAGGTCGGCAGAAAGATCAGCGCCTCGCTCGACCGCGTCGGTCGCAGCATCGCTAGAGGTTGTTCGGCCGAATGCGGGGAGGCGCGTTCGCGTCTATTCATGGCCGGGCGACTATCCACAAGGAAAAGCCCCGGGTAAAGGCCCAGGACTCTGTCTGCTGCGTCGGCCGTTTCCGGCGCGTGTCACCAGAATTTATAGTTGATGCCAGCGCGAACAATGTTTTCGGTGAGGGTGACGTTGGTGGAAACATCACCAACTCCTGGGATAAATGCTCACGGCTTGTTACCCGACAAAATACCATTGCGAGAACAATGCGGCCTCCCACAGCAGGATCGCGCCCAATATGCCGATCAGCGAAATCGTCAGCCACAAGCGCCGCTCGCACAGGATGCCGACGCAAATCCATGCGGGAAAGCACATCAGTCCGACACGGATCGCCGAGGCGGTAATACCCAGCGTGAAGTAGGGCAACATGAGAGAGCCAAGCGCATAGAGCGAGAGGGTGAGGCGCAGACGCCGGAACGACCAGAGCGAGAGGGCGAGGAAGCTCAGGAAAACCGCGATCCACTCTGGATAGGCATGCCAGAATGGAGCAAGCGTCATCGATGACAGCAAGCGTTCGAAAATCGTGTCGCCGCGCCAGGCGCCCTTGTTCCAGGCCAATTGGCCGGTGGCGAACTCCAAAGGCTGTCCGAACTTGATGCCGAGGAAGGCCATATAAGCCAGCAGGCCCGATGCCGCGAGGAAGCCGCACAGCGCCATTCTCGGCAGTAGACGCGGCCAAGGCAGCGCGTTCCGCTGCCACATCTCCCAAAGGATCACCGGCATCACCACGATGCCGATGTGCCGCGTGCCGGACGCCAGCCCGGCCATGACGGCCGCAAGAACAAATTTCTCGCGGCGGAGGCAGATGAAGCTGAGCAGCACGAAGGCGAGGCACAACGACTCGGAATAGCCGGCGGAGAGAAACAGCGACGACGGGAAGAAACATAACGACCCCAACGACAGGAGCGCGACCCGATCGCCAAATTCGTCCCTGACGAATTTTGTGAACAGAAGCGCTACGGCAAGGGCGGCGATATTCGCCACTAGCAGAAGCGCCAGGTCCGTATCGATGCTGAATAGAGATTTTACGACGTAGGCAACGAGCGGATAGAGCGGAAAAAAGGCGACAGTGCTCATAACCGTCGGGTCGCCGCTGTATTGATATCCATCGTGCGCGATAGCGTGGAACCGCTGGCTGTCCCAGTGCAATAAGCGGTAGTACCAGATATTGTCGGCCTGCAATATCGCGGGGTCCAGGGTGCGGACAATGTCTGCAGCGCGGACACGCCGCATGCCCAGGTTGACGCCGGCAACGACGACGGCGCGCGACGCTGCAAAAATAACGAGCGCGGACAGATAGACCTCATACGCGTGCCATCTCTTGCGCATCCGTGGCAGCAGATCGGCGCTCCGAAGAATGGCGTCAGCGGAGGATGTTGATCCGGGATTGATCGACATTGCGTCGTCCCCAAACAAATCAAGTCGGCATTTGCAGAGCCAAAAACTGGCCCAACTTCGGATTTCTGACAAGCGCGACGCGTCGCATCGTGGCGGAGGTCAAGGTTCGCGCGCGGGACGCTTGTCCGAAGTAGCGGCCGGGCCAACGGGCGGAAAAGTCGGTACTGCGGCTTTCCGCTGCGAAGGGCCTCGCGCCGAGGCGCTGGGCTTGGATCGGCGCCAGAAGGCTCGAGAATTCGCCGCCGCCGCTTCGCGATACGGGCAGGCGACGCAAACCAGCCCACCTGATGGCGCTGGAATGAGAAAAGGCTGATGGCAGGCCGGGCAATTTTGCGCAGCGCCGCCCGGCAGCGCGCGTCCGTAATCCGCCTTTCGCCGCACGGTCAGTCGCACCAGGTTGAGAGCGCCGCGCACGATCTCGAGATGGGAAATCTTGGACGTCCCTTCGGTGCGCTGATGGAAATGGATGGGGATTTCCGTGACCTGCAGCCCCGCGCGCACGAAGCGCACCATACAGATGAGAAAGAAACTGTAGCCGCCGCTCTCGATGGTCTCGACCAGCCCCTCGGACACGCGGTCGAGCCGTGCGGCGCGCAGCGAGGTCGTGTACTCGGAGATCGGCAGGCCCAGCGCGTTGCGCGCCAGATAGTTGGCGCTGCGGCTGACAAATCTGCGCCAGCCGACGTAGTCGAGCCGGCCGCCGGCAGCGAAACGCGAGCCGATGACCACGTCGGCGCCTTGGTCGAGGGCCGCGAGCAGGCGCGGTATATCGCCCGGATCGTGGGAAAAATCGGCATCCAGCGTCACGATGCGCCGGTAGCCGAGACGGCGGGCGTGCATCCAGCCGAGAATGTGAGCCGAGCCGATGCCGAGCTTGCCGGGACGCACCATCACCGCCAAGCGCGGCTCGGCGGCGGCGCGTGACACGAGAATGCCGGCCGTGCCGTCGGTCGATCGATCGTCGACGACCAACACGTCACAGGCGATCGGCAGCGCCAGCAGCGCGTCGATCATCCGCCCGATTGTGTCGCACTCGTTGTAGGTCGGCAGAAAGATCAGCGTCTCGCTCGACCGCGTCGGCCGCAGCAGCGCAAGGGGTTGTTCGGCCGAATGCAGGGCGGCGCGTTCGCGTCTATTCATGGCCGGCCGACTATCCACAAGGAAAAGCCCCGGGTAAAGGCCCGGGGCGTCAGTTGGCGCGTACGCGCATAAATCCGGTTCGGTAAGCGCGGCTCGCTGAATGTCCGCTTCGCTGCGAAAGCGACTGAATGCGTTGCCGCCAAATGTCGCGAAGGGCCAAGAGGGCCGTCGACGGTTATGATTGCGTTCGACAAAAGCCGCGGCGCAAAGGCCGCGGCCATGCATTTTATCGAAAGCGGAGTGCTAGAAGCTACCAAACCTGTAGTTCACGCGCTATGACAAGCTCGCCGCCAACTACCTCGCGTTCATCCAACTGGAATCCATCAGGCTATGGCTGCGCGTTAGTGAGTCCGATGCGTGCTGCATGGACCTTGACGATTTTAGGGCCGGTCGTTATGCGCGGGATGTCAAATCAAATAGAAGCAAACAGTCGTCCGATGTGTAGACCCAGACACAAGCTGTGGTTACAAACAATGATTTGCGTACTGGTAGCCTTTACCCCGCAAGCTTTTGCGGCTGGATTTACCATTAGTTGGTTCGACAGTGGTGCCGGCAACAAGGCGGTACTGAAATTGAATTCAGGCGCCGCCGAGTTCTCCGAATCTCAGGCACCGCCGCAGGGGCTTATTGATGCGCGGGCAGCGCATTCCAGAGGCTTCAGAATTGCCACGGCTGCCGCTGCAAGCAGTCTCTGCACATCAGCCTGTTTTCTGATATTTGTCTGCGGAGATCTG
>JBEKAE010000069.1:0-7213 GCA_050018375.1 Candidatus Acidiferrales bacterium | reverse complement strand
GACTGTTTCACCATATCAGGGATTTCTCACAGCATGGCAGCTGGCGCGCGCGGCTTTTTTTGACGCTCACGCGAACGAAAATTCTGTCCAAGTTTTCGATTGGATTGGTAGCGGAGGAGCGACTCCACCTCACCGCCCTCATGGACCGGCTGCCCTTCAGCTTCACCAGGGAAGCCCGCAAGGCCGCCTAGAGGCATTTCCTAGCCGTAGTGGCCACGCCCTCTCGACACACTACCCCTTGATTGCCCTCCCCTAAGACGCAGAAAAACCGGGGCCGGCATCGCTGCCAGCCCCGGCAAGTCTAGGGAGGAAACGCCCAAGGAGGGCGACGGGATCGGAGCCCGCCTGTCACGGCTCTCGCCGCGACCTCTGACGGTGGCCTAAGCCGCCGAATTCAATGCAGTGGCGGAAATCCTTTGAAGGCCGCGAGCCAGGTCGCCAGCCAGGTGATCATGCCGCCGAGCAGCACGGCGATAAAATGGCTGATGCTGCTGATGGTCTTGAAGGTGCCGACGCGCTCGTGCTCGCGGCGTTCATAGGCCCCGAGGCGCTCCCACAGGCGCCGTTGATCGTCGGCAAGCCGCCGATTGGCTTCGCGCAGATCGCTGATCTGTTCGGTTTTCAGATCGTTGATTTCCGTCCGCAGCATTTTCTCGATGCGATCAAAACCGGCAGTGATCTGGCCCTCGATCCTGGTAACACGGCTGTCGAGGATGCCGATCTGTTGTTCCACCATGAACTTTCCTGTTCTCAGGCCGCGAGCGGAATGCGCGCGCTCACGATCAACAGCAGATCGCGCGGCGTGATCTTGGACACATTATCGGCGAGCTTGGGCATCCAGCCGCAGGCCTCGAGCGCGGCGGCCTGCAATTCCGAGCAGAACCACGAATCCGGTTGACGCCAATCGCGCTCGGCGACCAGCGCGACGATGGCGCGCAGATCGTAGGGCTTGCCGAGCTGGTCACGCAGAAAGGCGAGAAATTTCTGCTCGGTCGCATCGTCGCAGGGCAGATCGACAATCCGCTCCCTCTCCACGGTCGCCGCGTCATAGCCCTTCGGCCGTGCCTGCACGCCTCCATCGTAATGGGCGCCGAGCAGCGTGCCGTCCGGCATCACGGCTTCGACGTGCGAGGCCCAGAAGCCATATTCGCCGAGACGAATGCTGGCAGAGACCGGATCGTTGCAGGTGACGAAGCGAAGCTGGATCATGGCGACGCTCCAAAAACCTTGTCGATGATCTTGAGCGCGGCTTCGTACATCGCCTTGAGATCGCGCATGCCGCTCTCAAATTTCACGACATCACCGGCAAGCTCCGCGACGTGATTCGCGTGACCTTCCACGTCGTTATTGAGCCAAGTGAAACGCGCCTTGAGCTGTTCGGCAAAGGCATCCTCGAGCGCGGCTTTGGCGCGCTCGAGGTAGGTCTTTTCATCGGCCATTATCAGATGCCGAAATCGTAATGGAGACCGGCGATGAACATCGTATTCAGGTTGGCGTTCGCCTGGGTGACGACTGGCGCGCCTCCAGCGCCAAAAAGATTGGCGATCGAGACCCCCTTTGTCGGCCAGAGAATGTCGGCGAACACCTTGAGCGATCCGCCGTTCGGCTTGCCGTTTGCGCCGAGGGTCTGCCAGCGGAATCCGCTGGTCACTCCTGGAGCATATGCCCACGTCTGCCCGCCGGCCTGGCCGACATTACCGTTGATCAGCAACTCCGCCTGCTTGAAGCCAACATATCCCAACGGCGTATTTGAGACGGTGGCCGCGCTCGGTAACAGGCTCGTCGGATTAAAGCTCGGAAACGGATTGGTGAAAATCGGAAAATACTTGAGCACGGCCTGAACCATGTCGGCACCGACGTCGAACTCTTGCGTCAATACCCACCGGCTAGAGATAGTCCCGACTGCGGAACTGCCGTCGATGTTGGTGTATTTGACATCGGCCTCGATCTGGCACCACGTCTGAAGCAGACAAACGTTCCAGACGTAACCGACATCGGCGTCGATCGTGCCGCCTGCCGCCGTTGTGCTGCCGCCGGTGATGCCAGGCAGAGCAAACACGTTGCCCGACACGCTCGAGCTGGCAACGCCGACCGAAGTGCCGACGCCGAGATAAAAGCCAGAGGCTTTCTGCGAGATGAACGGGTTTGCGGATGCCTGCGCCTTGCCGACGGTCGGCAGATTGACCAGGGGCGAAGCGGCCGGCGCTGGCGTTGCCGCCGGCGCGGCCGTCTGCGCATCCGCCGGCAGCGGACCAAACAGCCAAGCAACGGCGAAACACAGAACGAGCGACTTGATGATGGTCTTGCCTTTGCTTTCCGACGTCAGAATTGCCGTGATGCCAGCAAGCAACATGCCGAGGCCGATACCGATTGTCTCGATATTCGTTTCCCATTGAGTAGCATGGGCAACACCGGCGAGACTGAGCAACATGACAAGCCCGGCATAGGTCGTCTTTTCCTGCAATCGGGCGCTAAGCCAGGACGCTTCTTGCACAAGCTTTTCGTCAGCCATGATGACCTCCTTGTTGGATCGAAAGTTGACGATGGAAATTTTAGGCAGCGATGCGCGCGCGGATTTCCGCGAGCAGGCTGTCAAGTCTGATGAGGATCTCCGGCTCGATCGGCGCGGGCGTTGCCGGCTTCGCTGCCGGCACGATCGAGGGCGAAGAAGCTGCGGGCGCGGGCTTGGCGATCGGCACGGCGATCGCCGGCGAGCTCGTGGGCGCGGCAAGCGCCGCCTTCCATTTTGCCAGCCACTGTTCGCGCACGGCGAGCCCGTTGGTGCCGCCGTTGAGCTTTTCCGTCACGCCGACCACGTCGTCGCGCTCGGCATATGGCAGACAACCGCACAGCACGAAGTCAGCGACGCCGCACTCGAGCGCGGTTGATGGCGCTGACAAAAGATCGGGATTGCTTAGAACATCGATCCCGGTCTTTTTCGCCAGCGCCTCATAGCCGTTCTTGCCGGTGCACTGCGACAGCCCGCGGCCGCGATAGTTGTAGCCGTCATCGGATGGCGGCGGCGCATTACCCATGCGGCCGCCATAGGCGACGTCGCAGATCATGCGCGGATTGTGCTGCAGACGTTCCGCCATCGAGCCGGTGAAATGCGTGGGGAACAGCTTGAGCAGCTGCGCTTCGGTGAAGTTGTCGTTCTCCACCATCTCGAGGCCGGCGCCGCTCTCTTCGGAAAACTGAGCCATCGCGTGCGCGACAGTGAGCAAAGTCGTCAGGCCGTATTTCGGGAACACGGTCGGCGCTGCCGCGATGATGCCCTCGAGCAGACCAGGCACATGCTGGGCGCCGTTGGGCCATAGCTTCCTGAGAACCGCAGGGAAAAGAAGATCGGTCATGCGCCAGCTCCAGGCAGAAAGCAGCGGATTTGCGTATTGCCGTCCATGTTCTGATAAGGCCACACGACGGCGGGGCCAAACCTGTTGGGCTCCGTCACGAGCGCGCTCTCGGGCACCACAAACCATGCATTGTGCAGCCGCACGCGATATTCGCCGGCGGGACCGCCAGTGTCCCAATCGACATCATCGATGCGGACGCCATCGGCGAATGAGCAGCACAAGCCCTTGCCGCTGGCGAGCCCGGCCCACCAAGCCGCCGGGGGAGCCTCGCCTTTAGCTATGAGGTTCGCCCAATAGCCGGTCGGATCACCAGCGAAGCTCTGGCCGGCGACGGCAAACAGCAACGCCATAGCAAGAATGATCGCGGCGCCGATCAGGACGGATCCACGCATCGAAAACCTCAAAGCTTCTTAGTCTGGCGTGTCGACCGGCTGGTGCGTCCAGTCGATCAACTCCTGCCCGGCGCTGGTGATGACGGTCGCGGTGATGCGCGCGGTTCCCGGATTGGCGCCGGTCCATTGCTGCAGCACGGCGGCATTGGTGACACCGCTGCCTCCGGCGGCGACCGGCACGGTGCCGATCTGTGCAGATCCCGTCAGCGTGACATAGGCAGATCCACCAGGCGGCAGGTAGTTCGCCTCGGTGACCGACACGATCGAACTGATCGTTTCACCCGGCGCCAGCCATTTGTTGAAGTCGATCCAGCCGTTGACTGTTTCGCCGACGTCCATTTCATCGCAATCGGCGCTCTGCGGCATCGGCCATCTCGCTATGGTGCCAAATCGACGAGGTTTTACGGCAGTGCCGAACCGGCGGGCGCGCGCGACGCTGCCAAAACGCGGATTAGGGAGCAGCGTCTGGATGCGCCGGTAGAACCAGCCCATCGCCGCGGCGGTGGCGCGCCCCGCCAACGCGACCTTGCCGATCGGCGCTGCGGATCCGGTCGTGCTTGCTGCCGCGTGCGCCGTTAATCCAACCGTCAGCGTCGGTCGTAACGCACCCGCCGCCTTGGCCATCGAGCGCGCCGTCAGCAGCACGATCGCGCCGACGCCGAGCACGGTCCGGGCGGCGGCCGCAGCGCGGGACAAGGCGGCCAGCGCCAGCGAAAAGCTCCCCGATATCCGTCCGGTCGCGATCGCTGTGGAACGAGCAGAAAGCGCCGCTCGCCAGCCTCCCGCCGCCGTGGCCTTGGCCGCCGCCGAGCCACGCGAGAATAGCCCCACGGCTCCCGCGGGCGCGGCGCCCCCAACCCCCATTGCCTTTGCGCTGGCGCTCAGTCCGAGCTTGCCGGTCGCGTGGGCGCTCCCCGCCGCAGCGGTGAAGCCGCGGGCAACCAGGTTGACGAAAGCGCCGATGCGGATTGTGACGAAGGCCTTCGCTGAACTCGTTCCTAGCGCAAGTAATCCCACTGCGCCCCTAGACGTTGCGGTAGCCCTTCCGATTGATTGGCCGGATGCGGAGAGGTTGAGTTTACCCACTGCACTTGCACGGCCTGTTGCGGAGGCAAAGCTCATCGCTATTAGGTTGACGAAGCCACCGAGGCTGATCGTGACAACTGCTTTTGCTGAGGATGCTCCTCGTGCAGCTAAAGCAACTGCACCCGAAAGATACGATCTTCCCGACCCGGTAGCCCTTGCAGCAGCGGCCAATGCAGCATTAACCGTCATCTGGCCGCCACTTACGCTCGTCGGCGCTGCTGCCTTAAATGGCGCAGCAAGAACATCCCATGAACTGTTTCCAGAATACCCTGGAGCGTAAGTGACTGCAGTATTGGAGGAAACGATTTGATAATCCAATGCCAGCGGAGGAGTAGTTCCCAAAACATTATTGTATAAATTCGTAAAACCGGGGGCCTCGGTGGCGTATGTGAGAGACGATGAAAACCCGAAAACTCCAAAAATAATTTCTGATGCTTGAGCAAGTGTCCCCGTCGCTACGCTGGGAGTTGAACTTGATCCCGCGTTTGTGTTGCCAGCACTATCCAAAGCCGAACTAGCGGCAACCCCCGAAACCTGGGCAACAACACCCACAAACTTACCGGCTGCAACGCTCGTATTCCCTGTAACGGTGACTGTTGCGCCAGACGATACTGCCTGCGCGTTCGCACAATACCAAAGCTGAGAGTTGCCGACGCCGGACTCGCCTTGACTATAAGCCTTGGTATAGCTGTTGGTCCCGTCCGAGATCGCGGAAATCGTCGCGGCCAGACTGCCGTAGCCGATAGCTATTACTACCAGATTTTCTGCGACAATAGTGGCCGACGTGGTAAATGTGAGGGTCGACGTCGAGGTCGCGTTTGTGCCACTTCCGACCAACGTTGGCGTGCCGATTGCGGCTACCGCACTACGGCCGTGTGCCGAGCCGATAGCTGTCGCTCGCGCATAGAGCGCAACGAGCCCACCGATGCCGATGCCGGCCCGGCTAAATGCCGCCGCAACGCCGCGGGCGAGCAATCCGACGACGCCGGAAGGGGCGGCACGAGCCGCAGAGAGACCCGTTCCACGCGCCGCCAAAGGCACCGCGCCCTGCGGGTTGGCGTTGGCTCTCGCCTGCGCATTCGCCTTGGCGGCGAGTGCGGCCATAGCGCCAGCTTGCGCCCGCGCCATGGCAAGCGATGTTGCCCGCGTGATGACCGGCACTTTGCCGGAAAACGAAACGAGACCTTCCGCCGATCCCTTTCCAGACGCCACCAAGCGGGCATTGCCGACAATGGCGCCGCGGCCCGTCGCCATTGCGAAACCGCGGCCGAGCAATGAAACAGTCGCGGCGACGAGCACCGGATAAGTGTCGTCGAACCATTCAGCTATTGGCGACCAACTGTTATTGAACCACGCGATCAGACTCAGGTCCGGGTCGCGCATGAACACGACGCCGCTATTGTTTGTGCTTCCGCTTGGCCCTGGCAGCGTGGCCGCAGCGAATGTTATGGCGTAGGACCCGTCAGTGTAGCCAGCGCCCGGAGTTATCGTGTAGCACCAGTTGATCGGAGCATCGGTTCTAAAGTCGATGTGCCCACCACAATCGGCGTTGTCGTAGTTGTCATTGTCGTTTTGGCCGCTGTAGTGCATAAAATCGTCTACCGCTCCTTGCGGCGACGAACACGTTAACCCAGGTCCCGTTCCTAACCCGGTAGCAGAGATACACAAACCGTAATTTACGCCTGGGGTTATAGTAGGGACGTTTATCAGCGAGCCGTAGTTGCTAGGAATACCCCCGTTTCCTGAATTGTAGGTCGTGCTAGATGCAAATTGATCGAACGGGGACGTAGCCATATTTGCTATGTCATAAAAGACCCAAGTGTACCCACCGCCAAAGCTACCTGCCGTCCCCGCTATCGTGAGTGTGGCGTTGGTATCAGCCGCAGTATTTGCAGCCCAACCCATCAAATCACCTGTAGCGGAGGCTTCGTTAGTCCAAGTGTAGCTGTCGCTATCTGTGAGGGTCAGACCGGCTAAATTGCCTCCTGTAAGCGCGCGAGCGAAGCGTAAGTTGCCCGTCCAAGGAACCTGAAATTTGACGGACGTCAGGGCTGCATCAGCCAACGTCGATTGATGGATAATCTTGTTGATCCAAGGGCCGTACGCAGGCGCCGGACTACCCGCTGGCCCCGCCGTCAGTGCAATGGCAATGACGTTGTAGGTGTTTGTGGTATCACCAGTAGCGGTGAAGCCGGGATTGATAGCGGCGGCAGTTGTTTGCAAATAGTATTCTTCGGCGTGAGCAAAACCATATCCGCCGGACGCCTGCACTTCGATGCAGGTAATGTTGGCCTCAAGCAGCGTGTGCCCAGAACTGGGGACGAACGACGACGGTGCTGTCGTCTGCACCATGTTCGCACCAGACGTGCAGCAATAAGTGAC
>JBEKAE010000068.1:0-7365 GCA_050018375.1 Candidatus Acidiferrales bacterium | reverse complement strand
CGCGCCCACGAGATAATCACTTCGCCATCGACCACGCCGTCGACTTCCAGTGCAGCGACTCCGCCTTGAAGCGAGACGCCAACGTGTCCGCAAACCGATCTTCCATTTTGTCGCGGCCAATCACTTCGCCCATGTCATGACGCCTGCCGGCTCAGTGGACGTTATTGCGCGGATCGTAGCAATTGCGATGCACCGTCACCGGTTGCGGCTTTCCGCATCTTCCGCACGGTCGGGTCTCACCGGTTCTGATTAACTCGCCTTCGTCCACTGCCTTTTGCATGATATAGGCGATCAGCAGCGACCGCTTGTCGGCGTCGCACTTTGCGCAGCCGGTCGAAAAATCGGCGGGAATCATTTTCGCACAGGCGATGATCTCGGCGTCGGTTATGTACATGGTCTTTGACCTTTCGGGTAGGGGGCGCGGAGCCAATCGGCCAGGGTCGCCCGCCTCGCGAAAATATTGGATCGGCTTTGTTTGTGTAGACCGGTTTTATTTTAGCCTTCAGCGCGGCTCTAAGCCCGGGGTCAAAGTGCGCGCGCACGCATAAGGCCGCCGTTGCCCGCGGATCATCAACACCGCGCTAACCACGTGAACTGGTCGGCGGCCCACCGCAACCGGTCGAATCTTGCGCCACTAGAGGCATCGTCATAGGGTCAGCCCATCGTCAAGAGTTCGGGCTTTTGCGAAATCGGCCCGATGCCAGCCTGCTTCTCCGAGCAAGGTGGATCGCACAGACGAGGCGGCGCTTCGGCGCCGCAAATGACCGGAGAAATCCCCATGGCCTATTTGACCGAGAAGCAGGAAAGGGAGCGGTTCCTCGCAGAGTTTCTGCGGCGCCTACGTGAAGCGCCTCCAGGCACGCGGGTCTATATGCGCGTCGGCGACGTGTTCAAGGACGCCGATGTTGTCGGCATTGATGAATTGCGGGCCGCTCGCGAGGCCGCTGACGACGATGCTGGCGAAGGCACGTCTCGGTGATCGAGATCATCTGCTTGCGGCCGGCGTTTCCCCCGGTGCTCAACTTGCCGATCACAAGGAAATGCGATCTATCAACGTCGAATCTTCGTCCGGCACCTGCGAACTATTCACGCGCTTCGATACCGGCCATCTTTGCAGCAGATCGTTCGCAGCGGGCTTTAGTAATTCTAGGCCGGCGCTGCCGCTCACGGTTCAAAATCCTCTCCAGCGAGCAGAACAGGCATTCGGTCATGCACCTCGGCGACAAACACATTGGGTTCGGTTATAATCATGGTGCAGGATTTAAGTGGCTTACCGTGACGCGAGAAACGTGGTGCGCGGCCCGCGACGACGGCTTTTGATCGAGTTCGGCAAACCGCTATGCGGCCAGTCTGGCGAAGCGCTCCGAAAGAAAACGCAGCAAACGGCGTAGCCAGGCCGGAAGTCTGCTGGGCGGCGCCAGTTCGTCCGAGCGCGTAAGTACGTCGGGATATTCAAGTGCCGCATCGACGATGCGGCCGACCAATGTGCGAGCGTCCGCGACGTCTCGCGAAGAGACTGGTTGCGCGTCGGCACCATGCGACAAACCTGACCGTAGTTTGTATAGGTTCCTCGCTCGCGATTGCTGCCGTCTGATTTCTTTCGTATCGCCGCCGAGCGCCTTCTCAGCGCGGCCAACAAGTTCCCTGATCGCGGATCCGTGGGAGGTCTGTTTGAGATTACCCACTGCCGATTCCAGGGACGGGTCATCGAAGCGTTTAGCCTCCTTGATCTTTTTTTCGATCCAGTCCGTGACACGAGAAGGGCGGTTGGACCGATTTGCAAGTGAGTCAATAATGGTCAGGTGGGTCAGAAAAACAGATCGGAGCAGCGTCTCGTACTTTGCGGCGACAAGAAGGTCCATAGCGGCTAGCAGACGCTCGTCACTGACGACGGGGCATATCTCAAGCGTCCGGAGGGTTGTCGCCGCATCGTCGTACGCGGTGCTGGTGATCACAGCATCGTAAGGCTCCGGAGTGAGATCGGCGGGAATGAGGGTTGGCACTCGGAACGGGTGATTGCCCTTGTGATCGGCCAGGGCTACGCGCAATTCCGTTTCCGGCACGCAGATTGCCGCGTTGCGCCTGAAAGCAAGCACGGGGAGGCGGCTACGGAGTTGATCGAAGAGCCGTCGCGCCTCCGCTTCCGGCATTGGATCGAACCGGAGCGCCTGCCGCACGACGCCAATCGTGGCGCTTGTCGATGGATCTGCCGGACCGAGAGTTATATCGATCAGTTGCGCCGAATGCCCTAGCACCGTGAACCGCTCGTAACCTTGCGCTTGCAGCCACTCGCCGCGGATTGTCTGCAGCGGGACATGCAGCCAAAACATATCACTCATGGCGAGACGATCGTCGATTCAGCTATGCTTTTGTCTTTGCACTGGACGGCCGTAGCGCGTCGTATAGCATCCGTCCACGCATTTGCGAAGGGTGGTTGCAAAGCGGGAACCCGCCTTCAGCTCAATGCGCTGGCTGAGGCTGAGCGAGCTTGCGTCGCCTCACGGTCGAGACGCATTTCGATCTTTTGTTCCTGCCTCCCAATGAAAGGCGCGGTGCGGCAAATCAGTTAGCGGATTACTCGCGTGCGACTCGTCCGTGTAACGCTGATCTCCACCACGGCCTGCCGGGCACTAATATAACTCGCCAGCAGTGCGGCTAGAGGGCCGCCCGTGGCCCCTTACGCGCTTAAGCGGCGCCAACAGTCGGCGCGCACCATGACCACGCGAAGGCTACGCCAACCATGCGCCCTTGGTTCGCCCTTCACAGCTATCCGCCGACGGCTATTGTTTCCGTCCTGTCGCGTTTATGCGGGTTTCAAGGTTGGCGATCCGCTTGAGAATTTCGTCGAGGGTCGGGGCCTTGCCGAAGATCATGCCCAACATGGCGGTATAGTCGCGCGCAAGATCAGCGGCCATGTCGCGGTTCGGCGAGAGGGTGAAAGACCCTGGGGCCGCCGTCGCCAAATTGAGATCGGGGCTGTTGAAGAACATCCGCGCATGTCTCGCGCAATCGACTGCCAGATCGAGGTCCTTCGCCGCATTGCGTCCGACGTCGAAGTCCAACAAGCAATAAACATCATAATAGTGACGGGAAATCCGCTGCCCGCCACCTCGCAACGCGCCTCGCCTCTCGAACCATTGGCGCAAGCCGTGCAAGATCACCGCCTTGTCCCAGAAGGTGCGTTCCGCAACGACGGTCGTGACGTTTGGGACACTCAGGTCCATGCCGGCGACGTCGTCGGCGACGTACGGGCGAATGACGGCCGGGCGGTTCGGATCAAGCGCGGATTTTGCGCCCGATTCGATCTTCACGGCGGGTCTGATATAGCCGTCGTCGGCGGACGTGACCTTCGGATACCAAATGAGCAGGCTTTGCCGATCCGGATCTTCGGGATCAGGCTCGACGCGTCCGGCCGTCGCTGGCAGGCCAGCGGCTTGCAGCGCTTCGCTGAGGTGGTCGGCCACCTGCGTGCGCATTGCCTCTTTCACATAGGCCTGGCTTGCCGCCTTGATCGCATCAAGCCGCTTGCGCCGCTTCTTTCCGCTGAGCGCCTCGAGCTCCTCGACGCTCGCGCCCTCGCCCAGGTCGTCACGAAAGATCGTAATGTCGATGTCTTCAGAGAATCGGGAGATCAGTCCGAACGCCTTCGAGAGCGACGTCCCGCCTTTGAACAGCAACCGAGGGTCTCCCGCGTCGGCGCCGTTGAACAGCGCGTCGAGAGTCCAGCTGACCCAGAAATCCTTTTCGATGTTCTGCTCGGGCGCTCCCAATCGCCGCCCTGCGCCAAGGAAGGCGTCGCGACGGTCCTCGGCCGCGGCCGACAGAAAGCTGTTGAACGCGGCATTCATCGGCGCCTCCCCGCTTGGCGCTTTGGAGGTTTGTCTTGGGAGGCGCCAGGGTTCGGCTTGGCAAGTAGAGGCCGGAGAAAGTTCTGCATCCAGTCCGGAAGGCTTGTCAGGCCTTCCCGCAAATCGGCTGCAATGATTGCGCCATGGTCGGGATCGTCAAAGATCGCGGCGAGGCGACGCGCGATCTGATCGTGGTCGCTGTCCAGCGTTCCGCGCAGCCATTGCAGCGCCTGGACGACGCGCATGCCGGGGCGACCCGCCCAATGCAGCCTGCTCGGGGCGGTCAGTTTGAAGGTGATGGTTTGCGCGCCTAGCTTGATGGGGCGCAGGCGCGCGTCCGTGTGGACGGCGATCTTGGCGGGGACGGCGTCTGTCAGGCCGAGATCGTTGGCGGCTGTGAGGCCGTCCACGAGCATGCGCGCCTGGTCGCGTCGGGCGAGCGCGTCGATGACGCGGCGGGGATCGGGATTGGTCGGTTTGCCGGTGAGCGTATTGGGCCGCGGCAGATCGTAGAGGCCACGAGTGATGCGGCGAATGTCACGGGCGCCGGTCATCCGCGACAGCGTTTGGTCGATGGCGTCGCGTGAGCCCAGGTCCAGAAAATCCGTTGGCGTCCACACGCCAAAGGGGGCTTCCGCCGCCATCCGCTTCTGAATTTCAGATTTAATGTCCAATATCGCCTCGTTTTGTCAGAAAAATGTATACGCGTTTCTGACGAAAAGGTCCATTCTGCTTGTCAGAAAAATGTATACACCCTTCTGACGCATACCGAGGCTCCTCCAAAAAATCAAAAAAGGCCCACGGCGGAGGGCCGCGCTGCCAAGCGCCGCGCCCTCTTTGGCCAAGATCAGCGCGGCCGCGAGCCCGTCCGCTCCCCAGAAGCCGCCCGGGGCGCGGACTCTCGGGATGGGAGAGATTTCCTCTGGGAAACCGCGTTTTGGGGCTGACCCAAGAGGGGCGTTCCTATAATGTTCCAATCGCCCGAGTCGCAAGCATGTGCCGTCGAAATCGGTGTGCCAAACCGGACCTGTCCACATGAGCCATGATGAAAGCGTCCGCGAGCTTGTATCGATCCTGACCCCGCAAAACGAAGCGCGTCCTACCGTCCTGCTCGGTGCCGGCGCTTCCTTTTCGTCCGGGGTTCCGGTTGCCGAAGAGAGCGTCAAGCGGGTTGCGAGGCGCGTATATGCCGAGCGTGTTCTAGGCGGCAAAGTGCTGCCGGAGCACGTTAAGACTTCCGAATGGCGTGCGTGGCTGACCGATCAGCCGTGGTTCGTCAGCGACGAAGCACGGCTGGCCGACAATTTTCCCTTGGTAGTGCAGCATCTTCTAAAACCGCAGGCCTACCGGCAGAAAGTGCTCTTGGATCTCATTACCCCGAGCGAGGACATCGGCAGCGGATATAGGCACCTTTCCGAACTGGTGCTCCGCGGTCTCGTCGGGACGATCCTGACGACAAACTTCGACATCTGTCTGCCGCAGGCGCTGAACGAGAAACGCCCCCACATTCGGCATGTGGCAGAGGTCAACAGGGCTCCGGAGGATTTCCGCGAATTCGACATCTTCAATCGTGCGCAGATCATTTGGCTTCATGGAAAGGCGGAGCAGTACACCGACAAAACCCTAGCCGAGGAGGTGGCCTATCTGGATCCCAAGCTCGTTGGACTCCTGTTCCCATTGCTTCAATCGACCCCGTTGATCGTCGTCGGCTACCGCGGGGCGGAGCCGTCGATCATGAGCAGTCTGCTTGGAGTATCCGGCGACTTGGCTTTCAAGAAGGGAATTTATTGGTGCCACAGACGCGGTACCAAGATCCATCCAAACGTCACTGCCCTGCAGGAACGCCTCGGCGGGAATTTCCGGCTTCTCGAAATTGAGGGGTTCGACGAATTGTTTGCCGGCCTAGACGCTGAACTTGCTCGCCAGCAGCGCACGCTAGGTCCCCCGGTCGTGGACGCCAAGCCCGATTTCGACGATCTGCCGGTTGACGGCGCGACGCTTGCGGACCTCGATCTCGATCTCACCCTCCATACGGCACTGCAGTATTCCAAAAAGCTCGGGCTGAAGGAAACGACGTTCGCCACGCTGAAGCCGTTTCTGCGGGAGCTCGGACTTCTTATACAGGGCGACACCGTCGAAAGGCCAAGCGTCGCGGCTCTGCTGCTTTTCGGCCGTGATCCGCAGCGCTTCCTGCCGCACGCCGTCGTGACGGTCACGGTCGACGGCAAGAAACGCAGAGTGATATCGGGAAATCTTCTCAACCAGCGCAGCGAACTGCTCGAGTGGCTTGGCCAGACTGAGGTCAATCCCACGCTCAAAGTCAAAGGGCGCGGCCGCCACGAAGAGCGGCGCGCCTACCATGAACGGGCCATCGTCGAACTGTTCACGAATTTACTGGTCCACCGGGACTATGGCGACGAGCGTCCTTCAGCGATCGAGGTCGAACCCAACCGCAGGATAACTTTCGACAATCCGGGTCGTCCGCCGGACCGGATGATTAACAAACTGATCGTGGATGACCGCGGGCAATTCGAACCGGTGCGTGAACTCACCTCTCCCCGTAACCGCGCCTTGTGCGATGTCTTCTACGGAATGAGCGTCATGGAACGCGCCGGAACTGGTCTCTCCGACGTGGCAAAGTTCGCGCGGGAGAGCGACGGATATGCCTTGTTCCACATTCCTCCGGGAGGTCAGGATTTTCGGGCCGAGATTTTTCAACCGGAAGCTTCTGGTCATGCCTCGTCCGTGGCACGGGATACCCGACCCATCGGAACTTACATCCTCAATATCCTTCCCTTCGCGGCTTTGCCGGCTGCGGTGTCCCGCGTCCGCGTCGCCGGGAATTTGCCGGCAATCGCGAAGGCGGTGCCTCTTGCTGAGGCTGGCACCGTGATGCTCCGCGGCGACGAGCTCTGGTCCTTTGCGCCTCCGGAGTTGCTCAGCGTGGTGCTCAAGCCGGTCATGACCGAAGCTACTGTACGTTCGACAAGCCGAGCCGAATTGGAAGGCGATCCGGACCTCGCGCGCGGATTGTCCTGGCTTCTGCGAAAGCACTTCGAGAGCCACCTTCACTTGCTCCGGCCTCAGGGTTTCATGATAGAGCCGGAACGACGCACCAACCGCCGTGCCTATTTCGCGGGCGAAAACGGCCGCCCGCGGGCTTTGATATACGACACGCCGAACCGCCGCGGCGTTTCCCGCGAAGTCGTGAAGCAAAGGGGTGTCCCACCCCGAGCCTGGTTTGAAAACGAAGGGATCGCCTACGAAATCGCAAGGCTCGGATCGACTTGGGGCGTGCGCGTAAAACCGTTTTACATGTTCACGGGTCCGGATGCGAAAACCCCCCTTCCGGGCTACGCCCGCACGGCCAAGGCGACGCGGAGGATGCGCTTTGACAGGAGGGAACCTCGAACAATGACTATTTTGTCGTTGGCTCGACCGCCCCTGCGGCGCGACGATCATTTCCACTGTTGATTTGGCGCGGATGCGTCTCCGCTTTTTGCGGCAGGTGCCCTGT
>JBEKAE010000067.1:0-8269 GCA_050018375.1 Candidatus Acidiferrales bacterium | reverse complement strand
TGGAGACGCTTGCCGAGTACGACGAGCCGCTCCAAAAGGAACTCGGCGGCGAGACGGCCAATTCGCGTCCAATCTTGAGCGTGGTGCGCACGATCAGTGAATGATCGTCAGGCAGGCCTCACTTCATTCGGGACCAGTGGCGCAGAACACAGGCAATATCGACGGGGCCATGGCGAGCGCCGTTACGAGGGTCGAGGCGACCTATCAAGTTCCATTCCTTGCGCACGCCGCAATGGAGCCGATGAACTGCACGGTGCACGTTCGCAAGGATGGCTGCGAAGTCTGGGTCGGTAGGCGCGAGACCATTTCGACCGATCGGTGGTAGAAAATCAGGTCGAACTCTCGACGGCGGTAACGGACGCTAACAGCTTGTAATAGCTTGATTTTTCAATCTAGACCTACCTTAGCGCTTCCTGAAACGGTAGCTGACGCCTGCTCAAAACGGCAGAAAATGAGACGGCCTAAAGGCGCCGAAACAGACTCTTGCGGGTGAAACAGGAGCACCCTAAATCTTAACCGAAGTCCCCCAGACAATTGAACGAAAGGCTGCGCGCTCTGACCGGGCGCGCGAAAGGATTCTGTGTCATGGCGGGCAAAGATCACGACACGATGAGGGACGTGCTCAACAGATTGACCCTCAAGCCGCGGATGAAAGAGGCCGCGCGCAACGCCGGCATTCACCCGACGACCCTGTTCGGGTGGATAAGGAAGAGCGCGGCCGGCGATCCCAAGATGGTCCTGACCTGGCTAGGCCATGAAGCGCCCTTCCATAAGCACGTCGTAGCCGCGCGCCGGCTCAGCGTGACACGTCGCCCGCGATTTGGCCATCAATGGGCACGCAGAGCCTCGATTCCATAAGGGCAAGCCGGTGTGGCGACGCGATCCGCAGATTGAAGCCGACGCGCTCGCCCTGGATGATGACACGTGGAAAATCCGTTATGGCAACCGGTCGCGCTCTGACACGTTCATGCGCGATGAGAATGACGCCTTGATCCAAGAGGTTGTCGTCCATCCTCCGAACCCGGCGATGCTGGTGAAGCTGTTGGCCAAGCTCGCGCCTGAGGTCTATGGCGAACGCTCAACCGTTGAACACGTGCACAGCGGTTTCGTTTGGATCGAGGGCAGCACCCCGGCGGCGGCGCTGCCGGTACCCGTCCATGGCGACTTCAATCAAGACTTCGGGCTGGCGACGCCGCGCGAGGAGGTGCGGCGTCCGACCAACACCTTGGCCTTGCCGCGACCGTGCGCCAACTCGGAGGAATTCGACAAACGCTTCCGCAAGAAGCTGTTGCGCATCGTGACCTTGTTCCGCGACGCCGAAGGCAAGTTGTTTCCGCCGCTACCGGACGATGTCGTTGTCGCCGGCACGCTGCAAGCGCGCGCCTTCGAGGATGCGGGTATTGAAGTGAAGTTGGTTCGCGCCGAGACGCTGATTGACGAAGGCTTTGAAAACGATTTCCTCTTTGAGCTTGCGCCGACGCATAAGCGCAAACCAAAGCCGCAACCGAAGCCCGCGCCGCTGAGCAAAGAGGCGGCAAAAGCTCAAGCAGCCAAGATCGCGAGCGCTCCGCCCGGCAAAGCATCAGCCCGCTACGATTCCGAGAATCTCGGTCGGGGCACGCCCAAGCCGGGAGGGTTCAAAGTAATCCTGTGACCGTCATGTTCGTCAGTGAATTCAGATTATCGCCGGGTGGCGTTTATATCCCCTTCGTGCGCGACGGCGGCGAGTTGGTGCAAGTCGCCATGGCGCCCATGGCCGGTGCGCAGGAAGCTTTCCTGATGGCGCCCGAGCGCGAAGTCGGCATTTGCGGCAATCGTGGCGGCGGCAAAACGCAAATCATGCTGGTCGATGCCTTGTCAGGCGTTGGTCGCGGCTTTGGCTCGAACTATAAGGCGATCCTCATTCGCCGCTCGCAAAGAGAAATGACTGACATCATCACTCTGTCGGAATCGTTGATCCGCCCGATCTGGCCTAAAGCGCAGTTTAACAAGGTCAAAAACTACTGGCAGTGGCCCACGGGCGAGACGTTGGAATTCTCATATTTCGACACGCCGGACCAATTCGGCTTGTACCAAGGCAAGGCGTTTGCCTGGATCGGGTTTGAGGAATTGACGTTGTGGCCGACGCTTGCATGTTATTTGCTGATGTTCTCGACGCTGCGCGCGCCGATCCCGACCGAGATTATGCCGCGCAAAGTGCGCTTCACCTGCAACCCGTCTGGACCCGGACACAACGCGGTCAAACATCGGTTCCAGCTGAGTGGCGTGCCCGAGGCAATTTGCGGTCCCTGTATCACCGAAGTCGGCAAGGACGGCGTTCCAGCGACACGGCGCATGATCTATTGCTCCTATGACGACAATGCGTTGTTGAAGCAAACGGAGCCGGAATATATGCGCCGAATCGAGACGGCCTGTGAAGGTGACGCGGCCAAGCTCCGCGCCTGGAAGTATGGCGATTGGGACATCGTTGCCGGCGGCGCGTTCGATTCGATCTTCTTCGATTACGGCAAGTACATCTATGTCAGGCCATTCAAGCTGCCGCCGTCCGGTAGGCTGTTCATGTCTTATGATCATGGATCGAGCAAGCCCTACGCTTGTTTGTTTTGGTGGGAGAGCGACGGTTGCGACATTGTGTTCGAAGACGGGCGTGTGCGCTCGACGCTGCCGGGCGACCTGTTCCTGATCGGCGAAGTATACGGCTTCAACGGTCGGCCGGACGAAGGACTGAAATCATCGATCGCGCAAATCATCGTTGCCATCCAATCCTACAAGATCAGCCGTGGATGGAGATGGCGCGACCCCTGTAGCGGGAAATGGATAAATCTGTTCAGACGCGGCGTGGCCGATCGGGCGATTTTCGATCAGTTGAATGAGTTTTCCGTCGCTGCGGAATTTGACCGACCGGTACTCATCAACGGCGAAACCCATCCCGGCATTCAATGGGAGGAGTCAGATAAATTTCCCGGAAGCCGCGCTGCCGGCTTTGCCTTGATGCGGGAGCGCCTGGTGGCGACGGCGCCGGGCAAGGAGTCGCGCATCCGTGAGGCCAAAGGCATGTTCGTCGTCGCCGAGCGCTGCCCGCAATTCGTGCGCACGATTCCGGTTTTGCCAAGAGACAAGAAGAACCTCGACACAGTTGATTCGAGCGCGGAAGATCACATCTTCGACAGCTGCGCCTATGCCCTCAGATACGACACCCGCCCGCGTTTCAGCTCTCGCCGCCTGTAGATTGTTTAAGATGTTTGGTTTGTCTCGGGATTTACGGCGCTGGGCCGGCGCGGCGCGCGCGGTTTAGATTTTTTCCGGGTTTTCACGCCGCCCGTCTCTTCGCCAGAATCAGGAAGCGCCGCTCGCGTGTACGACTGCACCAGCAGCGACCGCGCAGTGTGCTGGGGTCGCTTTACAGGAATCCGAAACTCAACATGAGCGAGCGCACTGATTTGCCTTCTCCCGCTCATAGCGCCGGTCCCGCGCCTCCGGCGGTAAATGCCGCCCCAACTTATTATTACATGGCGGCACCGACGGGCACTGGCGACTTGGGCGCTTCATTCACAAGCGTGGCCGTCAGTGTGCGAGGCGGCGTACTCGACCAGACGCTCGCGTTGGCGCAGGTAGGCGCGCAGTTCAACAACCTCACCTTTGGGGCGGAAGCTGGCACGCAGCAACCCGTGAGAATGGAGCCGCTGCAGCCACTGGGCGTCGCTCACGTCCGTCTTGCGCCCCGGTACATGCTTGGCATCGCGTGCATTGACGAGGAACACCACAAACCCGCGCGCCTCAAGCAGCTCGAAAACCGGGATCCAGTAGACACTGGTCGACTCCATAACGACCGTCTCAACGCCGCATTCTGCGAACCAGTCCACTAGCCGATGCAAATCCGTTGTGAAGGTACTGAAGCTCCGCACTGGCTCGGCCGTGCGGTCTGCCCCGACAGCCGCCACGTGCATCCTCGCTCCGACATCGATTGCAGCCGCGTTCGGATGCACCATCGGCAGCGCACGTCGGACTTCGTTGTCGCCAAGTTCGTTCCGTCTGATCGCCAACCCTGTTACGGGACGGAAGGGCTGGGCTGCGCGGTCGTTTAATTTCCTAACACGGGATCGCCGGACGGCGTCGCCACTTTCAAGCCCGCAACAGCCCATGGATCATGTTTCTTGACGGGGTCACTCGCCACCAAAAAGCACTTGGCCGCTCCCTTCCGGCTGCACCATAGTGCCCCAACGTTTCCATGCCCCAGGGCGACGCCGTCCCAGATCGTTTCTTGGAAAATCTCCCTGTTTCCGTTTTGAAACAGCGAACCATGCGAGGAATTAGGAGTGCCGGTTTCGC
Source organism: Candidatus Acidiferrales bacterium (assembly GCA_050018375.1). Lineage (GTDB taxonomy): Bacteria > Acidobacteriota > Terriglobia > Acidiferrales > UBA7541 > Palsa-295. The sequence goes on along the minus strand of JBEKAE010000067.1, from coordinate 3,940 downwards.
GCGCGGACGAGCCGGCCGTGGGGTGACGCGGCACTGGTTTTGCTCTACGTTGTGGGTGGCTGGAGGGCCTCGAATGGAGGAGTTGCGCCGATGTGCGACTATAGCCTTCACAGTGTGAGGTCACGACCGGCGAAGGTTGGCGACAAGCTGACGACGTGGGATTTTGGTACCGGTACGATTGGCTTCGCTGCCGCGGAAGATGCTCGGGTTGCTGTTTGCGTTTTGCCAGGGACCGAATTGGCATTTGCCAAACTGGTCGAGTGTGGACCGGGAGATCTGATGGGTTGGGGCCGGAAGACGCTCAATCACCGAACGGCGATTTTTCGGCAGATCAATAAAGAACGCGCTTTAGCGCATCACGACGCGCTCGAATTTCCGGACGGAAAGGTTGTGCTCCTAACCAGCCTGTGGGAAGGCCAGGAGGCAGTGGTGCTTCAGTTGCCGGCGCAGCCCATGACCGCGTCGGAAACAGAGCCCCGGAAGCGCGCCGCTTACGCTGGCTGAGCACACGTGCGGATACGGAAAGGTCGCGAACTAGGCGTTCGCTATATCGTCGAAGGCAATGTCCGTGCTGTTGCGATCGGGGTGTTGGCGAAGCCTACCGCCTAGCTCGGTTCGCTCTATGTGCCGTGCCGTATCTACACGGGCGAAGGCCACGGCGGCACTCATGCGTCGCCGATCATGCACTACCGCGCCGAGCACATCCGACAACAAGCCATCGGGCCACGCGGCAAAAAATGGGCCAGCACAAGGAAATTACCATCGCCGAGACATGGGTCAACGCGGACGACATCGAGGGGCCGCTGACGCCGATCCCACGCAATTACAAGCTAACGCAAGGGAGGGAAGCCGCATGAGCGACCGCACCGACGAACTAATCCAGGCGCTTGTCACCGCTCGCGAGAGCGGACTCGCATGGGCCGAAGCCCGCGACATCGCGCGCGACGTGTACGCCGCGCCGTGGAGCTTCGGAAGCCGGACCCGGATCGTCACGCGCGTGAGCGGTTCACGACGTTGGTCTTGGAGTTGAAAAAGTTGGTCACGAAGTCAGTCAACCGATTCGTCGGCTGCGGAGTTTCGCCGACCGACCTGGAATTGATCGCCGGCTTCCTGCTCGCGGTTGGTGCAAAAATTCCCGACAATCCCGGCACCTCGGCTGAACAACGCAAGCTGCAAAATGCCAAGTTAGAGGAGATGCAAGCATGAGTATTCCTGACCTTGAAAACTTTGACGTTGTGATCGGCGTCACGCCGCCGAGATTCGCTAACTTGTTTGCGAGCGAAACGGGGCGCGCGTTTCTCATGTCCAATGGGTTTGCCCCGGAAAAGGAACTGTGGCGCTCCGTAGAGGATATGCCCGGATGGCAGTGTCTCGCGTTCGACAAGAGCGATACCGATACCGCCCTTGTGTGGGGGCGGGAGTTAGCGCGCTCGATCGCAAAGCGGTGTCATGAGCGCGGCGCTGCTCTTCGGCTCGGCTTCATGAGCGGCAAGAGGACAATCGAAGCTATCGACTCGTGATCGTCTCAAGACCCCGGCATTGCAGCGGCAAGTTGACTAGAATCGGCAACGCGAAGTAGATAAAGGCTACTTGCTCGCTGACCTAGAGAATGCAGAGAAATGGGGAACATGAACTGGCTTCCGGTGCTCATTGGCTTTGCGGGCGGCAATGTAGCGTCCACTGCCATCAATGCGTTGGTTGCGTGGTGTTACAGACCGATCATCAGCGCACGGCTTGTCCAAGATATCCGGTTGTTACATAGAAAATGATGTTTTCCTTTGGTTGTTGGTCAAGTGGATGGTTCGAGCATGCGGTGTTTGCGCATGCTCTCGCCAGCGAGTTCGATCCGGTAGGCATTGTGAATAATGCGATCGGGGATCGCGTAACACCGGCCGGTCAACCGCGACGTCCGCTTGCCGAAATAGGTGTTCATTCCGGTCGCGGTGACCACGCCATCCATCTCGCCCTGCCTGGCGATGGAGCCGGAATAGGTGTCGTCGCCCGCCTTCTTGTCGACCGGCAGGGATTCGCCGGTCAGGGCACAATCAAATAATTTAGGCAGTCTTATTTTCTGCCGTTTTGAGCAGGCGTCAGCTACCGTTTTCGGAAGCGCTAAGGTGAGTTAAGATTGAAAAATACAGCTATTACAAGCTGTTAGCGTCAGTTACCTCCGTCAAGAGTTCGACCTGATTTTCTACCACTGATCGGTCGAAATGGTCGATCGCCCCAAAAGAAAAGCCCTGCTCGGCTTGATCCAGCCGTGCACGTGATCGATCCGGTCGCGATTCCAAATCGGTTCGAACAACCCATTGCCGAAGCGGAACGCCATGATGTGCCGAACAGCTTGTCGAACGCGTCCGCGAACTGCTGCACCCCGTCCTTGACCAGCTCCTCTGTAACCTCGTTCAGAGAGACGCCGTGCTGTTCCAGTTCGGCGAGCATCGCGCGGGCGCCCTCTACGTCTTGTTCCATGACGTCGGAATTCGCCTCACCATGATCGCGGAACGCGTCCATCGTCGCCGGCGGGACGGTGTTCACCGTGTCGCGACCGATGAGCGCCTCGACATACATTGTGTCCTTGTAGGCCGGATTTTTGGTGCTGGTGGAAGCCCAGAGCAGGCGTTGCGTCTTAGCACCAGATGAGGCCAAAAGCTGCCAGCGCGGGCCGGAAAACAGCGCCTTGTACCGAACGTAAGCGAGTTTCGCGTTAGCGATCGCCGCTTTGCCGCGTAACCGATCCACCACCTGTTTGTCACCGAGCTTGTCCAGCTGCTTGTCGATTGCAGTATCGATGCGGCTGACGAAGATACTGGCGACGCTGCCGATCTTGGAGACGTCGTCGCCGGCTCGCTCCAGATCCTCGAGCCCGGAGATATAGGCTTCGACCACCTGCTCGTAGACGCTCACGGAAAAGAGCAAGGTGATGTTGATGTTCAGTCCACGACCGATCAGTTCGCGGATCGCCGGAATGCCAGCCGGGGTCGCCGGTACCTTCACCATCAGGTTGGGACGCTTCACCGCCGCCCAGAGCCGCAGCGCCTCCGCCATCGTGGCTTCGGTATCGTTGGCCAGATAGGGCGAGCATTCCAGGCTGATATAGCTAAGGGCACGGTGAAGTGGTTCAATTCCCAAAAGGGGTACGGCTTTATTCAGCCGCAGGCCGGCGGAAAAGATGTGTTTGTCCATATCTCGGCTGTCGAGAGAGCCGGCCTCACCGGTCTCAATGAAGGGCAGGTTGTCGAATACGAGGAAGTCGCGAACAAGGGAAAAACCTCGGCAGAAAATCTCAAGGTTCAACGCTAACAATCGCGGTGCTGCAAATCGACCACGCCCAAAGTCGCCACGACTATCACCACTTACCGCGAAATATATTCTCAACGCACCCTTGTGCTTTGGTCTCGGCACCACAGATTTAAAGATACTGGTAGAAGTGCCGGACACTGGCCCCGACCAAACCTCACACCCGTTGTGTTTCCGGAGGTTGATGCGTTCAGCGCCAAGTGACCGGCACTAACGGGAGGCCCTGACTTCGGTCGGGGTCTCTTTTTGTTTAGACGCCTACGCCAGGTGCCTTCAACCAACCCCCTCCCGCGCTCAGCAGAGCGCCAACAGGCCGACAAACGCTCCAGAATCCGTGACGTAGAATTCGGCCTCCACGACGCCGACCATCACGATCACGGTGCCTCATTCATTTGTTGCGGATGCAAGAGCAAAGGAGGGCGCGTCACGCGAACGGGAAAACAGCATGGCGTCAGCGCCTGGCGGTTGCCGCCAGAAGGCAGCTTATTTGCCTAATACCAAATCCCCTTGATCAAAACCCATGGGCCCATTGGCGCAATCCGATGGACATGATCCGCCAGGGCTGGTCGATGAGCTTGTTCCAGGCGTAGCAGCAGTGATCAACGAGATCTTCGTAGGACTTGAAGATGCGGTTCGAGAG
>JBEKAE010000066.1:0-7517 GCA_050018375.1 Candidatus Acidiferrales bacterium | reverse complement strand
GGCTGGGAAACTTCCGGCGCTTGGTCGTCCGCTACGACCGCTCGCTCCGAATCTACCGGGCGTTCTTTCATATCGCCTGCTTCATGATCGTCTTACGGAGGGTTGTGCAATAGCTTCTACATATAAACGGGGCGTCAGCCAGGATAGAGCGTGGGTCAGAAAGGGCGGACGGCCGGACTCGCCAGCCGCATGCCCGCGCCCCGGAATAGCCCGGGGATCGCTGGGCCGCGTAGGCGCCTATTGGCAATCCGCTCCGGTGTCTGCAGGGCCGAACGTTCACCGCCCTTGACCGAATCTGCTATAATGGTTTTGGGATTGCGGCGCATAATCGCTAACAGGCCAGGACATGCAATCCTCGGAGGATCATAGAAATGGTTCAACTTACGCCGGTGGCCGTGACGAAAGTGAAGGAAATACTGTCGCAGCAAACGCCTGCACCGACGGGTTTGCGCGTAGCCGTGGTAGGCGGCGGCTGCTCGGGCTTCAGCTATCACATGGCTTTCGAAAACCAGATCAACGAGGCGAGCGACAATGTGTACGAGTTCGACGGCCTCAAGGTCCTGGTCGACCAGATGAGCGAGATGTATCTCGAGGGCGTATCCATCGACTACATCGAGACGCTCGAGGGTTCGGGCTTCAAATTCAACAACCCGAACGTTAAGAGCACCTGCGGCTGCGGCAGCTCGTTCACCGTATAAGCCATCGGGCTGCAAAGCCTGGCGCGGTGCGAGCGTCCGAAGCTGCCTCGGAGTTTGTTTCTTTGGCTCCCGGAGTTCATCACTCCGGGAGCTTTCGTTTTTGCGCGGGCCTATTTCGCGAGTTTAGACAGTGGCGTCTGGTAACTCTCAGCGCTCCTCACCTTCCATCGCGGATTGAAAACCCTGCTCGCGGCCCGTATGCTACTTGCCTCTCATGAAGATTGCTCTGGCGCAGTTTAACCCGACGGTCGGCGACTTTGAAGGCAATCGCGCGCGGATCGTCGAACTGGCGCAGTCGGCAAAGTCCGCGGGCGCGGATATGGCCGTGTTTTCGGAGCTTTGTCTTTGCGGCTATCCGCCGCAGGACCTGATCGAGCGCCCGGCCTTCGCACACCGCAATCAGAAGGAACTTGCTCGCCTGGCCGAACAGGCGCCGTTGCCCTGTCTCGTGGGTTTTGTCGGGAAGGCGCAGGACGACACCGGGAAACCGGTCGCCAACTCCGCGGCTCTCGTCGGCGACGGAAAGATCCTTTTCGAGCAGCGCAAGATGCTGCTGCCGACCTACGACGTCTTCGACGAAAGCCGTTACTTCCAGCCCGCGCACACGCAGCACGTCTTCCCGCTCGGCCCGGAAACCCTGGGGATCACGATCTGCGAGGACTGCTGGAACGACAAGAATTTCTGGGTGAAGCGCCTCTACGAGCGCGATCCCGTCGCGGAATTGGTCGGGAAGGGAAGCACGGTGCTCCTCAACATCTCGTCTTCGCCGTACGTGCTCGATAAGCGCGCACTGCGCTTCGACATGCTGCGCGCGCTGGCCGAGAAGCACGGCATGCCGGTGGTGTACGTGAATCAGGTGGGTGGAAACGACAGCCTCATATTCGACGGGTCGAGCGTCGCCATCCTGCCCGATGGGCGGATTGCCGCGCTCGCGAAATCGTTTGAGGAGGACATGGTCTTCTTCGACACGGCCACGGGCAAAGGCGATGTCCGCCCGCAGATTACGGACGAACTCGAGGCGGCGTACCGGGCGCTCATACTGGGGACGAGAGACTACGTCCGCAAGTGCGGCTTTCAGAAGGTCGTGATCGGACTGAGCGGCGGCATCGATTCGTCGCTGGTGGCTGTGCTCGCCGTGGACGCGTTGGGAGCGGACAACGTGCTCGGCGTCGCCATGCCCGGGCCGTATTCCTCGGAAGGTAGCGTGCGGGATGCGAAGCGGCTGGCCGAGAACCTCGGCATCCGGCTGCTCACCATGGATATCAACGAGACATTTCGCAGCTACCGCAAGACGCTCGAGGCCGCGTTCGCTGGCCGGCCCGAGGACACGGCCGAGGAGAATATCCAGGCGCGCATTCGCGGCAATCTCCTGATGGCGCTTTCGAACAAGTTCGGCTCGCTCGTGCTCAGCACGGGAAACAAGTCCGAGATGGCGGTCGGCTACTGCACGCTCTACGGCGACATGGCCGGCGGCCTCGCCGTCATTTCCGACGTGCCTAAAATCATGGTCTATGAACTGGCCGGCTTCGCGAATCGCGGGCGGAAGCGCATCCCGGACGAAGTGTTCACGAAGCCGCCGTCCGCGGAACTGCGGCCGAACCAGACAGACATGGACAGCCTGCCTCCCTACGAGATTCTCGACCGCATCCTGAAAGCGTACGTGGAAGACTTAAGGGCTCCCGAGGAGATCGCGAGCCAATACGGCTTCTCGCTCGACCTCGTGCGGTCGGTTGCGCTTCAGGTCGACAGGAACGAATACAAGCGGAAGCAGGCGCCTCCGGGTCTGAAGGTGACGTCGAAAGCTTTCAGCGTTGGGCGGCGGTTCCCGCTAGCGCAGAAGTATTCGCTCTGATCGGGAGCGGATGATGCACCTGTAGGGGCGGGTTTGAAACCCGCCCCTACCGACCGAATCAGGGAGTAAGCGCCAAGACCAGGGTAGCGATCAGATGCCGAGGACGTTGACCAGTTCCCGGACGGATGCGGCGGACTTATCCAGGGCAGCCTTCTCGTCCGGCGTGAGCTTGATTTCGATGATCTGCTCGACACCCTTTGCCCCGAGCTTCACCGGCACGCCGACAAACAGCCCCTTGATCCCGTATTCGCCTTCGAGGTAGACCGCGCAGGGCAGAATCTTCTTCTTGTCCTTTAAGATTGCCTCCGCCATCTCGACTGCCGCGGCCGACGGCGCGTAGTACGCCGAACCGGTTTTCAGCAAGTTCACGATTTCGGCGCCGCCCTTGCGGGTACGCGTGATGATGGCTTCAAGTTTTTCTTTCGATATGAGCTCGGGGAGGGGAATTCCCGCGACGGTGGAATAACGCGCGAGAGGCACCATATCGTCCCCATGGCCGCCGAGCACGAAGGAATGCACGTTCTCGACCGAGACGCCGAGTTCCAGCGCGACGAAGGTGCTCATGCGCGCCGAGTCGAGCACGCCGGCCATGCCGAGCACGCGATGCTTGGGGAAGCCGCTGACCTTGAAGGCCGCCTGCGCCATGGCGTCGAGCGGGTTCGTTACGACGATCAGGATCGCGTTCGGCGAGAGCTTGACGACCGCTTCGACGACGGCCTTGATCACGTCGTAGTTGGCCTTCAGCAAGTCGTCGCGGCTCATTCCGGGCTTCCGCGGGAAGCCGGCCGTGATGACGATGATGTCGCTGTTCGCCGTCTCTTTGTAGTCGCCAGTGGCCGTCGAGATTCCGGCCGCGTGGGCGTCGGTGCCGAGTATCGGCCCCGATTCCGCCATGTCGAGCGCCTTGCCGGTTGGCACTCCTTCAAGAATATCTGTAAGCACTACATCGGCCAGCCCGGCATCATGAATTCGTTGAGCTGTCGTCGAGCCGACAAAGCCACCGCCTACGACTGTCACTTTCTTTCGCATTGGTGAGACTCCTTATGGCGTGATGGTAGAAATAGATTTCGCCCGGGCACGCGAAGAACAAAAGCAGATCCCTCACACCATCCGCAAACGGCGCGGCTGGGTTCGGGATGACAGCGCCCTCTTCCCGCGTGCTTGATTAGCGGCCGACGGTCGCTGGGGCCTGCATATTCTCGATGATCGAGGACGCGAATTCCGTGGTGCTGACCTTCGTCGCGCCGGTCATGAGGCGTTCGAGGTCATAAGTTACGCGCTTCTGCTGGATCGTCCGTTCGATCCCGGTTTCGATCAAGCGTGCGACTTCCTTCCAGCCCATGAAGTCGAACATCATGACGCCCGACAGCATCACCGAGCTCGGGTTGATGACGTCCTTATCCGCATACTTTGGCGCGGTGCCGTGCGTGGCTTCGAAGCAGCCGTAGCCATCGCCGATGTTTGCGCCGGGCGCCATGCCGAGACCTCCGATCTGCGCCGCGCAAGCGTCCGAGATGTAGTCGCCGTTCAGATTGGGCGTCGCGAGAACCTGATACTCGTCCGCGCGCGTGAGCACCTGCTGGAAGATGGAATCGGCGATGCGATCGTTGATCAGGAGTTTTTGTTTCCACTGGCCGCGGCCGTGAGTGGCATAGAGGGCGTCGAGCGTCTGCTTCACTTCCGCGTAGATTTTGTTCTTGAAATCTTCCGTGGCCTGCTCGAGGCCCGGCTCGATCATCGCGGCATTGCTCTCGATCGAGATGTTGGCGTCGTGGTCTTTATTGCCGAGGATCCAGCTCTCGCGCTCGGTGACCACCTGCTGGCGAAACTCCTCGACAGCGAGCTCGTAGCCCCAATCGCGGAAGGCGCCCTCGGTGAACTTCATGATGTTGCCCTTGTGCACGAGCGTCACGACGCGGAGCTTGTTCTCGAGCGCGTACTGGATGGCGCGCCGGACGAGACGCTTGGTGTTGCCGGGCGAGATCGGCTTGATGCCGATCCCTGCGTTTTCGGGCAGGCGCTTGTTCGTGCCTTTCAGCATCTCGTTGTTGATGAAATCGGAGAGTTTCTTCACTTCGGGCGTGCCGGACTTCCACTCGATTCCGGCGTACACATCCTCCGTATTCTCGCGGAAGATGATCACGTTCATCCGCTCCGGATGCAAGACAGGCGAAGGAACGCCCTCGAAATAGCGCACCGGGCGGACGCAGGCGTAGAGATCGAGCAACTGGCGCAGCGTCACGTTCAACGAGCGGATGCCGCCGCCGACCGGCGTGGTCAGGGGGCCCTTGATCGCGACACGGAAGTCGCGGATGGCGTCCACCGTGTCCTGGGGGAGCCATTCCTTGAATTGATTGAAGGATTTCTCGCCGGCGAAGACTTCGAGCCATGCGATCTTGCGCTTGCCGCCGTAGGCCTTTTCGACGGCTGCGTCGAATACCCGCCGCGATGCCTTCCAGATGTCGCGTCCCGTGCCGTCGCCCTCGATGAAGGGGATGATCGGATTATCGGGAACGCGGAACTCGCCGCCGCTGTACTCGATCGCCTTGCCGTTGGACGGGACGGCTACCCCGTTGTATGAACTCTTCATGGATCGCCATCTCCCTGGGCCGCGGCGCCACGGCTTGAATTGCAGATTGCGAGGCCCTTAATAAAACTCATTACCTTAACACAATCTCCGACGTCGTTGCACAATTCAGCCGCGCTTTATCGCGAAAAGAAGCGCCACGCATTCCGCCGTGCGGCATTGCGCGCCCACTTCAGCGCATTCGCGCACGGGTCGATCTTGAGGTTTCACTTTAATTATTGAATAAGACTGGATTCCGCAGGCCACGAATAGGTCAACCTGAACTGGAGCTGTCGGCAAGCCGACGTGCGAATCGTCGTGCCAAGCGACGCTTTACATTTTGCGCCCTCCCGGACTCAACCGGAGTAGTAGCTCGTGCGGCTCCCGCGGCCCATCGCGAACGCCCAAAGCACGCCGACCAGAAATCCGCCGACGTGCGCCCACCACGCGATGCCGCCAGAGTTTACCGCGCCCAGCGAACCGATTCCGCTCAAGAACTGCGCGAGGAACCACAGTCCGATGAAGATAACCGCTGGGATTCGCGCCGTGAACCAGATGATGAATAACGGAATCAGGGTCAATATCCGGGATCGGGGGAAGAATACGATGTACGCGCCGAGAACTCCGGAAATCGCGCCGCTTGCTCCGATGGAAGGAATGTGCGACCCCCAGGAGAAAGCCACTTCCGATATCCCCGAGGCGATCCCGCACACGATGTAGAAGACGAGATACGGCACATGCCCCAGCCTGTCCTCCACGTTCCCGCCAAAAACCCATAAGAACAACATGTTCCCGATGATGTGCAGGAATCCGCCGTGCAGGAACATGCAGGTGAAAAAAGGCAGCAACGCCTGCGCGAGCGTGTAGTGTCGCCCGGCAAGCGCGAGCGCGATCTTCGCGGGCACCAGTCCGTACGTCCGTATCAGCAGCTCTCCGGCAGCGGGCGGCAGAAGGAGCTGGTGGGCGAAGACGATGACGTTGGCGGCGATCAGCAACAGGGTAACCCCGGGGACGGACCGCCGCAGCGTCATGTCCTTGAGCGGGATCACGGTTTGTCCCCCGCTGCCCGCGCCGCTTGTTGCAATTGGTCCGGGGCGTACGCGCGCTCGGAGCGCTCGCCGCTTCGGCGCAGATTCTCAATCTCCGCCAGCGAAGCAATTCCACCGCGCGCTCCCGGAGCCCGGCAATTGAGGGCAGCCGCCGCGCAACTGAATTCAAGTATTTCTTCCACTTGCCAGCCGCGCACAAGGCCATAGAGAAACGCCCCATGGAAGATGTCGCCCGCTCCGGTCGTGTCGGCAGCCTTTACGCGGAAACCGGGGCACAAGATGAAATGATCGCCGTCCCACGCGAGGGCACCAAAGCGTCCGAGTGTGGCCCCTATCACGTGGCACTTGAACTCTCGAAAAATCTTCGGCAATGACTTCAACAAATCGCGCTCGCCCGTGAGCCTTTCAGGGAAGTCTTTCGATGTGATCGGGAAATTCACATATTGAAGTAATACTTGAACGCCGGGATAGAGATTGTCGAAATCGCCCACGACGGGAATCTTTTCTTCCCGCGCCCAGCAAGCCGCCTGCGCGGCTGCCTCCGTGTCGTGCCCGTCGACGAGCAGGGCGCGTGCGCCACGAATCCAATCGCGCTTCACATCCTCCGGCCGCAGAGCGATTCCCGGGTCGCGCTTCCAGAGAACGGTCCGCTCGCCGGACGGCTCATCAACCAGAATGAATGCGGTCTGGCTGGCGCATGCGCGCGCCGTGACCCAGTGCGCTTCGACGCCTTCGCGCTGCATCTCCTCGGCCTGAAATTTTCCGGCCGCGTCATCGCCGATCTTCCCCACGTAGCGCGCCGTGAGTCCCCAGCGGCGGCAAGCGACGATCGCGCTTGCGACCTGGCCGCCCGGCTTCGTCTCCGCGGAATGCATCTCCACCTTCGAATCGAGGGCAGGGAAGCGAGGCAACCGTATGATCGTGTCGGTTGCGTTGATGCCTACTCCCACGACGTCGACAGTCGAAAATGGTTGCGCCGCTGGCATCGCGCGAAACACTGTATCCGACCTCGCGATTTTTTCAAACGCCGCCCCGGAAGAATGCTGTCGGTCGTTTAGCAATTGCGCGCTATGCTGTGCTGTGGTAGAAAAATTTGATTCGATGCATGCGGCTTGCGCGGGCTGAAATGCGGGCGCTTCCTTCGAGGAACCGCGAAAGGGCCGCTGGTCGGCGTGCCGACACTTCACATGCCACTTCATGAATCCGAGGCCATCGTTCTGCAAAGCTACCCGCTCGGTGAGGCGGACCGGCTGGTGAGTTTCCTGTCGCGCGCGATGGGACGCGTCCGCGGCGTGGCCGCGGGGGCGCGCAGGCCGAAGAGCCGCTTCGGCTCGACTCTCGAGCGGCTCTCG
>JBEKAE010000065.1:0-7550 GCA_050018375.1 Candidatus Acidiferrales bacterium | reverse complement strand
CCGTGCGTGGCTGCTGACCCATCATCGGCGGCGTCCCTCCTGCATCTCTACTTAACACACATGATGTTCACCACCAACACAAAAACTCGGCTTTCGAGCCGAGTTTTTCAACAGTCTCTCTTGTTTAGGGTACCGGCGCAACCTTTGGTGCATGCGCGGCTCCGGCGGCGTATTTCCGCACGGGCTTTGCGGCCGGCTAAAGCTCGCCGGTACTGGGGATCGGCTTCGATCCAGGATTTCTCAATGTAGCTCCATTCCGGATTCAACATCCGAGATGACAAACGCGAAGCTTCGAGTAGCCTTGGACGAAAAGCTGTAATCCGGTGAAAAGCAGGGGCTCCATTGCTAGATCATGAACCGATAAGCAGGGCAACCACCGATTCCGTGACCGGATTGACGAGCGACGAGGCTCGGCGTCGCCTTGTGGCCAACGGAACGAACGCCGTTCAGGATGTGGTCCAGCATCCGGTCAATCGGGCCTTGAGAAAGTTGTGGGCGCCGGTACCGTGGATGCTCGAGGCCGCAGTCCTACTGCAATTGGCGCTCGGCGAATATGTCGAAGCTTCGGCCATCGCAGTTCTTTTGGTGTTCAATGCGGGCTTGGGATTCTTCCAGGAGGGCCGCGCCCAGGCGACGCTCGAAGCCCTAAAATCCCGCCTGGCCGTGACCGCATCGGCGCGGCGCGACGGCGTTTGGAAAACGCTATCGGCGGTCGAGCTGGTACAGGGCGACGTGGTCAAGCTGTCGCTCGGCGCCGTCGTCCCCGCCGATGTTAGATTGCTCGACGGATCCGTCCTCGTCGACCAATCGATGCTTACTGGCGAATCCGTGCCCATCGAAGCCGGACCCGGCTTCGAGACCTATGCCGGCGCGCTTATCCGGCGGGGCGAGGCGGTCGCTGAAATCACCGCGACGGGTTCGCGCACGAAATTCGGGCGCAGTGCCGAACTCATCCGCACCGCCCATGTCGAAAGCACCGAGCAGAAGGCGATTTTTCGTGTGGTGCGCAACCTCGCTTTATTCAATGGCGGAGTGACCATCCTGTTGATCGCCTATGCCGTACATTTGGCAATGCCGCTTGCGCAGATCGCGCCGTTGGTGCTGGTTGCCGTCCTGGCTTCGATTCCGGTGGCACTCCCGTCGATGTTCACGCTCGCGGCGACGGTCGGGGCACGGGCTGTGGCGCGACGCGGTGTCTTGCCGACGCGCCTCTCCGCGCTCGATGAAGCGGCCGGAATGGATGTTCTCTGCGCCGACAAAACCGGAACGCTGACACGGAATGAACTCGCGGTCACCGCCTGTCACGCGCTGCCAGGGTTTGACGAGGCGCAAATTCTGGCGATGGCAACGCTCGCGAGTTCCGATGGCGGGGCTGACCCCTTGGACGCCGCCATACGCGCAGCTTCTCAGCCGGCGAATGTGGTGCGTTGGAAACTCGTCACCTTCACGCCTTTCGATCCCATGCGAAAGATGTCGGAGGCTGCGGCAATCGACGACAAGGGCAAGCTGATGAGGATCGTCAAGGGCGCCTTCACGGTTGTCGCGGCGATTGCTGAGCCGTCTCCTCCTGCGGCAGCAATGGTCGAAGAACTTCAGGCCAAGGGTTCCCGTGTTCTCGTCGTCGCCGTGGGACCGGCCGAGCCGCTGCGCATTGCCGGGGTGATCGCGCTGAGCGATCCGCCGCGCGAAGATTCGGCGGCGCTCATCGCCCAACTGCGCGGCCTCGGCGTGTCTACGGTGATGGTGACGGGCGATGCGCCGGTAACGGCCCGCTTCGTTGCGGACGCGGTCGGAATCACCGGGCCGATCTGCGCGGCCGTGCCGCTGCCCCACGATATCCGCGCCGAGGAATATGGCGTCTTCGCCGGGGTCTTGCCCGAGGACAAGTACGCGCTCGTCCAGGCATTTCAGCGCGGCGGCCATGTGGTCGGCATGTGCGGTGACGGCGCCAACGACGCGCCGGCGTTGCGGCAGGCGCAGATGGGCATCGCCGTCTTCACCGCGACCGATGTGGCGAAATCTGCGGCCGGCATCGTGCTGACCGAACCCGGTCTTGGCGGCATCGTCGCCGCCGTGCGGGAAGGGCGCACGACGTTCCAGCGAATTCTGACCTACACGTTTCGGTCCATCGTCCACAAGGCCGTCCAGGTGCTTTTTTTGTTGACTGGACTGGTCATCTCCGGAACAGCCGTTCTGACACCATTGCTGATGGTCCTGATGATGGTGGCTGGCGATTTCTTCGCCCTGTCGTCGGCAACGGACAATGTGCGAGCGTCGTCACTCCCTAATGTCTGGCGGATCGGCAACCTTACCATCGCCGGCATTACCCTGGGGTTTTGCGATCTCATCTTCTGTATCGCCAGTCTCGCAGTCGGACGCTTTTCCCTCGGCCTCGACAGCGATACTTTGCGGACGCTGACGGTTGTTACGCTGGTGTACAGCGGCCAAGCGATTTTCTATGTCTCGCGCGAGCGTCGGCATTTGTGGAGTTCCCGGCCCGGCTCCTGGCTGATCGCATCGTCCATCCTCGACATAACGCTTTTCAGTACGCTCGCGACCCAGGGCATCCTGATGGCACCTTTGCCGGCAACCATCGTAGCCTGCGTTTTCGGCGCGGCAATCGTCCTGGCCTTCTGCTTGGACACGGTGAAGGTCATGCTGTTCCGGCGTCTCGCCATCGCCTGACTACGTATAAATTGGAATACGGCCCGTGGCGAGGAGAGCCACGCCTGCGGATCGCATGGTGCTGACAGTGTTTCGGGATAATGCAGGCGACGCTGACATTCGAGGCGGCTCTTCTGGTCTGCATAACGGCGAAGCAACCTTTGTCTAGCAGGCTGCTGAAAAACGGCTGATTTCGTTGAACCTCTGCGGACCGGTTTGGCCAGTTGGCCGCAAAACCCCAACGCGACGCCGGTCCCAAAGTCTCATTCCGGGAAGTCGGAAGCCCCATGGGCGCTTGCCGCCGATTGCGAGCGGATCACGGGGCGGTACGCTGGGTTCGACGTTTCGGGCAGGGCGATGCAGTTAATGTCGTTCGTTGGCTTTGGTTACGGAAGTGATGATGCAGAAGGACTGAGGCCAGGGCCGCTGCCGCCGGATAATCGTGACTTCTAAGCACCACCGGGACCGACTGCGTGCACACGCTGCAGGCCGGTCCCGGTTGGGCTGAGCCCAAAAATTGCCGTTTACTTATCGATCCCGCCCATGCACAAGTACTTGATCTCGAGATACTCTTCGATTCCGTACCTGGAGCCTTCACGTCCGAGGCCGGATTGCTTAACCCCGCCGAATGGCGCCATTTCATTTGCAATGAGGCCGGTATTGATGCCGACGATGCCGTACTCCAGGGCCTCCGAAACGCGCCAGACGCGGCCAATATCCCTGCTGTAGAAGTATGCGGCCAGGCCGAACTCGGTGTCGTTGGCCATCTGAATTGCTTCCTCTTCCGTGCGGAAGCGGAACAGCGGCGCCAACGGACCGAAGGTCTCTTCGTGCGCAACCTTCATGTCAGGCTTCACGTCGACCAGGATTGTCGGCTCGAAGAATGTTCCACCGAGCGCGTGACGCTTTCCGCCAGTGACCACGCGTGCGCCCTTGGCAAGGGCGTCGGAGATGTGTTCCTCCACTTTTTCAACGGCGCTTTTGTCAATCAGCGGCCCCTGAGTCACGTTGGCGTCCATGCCGTTGCCGACCTTGAGCTGTCGCACCTTCTCGATCAGCTTTGCGGCGAAGGCGTCGTACACGTCGTCCTGTATCAACAGGCGATTGGCGCACACGCAAGTCTGCCCGCTGTTGCGGTACTTCGACGCGAGGGCGCCTTCCACAGCGGCATCTAGGTCGGCATCGTTGAACACAATGAACGGCGCGTTCCCCCCAAGTTCCAAGGCAAGTTTCTTGATCGTCCCGGAGCACTGATTCATGAGAATCCTGCCCACCTCAGTCGAACCCGTAAACGACAAGTGGCGAACGATGGGGTTGGATGTCATTTCGCCGCCGATTGCTTTCGTGTCCCCAGTCAGGACGCTGAACACCCCCTTCGGGAAGCCAGCGCGGTCCGCCAATTCAGCCAATGCCAGCGCCGAAAAAGGCGTGAGCCCGGCAGGCTTGACGACGACCGTGCAGCCCGCCGCTAGGGCCGGAGCCACCTTGCGGGTGATCATGGCGATGGGAAAGTTCCACGGCGTGATTGCGACGCAGACCCCGATCGGTTCCTTGATCACAACCAGGCGTTTGTCGTTTTGTGGCTGGGGAATCGTGTCGCCATAGGCCCGCTTCGCTTCTTCTGCGAACCACTCGACAAACGACGCGCCGTAGACCACTTCGCCTTTGGACTCGGCCAGAGGCTTGCCCTGCTCGGCCGTCATCAGCACCGCTAGGTCTTCCTGGTTCTGCAACATCAAATCAAACCAGCGCCGCAGGACGGCGGCCCGCTCCTGGGCGGTCTTGCGGCGCCACGCCGGCCAAGCGGCATTGGCGGCGTCAATGCCGCGGCTGGTCTCGGCGGCTCCCATCTTTGGAACATGACCTATCACCTCGCCGGTAGCCGGGTTGGTGACGTCGAACGTGGCTTTGCTGTCGGCATCATGCCATTCGCCATTGAGATAGCACTGCTGACGCAAGAGAGCTGTGTCTTTGAGACTGAGTTTCTTCACTTCCGAAACGGTCATTTTCCCCTCACGTGGAATAAGTCAGTATTTCCTTTTTGACATCGAAAGCGGCTGTTTTACACCCATCTCGCTTGTTTGCAACGTTTTGTCGTTCTCATCTAGCGATCCCAGTCTTCCTATAGCCCGGTCCAGGCGAGGGGCCGCTGCACCTGCACCTGCACGTACAACACGATGGGAACAAGAAGCGCGCCTCAAAATCTTGCGCGCCGGTATCGGTTTGACCGACTGTCTGCACCAATTGCACATCCGAGTTCAAAAGGCATTCGCGCAGCATACCCTGGCCGACCATGCCGGTTGCACCCAAAAGCAGGACGTTCATCCCAAGATTCTCCGATTTTCCCCAGAGCGTCCGCGCCAAATCCCGCCTCGCTTATTTATTCACTCACACTGCGTTACTCTGAATCGATGCCGGCCTCATTCTTTACTCCAGGGTTGAAGCCGCAGCCTGCTAGGCTGTTGTGATTACTATCTTGCCGTTTTGCTGGTTGGATTCCATGTAGCGGTGGGCTTCGACGATCTGGGATAGCGGAAAGACTCGATCAATCTTAGGCTTCAGCTTCCCCTGTTCCAGCTGTTCGTAGATATAGCGCTCCGCCTGAGTACGCAACGCAGCATTCGAGGTTATTTCAAACAAGGTATACCCTCTGACCGTGAGCCCATTCGCCAAGGCGAGAAACAGAGGGAACGGCGTTGACTCCGAGCTGAGCGCTCCATATTCGATGATTTGCGCTCCAGGAGCGCAGCATTGCGCCAGGGTCTCGAGAAACGGGCCAGCGACCGGATCGAAGATCAGGTCAGTGCCCTTCCCATTCGTATATTTGCGGACCACGGCAGGAAGATCCTCCTCGCTGCTCGCAATAACCTCAGCTGCGCCGAAATCGAGAAGGACTTGCTTCTTGGCCGAAGTACGCGTCACCGCAATTGAATGCGCTCCGGTAAGTTTCGTAAGTTCAATTGCGGCGAGCCCGACGCTGCTGCTCGCGGCTGTAATCAAGACGTACTGTTGAGAGTTCAGCCGTCCGTGGTGCACGAGACCGCCCCACGCGGTAAGATATTGCATCCAGATTGAAGCGCCTTCGAGTGGCGAAAGATTGCTAGGATAACGGGCCAGGGAGTGGACCGGCACGATCGCCGTTTCTCCATAAACGCCGTATGAATTCATCGAAAACGACGGAACTGTACTGACGCGGTCACCGATCTGGAAGGCCTTGACACCAGGTCCGACGGCGTCCACCACGCCAGCGGCTTCGTAACCGAGGCGCGCAGGTAGTTTGGGCGCTTCGAGATAAGCGCCCATGCGAAACATTACCTCGGCGCGGTTCAGACCCACAGCTTCCACCCGCAGCCGTACCTCATTCTCCTTGGGCTGCTCTTGCGGCAAGTCCTCGATCTGCAAGACATCCGCCGGCCCGGTCTTGTGAAATCGAACAACTTTCGACATTGCGTAAACTCCTCGCTCGACACATGACGTGACGTCCATTTGATGGGAACGCAGTTGCCTTGGATTCTCCTTTTGCATTGTCGCTAGTTGGTCAGGGAGCTTTTGATCAGCGGCGAGGCGGGGCCGGGAACCATGAAAACGTAGTGACGCCAAATCTGTCCTACGCCTGCCCGACCTCGATCACGCCAAAGCCGTAGTCCTGAATGTCGCACTTGCCTGGACGCTGGGCAGGATATAGTCATGCCATCGACGAATTCGTCGACTGTCGGAACGTCGCTTGGCCGACCTTGCTTTTGCACTGGTGCGGATCGCACACCGTTAGGGCGCGCCGGGTAAAAATCGTTTCAACAACGTCGGAGCAAGCGAGATGGGTGTACAATTTTTACCGTTTTCGAAGTCAAAAAGGAAATTTCGGCTGAACTCCAAGTGGAGAGAACGATGCGCGGAAACGACAAAGTCATCGAGCAATTAAACGCTGCCCTCAGTTCAGAACTAACGGCAATCGTGCAATACATGACCCACGCCGAGATGTGCGACAACTGGGGATATGAACGTCTGGGGCAGCTCACCAAAGGTCGCGCCATCGAGGAGATGAAACATGCCGAGGGACTCATCGAGCGGATCATCTTTCTCGACGGCACGCCAGCCGTCAAGGTGGGATTGGTTCCCAAGATCGGCGCCAAAGTGCAACAACAACTGGAGTATGACCTAGCCAGCGAACACGACGAGGTACGGCAATACAACGATGCGGTCAAGCTGTGCACTGATGCCAATGACACCGGCTCTCGCGAATTGTTCGAGCACCTGATCGAGGTAGAGGAAAGACACGTGGACTTCTTGGAAGCGCAGCTTCATTCCATCCAGGAAATGGGCACTGCCAATTACCTCTCGGAACAAATGCACAAATAGGGACGATACGCTGGGGGCAGTTCTATTTTCTTTGCTTGTGGTTAACAGTTTGCTGTGCATGCGTCGGAAAGATCAGAACTGGCCTTGCACAAAGCGCAGGAACTCGCTGAAGAGGACGCACGTCTCGAAAGTGAGGCTCAAGAGGCTTTTGCAAACCAGAAAGTTGCTATGAACACGCGCCGAGCTTCAGAAGGGTATGGGTTCCGAAGTTGCCAATCAAAGGAGGAAAAATTGCTGAGACAGAGCTGCTGGCCGCAACCCGCGAATGCGGAAGTCGTATAAAACGAAAAGTGACCCAAAGGAGATTTACCTATGATAGACAAACCCCTTGCGAATGTGCGCGTTGCGATCCTGGCCACAAACGGTTTCGAGCAATCCGAAATGACCGAGCCGCGTCAAGCACTGAAGGAGGCCGGTGCCCAAACGACTTTGATCGCCCCGAAATCAGGAAAACTTCAGGCGATGAAGCACGATGTGAAAGCGGATTACTTCGATGTAGATTTAACGCTCGACAAAGCGAACCCTAATGA
>JBEKAE010000064.1:0-9769 GCA_050018375.1 Candidatus Acidiferrales bacterium | reverse complement strand
GCGAAAATCGCTCCGGTCAGCAGGAATATGATGCTGACGCCGAACAGATGAATGTGAGAAGTTTCGGCCAAATCCGTAATGCTTGTTCCCGTGTCCGCTGCCGTGACTTTATGCACAGCCTGGAAACTCGTGAGAGGCGGGATCGACTTCGCGTTGGCCATATGACAGCTGATGCAGTCCTTGGCGAAGATCGGTTCGACTTGCGAATAGTCCTCAGCTTTCGCGCCGTTATGTATCCACTGCAGGATGCTGGTGCGGTCGGGAACCGATATCTTGTCGGTCATCGGCCCATCAGTGCCGCCTCAAGCAAGGTTTGTCCCTTCGGCAGCCCGTGATATTCATCGCTGATACCTGTGACCAAGCCCTCGCCCATCTGTTGATGAGGCTCGATCACAACCACGTACATGTACGTCAGAGCCATCAAGTATCCGACACCAATCAGGATAAGGAAGCTGCTGAAGAGTGCGCGAAACGCGATTGGCAGAGTGCGCAACGAAACCATTGAATGCCTCCGCGTTATGCCCGACGCATAATCGGGTCCACAATCAGATGCAATTATTGGCCAAAACTCGGCGAACCACACGATTCGAATTCATTCGCCAGTAGACCACGTTTTCAACAGGGACAGGCGTGATTACTTTTTCGCCGGGAATTTGTGGCCGTTGGCGGCGAAGGCTTTGCCAAACGCCGTGTTTGGTCCTCCACCCGCGGGATTCACATGACATCGCCCACACGGTAGCCCCGTCTGCGCGGCATAAGCCCGCGTTGCTTGCGCCTGACGAGGCAAAAGAGTGGCCGCTGCGCCCGCGACCAATACCGCGACCGCAAGGCCAACTGCTCCGCACAGAAACGTCTTTATCGGGATCAAAGTGACTAAACCTTGCTTGGTGCTCATAGCCGTTCCCTTCATCGCACCTTCAACGCGCTCGGAGCACGAGGGGTGTTTTCCCATTGAATCCTGCTTTGTAGCGTTGTGCGCAGTACCTAAATTAATTTGAGGCGGCGGTGGGGCAATTCTGTTCAAAATAGCTCACTCACAACTCTTGACGTGCCACCGACGCTCGAGGTGATCGAATAAGGGAGCGCGGCTTCCGGTAATAGAAGTCGGCTAGGATCGAGGCGCGGACCGGACTTCGAATGATGCCGACGTTTCCTCAATTCAAGCGGTTCCTTCCCGGATCGTCAGCCGCTTGAGCTTGCTCCCCGGCATACGCCGTCCGACGTCCAGTTTGCATCGCCCTTCGTGCACTTCGTCCTCGCAGCGGTTATCCTGCACTGTGTCAGGCCGCAGACTCGATCGCGCACCGCCTTGAGGGTCATTAATCCTCCTCCCCGGGGGTCCTCGCTCGGGTCCGGGTTATAGTGTCCGGATCCGTCATCACTTAGTCGACCCCATCCGTCCCACTCGCAGGCACATCGCGATTTCAGCGCACGGCGGCGTCACGTGCGCCAATTCCCTTCGGTGCTTTTGAAGGGACACTTGTGAGCAATATTGCTCAGTAAATGACCGAGCCAAGGATCAATATATTTGAGGTGGCGACACGCCAGTCCCTGGCACGTGCTTGGTCGCGACGTCGGCGACGCAAAAGCCCATTGCCAGGCGCCACCCTGTTCCTCAAGGAGGATCAAATGGAAAAAACCGACACAGTCATCGCCGTCTTCACAGACCACAATGCAGCGGAAACAGCCGTGAAAAAACTGACCGCAGCCGGCTTCGAGATGAAAAATCTCAGCGTTGTCGGCAAGGGATACCACACGGACGAAAAGGTCGTCGGCTTCTACAACGCGGGTGACCGGATCAAATTTTGGGGCACCCGGGGTGCGTTCTGGGGCGGTCTCTGGGGCATGTTCTTTGGCGGGCTGTTCTTTGCCATTCCCGTTGTGGGGCATGTCGTCGTGCTTGGATATCTGGCCTCCATGGCGATCTACGGCATCGAGAATGCTATCGTAGTTGGTGGACTGAGTGCGCTCGGTGCAGCGCTCTATGGCATCGGCGTGCCGAAGGACAGCGTGATTCAATACGAGACCGCCCTGAAAGCCGATAGCTTTTTGGTGATGGCACACGGCGCGGCAGAGGAAGTGGCTCGCGCCAAGACAATCCTCGGTACGGCCAACCCTTCACGCCTTGATGTGCATGCAGGCAAGAAAGCGGCCGAGTCGGCGGATCATCTCGTCGCTGCGGCTGGCTGAATTGTACAGAGATTGACGGACGCGTAACACTAAGGAGGTTGCTATGAGGATACTCTTCGCCTCGATCGTAATCGGACCACTCATGCTATTAGGCGCACTGCCCGCCGCTGCAGGTCAGTCGATCTCTTCCAACACGCCCATGCAATTGGCAGCCGCCGGCGATTCGACGGCGGACAGGGACACGTACACTCAGAAGGCGCGGGTCTCCGTGGACGAATGGCAGCAAAAGCTGCACGACTTCAGTGAGAAAGCAAAGGCCAAGGGGCAACAGGAAGGCCAACGCGGCCGAGAATGAGCTGAAGGCGGCCTGGACCAAAGTCGAGGCTGAGCAACACAAGCTACAGAGCGCGAGCGCGGAAGGCTGGGAGAGCGCCAAGATCTCGTTCGAGAAGGCATCCCACGACCTGAAGGAGGCTTGGGACAAAATCCGACCTGCCGGTGACAAGTAGGCTGGCGCCGCTGAACCTACCCAGAGGCTTGTCCACTGTTGATGAGCCAGCGGCGAGCTGGCGAGCGTACGCGTGTTTCGCTCGAATTGAACCAGGAGGAATCCCCAATGGTCTGTCTCTGAGCGAATCTTGCGACGTTGATCTAGATGATGGTCACGACTGCTCCATCCTGTGTAACGGTGCGGCTCAGCAAATGGACATGTCAGCAATGCATATGGCGGAGGTGGTCATCGCTCTGCTCGCATACCACCATTCAGCCAAAGCAGCCGTGAAGGGGAAGTCTCCCTTAGGAGATCAAGATGACGGTTGAGTCAAATTCAAAGCCGGCATCGCCAACAGGCCTCCTCGGCCTCGAGTGGCCGGCTTTTCCGAAGGCCTCCGCAGCGACTTCCGGCAATTTGATGACGAGTTGGCCAGAGTACATGGTCGATGCGTTCCAGCGCAGCGTTCTCTTTCTCGATCTGCTGCGGCAGCGGGGCAATGAAGAGATCGAGATTACATCACGGCCGATGGCGACCGTGCTGCGCTTCGATCACGAAGTACTGATGAGCGGCCGGTCGCTGCAACGGCCGATCAACTACGCGCTCTCGCGCATTGTGCCGCCACCTGGAGTCGCGACCGACCCACGCAAGCGACCTGTCGTGGTGGTGGACCCGCGGGCCGGCCAGGGGCCGGGCATTGGTGGCTTCAAGGCGGAGAGCGAGATCGGCGATGCTCTGAATGCGGGCCATCCGGTTTACTTCATCGGCTTCGGAGCGACGCCGGCGCCGGGCCAGCAGTTCCTGGACGTCGTCGAGGGACAGGTGAAGTTCTTCGAGCGAGTGGTCGAACTCCACCCCGATGCACCGTGTCCGTTTGCCATTGGCAACTGCCAGGCGGGTTATCAGACGCTGATGGTAGCCATGCTGCGGCCGGACCTGTTCGGGCCTTGCCTGGTCGCGGGCGCGCCCATGTCGTACTGGCAAGGCGTGCACGGCAAGAACCCGATGCGTTATTCCGGCGGGCTGCTCGGCGGCAGTTGGCTCACCGCAATGACCAGCGACCTCGGCAATGGGAAGTTCGATGGCACCGGGCTGATCCTAAACTTCGACATCCTGAATCCGGCCAATTGGCTGTGGGGCAAACAGTACGGGGTTTATGCCGACATCGACACCGGAGCGGAGCGCTTCCTAAAATTTGAGAAATGGTGGGGTGACTTCATCGCGCTGAACGGCGACGAGCTGCAGTTCCTGGTGGACAACCTCTTCATCGGCGACAAGCTGACCCGCAACCAGCTGCAGTCGCATGATGGCACGACCTTCGATGTGCGCAACGTCACCTCACCGATCATCGTGTTCACCTCGACGGAAGACAACATCAGTCCGCCGCCGCAGACACTCGGCTGGATTCTCGATCTGTATCGCGACGTCGACGACATCCGCGCCACCGGCCGGACGATCGTGTACTCCCTGAACCACAAGATCGGGCATCTCGCCCTCTTCGTCTCCGCCAAGGTGGGTGCGAAAGAGGACGAGGAGTTCGTGCAGATGATTGACGTCATCGACTGCCTGTCGCCTGGCCTCTATGAGATGGTCATTGCACCGCGGCCGGCGGGTGTGCCCGCGGGCGGCTTCGTCACCGGCGACTGGATCGCCCGCTTCGAAGCCCGCTCGCTCGACGACATCCGCGCGCTCGGCCGCAACAGCCCCGAGGACGATCGCGCCTTCGCCGCTGTGGCGCGGCTGTCGGAGCTGAACCTCTCGATTTATCGTACCTTGATGCAGCCCTTGGTGCGCGCTCTTGCCAACCAGCCGGCGGCGGACCTGACCCAAGCCCTGGACCCGCTCAGGCTCAGCTATACGATCTTCGCCGATCGCAACCCGTGGATGAAGGGCGTGCAACAACTGGCTGCCCTCGTGGCAGAGGCCCGCAGGCCGGCGGCGGCCGACAATCCGTTCCTCGGGCTGCAGACGCAGGTCTCGGAACAGATCACGGCCGCCCTGGAGGCCTATCGCGTGGCGCGTGACCAAATGGCCGAGCAGATGTTCTTCGGCTTTTATGGCTCGCCATTCGTGCAGGCGTTCCTCGGCCTCAACAAGGAGAGCAAGGTGCGGCCATTCCCCGGCACTTCGCCCGAGAAGCTGGCGGCACGACAAGCCCAGGCGGACGCATACGCGGCGAAGCTGCGGACCGGAGGATTCGACGAAGCGCTGACCCGGGCGGTGCTGTACGTCATCGCGGCCGAGCGGATGATCGACCAGCGCTCCGCACTCGCGTTGAACGTCGCGCGCCAGAAGCTCATGCATCTACCGCTCGCCGAGTTCAAGGCGCTGGTGCGAGACCAGGCCTTCCTGCTGCAGTTCGAACGTGAGCGCGCGGTGGAAGCGCTTGCATCCCTGGTACCGGAGGCGGATGCGCGGGAGGAGCTGCTGAAGCAGGTGCACGTGATCGTCGGCGCGGGCGATCCTCCGCTTGCCGCGGAGCGCGACCGTTTGGCCCGGCTGTCGCAGGTGCTGGCGGCGCCGATTGAGAAGGCGGCGGCTCTTGTACCGTCCGGCCGAGCCTCCGTCGCCGGAACTACCGCACGGCGCTCCGCGGCGCCGCACTGAGCGGAAGGCGCTCGGCCACGCCGGGCCTGTTGGGCGTATGCAGCCATGCAGACCATCGTGAACAAGACGTTCAAGGAGATCACTCCCGGCGACGCTGCGACGGTGCAGCGCACGTTGCAGGCCGGCGACGTGCGGGCCTGGGCCGCCGCCTTCGGTGAAGTGGACATGCTCGCCGGCCCCGGCGAAAGCCAGGGGGCTGCCGGCATCGTCACGGCCATCCTGACCGCGCTCGTTGGTTCGGCCCTCCCGGGACCCGGGACTTCGATCCGCACAACCTCGGTGCAGATCAAGGGTGCGCTGCCAATCGGTGCGGCGATGACGGCGCGACTCGTCGTGCGGGAGAAGCGGTCGGATCAGGGGATCGTTGTGCTGGACGGCCAGTGCACCGATCCGGCGGGTCAGATCGTCGCGACCGCGATCCTGGAAGTTCTGGCACCGACGACGCGGCAGCAATACCAGATGGCGGAGCATCGGCTCGAGGGGCTTGTCGATCGCTGTCGAGATCTCAAGCCGATGCTGACCGGCGTGGTGCACCCATGCAGCGCCGATGCATTGGCTGGCGCGGTAGAGGCTGCCGCGGCCGGGCTGATCCTACCCGTGCTGTTCGGTCCCGAGGCCGAGATCCAGCAGATCGCGGATCAGGCGCATCTCGACATCGCCAAGTGCCGGATCGTGGGCACGGACGGTCCCGAAGACTCGGCGCTGAAGGCCGCTACGGCCGCTGGGGCCGGCGAGGTTGCGGCACTGATGAAGGGCAGCCTGCACACCGACGTGCTCTTGCACGCAGTCATGCAGAAGGAAGCGAAACTGCTTACTGGACGACTGATCAGCCACTGCGTGATGGTGTCGGTGCCGACCTACGCGCGCCGCTTCGTCATCAGCGACGTCGCACTGAATATCGCGCCCGACACCGACCAGAAGCGCGACATCTGCCAGAACGCGATCGGTTTCGCGCGCGCGCTCGGCATCGACTTGCCGAAAGTAGCCGTGCTGGCGGCGGTCGAGATGGTGCAGACCAAAATGCCGGCTACGCTCGACGGGGCGATTCTGGCCAAGATGGCCGATCGAGGGCAGATCGTCGGCGGCATCGTCGACGGGCCGCTCGATCTCGACGCCGCGGTGGATGCCGAAGCCGCGCGGATCAAGCATATCTCATCGCCGATTGCGGGCCTCGCCGATGTACTGATCGTGCCGAACATCGAGGCCGGCAACATGATCTACAAGAATCTCGCTTTCATGGCCGATGCGCAGATCGCTGGCCTCGTCGTCGGTGCGCGGGTGCCGGTGATACTGACTAGCCGTGCCGACAGCGCCGCCGCGCGCCGCTTCTCGGCTGCCGCTGCCGTGCTCTACGCCGATGCGCTGACACGCGATCCCGCCATCCTGCTGCCTGAAATCGCGGAGTGATCGGCCATGAGTGCGGCCAGCGTCAGCGAGGCCATCGTCGTGGTCAATGCGGGCTCCACCAGCCTGAAGTTCGCCGCCTATGCGGTGGACGCGTCCCGGTCGCTGCCGCTGCTCTGCCGCGGCCAGATCGAGAGTATGGAATCTGATCCCCATTTTGTCGTCAAGAACGCGGCCGGCAAGCAATTGGGCGTGCATGAATGGGGCAAAGGCCGCGCGATCGACCACAAAACAGCGCTGCACTTCGTCATTACTTGGCTCGAAGCCAATCTGGATGACAGGAAGATTATAGCCGCCGGCCACCGTATTGTGCTCGGCGGCACCCGCTTCGAGGCGCCGGTGCGGATCGACAGCGACGTGCTGGCCTATCTCGACTCGCTTGTGGTCATGGAACCTTCGCACCAGCCCTACAACGTGCGGGGAGCCCGGGCGCTAGCCGAGGCGTTCCCCGGCCTGCCGCAAGTGGCTTGTTTTGACAGCTCGTTCCATCGGACGATGCCAGAAGTGGCGCAGATCTACGCGTTGCCAAAGGATGTGCGCGATGCCGGTGTGCGGCACTGGGGCTACCACGGCATTTCCTACGACTACATCAGCCGGCAGGTGCTGAAGTTCGCACCGCAGGCGCGGCGGGTGATCGCCGCGCATCTCGGCGGCGGCACCAGCATGTGCGCCATGCTGGACGGGCGCAGCGTCGAAACCACGATGGGTCTTGGCGCCGTGTCAGGCTTGCCCATGGCGACACGCTCTGGCGATGTGCCGTCGGACGCGTTGTTCTATCTGCTGCGTCGCAAGTTGTTCGACGACGCGTCGCTGGAGAAGATGCTTTACGAGCGCGCGGGCCTGCTCGGCCTATCCGGCCGCGCGGTCGCGGCGGTGGGGTATTTCGTATACGCGATGACCAAGTATGCCGGCGCCTACGCGGCCGTGCTCGGCGGGCTGGACGCTTTCGTGTTCACCGCCGGCATCGGCGAGCACTCTGCCCCGGTCCGTGCGGCGCTGTGCGCCAAGCTTTCGTGCCTCGGCGTGAAGCTGGACAAGCAGGCAAATGATTCCAACGGGCCCCGAATCTCCACCGCGGACAGTCGGGTCTCCGTGTGGGTCATTCCGACAGACGAGGAACTGATGATCGCGCAGCACACGTTGGTGCTCATTCGCCCGTAAAGCAGGCCCCGCGTGTTGGCGGCGCCGCGAAATCCCGAGACGTAAACGCATATGGAGGAAAACAATGTTCAAATTCATCGAGGGCCTGCCGCCGGATGTGATGGCGATCGAAGCCAGTGGCAAAGTAACGCACGAAGATTATCGCAGCACGCTTATCCCCAAGGCCGAAGCAATGATCGCTAAGGGTCCGATCAAAATGCTTTATATCATCGGGAAGGATTTCACAGGCTTTGAGCTTGAGGCGCTGTGGGACGACAGCGTGTTTGGGCTTAAGCACTGGCACGATTTCAGCCGCATCGCCGTGGTCACTGATCACGCGTGGATGAGCGCAATGGTCAACATGTTCAAACCTTTCTTTCACGGGGAAGTCCGGCAATTTAGGCTGGCCCAATTCCCTGTCGCAAAAGACTGGATCACAGGCGCTCCCGAAAGGGAATGACCACGACGACAGATATCCCGCAGATCGTGAAACCTGGGCATCGCGAAGACAGAAGGAACACGCATTATGGCATCCAACGACGCCCGTTCCCAAGCTGCGGTCTCCAAGCGGGAATCGAAACCCAACGCGAAGGACGATTTGAAATCGCTTCCCCTTGCTGAGGTGGAGAAAAAATTGGGTTCGTCAGCGGACGGCCTCACGCAAGCCGAGGCGCAGAAACGGCTGACCCAATATGGGCCCAACGAGATTGAAGAAAAGAAGACCAATGAGCTCCTCAAATTCCTCAGCTATTTTTGGGGTCCGATCCCGTGGATGATCGAGGTCGCCGTGATCCTGTCGGCGGTGGCCCGGCATTGGCCGGACTTTGGCATCATTCTTGTTTTGCTTCTGGCCAACGCGGTCGTCGGCTTCTGGGAAGAACACGAGGCGGGCAACGCCATCGCTGCCTTGAAGGCCACGCTGGCGATCAAGGCCAGGGTGAAACGCGATGGGAAGTGGGTCACCCCGCCGGCGCGTGAACTAGTGCCGGGCGACGTCATCCGCGTCCGTATGGGCGACATCGTGCCGGCGGATGCGCGCTTGCTGGAAGGCGACCCGGTCGAAGTGGATCAGTCGGCATTGACGGGAGAGTCGCTACCCGCCACGCGCAAATCCGGCGAGGCAGTGTTTTCCGGTTCGATCGTTCGTCAGGGCGAAATCGGCGCACTGGTCTATGCCACGGGTTCGAACACCTACTTCGGCAAGACGGCGGAACTGGTGCAGGGCGCGCAAACCGTCAGCCACTTTCAACGCGCGGTGCTCAAGATCGGCAATTACCTGATCATCCTCGCGGTGGTTCTGGTGGCGACGATCATTGCCTTCGCGATCTTCCGCGGCGACCCGATCCTCACCACGTTGCAGTTCGCCTTAGTGCTGACCGTGGCCGCGATTCCCGTGGCCATGCCGACGGTGCTGTCGGTAACGATGGCGGTCGGCGCGCGGCTGCTGGCCAAAAAACAGGCGATCGTGACCCGATTGGTGGCCATCGAGGAATTGGCGGGCGTGGACGTGCTGTGTGCCGACAAGACTGGCACCCTGACCCAGAACAAACTGACGCTCGGCGATCCGTTCAGCGTGAACAAAATCCCCGCCGAGCAAGTGATCCTCGCTGCCGCGCTGGCGTCGCGCGCAGACAATAACGACACCATCGATCTGGCCGTCCTGGGCGGCCTGAAAAGCGATCAGGCCTTGAAAGGCTATAAGGTCACTCATTTCCAACCGTTCGACCCGGTGCATAAACGCACCGAGGCCGCCGTCACGGGCCCGGACGGAAAGGCCTTCAAGGTGACGAAGGGCGCGCCGCAGGTGATCTTGGCGTTGTCCGCTAATTCCGCTCAGGTGAAGCCCGCCGTCGACAAGGCGGTCAACGAATTCGCCGCGCGCGGCTTTCGCTCCTTGGGCGTGGCGCGAGCCGAGGGAGACGGCAAATGGCAGCTTCTGGGTGTGTTGCCCTTGTTCGATCCGCCCCGCGACGATGCCAAGTCCACGATCGCGACCGC
>JBEKAE010000063.1:0-7738 GCA_050018375.1 Candidatus Acidiferrales bacterium | reverse complement strand
CAGTGAGGGCCAATGCGCAACCTTCATTTATTGCTCCGGACGCCTTCCAGAGCGGGATGCCTTTTTCGTCGCCTAGAGCGAGAAGTTGATCGGCGAGCGCGTTTCCCATGACGTAGTCCCCGCAGAAGAAATACGTCAATGGTGCGTGTAACAGCGCAAACAACAACGTGGCCACTTGGCCAAGCTCCCGCGCATCCCTTAGCGCGTGGTCGGTGTCGGCGAGCGCGGCCTCGGGATAGCCAAGCACCCACAACACCCATGATCGATACGACAAGATCGCCACCCGAACGTCTGGTCCAAATCGCGTCGCCAACGGACGATGCGCGGCAGGATCGTAAAGTGCGATCCCCCGATCGAGATGCTCTCGCCCCAGCGCGAAATCGCCAGTTAACGCTAGTGAAAAGCCCAGCATGCGATGCCCGATCATAAGCGGGATACTCGCTCCATCCCTTTCGGCGAGGGCCAGGAACTGCGTCGCAACATCTCGCGCGGCGTCACCGTTGAACGACACAAGGTTTGCCATCCAATGACCGAAGAGGACCGAGAACAAGCGGGATGGAGGCCCCGCGAGCGCCTCCGCCTGTTCAATGAGCAGGCTAGCCCGCTCGACGGCCGCTTTGGTCTCTGGCGCGGCAAAGCCTTTGACATATCCGAGCGGACTTATCAGCGCGGCTTGAAGCCTGATTTCTTCGCGGCGAAGCGTAGGGGTAGTGGGCAAGGCCGCAATCTGGTCGAGAGCACGTGTAAGCTGCGCCACAGCCTCGACCAGCGCCGAACGCTCCAGCGACCGTTGTCCGGCTTTTCCCCACCATTCGATGGCCGCTTCGGTGAGACCCGCCTGGGTGAAGTGATGCGCCAACAATTCCGGTTCGACGGCAGCGCCGGCGGCTACATAATCACGTAACGCCTCTCCGACGCGCCGGTGCAAAGCCTGGCGCCGGCTCTTGAGCAAATTCTCATAGGCAGCGTCCTGGATGAGCGAATGCTTGAAGCGATAGTCGGCTTCCGGTGGCAGACCCTGCACCAACAGGACGTCAGCTTCGGCAAGCCGTTCCAGCGCCATTTGCAATAGCCCTTCCTCCATCGCTGCGACGGCGCGAATGAGCGTGTAGGAGAAGTTGCGTCCGATAACGGCGCCGATCTGCGCCACCTCGCGCGCCGGGCCGAGCCGGTCGAGCCGCGCGGTCAACGATTGCTGCAAGGTCGGCGGGATAGCTTGGATGCCGCCTTGCTCACCGCGCTCCAACAGAAGCCGCGTCACTTCCTCCACGAACAGCGGTACGCCGCCGGTGCGCTCAGTCACGCCCTCGACCACATCGTTCGGCAGCGCGTGGCGCGCAGAAAGCTCGTCCACCATGTGCCGCACCTGTTGGCGGTCGAGCGGTGCAAGCGAAATGGTGCCGTGATGCGAGCGCATACCCCAAGACGGCCGGAACTCCGGCCGAGCGGTAATAAGAACGAACAAAGGAACCAATGCGCCACGTTCGGCGATGCCGCGCAGGACATCGAGCGTGGTCGGATCGGCCCAATGCACATCTTCAATTGCGAGCACGATCGGCTGAACGCGTGCGCCGGCCATCACCCAATTGGTCAGCGCCGCCAATTGCCGGCGCCGCAAATCCTCCGGCATCAAAGCCGGCGTTCGTTCCGCCGGCACCGGTATGTCGAGGAGCGGCGCAAGCAATGGAGCAATGTCAACCGGATCGAGCTTGACCTGCGCCAGCGAACTCTCCAGGTCCGCTAGGCGGCGCTCCGCCGGCACGTCTGTGCCGCCAAACCGCTGGCGTCCCCATTCGGCGATCGGGTGCAGGGACGTGTTTTGCAAAAGTTGCGAGCAACTCCATTCGACCCACGTGTGTGGCGTAGCGCCGAGCCTCGCATGAAATTCGTCAATCAGGCGCGACTTTCCCAAACCGGGCTCGCCGACGATCATCACCAACTGACCGTCGCCCTGCCGCGCCCGATCCCAGCGCCGCATCAGCAGGGCGATTTCTTCGTCGCGACCGACAAGCGGCGTGAGATGGCGCTGCCCCGAGCGACGGCCTGCACCGCTTGCCCGGATGAGCCGGAATAGCGTTACTGGCTCCGGCACGCCCTTGAGTTCATGGCTGCCGCGCTCCTCGGCGACGAACAGGCCGGCGACCTGGCGCTGCACCCGCGCTGTGACCACGACCGCTCCCGGTTCGGCCAGCGCCTGCGCTCTCGCTGCGATGTTGGGCACGTCGCCGAAAATCTCCCCCGACGCATCAACCACCACCGGTCCCGACTCCACCGCGATGCGCGCCGCCAGTGCTGGCCTGCCGGTGCCTGCATTCTTGCGATTTAGCTCGACAAGCGCTTGCTGGATCGCCAGCGACGCCCGCACCGCGCGCTCGGCATCGTTCTCCTGCGCTACCGGATAGCCGAATAGCGCCATCAGGCCGTCGCCCAGCTTCTTGGCAACATGGCCGCCCATATTCGTCACCGCCGCCGAAGCGGCATCGAGATAGGAGCCAACCAAGTCACGCCATTCCTCGGCATCGAGCCGCGCGGCGATGCCGGTTGAATCCACCAGATCGCAGAACATCACCGTGAGGTAGCGGCGCTCGGCAGGGTCGACTTGCCGAGGTTTCGCGTTCGCATCAGTGCTCAGAGCAGCAATGGCGTCGAGCAGCTTGCGACGGTGGCCGACGATACCGACGCCCAAGTCCTTCAAGTCCTCCGCTGTCAAGTTCGGCAGGACCGTTTCGTCGATTTCGTTGTCGCGGAATGCAGCCTCATACCTTTCGAGGCCAAGGCTCCGCAGCCACCCCCCGACGTCCATGGTCGTTCGCCTCAAGGTTTTGATGATCCGGCGGCGAGCACATTGTAAGCCAAAATAGGACGGCGGATACCCTTGAGCGCAAACTCACCTACTGGCTCGACGGTTACGGCATTCTCGACCGCCATGAATACACGCGGACTTATCAGGATTTGACCGGGTTTGGCTTCGTCACAAAGGCGGGAGGCGACGTTCGACACCGTCCCAATGGCGGCGTAATCGAAACGTCCCTCAAAGCCGATGGTGCCGAGCGTGGCAAATCCGTGGGCGATGCCAAGCCCGAAACCAATGTCGTGTCCCAACCGACGCCACTTCTCGGTCAGCGCCCCGATAACGTCACGCATTTCGAGCGCCATCAGCACCGCCTGGAGCGCTGGTTTCTCGACTGGCACTGGATCGTTGAAGACCACCATCACGCCATCCCCGGCATAACGCTCAAGCGTGCCGCTGTACTTGATGATGGTTTCGCCTATGGCTGCATGGTAGTCGCGCAGGAGTGCCATCACATCTTCCGGGTCTGAACTTTCGGAGAAACCAGTGAAGCCGCGTAGATCGCAGAAGAGCGCGGTGATTTCCCGGCGGTGGCTTTCTAGCTGCTTTTCTGTCCCGGACGCGACAATCAGATCGGCCACCTGCGGAGGAAGGAAACGTCGCAGCCTGCCCATGCGTTCGATTTCGCCTACTTGGTCGGCGACGCGCTGTTCGAGTTGTTGGTTTAGTTTGACGACCTCTTTTGACTGCACTTCCAACTGGTCGGTTCGCTCGCGCAGCTCCTTTAACAGCCGCGCGTTCTCAATTGCGATGACGGCTTGGGCGGCAAAATTCTTGGCTAGCGCGATCTGCTTGTCGGTGAAAGGACGAACTTCCTGACGATAAAGTGAAAACGAACCGATCAGCTCGCTTTCCTTCAGCATTGGAACAAACAGAGCCGTCCGTACACCAGCAAGTTCGACAATTTCAATGACTCGCGGATTGCGTCGTTCAATGTAGACTTGCTCTGCCGCAACATCGACGACGTGACTCGCCGTTTTAGTCGCTACCATGCGACCGAGAGGAGTGTTCGGATCGGCGGGACGGTGAACCGGTGAACCCCTGCGTGCGTCGACCAACGCAGGCGGTGCATTATGCGTCGCCATGAGGTGCAAAGCGTCCCCGTCCCAGCGTTGGATAGTGCCAAACCTGGCGTGGCAGATGTGAACGGCCTTCTCAAGCATCGTTGCAAACACCGGCTCAAGATCGCCGGGAGAGCTGCTGATGACCTGGAGCACCTCGGACGTGGCCGTCTGCTGCTCCAGCGATTCGGTGAGGTCGTCGGTGCGCTGGCGCAGCTCACTCAGCAGCCGAGTATTTTCAATGGCAATGACCGCTTGAGCGGCGAAGTTCGTAGCTAGCGCGATTTGTTTGTCGGTAAAGGGACGAACCTCTTGACGGGACAGCGTAAAGGCACCGATCAGTTCGTTCTCCTTCAACATCGGGACAGCCAGATACGTCCGTAGACCCCCAAGTTCGACGGCCGCAACAGCTGCCGGATCGCGTTGTTCAACGTAGACCGGCTCTGCCGCAAAATCGGCGATGTGAATAGCCGTTTTAGCCGCCAACATGCGACCGACAGGACCCTGCGGACTGGAGGGACGGAAATGCGGTGAACGCCTACGAAACTCAGCGTAAGCAGCCGGTGCGTTATGCGTCGCAACGATGTTAAAGGCATCGCCCTCCCAGCGGGAGATAGCTCCAAACTTGGCGTCGCAGATGCGGACGGCATTCTCCAGCATGGCTGCGAACACCGGCTCAAGATCGCCGGGAGAAGTGCTTATAACCTTGAGCACCTCCGATGTGGCAGTCTGCTGCTCCAATGCCTCGCGCAGTTCAGTGAGGAGCCGCGTGTTCTCGATGGCGATGACCGCTTGGGCGGCGAAATTCTGCACCAGCGCGATCTGCTTGTCAGTAAACGGCCGGACCTCCTGGTGGTAAATAGCGATCGCGCCGACCAGTTCGTTCTCCCTGAGCATTGGAACCGCCAATGCAGTTCGGGCGCCCGCGACCTTGGCCAAGGCCGAGCTGGCGTAAGGCTCCTCAGTCCTGAGATCGGCAAGATGGATCACCTTCTTCGTTCTTACGAGGGGACCGAGAATGGATCGATCGAGGGGAACGATCGGGTCGTGCCGTCGCAATTCTTCGAATGCGCGCGGCGCGTTATACCGGGCAACCATGCGCATTGCGCTGCCGTCGAAGAGCGACAGGTTCCCGAATCGGGCCGCACAGATGCGCACTGCATTCGCCAGCATAGCCTGGAACACCGGCTCCAACTCGCCGGGTGACGAACTGATGACGCGCAGCACCTCTGTGGTGGCTGTTTGCTGCTCCAGCGCCTCGTCCCGCTCGCGGGTGAGCCGCGCGACCTCTGTGTCCTGGCTCCCAGCGGAGGAACTGCGACGAGACGCGGCCTTTAGTGCATCGCGGGGTTTCAGCTTTGCTGCCTTGCGGCCTCGCGTCTTAACTGGACCGCTGGTTGCTCTGGAGCGCCTTTTCATTGCTTCCCCCGTGGGCGCAGGACAAGGCATCGTAGGGGGTCAATCTAGCACACTGGAAGTGGCAGGGGTGTGAGTTCAGGCACAGGCGTTGAGCGGCTGCCACCGTCTGACATGGTTGATCGCATCGTGGTGGGTTGCGGATCCACCCGCGCAGACTGACACCGCTCCGGTTACTTTTAAGTCCCGGTGCGCGCCATCTGTTTGGCGCGGGCCCGCTCCTCAGCCTCCGCCGCCTCGCGCTCTGCGCGCCGCCGCGCCATTTCCGAGGAACGCGCTATCGCCCGCTCGTGCTCCTCCCGGAGGGGGCCGCCGACCCGGTCTCGGGCTCGGCCCTAAACGTAGCAAGACCGAGCCGACGGCCCAACCGCGCCGCACACCATGAGAGAAGCGACGCACGGGATGATGAAACTTCAGCCCGCTGGGAACGAAACCCTCAAGCCGTGCGCTTTGCACGAGCCTCGACGTCCTCGCGATGGCGGCGCTCGTCCTGTTGCCGCGTTAAGTCGGCGTAGTAGTCAGCAAGGCGCTGCTGTTCTCGCTGAATAGGACTGGGCTCTTTCTGATCAGCACCGGCACCGCCGGAGTGAGCAGAGGCCCAGTTGGCGCTGAAGCGCGGGTCGTGCTGCGGCACCATCGACATCGCGTACTGCGCCGCCGCGGACGGATGCGGCGGCGGCCAGGCCAGCTGGTCATGTCCAGTGCGGCTATCCCTTCATGCCGGACAGGGCCGCGCTGCGCTGCCAGAGCAATAATGCAGATCGGTCGTCTTGGGCCCACGAAGACGGCGTAGTCGGCACGGATTTGTAAAAGTATTGTCCAGTCGTCTCGGCAATGTCTGGCGAGCAAGCGAGATAGACAATCGTTTCTGCGCCCTTAGCGGGAGATATTGCGAAAAATTTGGCAAGCCAAACGAGGCGCGACATCAAGGCACCGCTTTGGTCGCCAAAGCGTGTGGCGACGAACCCGGGATGAAGGCAATTCGCAGTGACGCCCGTGCCCTGCAGGCGGCGAGCGAGTTCACGCGTGAACAGGATATTGCATAGCTTCGACCGACCATAGGCTTTCGTAGCTCCGAAACTCTTTGCCGATTGAAGATCATCAAAATCCAACGTGGCGCCTTGGTGGGCGGCGGAAGCAGTGTTGATGATGCGCGCGGGACTTGAGGCTGAGAGCCGCGCACGCAATCCCTCTGTCACGACGAAATAGGCCATGTGATTGAGCGCGAAGGTACGTTCAAGTCCGTCTTCCGTGAGTCGGCGCGTAGCGAATAGTGCGCCTGCGTTGTTGATTAGGATGTCGATGCGCGGCTCGTGATCGGCGATTTGAGCCGCCACGCGTTTCATCTCGGCCAAGCGCAGGAGATCGGCAAAATGTATGGTGTGGGCGATGCCAGGCGCACTGTCGCGAAGCCGCGCGAGGGTCGCGTCCCCGCGAGACTTGTCCCGTGCGACCAAGACGATCCGGGCTCCCATTTTTGCCAGTGCTACCGCGGCGACTTCGCCGATTCCGGACGTGCCGCCCGTGATGACAACTGTCTTCCCCCTCATAAGCGATCTCGTCTGTGCTGACTGGCGGCGAACAACCACGTGGCATTGCAGATGTAAGACTTCAATCATCAAGGAAAAGATGCCCAGAATGGACCCGCATCAATGCAGAATCGGCCTGCTAACGCATTCAAGCTCTTGCTGCTTCTATGCCAGCGCCCGGCCAGGGCAATGCCACTCCGTTGGGCCAGAATAGCAGATGGCTGCGGCAGGTCGCGCAATCACTGCTGCCGAATCCGGCAATTGGCATTGGCAAATACGAGCACATTTGCACCAGCTCGCACTCGTCACCTGCAGGAAATACCCAGCTGCCGACCACGGAACCCTGCTCGGTCAGCTGGTCGACATGCCAGCGCAATGACTTGCCGCGTCGCATGTGGCGCGAAAGCCGCGCCTTCAATCCGCCCGGCCCCTTGGCGGAGCCGCAATAAAGATAGCGTCCGGCCGGCAAGGTTATCGGCGACTGGCCATTCAGCCTCACCGCCGCCTTATCGGTCAACTCGATCGCCATCGCATAGGCGCCCGGCAATGCCGGTGTCTCGTTGGCGTTCAAGCAGAAGCGAATTTCTTGGGTCATGAATGTGCTGCGCTGATTGTAATCGCTGAGCCCCATGCTACATTAGGGGCGCATCAAGAGAAGGGCTGGCGCCCTCGCCAACCTGCCACGCTGCGGCAAGGTGGTGTCCACACGGACAGTGGGATGTGGCCGTTTCGGCGGCAAATGTAGCAGAGCGGCGCCAGCCCTCGCTGAGACTGGGGGGCTCGATGACGGCGCCAATTTCTAACCACGACGGCCTAATAACGCGCAGAAGCATCCTCGTTGGTGCTGGTTCGCTGCTGTGCGCACCCGCCATCGTGCGGGC
>JBEKAE010000062.1:0-8023 GCA_050018375.1 Candidatus Acidiferrales bacterium | reverse complement strand
CGTAAGCGCCATCATTGTCGCGCACCAAATAGGTCGGTGCCGTGTCCCACGGGAATGCCTCCACGATCTGTTGCGCCAGCCACTCCGCCGTCGGGTACCGGGTCACCGCGAACCAAAGCCGAGCGGGTGCGCGAGGGCCTGAGCAAGGCGCCACCGCTCGGCCGGCTCGGCGAAGCGCGCGAAGTCGCCGCGCCCTCGTTAGGCTTCCGGATGAGCATGATTGGGGCATCCACGCATGAAACGCAATTGACTGTGCGAGCGGGCAGGTCGCCCACGCCCAAACCTCGCTCTGCGGGCGTAGTAAACCTGCGCCCTACGATTTGGGCGCTGTGCGCGTCGCGACGTTTGCTTTGCTCACCGTGACGAGGCTGTCCGCATTCCGGTCTTGCGGCGTTGTTATTGCCAGATTTTCCGGCCACGCCGTCACCTTGCGAAGGTCACCGACGGTCTTTGCCGATACCCCGATCC
Organism: Candidatus Acidiferrales bacterium; assembly: GCA_050018375.1. Taxonomy (GTDB): domain Bacteria; phylum Acidobacteriota; class Terriglobia; order Acidiferrales; family UBA7541; genus Palsa-295. The sequence goes on along the minus strand of JBEKAE010000062.1, from coordinate 7,555 downwards.
CTGCGTCAACTTTCACCCGCATCCCGGAGCCAATCCAATCGCGTTCACTATCTCGAAGCAACACCTTACACACTCGAAGATCATCGATATTCTCAAAGAGGCTTACGAACTGGCCTAGGATCGTAGAGTTATTTTCGCGCTGTGCTCTGTTTCGAGTAGCCAGGCCGCGCCGAGGTGCGCAATCAGTACATTGGGCGAGCAAATGAAGACCCAGGCTTTGGAAAAGACCATGAAGATCCCGACGATCATGCGAGCCGTGACCATTCTGGTTTTGCTATGCGCCGGAATATCCGTTCTATCAGAGAGCGTCTGTGCCCAAGTAATGGACTTCAGCCAGATCGACGCTTTCGAATCCATGGGCACAGGAACAGTGCATGGTGCCTCACCCCCGAAGACAATTATCGATGATGACGAACGGCACACCATATTCATCACGGTCTTGGAATCAAATACCGATGTCAAGGTTTATTGGAAATCGCTAGATGGCAACCCTCAAACAACTATTCTGCATGGACCAGGCGTCCATGCATTTCAAACTGCCGGAGAACTCAAGCTTGAAGCCCTCGGCACCGAAAATCAGAGTGTCAAATATGGGTATTTGTTGCTCCGTCTTAGAAAATAACAGAGTTCTCCGATAGATTGATCATCATGTGAAAGAACATGTGCGGCAGAGTCATTCAGAGCAGCGGGCCTATTCGGTACGCCATCGTCGAGGGCATGGACGTGCGCGACAGTCGGGTGCACAATTATCCGCCCCGATGGAACGCCGCACCCAGCCAGGACCTGCTGGTAATCCGGCGCAATCATCAGACCGGCGAGGTATCGCTCGATCCCTTGCGCTGGGGTCTAATCCCTTATTGGTGCGAAGATCCGAAAGGCGGACGCAAACCGATCAACGCCAAATGCGAGACCGTCCACAACCTACTGACCTTCCGTGATGCTTATCGGCGAAGGCGCTGCATTATTCCAGTGGACGGCTTCTTCGAGTGGAAAGCGATTAAAGGGAAAAAGGCCAAGCAGCCCTACGCCATCGCCATGAAGGACGGCAGCCCCTTCGGCCTTGGTGGAATCTGGGAAAACTGGAAGGACCCGGCATCGGGTGAGTGGGTCCGCACGTTTGCCATCATCACGACGGATGCCAACGAACTGTGCGCTCGAACGGATCCAGGCGCAGGTTAGTGATGTAAGGCACGTCCGGGTGGGTCTTTTCACCCAGCCAGCCGGCGGGCTGGTCGATGAAGCGATACTTATAGTCGTCAATGCGCACCGCGCCGACCGTGCTTTCACCGAGGTAGAAAATTTCGTGCCGCGCGGACGGTCCTTTGCCAGTGATGGCGGCCATCTGGTTGTAGCCATCCAGATGGTTCTTGTAAGTCCGGTCGCCGATCTTCTTACCCTTCAACAATTCTTCGGTAATGTTCGGATTACCGGCCGCGGCCACGAAGGTCGGCAGCCAGTCCAGACCAGAGAAGATGCCGTTCTGCACCGAATCCGCCGGGACATGGCCAGGCCAGCGAAGGATCGCGGGCACGCGGAAACCGCCCTCCAGGACTGTTCCCTTCGACTGTGCGAACGGCGTCTGACCGCCGTCGGGCCAGGTAAAGACTTCGGTGCCATTGTCGGTGGTGAAGAGGACGATAGTGTTGTCGTCCACGCCCATGTCCTTGATCTTCTTCATCACCAAACCGACGTCGTCATCGAGCTGGGCCATGCCGGCTTCCTCCTCCGACCAGCCATTCTCCGAGTTGCGGCCGACAACCCGGACGTCAGGGCTGGAAAAGCCGAGACGGCAAGAGGACGTACATCGCGGAAATCCTCGTGGGTTCCCTGTTTTTTTCCCGAAAACAGGGAGATTTCCAAGAAAAACAGGGAGGCGATTGAGCACGAACGGGCAATTCACTGAGAGGGATTAGGGACTTAGATGATTTCTCCAAAAGCAAATAACAGAGAAAAAACAGGGAGGAAACAGGGGCATCCGCTGTTCTTGCTCTTCGCCCTACCTTCGGATCATCTTTGTGAATCCGGTTGGCGCAGACGGGGCCGGCTGCTGGGCTCGACATCATCGAGGAGCGCGAGCGAGGGCGCCCTTCCGTAGGCGTCTTAACGAGCGAGCGGCTGGCGGTCGGCGAGTGAGCGGATCGTGCTTCCGCTCTGAGCAGCCGGAGGCGCCGGCCTTTTGGGTGCCCCGCAGCGGCGGCGGGGGAAACCCGCCGGTCATTCACATGGTCGCCCTGCGGTCGAATCTCGCCCTCTGGCTCCACATAAACCGACCCCAGGCCAGTCCCTGGGTCAAGGCATCGACTTGGTCGTCGTGGCGGCCGGGGAAGGCCAGAAGTTCGGCCATGAAATCCTCAAGCCACGGTGCCCTCTTCGGAAGCCGCACCGAACCACCCGTGAACAGATCGCACTGGGCAATCACGCGAGCAAGCTTGTCGGTGTCCGGTGCATACTTGGTCACGTTGATCGAACTCTCCTCAAGGCTTTGGATAAGGCCCTTGCTGATGGGCGAGTCCTCGATCAGGAGCGTCCCCGCCCCGTAGCGTCTTTTGACCTCCAAAATCTTGCGCCTGAGGTCGTCAAAACGCAGCCGCTCGCGAATGACTTCAAGAACGAAGAACACTTCCCTTCGGCGCAACAACACGACGCAGGCCGAATAGTCGCCCTTCTCTTGCTCGCTGAACGCGATGTCCAAACTCATAATGAGATGATCGCCGGGGGCGTGGGTGGGAACATAATCGTAGGAAGTGAGCCATTTCCGTTTGATGATCGTGCCACCCGGCGGGATCGGGCTCTGTTGATACTGCGCGGAAAAGGCGATCGGCCCCATTTCGCGCTTGAGTTCGCGGAGCACCGATTCCGGTTCATGCGACGGGTGCAAGAGCTCGCCTTGCTGCCGCACATAGCTGCGGCCGGCGCCGAGCTCATAGGCTTTGGTCTGCGTGGCAATGGCGGGAAGGTTCAAGATTTCAAATCCACCTTGCTCCTCCAGGTAACCGGCGAGATCGTCCTGATGCACACGCTGCATGACGAGAAGAATGCGTGCGACCTGCTTGTCGTCCGGGCGGCTCAGCAGCGTGGAACGATACCACTCAATGGTCCGCCTCCTGACCGCTTCGGAGTGCGCATCCTCCTGCTTTAGCGGATCGTCGATGATCACCAGGTTGCCGCCCAGCCCGGTCAAGGTGCCCTCGATCGAGGTGGTGTAGCGCTTGCCGCGCATCGTGGTCACGATCTCCCGGTCGGTGTCACGGGCCAGTCGCATGGCCGGGAAGGTGGCCTGATAGATGGGATCATGCACCAGCCGGCGGAAATCGTTGGCATGCGTGCGCGCGAGCTGGTCCGAATACGAGACCGTGACGACGCGTTCCGATGGGTTATGGCCGAGAAACCAGGCCGGTAGCGCAACCGAGGCGAACAGCGATTTCAGGTTGCGTGGCGGCATGGTGACGATCAGCCGCCTGACCTCACCGGAGGCAACCTGAGACAGTTTGTGCGCCAGGACCTCGAGGTGCCAGTTGGGTTTGAACAGCGTATTCGGCCGCACCACGCCGAATGCAAATTCGGTGAACGCCATGAAATCGAGCGCCAGCGTCGCGCGCAGCACAAGGCCCGGCGGATGGTCGTCCGGAGTATGCAAGAGTGTCGTCATGGCTTCTTCTCCTTCGCGTTCTGCCGCCTCAAGTCGGTTTCCCGGTCGTCAGTGAGAAGCCACCGGGAGGCGGACGACCAGCACCGTACGACGCTTGATTGAGCTTTTGCGCAGGCTGGGTCTGTTTCACTTCCTGTTCGGCTTTCTCCTTTGGCGTCTCTTTCGCGCCGGGTTGGCGCAGCGGCTGCGATGATTCCGGCTGCTCAGTCTCATCAGGCTCATCACCAAAAAGCTCCGCCGGCGCCAGCACGGGCTTGGCCGCGGCAACGTTTGCCGCGCCGGTTCGGCGTGCGAAATACGCATCGAGGATAGCTTGGTAGTTTGGCGTGAGCGCCTGCTCAAGGGTTTGTTTGTATTTGGCTAAGAAATCGATGCCCAGCTTGTCGGCGTATTCTATGAGGTCCCGGCGCGCATACCTCTCACCTTTGGCGAATTGGTTGAGGAGCTGCTCGAGGCCGATTTCGACCCTGGTCATCAGAACCATCTTATCGCCGCGGGGAACCGAGACCTTCTTGTTGATGGCCTGCTCGAATGCCTTCCTGACGTCCGGAAGCATCGACTGTTCCTTGCGCGGCCGGCCACGGGGATTGGGCGATGGACCGCCTTTCTGCCACCGCTTGTCCGCGGGCGGACGACCCCGGCCGACCTTGTAATCTTCGGCTGGCTTGCTCTGCGATCCGTTGGCCTGAGATTCCAGCGGCGCGCCGTGTGTGGGATCGGATTTTTCGGACATGTCAGTGACCCCCTGAGCGCTTGGCGGTGGACACGCTCTGCCCGAGAAGGCGCACGGCTTCCACCTCCGCAAAGGTCTGGTCCGACCCTGCAAGCCGTGCCGCCTTGCCGGTGTATTGCTGCCATCGCCGGATGATGACGTCGCAATAGAGCGGATCGCGCTCGATGGCCCGACCAAGCCGCCCAGTCTTCTCGGCGGCGATGATCGTCGTGCCCGTGCCGGCAAACGGATCGAGGACGATGGCACCACGCCCGGTGACGTCCCGAATCGCATCGGCAACGAGCGCCGTCGGCTTTGCTAGGGGATGCGAGGCAAGATCCGTGCGCGCCGGCAAACTGCCGACCGCCGCATAGTCCCAGATGTTGGTCCGGCGGCGGCCATGCTGACCCGGTTCGCGGGTATTGGTCTGTACCGGGTCGCCGTTCTTGAACACCAGCACCAGCTGGTGGCGGCAGCGGTAGAAGCTGCCCTTCGCTGCGCCCGCCGCGCCGCCTTTGGCCCATACGACGATGTCTGTATGCGCAAGCCCCACTTCACGGCTCGCCGTGATCAGCTCGTAGAGGTGGCGCCAATCCATGAACACGACCAGGATGGCACCGTCCTTGGTGTTTTCCTTGGTGCGCTGCAGGAAAGCCGTGAGAAAGGCGATGAATTGGTCCTCTGACATTTCGGCTGATGCCGTCGCGATGTTCCCGTCGCCGACGCGATCGAGGGCGACGCATCCCTCGACGGCAACATTGAAACGCGGATCGGTGAGGACGAGATCCGCTTGCTTTGCCTCGAGCAAAAGTTGGTAGCTGGTCAGGTTACGGGCATCTCCACACAGCAGGCGGTGCGGCCCAAGGACCCACAGATCGCCGGCCCTTGACACGGCCGGGCCCGACAGGCTGTTCGCCGGAAGTTCGTCCTCGCGACCGGGCTTCTCTGCCTTCTTCTCGACGGCCTTGTCCAGCATGAGGTCGATCTCGCCGAGTGAAAACCCGGTCAATTCGATGTCATCAAATTGCAGTTCGAGCAGCCCTTGCAGTTCGGTCGCCAGCAAGTCGCGGTCCCACCCCGCCAGTTCAGCCAACCGATTATCAGCTATGACGTAGGCGCGCCGATCGGCCGGGGAGAGCTTGGACAAGCGAACCGTCGGAATCTCGCGCAAGCCGAGCATCTTTGCGGCTTCGACCCGGCCATGACCCGCCACGATCTCGAAGTCGTCGGAGATGAGGACGGGATTGACGAATCCAAACCGCTCGATCGATCTCACAATCTGTTTCAGCTGCTTCTTGGAATGGGTGCGGGCGTTGGTCGGGGAGGGATGCAGACGCCCGGGCGGAAGGTATGTGATCTGAAGAGCAGATGCAGACTTGGACGGCGCTGTTGCGCCGCCGGCTCTCGTAATTCCACTAACGTTCTGAAGATCCGCGCGCCTGACCATGGTCGTCTCCTCGGTTTGGGCTTTGCGAACCCCAACCAGGCCCCATGGTCCGGTACAGGCGTCCTGTTGCGGCGAGGGGATTGCCTGAGCACGATCCATGGCGGCTCAAAGGAACGATTGGTCAACCGCAATGGCCAACATCTAATGAAAGACAATCGCTCTTGCAAGTGACAAATGATTTTTGTTGTTTGAATCGCGGTTGTTAACGACGTCATATTGTTCCTCGCGTTCTGACGACTCGCGCGCCAGCGGCAGCTGCGCCATTCGTTTCTCGGCATTTTGCTAAAAAGAAAATATCGTGCGTCGTGCATTTCGCTAAAAAGAAAAAATGGTGGCGTCGGTTGTCGTTTGCCTCGGAGTGAATTCGCTAAAAAGAAATCGACGAGCTGACAAGTGCAGCGCCGACAGGTGCGGCGTGCGGACAGCGAGTCGCTCCGCTTGGGGCAGGGGGTGGGTCAAATGCGGGGCACCCAAAGGGCCGGCCCCCGTCCGGCTGCTCAGATGATCCGCTACGCTCACTGACCAGCCGCTCGCTCGCTAAGGCGCTGCGCGGAAACGCGCCCCGTGGGCTTGCTCCACCCATGTTGAGCCGGGGAATGCTGCCGCGGAACATCGGATGCCGGCTTGGCGCCCCTTTGGCATTCACCGTTGAGGCCATGGTGGGGATCAATTGGCTTCATGTCGCCGACAGCAAAGCGGCCCTGTCTGCGCCACCGAATTCCAAAAATGATCCGAAGCGGGCAAGAGCGGGAACAGCGGACGCTTCCTGTTTTCCTCCCTGTTTCTTCTCTGTTATTTGCTTTTGCAGAAATTAGCTAAGTCCCTAATTTCTCTCAGTGATTGCCCGTTCGGGCTTTATCGCCCCCCCTGTTTTTATTGAAAATATCCCTGTTTCCTGTTTCCCTTTGTTTTTTCAAGCAGTTTCCAACGCGGAAAAACCCCATGAGCGACGTCGGTCAGCAAAGCGACCCGCGATCGGGCCAACGCATCCAGCGCATCGTGCTGGCGCCATCCGCGCATCGCGCCAACGTTTGACGTTGCGGCAGACCTGCCGCAGCACAGCCATCAGGCTCTCGATTGCGTTTGCAGCCGAGCGAGCGTCGCAGCTGGTCAGGCAGGCCCAGGCGGATCCGATTGCGACCGTTAGCCATCAAAACGTGATCCGGCGCTAAGGGCCATGTGTGGACGGCTCCGAGTTGGCAAGGGTTTTCTTCACGGGTGCAGGATTGGTCGGTGCGGCCATGTGTTCGGCCTTTGAGCGCGGTTCACGTGACCGCTGGCCCCGGTCAAAAAGGACGCATTCGACAATGCTTTGGCCCATGTGGGTTGTCCTGATCGCCGGATCGACCGGCTCTGCATTACGTGCTGTTCGCCCTCCCAACCGTCACATCACGCCGGATACCCGGTGCGTCCCTTGGGCGCGGGCGGCGCGCGGCGCTTGGCAAGGAAGTTACCGGCGTAGTCCGTCTCGCGGTGCTGGCGGATAATACCGCCCATGCTCAGGTCGCGGAACAGCAGCCGGAATAGGTCGGCTTCCGAGGAGTCCTCGCGGACCGGGGCGCGGCCGAGCTTTCGCCATACGTCGGCGCGCGTGACACCAGCGTTGTTGTAGATGGCGCCGACCACCTCGGCGACCAGCTCAACGGCGCGCCACCCCGCCCGCCTTTGCCGGTCGGCCCCGCCGCTTCGGATTCAAGGTGAGGCTCAATAGTTCACTCAATGCCTGCGCAAAGTCTCTAACCGCGAA
>JBEKAE010000061.1:0-12941 GCA_050018375.1 Candidatus Acidiferrales bacterium | reverse complement strand
CGGCTCGCGTCGATTTCCGCCACGGCCCAGGCCAGCGCGTGCCGGCGGATGCGCTCGGCAAGCTCGCCGCGCCGCTCCGGCGCGAGCTTCTTCGAATCGTCGAGGCCGACGATTCGCCGTCTGGGATTCAGGATCACGACGGCCGCGACAACCGGCCCGAATAGCGACCCGCGTCCTGCCTCGTCCAGTCCGGCGATGCGCTGCCACCCGTGCTGGCGCGCCTCGCGCTCGTAACGTGAGGAGCAGAGCCGTCCCATCGGCGAGGGATTTTAGCACACGCCGCTGCAAGCAACTCAGGCATCGCCTTCAAAAAAGAAAACGCCCGCGCCGGAGAATCCGGGCGGGCCAAATCGAAATGAAATGTGCGGTTATTCGGTGGAGCTGCCGGCGCCGACGGCTTCATACTTCACGGCGCGCTTGATGCGTGCGGCCTTGCCCTTTCGCGCGCGCAAGTAGTTCAGCTTGGCGCGCCGGACGCGGCCTTCGCTCACCATTTCGATCGAACTGATCATCGGTGAGTGCACCGGGAAAATGCGTTCGACTCCGATGCCGAAGCTGACGCGCCGCACCGTAAAGCTCTCGCCCAGCAACTCCCCGCGGCGGCTCATCACCACGCCCTCAAACGGTTGGATGCGCTCCTTTTCGCCCTCGGCTTCCTTCAGCCGGACGTGCACGCGGATCGTGTCCCCGGGACGAAATACGGGATGGTCCTTGCGTAGTTGCGACTCCTGTGCCTTAGCGATGATCGGTTTCATGACTGTTTTTCCCGGCAGACCCGCTCAGGTGGGGCCAGCACACAACGCACAATCGGCAATTATAGCGAATCCCCGCCGCCCTGCCTACTCGAAATTAAAGATGGGTTGGCATTGCTGGGAAAACGAAACCAGCCTGATGCCACGCCGTGGCATCGGGCTGGCAAACTTCAGCGCGAGCGCGACTTCGCGCAGCTAGAAGGAGTATTTCAAAGCAAATTGGAGGATGCGCCCCGGAACCGCACTCGAGGTGATCTCTCCAAAGCCAGCCGCGCCGTAACCGTTGGCGGGCGGATTGAACTGTGGGTGATTGAAAAGGTTGAAAAATTCCGCCCGGAACTGAAGGCTGGCGTCTTCCCGCAGTCCCCCGACCTGCGTATTCTTGACGATCGCCGCATCGAAGTTGAGCTGCGTGCAGCACCTCATAATTCCAACACCAGAGTCGCCGAAGCCCGTGCCGCACCCGACGAATTGCGGATTGGTTCCCGTGCAGGCGCCCGTGTATGGGCCGGGAAGTGCACTCGGAGCCCCGCCAAACTCGGGCAATGCCGTGAACGGGGACGTGGAGTTAAAGAACCCGCTGCCTCCGGTGAGCCCGCTCACCACGCGTTGGTACATACTGCCGGTAGAGCCGAGCGGAATCCCCGACTTGCAATTGCCCAGGGAATCGCAATCAACCGGGTCCGCAAGTTCGACTCGGTCGATTGGGCCGGTGGCGGGGACCGAGCTGCCGTACAGAAGGGTGGCCACGCCGGCGGGGGCTCCGTTAGTTACACTGAAAGGCAGACCGTCTTGAATCGTGGTCACGCCGGAAACGGCCCACCCGCCCAAAGCCTTCTCTTTCCACCCCTCGCTCTTGTAGGGCAACTCGTAGCTGTAGCTGAGCACGAAGCGATTGGGGCGATTGAACGCCGCCGGCCCGTACTGCTGCCGGTCATTCAATGGGTCGTTGGAGGATGCGCTGCCGGAAAGCACGTTGCCGGGCGTGGCAATGCCGGCCCCGGCTTCGCTGGCGTTGATGTCCGTTTTGAGGTTACTCCAGGTGTAGGAAGCCTGGAGGGTCAGACCGTGGGAAAACGTGTGCCGTAGCTGGGCTTGCAAGCTGTTGTAGAGGTGATTCCCGTCCGTTTCGACTTGCTGCAAATTTCCCGGGTTCACGCCCAGATAGGCCACGCGGCCAAGATAATTGCTGGAGGTGTTGTAGAGCACCCGATTGTTGCCGTTATCGTTGATGGGGAATGAGCTGGCCGGCCGCTCCAGCAGTTGGTCCACCACGTCTGTCGTTGCTGGCGGATTGCAGGTAGCCGAAGCTGGACCGCAGTCCACAAGATACGCGACGTTTGGATCGCGGTTCCAATCGTAGAGGTGAATTCCATGCGATCCCACGTAGCCGATGTCCGCCACCCAGCCGTGTGCAAACTCGTACTGAACGTCGAGATTATATTGCTGGATCTTCGGAGTACGCATCGCCGGGTCGTCGCCCGAAGCGATGAGCCCCGAGGCGTTGCCGCCGTTTATGTCGGTTATGTTGGTCAGGCCGGAGCCCGCAGCCGCGGCAAGCTGCGGCGCAACCAAGGACGAAAGGGTCCGCGGTATGAATCCAAGGAACGCCTGCGCCGCGAAAGGATTTTGCAGGGTTTCCGAAGTGGTTGTGCCGACGACCGTGGCGTAGGGCGGCTCATTGCCCAGGATGTTGTCCCCCACAAGGTTGCCGTAGACCCGGTCGAAGAACATGCCGTATCCCGCCCGCACAACAAGTTTCTCGCCGAACGGTTGCCACGCCAGACCGAGGCGCGGAGAAAAGTTGTCGAGGGGAGAGCCGTACAGCAGGGTATCGTTGTTGTTGACGAAGATGCCCGTCGACCCGTTCTGACCGGTGAGGCCTGCGTAGCCGGGGAAAGTCCTGCTGTAATTCTTTTGCACGATATAGCCAGCGAGAGTGCCGACCGGGTTGTTCAGAAGGACAGAGCCCGTATCCACCACGCCGGCCAACGAGGCCGCGAAGTTCGTAAACACTCCATGCGCGTCGCTGGGCCATCCGTCGTATTCCCAGCGAAGGCCCAGGTTCACGGTGAGCCGCCGCGTCACTTTGATGTCGTCCTGAACGAACGTCGAGAATTCGTTGACGCGCCAGTGGTGAGGATTCGGCGAGCCGTTCGGCAAAAGGCGATTGGTATCGTTTATGTCCCAGTTGATACCAACGGGGGAACCTGCGACGCCGTCGACAGCAGGCCCGCTGCTGCTCGTCAGGAGGTCGGCTATATTCCCGGCCATGATCCAACCCCGTTCCCTGTTCGGCTGCGCCCAGTTCCATTGGATGCGCTGTGTGTTGACGCCCGCTCGAAACGAATGCTTGCCATGGTTCCATGAAATCTGGTCGCCGGTCAGGAAGCTGTTCTGGAGACTATGGGTCGCCGAAAAGAAATTCCCTCCGGCGCTCATTGATCCCCATGGCGACCCTGGAAGCCCGAGCTCGCCGATGACCGGGACCAGAGAGTCCTCGCGATTGTTGCCGGCCATCGTCGAGAGCGGGCAAGGGGCGCCGTTATTGATCGCAGGTATGATGTTGAGTGTGGTGATACCGTCACCCGCGCAGGACTGGATCGTGTTGCCGTCCGCGACGTTGAGGAACAACCGCTGGAAGGAGCCGAATACTTCATTCACAAAGTTGTTGGTGACAACCGTCGTGAGCCTCACAACCGCCGATTGCGAACCGTACTGCGCATCTTCCGGGGCGCCCGGGTCGCAGCCGGTCACGATGCAGCTGAAACTTTGGGTCTCCGGATCGGCGGAGAAGAAGTACTTTTCCGATAGCGTGTTCTTGCTCGTGAGGACGTAATCCGTGTTGATCATGTACTGATTTTCATTGGCGATCGTGGGCTGCGAAATGGTCGTCGGTACGGCGCACGACGCGTTGGCGACGCAGAAGGGCACACCGCTCGCGTTGTAACGCAGGCTGGGAATGTAATAGCCGTTGTTGAAGCCTCCCTGAGCCTGTGGAATCTTCTCCGTCTGCCGCAGGAGATTGACGGCGGTGTTACTAATATTGGATCCGTCCTTAAGGACGGTTTGGCCTGTGCCACCGAATAGGTCGAAATTCCCCGCAAACGCGCATCCCAGGTACGCCTTATATGTGGGAGCGGCGCAAAGCTGGCCGCTCAATGGGCTGCTGCCCAGGCCCGTGAGCCCGAAATCGACTGGGACCATGTATCCGGCGCCCTGATCCGCCCGCGCGTTGGCGGGGGTGATTGCAAACCCCGGCTCGGGCGGCTCGTTGAAGGGCAGCAGGCCGACCGCAGTGATGGAGGTGGCGAAGCCATTGCCAGGCCCAAGGCCGCTGAGCTGCCGCGTTCCCTGATAGGACCCAAAGAAGAAGAGCTTGTCTTTCTTGATCGGCCCGCCCAGCGTGCCGCCGAACTGGTTCTGCTTCACTGTCGGCGGCGCGTTTGGCAGCTTGTTGCTTTCTTCTGTGTACTTGTAGAAGAACTCGTTGGCGTTGAAGAAGTTATTGCGGTTGAATTCCCAGGCTGCCCCGTGGAACTGGTTCGTGCCGCTCTTCGTCACCACGTTCACGTTGGCGCCCGGGTTCTGGCCGTAAGCGGCGTCGTATTGCGACGTCTGGACCTTGAACTCCTGAATCGAGTCCGGGTTGGGAATCGGAATCCCGGCATAACTGCCCGACTGCGCCGCGCCGCCGCTGCCGTAGTTCGTGGTGATCACCCCGTCCATCATGTAGGTGTTCTGATCGGAGCCGGAACCGTTCACGTTGATGTCCATCGTGCCGTTTCCGATCTGCGTGGCCGTTGCGGCGTTGGCGGTGACGCCGGGCGAGAGGTCAATAATTTGGGTGTAGTTGCGCGTGCTCAGAGGAAGGTCGGTTACGGTTTTCCCGGCCACCAATCCGCCTACCGTGGCGTTCTCCGTTTGGATCGTCTCGGGCGCCGTTGCTTCCACGGTCACCTGCTGCGCCTGCGAGCCGATCTCGAGGCTGCGATTCACCACAGCGGTTTCCGTGACGTTCACGGTGACCGACGGGACCTCGGCGGTCTTGAAGCCGGATGCGGAGAACTTCACGCTGTAATTTCCAGGCGGCAGCAGGGAAAGCTTGTACGAACCGCTGGCGTCAGTCGTCGTATCGCGCGACTGGCCCGTGGCGAGGTTGGTCGCCGTGACCCTCGCACCGGAAATGACGGCTCCGGAAGGATCAGTGACCGTTCCGGTCAGCGCCCCCGTTGAAGCGCTTTGCGCCATGGCCGGGGCAATGCAAATGCACAACCCGACCAGGCAAACCAGCAGCGCACACGCAACCTTCAGTCCAGCAAATGGTGAATGCATCGCCCACCCCCCAGAATATCGTGCGGATTGTAGTTGCGCCCCCCGGGCGGATCTTCGTGCAGCGTCAAAATGGTGAGGGCGGATTTACTACGCGCTTCGAGTCTTGTCAAGCTCAAAACGCGCGGCGGAATTGGGGAAGCAGATCCGGGCGGTTTCGCAGCGTCTTTTCGAGCGCCTGCTCGCGGCGCCAGCGGCGGATTTCCTCGTGGTTCGTGTTCCGCCTACTCGACGGCAACTTCTACCACGCAGCCGGCCTCATCCCGTAAGGCACAGCCCACGAAAGCCCCTCGATCTCGCGGATCCTGCCGCCTTCGATCTTGAAAAGCTGCGGAGCCATGAGCGTGAACGCGCGCCGAAACTCCGCCGGCACGGCGACATTTCCGACTCCCGCGACCGCCACGGACTTCACGTCGCCTTCGTTATCAAAAAACGCGAGATTCAGCACCAGCCCCTGCTTTTCGTCCACCACCAGCGGTCGCGCGTCCCGCACTTTCGCGAGCGCACTGAAAAATCCCCGGTCGAGCTCCTGCGCACAGTCCCCGCTGAACAGGTGAAACGCCGGCTGCGCCTTGTCCGCCACCGGCCCATCGGGATTGTTCGTCGCCGCGAAACCGTTTTCCCGGCGCGCGCATGGCGCATCGAATGGCGCAACCGAGCCTTTGCCCTGCGCGTACCCGTCGAAGTATCCCTTCGTCGCCCCGACCAGCTGCTCGCGCGTTTCCACCGCGCCGATTGGTTCGAGCAGCGCCGCATTCGGTGAAACAAAGCCTTTCGGATCGAGTTCGTCGAGGATGCGCGGCGTCATGATCCCCGCCGTGTTCAGGCCGAGACCGCCCTTCGGCCGCTTCTGCTCGCGCACGGTGATCACTTCAAGTTCGGTGATGCGATGGTCCTTCACCTTCATCCGCAACGCCACGACGCCTGAAAGCACCCCGCCGAATTCCGTGATGTCGCCGTAATATCCGGCCTCGCCGCTGGCAGGATCGGCGAGATACACGCGATACGTCCCGCGCCCGGAAAACGTCTTCCACATGCCTTCACCTGGTTTCACGGCCAATTCGTTTTCGGTGTACTTCGCGCCCGGCGCCATGGCAATGTTGCACGGGCAGCGCGAAAGCATCGCGTCGAAATATTTGTCGACGAACGCATAGAGGCAGTCGCGATTGCATTCGCCCGGTGCGCCCGCCACCAGCGGATCGGGCGCATGAGTGAGATTTTTCCCCTCGTCGGGAGCCGCCTTTCCCGTCAAAGCGAGGCCGCAGATAGCCGCGAACAGTACCGCAGCCACCAACGCACGAAATAGCATCGATTTCCTTTCGGCCCTCCCCGCGAGTTTGTCATTCCGAGGAAGGAGCAGCCCGATTTCCGCGCCTTGTGGCCCGGCTTGCGCGGAAATTGGGTGTAGTGGCGACTGACGAGGAATCTCGGCGCCGGAACGGCGGACGCCTCGGAGAATCAGTTTTGGCGTGGTCATGGTCCGTTCTCGTCCGCCCTAAAACGCGGGCTCCATGTTGAAGGGAATCTCGTACATCGTCATTTCAATCAGCCGGATGCTTCCTTTTTCGACGCGATACGCTTCATTCGATTGATTCGTCCGCGGCGTCATGAAATAGGGCGGCACTTTCCACGTGCGCCCGTCGGTCAGATGTACTTCCGTGATCGTCCCGTCGAAATCGAGATACGCCGACGCGAGGACTGCGCCTCGCTCCACGTCGGTCACCAGAAATCGCCGGTGCCGGCATCCGGTCGTGAAGCCCAGAAAGCCGAGCTTGTACTGGTCGGTGCAATTCATGGTGGTGAAATCGCTGATGTCCAGATCCGAGTGGCCGTAATTCTGCGGGCGCGGCTGGTTCGTGGTGCGGGTGGCATCCTCGATGCGCTGGCAATCCGGCGTGAACGCGTAAATGCCCTTGCCGTCGTTGAGCTGCAAGCCCTCGTAGTACATCCACGCGGCCTGATCGAGCGCCGCGTGCGTCTCGCGCTGGTCCATCGGAATCGGCTGCAGCCAGAGCGGATCGGGCGCGCCCATTGTTTCGTAATTCGCCGCGCCGTGCGGATCGTGCGCCACGAACTGTTCGGCCTCGGTGATCTGTCCGTTTTGCACCTTCAGCCGCACGATTAGAATCGCGCCCACGCCGTTTTCATACACAATGCCGATGAACCCGATGTCGCCCTGCTCGGGATCGGCGAAGTAGTGGATGTATTTGCCGCGCGCGCTGGCCGTGGCCCACAGCGCCTGCCCGATTTTCAGCGGCACGTTGTCCTGCGCGTACCGCACGTCGGGCGAGAGCGGCGCCTTCGACGGATCGTGCGCCACCATCGCATCCAGATACTTGCTCGCGATCGATTCCAGGCACGCGCGATCGCACGCCGGCTTCGTCGCCGCTTTCGCAGCCTGCGCCTGGGCGGGCGAGGCCGTCCCCGCGAACAGCATCGCGCAAGCCGCCGCGTAAATCGCAGCCGAAATCACGAACGCCCAAGCGGCAAACCATCGTTTGCTTTTCAATTTCATCCCCCTGATGGAAATCCCCGCCGGACGAGCTGGACCCCACCCGCCAACCGCTGATCCTGAGAGGTCTCACCTTTTATCTGAACCGCTGCGCAGAGTCAATATCGAGCACTTTTTTCGTTGGCGGACTGAGGTGGCAACTCGAACTCGCTATTCTCGTTCGTTGAGCAAATCCGGGCGGTTTCGCAGCGTCTTTTCGAGCGCCTGCTCGCGGCGCCAGCGGCGGATTTCCTCATGATTCCCGCTCATCAGCACTTCCGGCACATCCCACCCGCGAAACGACTGTGGCCGCGTGTAGTGCGGAAAATCCAGGATGCCGCGCTTCGTCGCTCGTGATTCCTGATCGGCGAAATGCGATTCCAGACCGCGCTCATCCTCTGCAGCGGCCTTTGTGGGTCGCGGCTTTAGCCGCGACAATAGGGCCTCCTTAAAGGCGGAATCCTCGTTGCCGAGCGCGCCGGGAATCAGCCGCGTGACCGCATCGACGATCATCGCCGCGGGCAGTTCGCCGCCCGAAAGCACGAAATCCCCGATGGAAAGTTCGTGCGTCGCCAGATGCTCCGCAACGCGCTCATCCACGCCCTCGTAACGTCCGCAGAGCAGCACGATTCGCTCGAGCTGCGCGAACCGCCGCGCCGTATCCTGCCGAAACAGCTTTCCCGCTGCGGACAGCAGCACGATGGCCGTTCGCGGCGGCGCATTCGCACCGCCCAGCAGCGATTCGACCGCCTCGAACAGCGGCTCCGGCTTCATCACCATCCCCTCGCCGCCGCCGAACGGCCGGTCATCCACCGTCCGATGCCGGTCGTGCGTGAATTCGCGCAGGTCGTGGACGTGCGTTTCGACGAGCCGCGCCTCCCGCGCCCGCCGCACGATGCCGTAGTCGAGCGGCCCGCTGAAAAACTCCGGGAAAATCGTGACGATGTCGAATCGCATGGCTATGCCGCGTTCCTATCCGTTCAACTTCGGAAGCCAGCGGGGGACGCGACGGCAATAGTCCTCGTAGCTCGCGCCGAACTTTCTCCGCAACGTGGGTTCCTCATAGGACAGCACGAACAGATGCACGCACAGGGCCCAGATGATCAGATAAACCGCCAGGTCCACCGAATGAAACCCAACCGCCTCCGCCAGAAGGATAGTTCCGACGCCAACATACATCGGATTGCGCACAACTCGGTACAGGCCGTGCACCACCAGTCTTTTGGGCGGATCGAGTGGCGCCGGCGTGCCATCGCCAGCCCGCGCGAAGGCCCAAAACGCGCACCAAAAGTAAATCGCCGCTCCTGCGAGTAACAAGACCAGCCCGATCATCCCCGCCGCATCCGCGTGCCAGCGCGCGCCTTTGGGTAGTATCCAGTACGGAACCAGCACCGCCATTGTCCCAGCAACGAAAACGGTAAAGACGGCCGTGCGAAGGAGCGCACTCATCGGCGCAGAGTATACCAATCCGAATCAATCGCGATTCAATTCGCGTAGGCCTTCGGGAAGGACCACGTCGATGCGCCGCGCCGCGAGATCGACATTCACGCAGATTTCCCGCGCGAGCGGAATCAGCAGCTCGCCGCGCGCTGAATCGACGACCAGCAGCGGCGTCCCGGCGACACCTTCGCCCGTGAACTGCACGTCGCCCACGACGCCGAGCGCGGCGTCATTCTCTCGGGTTTTCTCACGCACCTCGCAGCCGATCAGATCGGTGACGTAGTAGCTGCCGGAGGGAAGCGCCATGCGCTCGGAGAAGGGAATCCGTACTTCGAGGCCGACGAGCTCTTCCGCGTCCGAAATCGAATCGGAGCCTTCGAAGTGGAAGATCGCCTGGCCGCCGCGGTTCTGCGTCAGCCGGCAGGAGCGAATCGCAGCGCTGCGCTGCGACGAATTCTTTTCGTCCCACAATTCCGCGTGGGTAAGGCGCTCGAGCCGTTCGGGAAAGTCGGTGAGGATCTCGGCGGCCACTTCTCCACGGCGTCCATGTGGGCGCAGGATGCGCGCCACGGTGACGCCCGCCGCCTCTGGTGGTGGTTGCTGCGCGGCCACTCTACTCGAGGATTTCGAGCGTGAATCGCTTCTTCAATTTCATCCCCGCGGCGCCGAGAAGCGTTCGAATCGACTTCGCCGTGCGTCCCTGCCGCCCGATCACCTTGCCGAGGTCTTCGGGATGAACCCGCAGCTCAAGAACAGTAACCTGCTCGCCTTCCACTGCGTTGACCTGAACTTGTTCCGGATGATCTACGAGTGCTTTCGCAATCTGCTCCACGAGCTCCTTCATCGCCCTGCCTCCACAGCATGCCGTGCCCACCGGAGAAATTCGCTTGAGCGTGTACAAGAACTATGCACATGGCACTCTATGGAATAGGACGCTTCAGGCGGGCTTGGGGTTGCGTAGCAGGCTCCGGACAGTGTCGCTCGGTCGCGCACCTTTGCTGAGCCAGTACTTTACGCGTTCGCCATCGATCTGCACGGCGGCGGGCTTCTTCAGCGGGTCGTACGTTCCGATAATCTCGACAAATCGGCCGTTGCGCGGGCGCGTCTTTTCCGTGACGACCACGCGGTAGAAAGGCTGCTTCTTCTTGCCGATGCGGGCAAGGCGAATCGTTAACACTCTAAATCCCTCCTCATTTCAATCCCAACAGTATAGCGGACGCCGCCGCATTCACCAATCGCTATCTCCGCCGCGCCGCTCTCACGCCAGCAGCCAGAGCGCCAGCGCCGCCTCCGCGCACTGCTCGATCATCTGCTGGTCGCTCGCCGAAAACGCGTTGGCGCGCTCGCTTTCGACGTCCACCGTTCCGATCACGCGGCCGTCCGGCGAAAGAACCGGCACGATGATCTCCGAAAGCGTGCTGCCAAACGCCGTCAGGTATCGCGGATCGTTCCGAACGTCGCCCACGACCACCGCCTTCTTCTGCTGAATCGCGGCGCCGGTCAGACCTTTGTCCACGGGAAACGTCGGATGCTCCGGCGCGCTCGGGCCGCTCCACGCGATGATCGAGACTTGCTCCGGGCCCACGTCGTAGATGCCGACCCAGCGATAGGAGCCGAGCGTCTGAATTCGCTCGGCCAGCCGCTTCGCCTTGGCCGCGCGGTCGTCGCCGCTCGCCGCGATCGAGCGAATCTGGCCAAGCACGTTATTGACGAGAATCGGCATCGGATTGTCACTTCAATCCCGCAAGCTTGCCGATGCCGCGCATCTTCATTTTGGACATGCTGCCGTACTGCTTCATCATGCGCCGCATGTCGGCGTACTGCTTCAGCACCTGATTCACTTCCTGCACGGTGGTCCCGCTGCCGCGGGCGATGCGCTTGCGGCGCTTGCCGTCGATCAGGTTGTCGTTGGCGCGCTCCGCGGCGGTCATCGAATTGATGATGGCCTCGGTGGACTTGAGCTGCTTCTCGTCGATCGACGCGTCCTTGGGCAGCTTCGCGAACGGCCCGACCTTCGGCAGCATGCCCATCAACTGCTCGATCGAGCCCATCTTGCGAATCTGCTGCAACTGGTCGCGGAAATCTTCGAGGGTGAAGTCGTTTTCGCGCAGCTTGCGCTCGAGCTCGCGCGCCTTTTTCTCGTCGACGTTCTTCTGCGCCTTTTCGATCAGCCCGAGGACGTCGCCCATTCCGAGGATTCGTCCGACGATGCGGTCGGGGACGAACGGCTCGAGCGCGTCGTATTTCTCGCCCACGCCGACGAACTTTACCGGCGCGCCCGTCACCTTGCGGATCGAAAGCGCCGCGCCGCCGCGCGCGTCGCCGTCCATTTTCGTCAGGAGGATGCCGGTGACTCCCAGCCGCTTGTGAAATTCTCCCGCCGAGCGCACCGCGTCCTGCCCGATCATCGCGTCCGCGACGAATAGGATTTCCGCAGGGTTCAGCTCTTTCTTCAGCATCGAGAGCTCGTTCATCAACTCGTCGTCGATGTGCAGGCGGCCGGCCGTGTCCACCAGGATCACGTCGCACGCCGAAAGTTTCGCCTCGCGCGTTGCTCCGCGCACGATTTCAAGCGGCTTGTCCGTGCCCGCGCCGGGCCAGAGGGGCGTGCCCGTCGCCTTCGCCACCTGCGCCAATTGTTCGCGCGCCGCGGGACGATAGACGTCTGTCGAAACGACGATTGGGCGATGCCCGTGCTCGGCGAGCCATTTGCCGAGCTTGCCGGTGGAAGTCGTCTTGCCGGAGCCTTGCAGGCCGACGATCAGCCACACCGACGGCGGCCGCGACCCAAACTGCGGCTTCGCCTCGCGCCCGAGGAGGTCGGCCAGCTCGTCGCGCACGATCTTGACGACCTGCTGGTCGGGCGAAAGCTGCAAAAGAACTTCGGAGCCGAGCGCCTTCTCGCGAACGTGCGCGATGAATTCGTCCGCCACGCCGAGGTTGACGTCGCCTTCGAGCAGCGCCTCGCGGATTTCGCCGAGCGCCGCGTCCAGGTGCTCTTCGGTGAGCTTGCCCTGCCCGCGCAGGTTCTTGAACGCGCGCTGAAGTTTTTCGGTTAGCGTCTCAAACATGGTTTCCTATGCGCTGTCATCCCGAACCCGGTCGCGTCCTCCGCGAACGGCGGTGAGGGATCTGCTTTACGCCCAGCCGGCACGATTTTCATTTTAGGCGGCGTGTGGAAGCCGGTCAAACGCCCGCCCCCCGATTTTTTTGCGATTAGAACCGGTCGCCATCGTTTGTTTTCTGTGACTTAAGACCACTTCTAATTCCCATATTTTGCGATTAGAAAATGGGAGGGCGGCCGTTTCGTTGCGAGACTTTTGCAGGCGCGAGCCGGCCCGCCGCCCGCCCGCCTTTCCGACTTGGTCAGTCCACATCATAGCGTCGCGATTAGGCTAGCAGTCCGCGCGGACTTTGCAAGCACGAAAGCCTGCGGACTTTTGGGAAGCCGGGAAAAACGATGGCAACCAGGAGGCGAAGGAATGCTCGATCAGCCAGTGCGGCAGCTCAAATGGCCACGACCGAACACGACGATGCGATCAATCGAGAAAAATCGGGAGGCAGAGGGGCGGCTCGACGTGGAAGTCGAGGCGGGCGATTTCCTCGAGCGCGCGATGGAGGACGGCGCTGTCGCAGGGCTCAAGCGTCATCACGAAGGACAGCGCGGAATGTGGGAAGCCCGGCTTTTGGAGCAGCGCGTCGATGCTGACCTGATACTTCGCGAGGATCGCGGCGAGCGCGGCGACGATGCCGGGGCGGTCGCGCACGACGAAGCGCAGGTAGTGCGGCACGGTGAAATCGCCGCTGACCGAGTCCGGGGTTTCCGCCGCGCCCGGAAAAACCTCGGGAGGGGCCCCCGCGCTGCGGGCAATCGCATAGAGATCCGAGATTACCGCCACGGCCGTGGGATCGCCGCCCGCGCCGTA
>JBEKAE010000060.1:0-8432 GCA_050018375.1 Candidatus Acidiferrales bacterium | reverse complement strand
CCGCTCACTACGAAAAGGAAACAAACAACTCCGCTCTTGTCCAAAACGCGAAAGCCGCTTAACGTCATTCACGGCAACGCCCGCTTCACAAAGTTCAACAAAGACCGGGGCGATCCCAGAGTCTGCCGAGAGAATGGGTTAACGTGTTCTGCGCCGCGCGGCGGCGGGTCGCACTACAAGGTTTCGGGTCACGGCACTACCCTAACCATACCAGCCCGACGCCCCATAAAGCCTGTTTACATCAAGACCCTAGTGGGCTTGATTATCAAAATTCGGGACGAGACCAAGTGACCTATATCCCTAAGTACCAGATAGAGGTGCGGCCGCTTACCCCAGAGGAGGGAGGCGGGTATCTCGCTTGGGTTCCTGACTTGCCGGGCTGCATGTCGGATGGCAATACACCTATTGAGGCCGTCGCGAACGCTCAACAGGCTATTATTGAATGGATCGAAGAAGCGAATCGGCTCGGTGAACCAATCCCAGAACCGATGCGCGTTATGACCGCCTAGGAGCACCGCCCTCGATTGCCCGCGGCAAACATCTGGGCGAGCCGATCGACGGACGGCAACGGCGGGTGCTTAAGCTCCGGACAGAGGCGGCTCGCTACAGAAGTAATTGAGTACGGGACCACAAGGCACGAGGCTGCGAGAAAGTGCCCCAAGTTTTAGCGGCGCAGCATTCGGGTAGGTTATTCCCCCGCGTTTTCTTCCTCAGGCGTCAATGACCTCATTGAGGACCAATCTTGCCACAGCGTGGTGAGGTGGTACTTGCCATCGAACCAAATTCTTTGACCTGATTGGAACTCAACGAAATCGGTTCCAATCTTTCTGATCCCAATGTCGCGGCCTAGGCCTATCAGTGTGTACCGAATCTGAGGCCAACCTGCGCCTTGAAGTTTCATGGACAAGGCTTTTAGGAATAGCTCGCGGACGGCCAGCATTACTGTCTCCAGTAAGTCATCTAACCTCACAGGATCTGCCAGAATTGTTAGTGTCGGCTTAATGGGGATTTTTGCCGAACAGGCCCCGCAGCTTTGCGATCTTGGGGCGGAATGAGGGGCATTTGTTCAAGGACCGTCACGTCAAGGCGGCGGCGGCAACCTCGTCGCGCTTCGACTATCGGCGCCGCAGCAGCTCCGGCAGCTTGGCGACGTTCGCCGCCATGCGGCGGGCCTCGTCGCGGGTGAGCAGCTTGGCGGTCGATCGCCGACCGGGTTCGTCCTCGTAGTACATTACGCGAGCGCCTGCCCGGTGGCGTCCCTCTCGATGAAGCAGGCGTTGTTCGCCTCATCGATCGTCCACGGCGGTGGGAAGCGGCGCATTTGCAGTGATGATAGCGCCATTTCCGCTTTGCGCCGAAAGCGACGCTCAGCCATCCTGATGCGGCGCGTCGCTATGGGCCAATCACGTCCTTATGGCACTGCAGCAAGCAATCAAGGTCTCAAGCGCCGTGAGACGCTCAGAACAAGGAGCCCAGCCTTACCTCTCCCTTAAACCCCGATTGTCCGGCTCGCCGACGGCAAGCTACGCGCTGCGCTCGATGTGGTTGCGCAGCGTCGCGATCGAGCCGAAGTGGAGCTTGCCCTGCGGCAACTGCGCCTCGATCGATCCGTCCGAATAGAGGGTATAGGCCATATCCTCGATCACGCCGGATTTGAGGACGGAAATCGGGGCCGCTTCTTGGGCAGCCGCGGGGGTAGACTCCTGCGCAGTTCCACGGGCGGTCGCCCGCTCACTCGGGGGTAGCACAGGCGCGGCGACAGCGGCCGCTGCCGTCGTCTCCCGTCGCGGTGTTGCGGGCCAAACGGCGTTGAACGCCGAAGACCTCACTCCGTCCGACGTGGGCGTTGGGCGCGTGTCGAGCCGCGGCGCGGCACGAGTGGGCGCGGCGCCATTCGTTGGTCCTCGAGTGACGGCGGGCGCTTTTTTCACATCACCCGCGGTTGCTCCCGCAGGAGCCGGCACCTCTGGACCCTCAACGGCTGCGCCTTCGAGCCGGACCAAAATCGGGAATTTTGCTCGCAAGCGCTTGAACGCACCTTCCTGGGTTGTTGAGGCCGCGGCGACTGGGGCGGCCGGCGCTACAGACAGCGCGGCAGCCGGCGCCGGTTCGGCGGCGGGCGACGGCTGCGCGGCAGGCGATGCCGCAGCGGCATCGGCGACAGCCGGCTCCGGCGGCGGACTGGTCTTTGGCTTGGGTGGGAATGGAATGCGTGCCGCCGGTTCAGCCGTGGCAACGGAGTCGGGCGTTTCGCCCGGACGCAACGCCGACCGTCCTGCAAGTGCCTGCTCGATCTGCTGCAACACGCGAACGTAAAGTCCCAACCCAATCAGCACGAGGCCGCCAACGGCCGCGATCGTCCCGGGCGTAATGAGGTCCGCGTCAACAACGCGGACTGTTATACTGGACGCCACAAGGACCAAGCCCGCAGCTGCTGTCACAACACCCAAAAGCAACACGAATACTGACATGACGCCCGTCTCCCCTTTTTTTGACGCTGGCGACAATTAAATGGGCTTGCACTTTTCAAACAGCGGATTCGGACGGTCCGCGGTCGGGCACACCGCTTAGCTGCGGGAAGGCTTTACTCAATGTATCGAGAAATATCATCAAATGCCCGACTTGTCATTGACGCACATCAACGTTGAAGCGTCGTGAGTGGTAAAGCTTCAAACTGGAATGGGAAGGCGATGTGGGAACAAATTTTAAACGCACTGGCGAGAAGGTACGCGCATTAAGCATTCCCGTCGAAATGGGTCATTCAGGTCGGTTACACGATGCGTCCGACGCGTCCGCTCAGTGGGTAATTTCGGACGTCGCGCTAGGCAGCAGAAATGGTCAGTTCGATCGGCTCGACGATTGAGGCATCGTCGTTTTCCGGCTTGTTGACCCGCGTCGATATCGGCCACATCCGCATCGGCTCGGCGGGAAATGGCCGCATCAAATCACGGGGGTCAGGATCGTCGCTCAGCCAACGGGTATAATCGCCGGGCGCAAGGATGAGCGGCATGCGGTCATGGATGTTGGCCACCAATTCGTTGGCGTCCGTCGTGATGATCGCGAAAGTGCGCATCCACTCGCCGGAGGTTAGGTCTTTCCAGTTCTCCCACAAGCCACCAAGACCAAATGGACTGCCATTCTTCATCGCGATGGCATAGGGCTGCTTGGCCTTCTGCCCCTTGATCGCCTTCCATTCGAAAAAGCCGTCAACCGGGACAATGCAGCGCCGCCGCCGGTAGGCGTTGCGGAAGGTCGGCAAGGTGGCGACGGTTTCGCATTTGGCGTTGATCGGTTTGCGGCCACCCCCAGCGTTGCTCGCCCTTGCCGACGAGGCGATCGAATAAATCTCTTTCGCAATGCGGTAATTGGCGGTGGCAAACGGTCGTTGTGGGTCATTCTCGACTGAGATGGTCAAGGCCCAGGCTCGTCCATGTCCGCTTCAACTCCGATAGCGACCGTCAGCTATCGAAACGTGATCCGGCGCTAAGGGCCAAAAGGAGACCTGAGCAGGTGCAGCAAGATGCCCCCGAGAAGGCACACCAACTTACTCAATCACCTCGTCGGCGAGCGCGAGCAGCGTGGGTGGTATTGTTAGCCCAAGCGCTTGAGCGGTCCTGAGGTTGATCAGCAGCTCGAACGTGGCCGGCTGCATGACCGGCAGGTCGGCGGGTTTGGTGCCTTTGAGTATCCGAGCCGCGTAGACGCCGGCCTGACGGTAGGAGATTGCTCTGTTTGTTCCGTAACTAATCAGTCCGCCGGCTGCCGGGAACTCGCGGAATGGATAGATCGCAGGCAGCGCGAGCCGTGCAATGCTGGCGACTATTTCGTTGGGTCGGGTCAGGTAGAACGGGTCCGAGGTGACCATGAGCGCGTGCGGGCGTTTCTCCATTAGCGCGGTGACCGCGGCATCTATTTCGTTGAGTGAGGTAGCGCTGAGCATCTGGAGCTGCACTCGGCGCTGGTTTGTCATCTCCTGGACGGCTTTGATTTCCGGAGCCGAATCCGGACTCACCGGGTTGAACAGCATGGCGATCACGGATGCTTTTGGTACAAGGTCAAGTAATATCTCCAGTCGTTTCTGGGCGAGTGGATTGCTGAAGAGCGTCATACCGGTGACGTTTCCCCCCGGTCGGCTCAAGCTCGCAACGAGACCAGCTGTGACCGGGTCGAAGCCGACGACGAAGACGATGGGGATTGCCGTGGTCGCTGCTTTGGCGGCGAGTGCTGCGGGGGGCGCGGCAGCAAAGATCAGATCGACCGGGCGGTGAGTCAGTTCCGCCGCCAGACTCGGCAAGCGGTCGTATTGACCGTCTGCGAATCGATACTCGATGGTAAACGCCTTCTCTGTGAGCCCGCTGTCGTTCAGGCCGCGGCGGAATTCCGCTATTGGCCGCGCGGACTGCGTCTGACTGAATGAGCTGAGGAAGCCGATCACTGGCACCGGCTGCTGTGCGCGCGCGGCGAGCGGCGATCCCGCTGCCGCCCCGCCGAGAAGCGTGAGAAAATCGCGTCGTCGCATCGCCTTCCCCGCCCTCGGGACCACGCCAATCTTGGCGTTAAACGCTGGTCATCAAACCAGGAAACTGCGACCGGCGAAATGGGGACAATCGTTCAGTTTGCGCTGCGGAAATCCTGAGTCGCACCTGACCGGTTCGGGTCATTCGCGTCAGTTCGGCAACGTCAGCGTGACGTCCGCTTTTGCTCCGATAGCTACTGAATTGGCGCGACGCAATATCTGGCACTTCGGGCTTCGTTCCCATCCATAGCCATGTAACGGCCGTCTTCCCTCGGGCGCCCATCAGCCTCAAGCCCGGTCATTCAGCCCCTGTTTTCGCAGGACACCTCGGGAATAGGGGACAGATCGGGTGCCTCTTGACATGCAGGTATTTACTTGCATATCATATAGCCGAGTTTTGCGACACCGGTAAAGGTCGCTGTGGCTACTCGATCGGCAGATATCGACAAGGTCTTCAAGGCGCTGGCCGACCCAGGCCGCCGGTATCTGCTCGACCTGCTGCATCGGAAAAACGGCCAGACGCTGTCGGAGCTCTGTGCGCACATGGATATGACACGCCAGGCCGCGACACAGCACTTGCAGCAGCTCGAGGACGCGAACCTCGTGGCCGTGGTCTGGCAGGGCCGGGAGAAGCTCCATTACCTGAACCCGGTGCCCTTGCACGAGATCCATGCACGCTGGATCGGAAAGTTCGAGCGCAGCCGTCTAGACGCATTGCACGACCTTAAGAAACGATTGGAAGGAGATGACGATGAAAAAGCCTGATTTCGTTTACGTGACCTACATCGCGACGACGCCGGAGAAAGCCTGGCAGGCGCTGGTCGACCCCAACATGATGCGCCAGTATTGGCTTGGCGCGAAGGCGGACAGCCCGGCGCACGAGAACATCTCGGATTGGAAGCCCGGTTCCCGCTGGGAACATCGGCGCGTCGACACGGGCGCGGTGGATATGGTCGGCAAGGTCGTCGAGCATACCCCTCCGCGCTGCCTGGCTTTCACCTGGGCGAGGCCGAATGACTTCGACGACGAGTCGAAACACTCGCGTGTCAGCTTCGAGATCGAGCCGCAGGGCAGTGGACTCGTCCGCCTGACGGTCACCCATGACGGCCTCGAGGGCGACCCGAAGATGCTCGCCGGCATCTCGGGCGGCTGGCCGCAGGTCCTTTCCCATCTCAAGACGTTTCTGGAGACAGGCCGCGCGCTGCCGCGCGGCTAGGCGACTTGACTCAACATCAACCCATGGAGATACAGAGATGAACACTCAGCATTACACCGCTTCCTTCGCGGTAGACCAGTCCCCTCAGGCCGTCTTCGACGCCATCAACAACGTCCGTGGCTGGTGGTCACAGGCGGAGGAAGGCGATACCGACAAACTCGGCGCCGTCTTCTACCACCATTACCAGGACGTCCACCGCTGCACGCTGAAGATCACCGAGCTCGTGCCGGGCAAGAAGGTGGCATGGCACGTCTTGCACAACGACTTCAACTTCATCAAGGACAAGACCGAGTGGAACGGCACCGACGTCATCTTCGATATCACGAAGAAAGGCGACAAGACCGAGGTCCGCTTCACGCACGCCGGGCTCGTGCCTGCCTATGAGTGCTACGACGTCTGCTCGAACGCCTGGGGCCAGTACATCACCGGCAGCCTGCGCAAGCTCATCACCACGGGCAAGGGCGAGCCGAACCCGGTGGAGGAGCACGCCGACCATCAGGAAGAGGTCGTGGCGAAAGTCCGTGAGATGAACCGCAAGTTGCAGAGCGAGCAGGGATAGGGAACAGGAAACTGCTTCCGGAGGTGCGTGCTTAACACGCGCATCTCCGGGAGCGGCGGGCTGTGATAGATTCAGGGCATGAAAACGAAGCCCGCGAAGAAACACACTCCAAAGCCGAAGCGGGCGACCGAGAGCGCCACGTCCCGGCTCATCGACCAGCAGATCGTTGTTGCTCTCGCAATGCAATAATTGGTGGCCTAGAGAGTCTCCTTCGGGTCATTCACGACCAATGCATTCAGTACCCGTGCCGATCAATGTCCGTTGTTACTCCAATAGCGACATTATTGTTCGGCGCAGCGAAGTGACGGTAAGGGCCAATCACGTCACTTCGCATCGCAGAAAAATAGTGAGCTTTTCGCCATCTAACCCCCCGTGAAGTCGGACACAGACCCGCCAATCCGGGCGTGCTATGGTTCGCGACGATCCAGTGCGCGTGACCCCCGCCGGAGGGTCCGATGGCGATCAATATCGCGAGGCGGAAATTCATAGCTGCTTTGGGCGGCATAGCACTAGCATGGCCGCTCGCGGCGCGGGCGCAGCAACTTGCTGGCAGAACGGCCCGGATCGGATTTCTGGGGCCCTCACTTGACAATTCGATCGTAAGCCTGGGCTATCCGGCATTCCTCGATGAATTGAAAAAGTCTGGTTTTAGCGAGGGCCAAAATCTGGGTATCGAAGCTGTAAGGACAGACCAGGACGCCCAACGAGTTTTCGCTGAAACGGCCGACCTGGTGCGGTCGAACGTGGAATTGCTGGTCGTGACCGGAGGCGACGAAACTGCGCTGAAGGCCGCCCTGGCCGCGAGCCGAACCATTCCGATCGTCATGTGGGCCATCAACTTTGATCCGATTGCACTCGGCTATGTGAAGAGCCTGGCGCGGCCTGGTGGCAACATCACCAGATAGTATCTCTACAAATGGAATTGGCCGAAAAGCAAGTGGAGCTGCTGACCCAGGCCCTTCCTGGAAGAACCCGATTGGCAGTTCTCTGGGATGGGCTTTCGGCCGACCCGTTTAAAGCTGCGGAGCGTCAGGCGAGATCGCTGCACTTGGACGTCCGGTCGCTGAAACTGGAAAACCCGCCTTACGATTTCGATGCAGCATTTCGGAGCCTCGCCGAAGGCTCTCCGCAAATGCTTCTCGTGCTCTCCAGTCCGTTCTTTACACCTTCCCGCTCGCGTATCACCGAGCTGGCGATCCAGCAGCGGCTGCCCACCATGTTCATCTTCAAGTCCTACGTCGAGGCAGGCGGACTAATGTCCTACGGCACAGACCCTCAGGCCATCTTTCGCCAGCTCGGTTTTTACGTGACCAAAATACTCAACGGGGCGAAACCCGCCGATCTCCCCGTTGCGCAGGCCGTAAAATTCGAGTTGGTCATCAACCTCAAGACCGCCAAGGCGATCGGCGTAGATCTATCAACGGCGATCCAGCTCCGCGCCGACGAGGTGATCGAGTAACTGATCGAAGCATTTATAAGTTGGGATAGCTGTACGCTTCACGTGCTGCGTTGCACCGAAGTCTCGTAGCCAACCGGCGGTATGGGTCATTCGCGACCGAGCCGTCTCGCTTGAAAAGCAACCTATGACCGCAGTTGCCTTAAAGCGGACATCCGCTGAGCGCCTCCCGGGCTCATCCTCGAAATATACATACGCGAGCGCCTGCCCGATCGCGTCGCGGACGATGAAGCACTCCGCGTGTTCGATCGCCCAATGACTAAGATTGTGCAACGCCTGGTTGTGAGATATCAAATTGCAGATATGTGAGACCCTTTGGGTTTCACCAATGTTTCGGGGATGGAAAAATGAAGAAGCCGCTTTTGATATTGGCATGCACTCTGGTGATCGGGCTTGGTCCGCTGTCTACTCATGCCTGGGCACAAGCGAAGACGGCCAAAGCTTGCGCGGAGGAGTGGCGGGCTGACAAGGCTGGCTTCCAGGCTAAGGGTATCACGGAGAAGGCATACGTACCAGCACCAGCTCCTACGGCTGCTGTTCCCGCGCCAGCGCCAAGTGCTTCAAGACCTAGCACTACTTTGGCAGATTTTTAGCGGCACGGGATTCCCAAATCAGTTTTTCAATGATTCATGGGTGGTCGGCTTTTGGAGGGCCGACCATGGTAGGCACAACGTCGAATTGGGAA
>JBEKAE010000059.1:0-8489 GCA_050018375.1 Candidatus Acidiferrales bacterium | reverse complement strand
CCGTACCTTGGTTCATCGTCTGCAATCCGATATGTTTCGTCATGGCGTCGATCTCCTCGCTCTCGGTTTGCGATTCGCAACCTCAAGCCTAGTGGCCTGAGGCGATCGACGCCTGCCTCTCTATTTCAACAGCGACAGGGACATTCCGTGTTCGATACGCGATCAGCTTTGCCGGTGATCCTTCGAGACGGAATATCAGTGAACCGCAGATTGCACCGACATTGAACATTGGTCTGCCGGATCACTGGTTTATGACGTTCTATCCGAGCAACGACATCCGTATCAACTTTGGGGACCCAATTTCCGGCCAAACCGGCCGCTTGTTCCTCCCGCTTGACGTCGCAGTTGGTCGGAATGTCACCGACACCTTGACCATTTCCCTGGAGGCCAGTGCGCCCATTGTGAACGATTACCCGGTCTACAACTTCAAAACGGTGTTGCGGCTGGTTAAAAAGTTCTGATCGCTGGCGCGATAAGATCGCGGCTCACGCCCATCGGCAGGTCTGTGACCGACTTTTACTGTACTCTGGCGACGATAAGCCTCCCTCGATAGACTCTGTGCCTGGTCAACCATAATCTTGTGGTCATCGGATTACCCCGGGGGAGCTCGACATGGCTGTAAAGCGAAGGGACGCGCCTCCGTGAAGCAGCGAATCATGCTCGTGGTTGTTATCGCCTTGAATGGGACCGCGGTCGCGCTTGCGCAGACTCAGGACGGACGGCAAGCGTGCATGAATGACGCATTTCAGTTTTGCCAGGACGCCATCCCCGACCGTGAACGAGTGTTTCAGTGTCTTGTGTCCCACAAGGATCTGATCTCAGCAGCATGCCATGAGGTTATGGCTCCCTCTCTGCCCGTGGACCAGCCACCTCTGAAAAAACATGCTCTTCATGCGAAGAGCGCAAAAGGCAAAGCGCCTTTCGCCAAGAGCGCTTCAAAGGCCGTGTCCAGGCATGATCGGCAAGCTCATCATGCAAAGAGCACAGAAGGCAAAGTGACTTTCGTCAAGCGCGGTTCAAAGGCTGTATCCCGGCAAGATTGGCAAGCTCATCATGCGAAGAGCACGGAAGGCAAAGGGACTTTCGTCAAGCGCGCTTCAAAGGCTGTATCCCGGCATGATCGGCATCCGCTTAATCTTGTGCCCCACTAACCACGACCTCACGCGACGTCTCTGTTTTGTTCGCTTCGGGCGAGGAAGGAGCGTTCGCTTGGCGCCTCGCATCGGGGGGGATCTTGTCCAGATCACTCCTACTTGATCCTTACCACGTTCCTGACTCACGCTTGCGCTGCCTTTGGTAAACCGTTTTACTGGGATCGAAGCAGGCGCGAGAATCTAGATGTGGATATAACGTCTGATTTGTCAAAGATTACCACGGGAGGAATGGCGCTCGGTTTGTCAGGTCGCGGCCGAAGTGTAAGGCCCGCTTTAGATGCCGGTGTCCTTTCCGAAAATCATATCCGTGCGTAGCGATGATGCAGGCCGGCCAGAACAGGCATAGCGATAATGGCTCCGTGTCGTTGAACCGCTCGACCCAACGGCGCATCCTTGCGCAGCGACAGGTGAGTGCGCGTTTCATTGTAATAGCAGGCGTACAACAGCAGAATTCGCCGCAGGTGCGCCTCACCGAAGATCAGCATCCGGTCCAGGCACTCGCAACGCACGGTGCCGATCAGGCGTTCCGCATAGCCATTCTGCCAGGGCGATCGCGGCGAGATTGGCCGGTCGCGGATCCCCATGGCTCGCACGCGAGAGGTAAAGACCTGCCCGTAGGCACGGTCATTGTCGCGTACCAAATACGCCGGCGCCGATGCCCAGGGGAAGGCTTCGGTGATCTGCCGGGCCAGCCACTCTGCGGTCGGACGCCGCGTTACCTCGAACCACAGCAGCTGCCGCCGGCCATGACCCAGAACCAGAAAGGCAAACAATCGCTCAAAGGTCAGGGTCGGAACTACGCACATATCAATGGCAGAAATCGCTTCGGCGTGGTTTCGAAGAAAGGTCCGCCAGGACTGCGAAGGCGGTTTGCGACCGCGCACCATATATTTGGACACCGTCGACTGAGCGACTTCGAACCCCAGCATCAGCAGTTCGCCATGGATCCGAGGTGCACCCCAGAGCGGATTCTCCCTGCTCATCCGCCGGATCAGATCGCGCAGCTCCCGATCGACTTTCGGGCGCCCTACCCTATTTCGCGATTTCCAGCGCCAAAACGCTTTGAATCCAGAGCGATGCCATCGCAAAATCGTCTCCGGCTTCACCACCTGGGATAGGTCAAGCAGGCTGGGCCAGAGCCGGGTCATCAGCACGAACAATGCCCGGTCGCTCCCGCGCAGCCGCAAACGATGCGGCGCTCGCCGCAATGCTATATTGAGCTGATGACGGAGAAACAGGTTCTCGGCTTCGAGCCTGCGCCGCGACTTGAAGATGTCGCCGACGAAGATCAAGAGTAAGTGCGGGTGTAGGATCGCAAGCATCGGTCCTCATGATGCGATGATTCTGCCTCACGTTGCGAATCCAGACCGGATCGAATTTTCGGAACGGACAGGCTAAAGAGCAGCGCGTAGGGCGCCTCACTCAAGGCTCATTCCCTGCGATGGTCGCGGTCAGGCGCCGGCGAGCTCGCGCAAGCCGAGACATCACGGTCCCGATTGGCACTTCCGTCGCCTGGGCAATCTCGCGGTAATCGAGGCCCTCGATATCGCGCAGCACCAGCGTTTCCCGGAACGGTGCCGGCAACGCCGCAATTGCCGCGCGTAGCTGCTCGGCGTCGGCCATGGCGATAAACGCTGCCTCCGGCGTTTCCGCATGTCGGTCGCCTGGATTGGCTTGCGCAAGCTCGACCGCTTCGAGGTCCTCGACCGTGACGACCGCTGCCGGACGGTTCTTGCGGAGCCAGGAATAGGCGGTGTTGCGTACGATGGTAAGCAGCCAAGCGCGAGCACTGCCGCCAGTAAAGCTACGGATGGCGCGGAAGGCGCGTAGCGACGCGTCCTGCACCACATCTTCGGCATCAGTACGATTACCTGTCAACCAATGCGCCAGCCGATAGGCGTCATCGATATGCGGCACGACAACGGTCGCAAAGCGCGCGTTGTCATCGCCGCTTATCCGGTCTGGAGCGGCGGAGGCGGCCAAGCGTAATGTTGACCTTTCAGATTTCATTGCGGTAACTTTTGCGGATCAACGGTCAGGCCGATATTATTGCCGTGATGTTGGTAAACGTACTGCGGCGCATATTCGGGCTGGGCATGCCCTCGCTTGCCGCTTCCAAAAACTCTCACAACTCAGGTGGAGTGCGGCGAAATAGCTGAGTGAACTCCTCCAACTTCGCGGAGGCAAGGTCGGAGATTGCCCAATAGCTCACCCCATTTTCCGTCCAGTGGACCAAATTGTAGCCGTCGATGGCGCGGGGGCCGCCTGAAAATCCAAATTGGCCTTCGGCAGGCATTTCGGTGAGGCTGATAAGATGCTTGTCGTGGCGATACACCAGCGTCGGGACCGGCGTCTGGCCCACCACGTCGATGCGTCCCCCAACCAGTGGATAATCCGCCTTGGCGAGGTCGACAACCCGCGGCGACTCTGGGATGCGGCCGTTGAACCAGGGCTTTACGGTATGGCGGTCCGACGATGCCACATCGGTGGGTTGTGCCGCCATAAGAGCACGAATGTGATCTGAAACCAGCGACTCCGCCACCCCGTTTGTTGGTTGAGAGCCGGCAATGAACCAGGTCGAGCTGCTGGCGACGACGGCAGTCAGGGCGATCGACGCCGCAAGCGCGCGCCAAGATGGTTGCGCGCGTGGGCGGCTCAAGCCGCCGACCGACGCCTCGATGCGGGCCCGCAGATCTGGCGGTGCCACCTCGCGCGGAAGACGCTCATGAATTAGTTGCTGCAACGCCTTGACCCGCTCGCCCTCAGCGGCGAGCGCCGGATCAGTGCTCATCCGCTGCGCGATTTCCAGGGCATTGGCAGCATCGAGCTCGCCGTCCAGATAGGCGTGAACCAGCAGGACCGAGTTATCATCAGACGTTGAATCGGCCATGTCGTTACGTTCCAATCGCCCTGAATAACTTTTCCGGCACCGTGGTTGGTTTCGCGCTCGAGGCTGCTACCGAGTTTTGATGATACGAGGTCTGCGGTTCGGAGGCAACTTCGCGGTTCGCAAGTTGAACCAACGAGTCATGCTGTGCGTTTCGTTCGGCAAATGCGTCGATGGAAAGACCCCCGGCGCCGCGCAACATTAATACAAACATTCCGCCGGCGATGGCGAGGTCCTTCTCGAAATGCAGCAGCTCGTTTCGGCTGGCAAAATTTGTGTGAAACAAGATCGCGGTTGCCACGCAGAACAGGCCTAGCGCTGCCGCGCCCAGTCGCGCATGCCAGCCAATCGCAATCGCCAAACCCGCAACCAGCTGCAAAGCGATCGTCGGAACGAGCGCGGCCGCTGGAACGCCCATCTTGGCCATGCCTGCAGAAGCAGCTGCAAAGTTCATGGCCAGAAACGCACCCTCGTGGACAAAGATCAATGCAAGCAATAACCGGCTTGCGAGCAAGACGACATTGTCCAGCGTCGTATTTTTTATTCCCAGAACTCTGTCCATCGCTCAACTCCCATTTGCTTCCAGCTGGAGGAAAGAAGCGGGCGAGCGATCGCCCGCTTTGGTCTTCAATTGCTTGCCGATTTGGCACTGATTGCCTTTTGCAGGTCTTCGCGCTCTTCGCAGCCGCCCGGGCAGAGTTTCGCAAGGACGGCGAGCTGCTGCTTGGCCTTCTCCAAGTCGCCGGTCTCGACATAAAGCTCGCCGAGGTACTCGCGCGCGGCCTTGTGATCCGGCTGGAGGTCCAGCGCCTTGGTGTAATAAGTCAGCGAGGTCTTGAAGTCGCCGGTCTTGCGCAGGGTGTAGCCGAGCAAATTATAGACATCGGCCTGTTGGGTATCTTCGGCCATATCCCTCAGTTCCGCCAGAGCAGCGGCATAGTCGTTAGCCTTGATCTTGGCGCGGACAGAGCTGAGGTCGGGTGCGTCGGTCGATTCCATGTTGTCGACCGCAAAGGCTGGAGCCTGCATAAGTGCTGGCGCGAGACCGAGACTAACAAGCAGCGCTGTGCTCGCCAGGATGGATTGAAGCGTTTTCATGTGACATTCTCCATGTGTGATCAGGGTTAGACTCGTGTGGATCAGGATTGGACTACTGGCGTGAAGGTGTAGGCGTTGCCGTCCTTGGCGAACACGCCAGCACCAGGGAACGGGAAATGTGCGCCGCAGATCATCATCTTGTCGGCGATGACGCGGTCGACGAGTTTGCGGCGCGTAGCGACCGCCGTCGGACCGTCCTGATCGTAGACCCCTTCCCATTCCGGGTGCGGCGCCAAGAGAGCGGGCACGTACATGGTGTCATTCGACACCATCAGTTGATCTTTGCCTGAAGTAACCAGGAACGCCGAGTGACCGGGAGTGTGACCGACCGCTGCGAGGAGCTGGACGCCAGGCGCCACTTCTGCTTTATCCTCGACGAGCTTCCAGTTCTTCCACGTCGGAAAAACGTCGGCGATGCGCTTGCCAGCGGCCCTGCGGCCTTCCGCTAATTTCTCGACCCGGCCGGGCTCCGTCCACCACTTGTATTCGGTGCCGTTGACGATCAGTTCGGCATTGGGGAAGACGGCCGCGTTGGTACCTTTCTCCATCAGGCCCCAGACGTGATCAGGATGAAAATGCGAGACCAGGATCGTGCTGATCTGGCTGCGGTCGATGCCGGCGGCCTGCATGTTGGCAGGCAGGTGCGTGGCGTTTGCTTGCCACTGGCCAACACCTGACCCGGCGTCGACCATGACGTGCTTGTCGCCGATCTTGAGCACGATCACCGTCAGCGGAATCGGCATGAATTCCGTGGTCAGGCCAGCAGCCGCGAGCGCGGCCTTTGTTTCCTCGACCGAGGCATTCTTGATGAAAGTGGGATCGTGGGGTTTGCGCCAGATGCCGTCATAGACGGCTGTGACCTCGATGGACCCGACCTTGTACTTGTAGAATCCCGTCGTCGGCTCGAGCGGCGTCTCCGCATGTGCGGGGGTGACGAAAGCCAACTTTCTGTCCAGCCCAAAGGCTGCAGCCACGGCTGCAGACGTCAGAAGACTCCGGCGAGACATGGATACGGTTAGCATTGACGTTCTCCTTGCATCGAATTGATCGCGTGGACCGGACGACACCGTCGAGCAATGTCTCCGTTACCGATAAGATCGCCGCCAGTTGGCGTTTATTCCCGCGCCAATGAAATTATTTTGACGCGGGCAACATAAATCGCTTGTTCGTCGGCCATCTGCCTCTGGGACGGAGAAGGCTTGCGACGGTCGTACTCTTCGATGTGACGGATATTGCTCAGCAATTCCGCGCTTCATCGGATACCGACACCGCGTGCATGGTGCGAGCGTCCCCCGCGCGGGGGTGCGCGAGGGACATCACGCCGATCAAGGCTTTACAGGCCTCGACAACTGCTTAGCCGACGCCCCCGCCCTCCGATAACGTGGGCATGCCGTGGTAGTTGTCCAGCCACGTCGGTGTCTGACGGTTTATCGTGGAGGGATCCCGGGTGGTGTTATAGATTGCCCTATGGGTCGGCTTTTTTTCGCCGCCATGGGCCTGTGCCACCGACACCGCCAACAGCGAGAGCGAGGCAGAGGTGATCACGGCGATGGCCGCATTGCGGATGTTCAACATTTTCATTCTCCTCTTGATGTAATCGTGGCGCCAGGCCGCGATCGCGCCGCCGTTTCGATCTTCAGCGGCTTCTGATGATGAGAGCGGCCGACGCGGCGATTTATTCCCGCGCCTCGAAATTTTCTTTGATGGCGGAAGATCGGAAAATTCGGCGCGCTGGGCAGCGGGCAACTATTCCGTAATGTGTCATTAGGCGAATCGGAATCCGTTGAGCGCGCAGCGGCTTTCTAAATTAACGTTTGTTTGATTCAAATGGGCCTTGAATCATGTTAGCGGTTCACTTTGGCAGGCTTGGCTATTCGCTTGCAGGCTTGCTGCGCCGCGATGCGGCCATGGATGTGTCGCGCCCGGTATCGGCGAGACCATCGGCGGCAGCCAACGCGAGGAGCGGCTCGACATGCTCGACACGGGCATGGCAGAGCGCGGCATCGACAAGGAGCTCTACGCCTGGTATCGCGATCTCCGCCGCTACGGCACGGTGCCGCTTACCGGCTTTAGTCTCGGCTTCGAGCGCACCATCGCCTATGTCACCCGCGAGGTATTGAAGGTACGCTCGTCAGGTCAGGCGAAAAGCCGGCCGGCTGCCCGGAATCCCGACGGCGGCGAATGCTTCAACAATCGTCCTGTTATCGGCTCCGGCAATTAACAAAAGCGTTAGCAGGAGCCTCGCCTTAAGTCCGTCCAGAATGCCGGCGTGGATGAGCCCGCGCTTGAGCAGATCGGTTTCTGATCCTACGAATCCGTAGGTATTGTGAAGCACTTCGCCGGCGCCGGTCCGCGACGTGAGCACGACCGGCATTTTTTGCGTCAGCGCACCGAGTATCTCGGCCGTCGTGCGCGGGACATGGCCGCCACCTGTGGCTTCGACAACAAGCCCTCGATAACCGAACGATTCGATCGCCGTGAGCAGGCGGCCGTCATCGCCGAGCGTCATCTTCACGAGCGCGACCGGCGGCACGGCATCGAGCGCGCCCCGTATCGCGATATGATGGCGGACCACCGGACGCAGCGCGATGCGCAAGCGGCCCTCGCTGATCCAGCCGATCGGTCCCGTCTGCGCCGAGCGAAACGTTGCCGGATTGCTGGTGTGGGACTTGTGCACGAACAGCGGCAGGTGAACTTCGTCGTTGAAGACAACCAGACAGCCAAGACCCCGCGCGAGCGGGCTAGACGCAACCACGGAAGCGGCAAGCAGATTCGCCGGTCCGTCGGCGCCGGGAAGGTCGGGATGGCGCATGGCCCCGGTGAGCGCGACCGCTTCCTCGCGGTCCCAGAGCAAATCGAGGACGAAGGAGGTCTCCTCCAGCGTGTTGGTGCCCTGGGTCACGACGGCTCCGGTAATCCCATCGGCCACGGCGCCGCCGAGCCTTTCGGCGAGCGCGATGACGTCGGCCACGGTTAGGTCCGAGGACGCTACCTGGCGAAAGCGGACCGTTTCAATGTCCGCAACTTCGGCAAGCCGCGGCACCGCGGCCACGAGTTGCTCGGCAGTCAGACGCGGGGACGCGGCGCCGTCGGCGCCGCGCGTTGACGCTATTGTTCCCCCCATGGAAAAGACCGCAATCCTGGGACGGGCCGACATTTTTGACCTCACGCGCGGCGGCAACGGCGGGGCGGGCCTTGCGCACGCCCCTGCAGGGCGGTCGCCCTACGCTTGAGGGAACCTCGAACAATGACTATTTTGTCGTTGGCTCGACCGCCCCTGCGGCGCGACGATCATTTCCACTGTTGATTTGGCGCGGATGCGTCTCCGCTTTTTGCGGCAGGTGCCCTGT
>JBEKAE010000058.1:0-13367 GCA_050018375.1 Candidatus Acidiferrales bacterium | reverse complement strand
GCGTTGCTCAACGACGGCGCCATCCTGTCGATTGCCTATGACAATGTTCATTACAAGGATCAGCCCGAGGCCTGGAACATGCGCCTGGTGCTGGGGATCGCCACGGTGCTGGGCATCATCGGGGTCGTTTCCGCGTTTGGCCTGTTTTATCTTGGCGAGCGCGTCTTTCACCTCGACCGCGCGCATATCCAGACGCTGATGTACCTGAAGCTGTCCGTTGCCGGACATCTGACGATTTTCCTGACGCGCACCCGCGGCCCGTTCTGGTCGATACGCCCGGCGCGGATCCTATGGGGCGCGGTGCTCGGCACGCAGATGGTGGCGACCCTGATTGCGGTTTATGGGTTGTTCATGACACCCCTCGGCTGGGGTTGGGCGGTGTTCGTTTGGGGCTATGCTCTGGCTTGGTTCCTCGTGAACGACCGTGTGAAACTGCTCGCATATCGGATTTTCGATCCAGTCAAAGCCGCGCCTCAGCCTGAGGCCACAGCCGAACCTCAGCCCGAAGCTAAGGCTGCGCCCAAACCTGAAGCCAAGGCCGCGGCTCAACCGGAAGCCAAAGCCGCGCCTCAGCCTGAAGCCAAAGCCGAGCCCAAACCTGAAGCCAAGGCCGCGCCTAAGCCCGAAGCTAAGGCTGCGCCTAAACCTGAAGCCAAGGTCGCGGCTCAACTGGAAGCCAAAGCCGCGCCTCAGCCTGAAGCCAAAGCCGAGCCCAAGCCTGCAGCCGAAGCCGATTCCAAGGCCAAAGCCGAGGAGAAGCCCAAGGCCGAGACCGAGCCCGAAGCCAAAGCTGAGCCCAAGCCCGAAGCCAAAGCCGAGCGCAAGCCCGAAGCCAAGGCCGCGGCTCAGCCTGAAGCCAAAGCTGAGCCGAAGCCTGAAGCCAAAGCCGAGCCGAAGCCTGAAGCCAAAGCTGCGCCCAAGCCTGAAGCCAAGGCCGCGGCTCAGCCCGAAGCCAAGGCCGCGGCTCAGCCTGAAGCCAAAGCTGCGCCTCAGCCTGAAGCCAAGGCCGAACCCAAGCCCAACCCTGAAGCCAAAGCTGCGCCTCAGCCTGGAGCCAAGGCCGAACCCAAGCCCAACCCTGAAGCCAAAGCTGCGCCCAAATCTGAAACCAGAGCCGTGCCTCAGCCTGAAGCCAAGGCCGCGGCTCAGCCTGAAGCCATAGTTGAACCTCAGCCCGAAGCCAAAGCCGCGCCCAAGCCTGAAGCCAAAGCTGCGCCTCAGCCTGAAGCCAAA
The DNA here is from genome assembly GCA_050018375.1 of Candidatus Acidiferrales bacterium. GTDB lineage: Bacteria > Acidobacteriota > Terriglobia > Acidiferrales > UBA7541 > Palsa-295. The sequence goes on along the minus strand of JBEKAE010000058.1, from coordinate 12,134 downwards.
TCCGAGCCCAAGCCTGAAGCCAATACCGACGTCGCGACACTGATGAACACGACGCTCGGTGACGTCCTCCTGGCCGGCCTCGCCAAAGACCCAGAGAGTGTTGGGCGTATCGTCGCCCAGGCAATCAATCGGGCTGAGAAACCCGCCGCGGCCGCGACGGCGCCTGAGACTGAGGCCGACGCCAAGCCTGACGCCAAAGCCGAGCCTCAACCTGACGCCAGAGCTGCGCCTCAGCCCGAAGCCAAAGCCGAACCTAAGCCTGAGGCCAAGCCCCAGCCTTACCCCAAAGCCGAGCCTAAGCCAGATGCCGAAGCCAAGACACCGCCCGACCCGACGCCGAACACCGCCAAGTGACGCAATGCGAGATCAGCGGCAAATCGCTGGAAGGTAGACGATGAAAATACGCTCAAAGGATTTTCGCGTGCGGGAAGGAGACGAGGTCAACCTCAAAAAGTGGCCGACGAAGGTCGATCCCGTGTACAAGTCGAAGGAACAATATCAAAAACTCCTGGAAGAGCACGTTGCGCAACTGAGTTCACAACAACAGCTTCTCTATGCAACAAATCGCCATGCCATCCTGCTGATCTTTCAGGCGATGGATGCTGCGGGAAAAGACGGCGCCATCAGGCATGTGATGTCGGGGGTCAACCCCCAGGGCTGCCAGGTATTCAGCTTCAAACACCCCAGCGCCGCCGAATTGGAACACGACTTTCTATGGCGCACCAGCCGCGATCTGCCGGAACGCGGACGGATCGGCATTTTTAACCGATCCTATTACGAGGAAGTGCTGATCGTCCGCGTGCATCCCGAGATTCTGCGCAGCGAAGCGATCCCGGACACCCCGCATCACGACAAGAAAATCTGGCACGACCGGTATCGTTCGATCGTGGATTTGGAGAAACACCTCCACGGCAACGGAACCCGCATCATCAAGTTCTTCCTCCACCTTTCGAATGAAGAACAGCGAAGACGCTTTCTGGCGCGCATCGACGAACCGGCAAAGAACTGGAAATTCAGTACTGCTGACATTGCCGAGAGAAAATTCTGGAAGCAGTACATGAAGGTCTATGAGGAATGCCTCACTGCGACAAGCACCGGTCACGCCCCCTGGTATGTCGTTCCCGCCGACGACAAGGAGAACGCTCGATTGATTGTATCCCAAATTGTCCTCGACACCTTCGAGGGACTTAAAATGGCTTACCTGAAAACTAGTGCAAAGCGCCGTCGCGAATTGCTGTCCATCCGCAAGGGGCTCGCGAAATGATATCTTGAGCGGATACTGTTTGTGATCTTCTGGGAGCCGGAATCAAAAGCAAGTCCGAAGAGCAAACCGAGGACACAATGCTCAAAATTATCGAGGGTCTGCCGCCGGACGTGTAGCACTGTATTCAGGACCAAGTCGATCTTTATGAGCACATCGACGACGCGGTGTATCTGAAAAAGGAGGAGACATTCGAGAGCTGGTACGAGACCCCCACGATCCTACCAGAGCGTTGGTATCTCCAGGTGATCCAGCAACTGTTCCAGGAGAACCGGCTCGCGAAGGGGCAGTTCGTCGGGCTTGGCCGGAGGCTTAATCTTCACGATATCACTTGCCCCGCCTATTTGCTGGCGGGCGCAGACGATGATATCACGACGCCCGAGCAGGGCCTTGATGCCGCTAGATATCTCGGGACGCCGAAGGACGGCATCATTCAGAAGACCGCGCCGGGCGCCCATATTGGGCTGTTCATGGGGGCTCGCATCTTTGGAGGAGCGCTGGCCGGCGAATGCCCCGTGGATCGCCGCCCAAAAGATCTGGCACCCGATCAAAAGGTGTCGAGGTGGGGGAGACTGAAATGACAGCGTCGTGGGGAGTGTTTCTTTTTTGGACGGCCACCATTATCGCCGGCCTCATCGTGGTGTGGGAAGTATGGGGCTACGTGTACGATGCTGAGAGAGGCGAACCCATTATCCGGATCGCCCCTTTGCTCCTTGCTGCAGCTATTTGGCTGGTGGGGTGGGCTTGCCGCTATATGTTCGCTGGACGCTGAGATTTGTTAGCCACACTAAACAACTACCGACTGGCGTCGGTAAATTTATCAGAGTGGCTTTGAATATACTGGATGAAGTTGATGTCATCAGTGACGTTGCCACTGGTCGTGCAGAAATATCCTCGGGCCCAGAATCTCCGCCCCCAATAGCGCTTGCGGATTTCCGGGACCACTCTCGCCGACCAACGAATGCAACTGTGTAAACGGGTGCAGTTGACCCTTATCGGCGCCGAACCATGATCCCTGCAATGCATCTGAAATGAACGCAATGAGAGAGGGATGAAAGGTGCATCCTGGAGTGCTGTTGACACCGATCTCTCGGCGCTTATCCGACGATCCATTTCAGCGCCTTACTCTCGTGGCTCTTATCGTACGCTCTTACCTCCGGGTGCAGGAAAATTCTGACCGCGCCAATCAACCAATGCTGCCAGTCGTGCCCGGCGATGACTGCGAGCGCTCTACCTTCTGCTGGTGATTTTTTGCGAATCCAGCATGATTTTCAAAGGCCGCGATATTCTCCCAGCCGTCGAACCCGGAAGCATCAATCAGCAGCCTGATTTTCCCGTACCGACTGATAATAGAATCGACTTGCGGCGCAATTTGGCGAAAGTCGTCAGCCTTCAATTTCTCCGGCGCCATGATCCTCAATACGTTGCCAGAGATAATGTCTGTCTTGATCATGTGAAATCTCCTTCAGTCCAAGCCGGACGCTTGGCGCGAAAACGGCGTGCTGCAGCCACATGAGGAAGTGAAAGAACGGCGGTTTAGTGACGAGAGCATTACGGAATTTTTAGAAATCAAATGTCTGCGACCTTACTGGTTTCTCCCAAACGGTCGCATATTATGGCATGTTACGACAAGGTCCCTTGATCTACATCAAGGCTCCAGTTGGTCAATGGTGACCTTGGTAGGCTTTTGCGGAACCGGTGTCTGAGTAGATTCCGAGGCTATCGCCCTCGACTTCCCGCTCACTAAGATCGTGGTTAGCGCGTATCAGCGCTTCGGAGTTGCCGCAATCAGCAGGGAGTCGTGTCATGGCCCAAAAAGAAAAATCCTCGTCGGCGAATCTGATGCCCGCCGAGTTTGCCGAGATGGGGAAAAAGCGCGTTGACGAGTTCGTCAACGCCCAAACGGAGCTTGTCGAAAAGCTCCAGGAGATGAACCGTCAATGGTTCGATCGCGCGCAATCGGAGGCAAATCTTGCGTCCGAGCTTGCAGCCAAATTGACGGCGGCGCGTTCCATCCCGGACGCGATGGCGGCTTACCAGGAGTGGGCCAGCCGGCGCTTTGAAATGATGGCGGAAGACGGCAAGCATCTTCTCGCCGATACCCAGAAGATCATGGAGGCGGCCACCCACCTGCTGCCCAACGGTTCGCTGATCAAAGGCGGTGGCGGCCACAGCACGTAGCCGACCGAGCGAGCTGCAGTGGAGGTGATCATGCCGTCTGTCGCCCTCGTCCACTCGCGTGACACTGTAGCGCCGCGGGCGAGCAAAACCGCAGCCGAAGGGACTGCAGTTCGGGAATCGTCTTCCGATACTGCATTCCAGGTTCTCGACCGTGCGGCGCATGCGGTCATTTCCCACGCTACGTTGGGCCTATCGCCAGCCGCGCTGGGAGCAGCTTTTTTCGACTGGTGGGGACATCTTGCATTCTCGCCCGGCAAGCAGGCCGATCTGGCGCGACAAGCGATCGCCGGAGCCGCGGACAATTTGGCCTTCGCCGCTGAATCCGCGTCCGGCTCGTCGCGCGACCCATCCGAGCGCGCATTGCCGCACGATGATCGCTTCCGCGCGCCGGAGTGGCGGACTTTTCCGTTTAACGTTTACGCCCACAACTTTCTTTCGATCGAGCGCTGGTGGGAAGCGGCGACTACGCATGTGCGCGGCGTGAGCCAGGGCCATGACGACATGGCAAATTTCACGGCGCGGCAGCTCCTCGATACCGTCGCTCCCTCGAATTTCATCGGAACCAACCCGGAGGTCCTGGCGCGTACGCGCGCCGAGTCGGGCGCCAACTTGGTGCGCGGTTACGCGAACTTGATTGCGGACTTGACGCGAGCACGAAGCGGCGCGCCGCCGCGCGGCACGGAGGCATTTAAGGTCGGCGAAAAAGTGGCCGTGACGCCGGGCAAGGTCGTCCTGCGCACGCGTCTTGCGGAAATCATCCAATATACGGCTGCAACCGACCGCGTGCGCCCGGAGCCGATCGTGATCGTGCCGGCCTGGATCATGAAATACTACATCCTCGACCTGTCGCCGGCGAATTCCCTGGTCAAGTTCCTCACCCAGCAGGGCTTCACCGTATTCATGGTTTCCTGGAAGAACCCGGGAGCGGAGGACCGCGACGTCGGTTTCGACGATTATCGCACCGAGGGCGTGCTCCCGGCGATCAAGGCGGCGACCGCCATCACCGGTGCCCGCAAGGTACATGCGGTCGGTTATTGCCTCGGTGGAACGCTGCTCGCGATCACCGCCGCGGCGATGGCGCGCGACGGCGACGAGCGGCTGGCGAGCCTGAGCCTGTTCGCCGCCCAGGTCGACTTCACCGAGGCCGGCGAGCTGATGCTTTTCATCGACGAGAGCCAGGTCGCGTTTCTCGAAGATATGATGTGGGAGCGCGGCTATCTCGACTCCAGGCAGATGGCCGGGGCGTTCCAGATGTCGCGATCGAACGATATGATCTGGTCGCGCAGCATCCACGACTACCTGATGGGCGAGACGTCGTTTCCAATCGATATCATGGCCTGGAATGCCGATGCGACACGCATGCCCTTCCGCATGCACTCGCAATATCTGCGGTCGCTTTTTCTCAACAACGACCTCGCCGAGGGCCGGTTCGAAGTGGCCGGCCGGCCGGTGGCGCTGCCCGACATCCGCCTGCCCCTCTTCGCCGTCTCCACGGAGCGCGACCACGTCGCCCCTTGGCACTCGGTCTTCAAGCTGCATCTTTTGACCGAGGCTCCGATCACTTTTGTCCTGACAAATGGTGGACACAACGCGGGGATATTGTCCGAACCGGGACACCCGCATCGGCATTTCCGCATGGCTGTGCGCGGGCACGGCGAACCTTATATCGATCCCGACAGATGGCTTGCCGAACATGTGCCGAACGAGGGTTCATGGTGGCCGGCGTGGAGCACATGGCTTGCCGCGCGATCCGGCGAGCCGGTTCCACCGCCGCCGCTCGGCGACGCGGCAGCCGGCTTTGCGGCGATTGAGGATGCACCGGGACGCTACGTCTTCATGAAGTAAGCAAAAGGAGACGCTCGGAAACGCGAACAGTCGCAACCGCGAGAATTGAAACAGTCTCGAAGCGTCAAATGGAATTGCAAGGCAAAGTGATCGTAATCACGGGTGCGGCGCAAGGGCTCGGCCAAAAGATGGCGGAGATCATCGCCGGTCAGGGCGCCAAGCTCGCGCTGGTCGACCTTGATCACGCAAAACTCCAGACGACGGTACGGCTTTGCACGAAAGCAGGCGGCAAGGTCAAAGACTACCCAGCCGACGTCACCGACGAGCCGGCAGTCGAGGCGCTGTTCAACAGCGTCCGCAAGGAATTCGGCAGCGTCGACGGCCTCATCAATAACGCTGGCATCACTAGCGACGCCCTCTTGGTGAAGGCGGTCGACGGCAAGGTGAAGAAAAAAATGTCGGTGACCGAATTTCATCGAGTGATTGCGGTTGACCTCAGAGGCGTATTCCTGTGCGGCCGCGAAGCCACCGTGCAGATGATCGAAAGCGGCCACGGCGGCGTGATCATCAACATTTCCAGCATTTCTCGCGCCGGCAATGTCGGACAGACCAACTACGCTGCGGCCAAGGCCGGCGTCGCCGCCATGACAGTGACCTGGGCCAAAGAACTCGCGCGCTACAACATTCGCGTCGCCGGCATCGCTCCGGGCTTCAGCGAGACGCGCATGGTGGCAGCCATTCCGCCGAAGGTCAAAGACAGGATCGTCTCGACCATTCCGTTGCGGCGGTTCGCGCGGCCCGAGGAAATTGCGCGCGCCGCGCTCTTCATCTTGCAGAACGACTACTACGACGGTCGGATTCTGGAGATCGACGGCGGGCTGCGGCTATGACGGCTGTGGCGCGAGGAGTGTGTAGCGCTGAGCGAAAACAGCGAGGAGGTCGCCAATGATCAAGCAGTTCACGGACTTTCCCGGCAATGTCGTCGCGTTCGCTTGCCAGGGCCGTGTGACCAAAGCTGATTATGACGCAGTTCTGGTGCCGGCTGTTACGAACGCGCTGCGCACGCACAACAAGCTCCGGCTCTACTACGAACCAGCGCGGATTTCCCTCTCGACCCCGGCGCGGCCTGGGAAGATTTCAAAGTTGGAATGCAGAGTTTCACGCGATGGGACCGCATTGCCTTCGTCACCGATGTCGAATGGATCAAGCACATCGCCCATTTCTTCGGTTTCCTCATGCCCGCGACGACGAAAGTCTTTTCGCTAGCTGACGCCGCGCGGGCGCGGGAATGGATACTTGCAAATTGAACACGGGTGGATCGCCGCGGATCTACACCTAGATATTAGAGACCGCCGCAGTGCATCTCGAACAGGAGTGACGGAAATGGCCATGCGTGAAATCGTCCTTTGTGAAGCCGTGCGGACCCCGATCGGAACCTATGACGGGAGCCTGAAAACGATATCGGCGCCGGACTTGGGCGCGATTGCCATCAAGGCGGTACTCACCCGCTCGACACTTGATCCGGCGAAGGTCGGAACGGTGGTGATGGGCAACGTGATCCAGGCCGGCAACAAGATGAACCCGGCGCGGCAATCCGCCGTCAATAGCGGGATACCGGTCGATGTTCCCGCCATGACGGTCAACCGCGTCTGCGGCTCCGGTGCGCAAGGGATCGCCTCCGCCGCACAGGAGGTCATGCTCGGCATGTTGGATAGTGCGGTCGCCGGCGGCATGGAGAACATGGATATGGCGCCTTACCTGGTGGCTAATGGACGCTGGGGCTACCGAATGGGCGACGGGCAACTCTACGACAGCATGTTGCGCGATGGCCTCAACGACGCGTTTTCCGGCGAGCATTCAGGGTGGCACACGGAAGATTTGGCAAAATCTCACCAAATCACCCGCGAACAACAAGATCGCTGGGCATTGCGGTCGCAGCAGCGTTTTTCGGCAGCGCAGGCGGCCGGTAAGTTCAAGGAAGAGATTACGCCGGTGGAGATTCACGGCCACAAGGGGGTGAAAGTCTTCGACCAGGACGAAAGCAACAGGCCTGACACCACGCTGGAAGGTCTCGCAAAACTCCATCCGGCGTTCCGCAAGGACGGGACAATTACCGCCGGCAATGCGCCCGGTTTGAACAGCGGAGCCTCCGCCATGATCGTCGCCGAACGCGCATGGGCCGAGAAGCAGGGCCTCAAGCCGATGGCCCGACTTGTGTCCTACGGCATCGGCGCGGTCGAGCCGGGAATGTTTGGGCTCGGGCCCGTTCCCGCCGTGCGCCAGGCACTCTCGCGCTTGGCCTCTCCGAGGAGATCGTGAACGTCGAAGGTGGCGCCGTCGCGCATGGTCATCCGCTCGGCGCGACCGGCGCGGTGCTGACTACGCGTCTGCTCTATTCGATGCAGCGTGATGACATCAAACGCGGCGTTGTCACGCTTTGCATCGGCGGCGGCCAGGGCATCGCGCTGACGCTGGAGGCTGTGCACTGATGGGGCAACTAAAGTGGTGAACGCGGAACGCATCGGCGCTGCATGGGTGCACCACGCCGGTCAGCATCGGCTTGAGACCCTGACAGCGTTCGACAAGCCCCTCGAGCCGATGCTCCGCCACCTGGTGTCGCTGCCGCGTCGTCGGTGCCAGAACTTCCTCGATCGCGGTGGCGAAAACCTGACCCGCCGGATCGGTGCACTGCCCGTCCAGCACGGCGATCCCGTGATCCGACCGGTTCTCCCGCACGACGAGTCGCGCCGTCATGGCCGCGCCGATTGGCAGCGCACCCTTGATTTGCACCGGGGTTGTGCGGATCGAAGTCCCGGGTCCCGGGAGGGCTGAACCAACCAGCGCGGTCAGGATGGCCGTGACAATGCCGACGGCCCCCCTGGCTCTCGGCGGGGCTGGCGAGCATGTCCACATCGCCGAAGGCGGCGGCCCAGGCCCGCACATCGCCGGTCTGCAACGTGCGCTGGACCGTCGCGGCATCGCCGGAAGCAATTTCTTTGAACGTCTTGTTCACGATGGTCTGTATTGCTGCACATACGCCCCACAGGTCCAGCCGGGCCCTCAACGAGATCGCGCAGGCGCGGCCACGCCCTTATGTCGCTCCGGTCCCATGGTCGTACAACCGAAAAAATAGACAAGGTCGAACCGAAACGGCGTTGCTCACGCTTAATGAACCCCGGTCAGACCTCACGCGTTAATCGTCCTGTGTCGCCTCCTTGAGTGCGCGTATCACGTCCTCGCGAGAAATCATTCCTACCAATTGGCGATCGGGCCCGATAACCGGAAAGCTCCGGTTCTTAAGCCTCACCATCAATTGGAGAACTCGTGTCAATGGTGCTGCCGGTTCGACATGAACAACGGCTTCGGTCATCATTTCGGCGACCGGTCGTCGCATCAACTCATCGTAATGGGGCACCATCTGACCGGTGGTGAAGGCAAAGGCTCGAAGAAAATCGAATTTTGCAACGATCCCCAACATCTTCCCTTCTTCCATTACGGGGAAGGAATTAAAATCGTGTTTCTCAAATAATGCCTCCAGCTCGCGCATGGTTGTTTGGCGCGTCACGGTCATTACTGCACGTGTCATATATTGATCTGCTGTGCCCTCGAGAAAACGGTACATAATTCCGCCTGCAACGGCACTTGTTTGTTTATTCGCTTTTTCCGATTGGCTACGACCTGATCTGTGGTTACGCCGAACTTTTTGTGTTAGAGGAATGCGCATTAAATAGACGTTCCACTCATCTGGATTGTTGCCAGCATCCAGGTCAATTTCCCCGTCGCTAATTGCTTGGTCGCGAGACTGCTTCCATCCGGCGTGTTGTGCCGCCGTCGCCTCTCGCGCCTCAATGGCGGACTTCCCGTCCCATGGCGGCTTTCCGTCTGTACCAAGGAGCACCTTCAGATCAGATCGCATGCTGCCTTCCTGGTCATCGATCATCGCGCGCGCGTCATCGTCATCCTCAGCACGAAATGCCAAGATCGCTTTCCCGCCAATAATGGCGACGTACGTGTTCATGGTAAACTCCGTTTTTAGACTGGAGCACTCAGGATCATCGCAAACTCTGGGGGTTGCTGCAGCAGGACAGAATCCTCCTTTCACTTCTTCGTCCGACGCCAACGCCTTCCGCACATTCGATTGGGAATTCCCGAAGTGTCGAGCAATCCGTGACGGCGTGATGCCAGCCTTGAAGGCTGCGCGAACGGCATTCACTTGACCACGCGTTAGCAGGACTTCAGTGATGTCCACTTTGACGAACCGCCTTGCGTTTCGTTAGTAAGTCAGATGGGCGTCGAGACGATGTGGATTCTGCTCCAATACTCCACGGCAGCGCCGAGTGCTTAATCTTGACGCAACTCGGCGAGCGAGAGTGTCATAGTCCCTCGTTCGAGCCTACTTGCACCAAACAGCTCGGAGACCGACATCATTCAGCATTCGTCGACAGTAGAAACTTCGAGTGAGGCGAACGCAATACGCAATACAGGCGATCCACGATATCGGCGGCCTGGCCGAAGTCGAAGCGGCGCGGCGCCTCGCCGATCGGCGAGAACGAGCTTGCGGAAAAGCGCGCTAGCCCGGCTCGTCAAGCTGCCTTCGTGTTTCTGGGGGCCAATCCCCTGGATGAACTGCTCAGAAAGGCTTGGATCGCCAACGGGCACAGCATCGCCTATGGCGTGATCGCGCCGACCGAGCATAACATCGATCAATTCAACAAGGCCAATGTGCCGGGCATCTACGCCATCGGCGGCGTTTCCGGTCCGCCGATGGTGGCGCACAGGGGCCGAGCACGAGGGCGTCGACTTAGCGATCTGGCTGTTTGGAATAACCGTAGTGTCGCCGCTTCGGTTGCGAATCCGCGTCGCCCGCCAATTGATTTCGATGGCTTGGCCCTCGTTGCCTCCGTCAACGGTTATCCGATCACCAGCACCGAACGGGTCTTCGATGTTTAGTGCAATTCCCGAGAAAAGGTCTGCCAACGTACTTTGCAGGGCGAGACCGAGCACCAAGGCTACGATGCCCGACGTCGCCAACAGTCCCTCAATCGGCTGGTCGTCGGTTGACATCTTTATAGCGCCGTAACTTTTGCTTTGGCGGCCGCCGCGCCCAACGCCGGAAGCCTTGCGGACGCTGCCTTTTGGCTTCCGGCTACCCGAGCAGAATGCTATCGTTCACGCGACTTCCTGGTCATCGGGGGATGTCGGTTTAACGATCAATCAGCTGACCTCAACGCTGACTGATCATCGCTTGCCCGGTGATACCGTAACCGTCAGCTCGAGATCGTTTCACAACAGCAAGGATGTCGGCGATGAAAGCCTTCGTTTATCAGGGTCCGGGGAAGAAAGCCCTCGAACAGCGTCCCAAACCGGACATCGCGGCGCCCACTGACGCGATCGTCAAGATGGCGAAAACGACGATCTGTGGCACCGATTTGCACATTCTCAAGGGCGACGTCGCGACCTGCCAGCCCGGCCGCATTCTGGGGCACGAGGGCGTGGGCATCGTCGACAAGATCGGGCCGGCCGTCACGGCGTTCAAGCCAGGAGACCGGGTTATGATTTCCTGCGTCAGCGCCTGCGGCAAATGCGTTTATTGCCGGAAGCTCATGTTCTCGCATTGCACCACCGGCGGCTGGATCCTCGGCAACAGCATCGACGGCACGCAGGCCGAGTTCGTCCGCATTCCCTATGCGGATAACAGCCTCTACCCCATCCCCGCCGGCGCCGACGAAGAGGCGCTAGTGATGCTCAGCGACATTCTGCCGACCGGCTTCGAGTGCGGCGTGCTCAACGGCAAGGTTCAGCCGGGGAACATCGTGGCGATCGTCGGCGCGGGGCCGGTCGGGCTCTCGGCGCTGCTCACCGCCCAGTTCTACTCGCCGGCCGAGATCATCATGATCGATCTCGACGCCAACCGCCTCGACGTGGCGAAGCGTTTCGGCGCCACCAGCACCGTCAACAGCACCGACGGCAAGGCCCAGGAGACGGTTTTGAAGATGACCGGCGGGCGCGGCGTCGACACCGCCATCGAGGCGGTGGGCATTCCGGCCACCTTCGAGCTGTGCGAACAGATCGTGGCGCCGGGCGGTACCATCGCCAATATCGGGGTGCATGGACATCCGGCGGCGCTCCATCTGGAGCGCCTGTGGGACCGCAACATCGCCATCACCACGCGGCTGGTCGACACCGTCAGCACGCCGGTGCTGCTCAACATTCTGCGCTCCGGGAAGATCGACCCCAAGCTCTTGATCACGCATCGCTTCAAGCTCGACCGCATCCTGGATGCTTACGAGACCTTCGGGCATGCCGCCAGCACGAAAGCGCTCAAGGTGATCATCGAGGCTTAGCGACTTAGTCGGTCGGGAGGCGGGTCGGTCTCGCGGGCGAATGGGCGACCCAAGTGGTCAACGCGAGCACAGTGCCGCGGATTTAGCGATCGGGGTGTTGTCCAAGCCTGCCCGGTTGCTCGGGCGGCTGGGGTCGGCGGGGCTGGGGTCGGCGGCGGCTCGGGCGGGATTCGGAGCGCAGCTCGCGCGCGCGTAAGGCGCAGAAAGATGGTCAACGCGGCTGGATCCGCGCTTCGGAATTGCCGCAATCCGCGATGTCGGCGAGAACCCGGTACGTGAAAGAGATCTGGACCGAAATGACTCACTTTTTAGCCGGTAAGGCCAGAGAACAGAATGGGCAGCCGCGGAGATGACCTGCGAAATCGATCTCTTGCTTGCCATGGGCTAAGCTTGGGACTGGAAACGTCTACCGAAGGAGGAAATTATGCAAATCAGATCTTTGATCGCGGCGATCCTGTTGGCCGCCGTACCCTCGATCGCGCTGGCGCAAAGCAAGCCGGTTAAAATAGGTGTGCTCAACGACCAGTCGTCGGTTTACGCCGACAGCCAAGGCTTCGGGTCGG
>JBEKAE010000057.1:0-22782 GCA_050018375.1 Candidatus Acidiferrales bacterium | reverse complement strand
TGCTGGTCACGCTTGCCGTGCTGGTCTCGCGCGTGATGCTTTGCCGTTGCGTCGAATGGCGCTTCGGATTGCCGCGGCAAAATTACTGGCTCATTCCGCTGCAAGATGTCATTGCTTTCGCCGTCTACGTGGCGAGCTTCTTCGGGGCGACGGTTCATTGGCGGGGTGCCGATTATCGCGTGACGACGGACGGCACCTTGATCGAAGGACAAGACCTGAGGGGGACGTGATGCGAACATTGTTGCTGGCTTATTGGTCGGGCGGCATAGTCGGGGGATGGGGGGAGCGGCCCGGTCTGCCTATAAGCCAAAAAATATGGAACGGACCCGGCTGGTGCAACACGCATTACGCCACAATGTTAACGCCTGTCGCCACAAAGCGAGACGAGTGCCGGTAGGTGTCTCATTTTGGTTTTCTTACTGGGGTTCGCTTACCGAAACGCCGCACGGCTTGCATTAGAACACATCAACGTTCTCGCCGAGCCAATGCCAAACTCTTTGAGCGTAAATCATTTTGCGCCCACATGATGGCGAAAGATTTGCGGAAGTTCGTTTAGAACTTGAAGCCCGCGCCGACGCGCGCGCTGAGGATGGAAGCCATTATGCTCGCTATCGGGGCAAACTGCACGTATTCAAACTCGCCGCGCAGAAAAATATTCTGCGTGAGCGCCCAGTCGAGTCCGCCACCGACGGAGAATCCGTACATCAGCGCCCCTTGCTGTCCGTTGCTGTTCGAGAAGGAGTAATCGACGCAGGTCGGCGCTATGATCGTGTTGCATGGAACGATAGGAGGCGATGAGGGATTCTGCTGCCCAGAGACCTGTGAGGTGACGTTGTAATTTCCTCGCCCGAGCGCCAAACCGGCGAAGCCATACGGTAGAAAATTGCCGAGCGCCCATCCAGCGCGCGCGCGGAGCGAGGCATAATCCGTGACCTCCAACGCACCCGCGCCGGTTAGGTTGACACTGTAGGTGTTGCCGCCAGCGGTTACCATACGGCTGATCGGCGCAGAGACGGCGGCCATCGCGACGGAGGCGGTGTGCGTATAGTTGCCCTCGAGGCCGAGGACCAGGTCCTGCCATTGGGAGTTGTACCCGACAAACCCGCCATACCCAACGGCGTCGCTGCCCGCGCGGCCGAGCACCGGCCAAGTTGATACCGAATCGTCGTTCTCCAGCGTCGATTCGCGCAAACTGTAGTGGACCAGCGGCGCTGTCGCCCCCGAAAAGTCCGCGTTGGCGTCGCTGAAGCCGATCTGGCCGCCGAAGTAAAAGCCGCTCCAGCGCGTGAAGGTCGCCGGTCCGACCGGTTGCGAGCCGCGCAGTACGTCGACGTCGAGGTCGGCCGCGCATGCCGTCGACGCAGTCGCCAGAACGGCCAGAACAGAGATGACCCAACGCATCGGCCGGCCTTTCCTTCTCTTGGCGCGCTTCGAGCGGGCAAAGGCCCGCAATCTTCAGGTAATTGAAGGAATCATAAATCCTTAACCTTAACGATGGGTTTATTTTGGGTGCTCGCATGACGGCGAAGGCCCGCGTCACGTTCTCCGCGCATCCGCCAACGAGGTGGACTGCGCTGCCGGTGGGTGATACCTCAGTAATCGCCGTTTGATTCGCGGGGGACTGACCGCTTTGAACCGGATTGAAGCCGCGCATTTGAAGGCGGACATCCTGGCGAAGGTCCGTCAAGCGCTCCTTCCGACCCCTGGGGAACATTCTGAGGTTGAGATTTTCCGGGAGACCGCCGGACAGATAATTTTACGCGCGCGTCAGCCGGCCGCGCGCGACGCGCCTGTCATGCTGATGGTCACTGTCACCGAACTTCGCTCCTGGAAGTGAGCCGCTCGGTCACGACGAGTCGCTGCGATGCTCACCGTCCGGATCTTCCGACGAACGCCGCATGGACCATGGCGACGATGGCGGCGCGTATTTTGTATGTGAGGCCCGGAGAAGCGGACCTCGTCTACTTCTCGACCAGTCCTGGCTTCGCATTTCGGCCCACGGGGATGGCGCGGGCCCGCCGGCTCTTTTCGGACAGGTAAATGCGTTCCGCCGCGCCGAAAGCGCGCGCCCGATTTTCAGCGGGAATAAAAGCGATCATTTGTGCAAATAGTTGCGGAAAGCAATTACCTCGTTACCGGCGAACGCGCGCATCTTGCCGGCACTCAGCTAATTTCTCTGACGAACAAATCCCCGCCACGCCTCGGTTATCATCGACTGAAATGAAGGCCGCGACTGGATTCGTGCATACCATCTCTGAGCAGTTCCATCTTGAGGCCAAGGCATATCGCCGAGGTATTCGGCAACCGACAAATGAGCCGCCGCAGCGAGATCTGCATAGCTCAGCTGGTCGCTGGCGAGCCAATCGCGTTTGGAGAGCAGCGTCTCAATGTAGGCGAGATAATCGGGGAGGATCTCCCGAATCTCTCGGAGCACTGCATGGTCGAGTGGTCCGCCGCCGGCTTCCAGCGGCATATACTGCTTATATCGCTCGGTCGTAACTGGACCACTGACATCAGCGAAGAACTTGTCGTTAAACCAACTTGTAAGTCGGCGCACGTCGATCCGCAGGTTAGTGGCGGCGGCAAGTAGCACGGTGCTCGCCATCGGCATCTTAAATTAATCAATAAAATATCGATGAACATATGGTTTCTAGGATTGGAACTTTTAAACGAAAACCCACTACCCATTTCTAGCGAATTTCCGATAAGAGTCTGCTGGTTCGCGCCCAACAGCGTTTAGCTATTTAGGCTCGGTGCAATTTTGGTATGACCGAGAAAAAGCCCAACGCAGCCGTCACCTGTTCCCACTGTGGGACCGAGATTTGGTTCATCAAAGAGTCAAACCTGCCTAACGGATTTTCGCTAGTGTGTTCCAAATGCGTGCGCAGAAAAACATATCGACTTGAGGATGTTCATATACCGAGTGAGGTTCGTAATTAATCCCATTGGCTGCCATTAAAAGCGACCGTCGCCGTGGGGCCGTCCGCGGAACCGGTCCTGGTCAAAGGCCAACGCTATCGGGCGCATGGGTTCTTTTAATCGCCGCATCGATCGGTTCTGCACTCCGGGATGCTGCGCCTCAGCCCTCTGCACAGAATCTCTGCCAGGTTGCAAATTAGGATAGTAAGCGTAACATTTGACCTTTAGGGGTGGGGGCGTAGCTTTGTCAGCCAGCAATGATGCGACAGCATGCTGACGTTGTTTCATCACCCTCTGTGCCCGCATTCGCGCTTTGTGCGCCTTGCGCTGAGCGAATACGGCTTGCCAGTGCGGTTAGTCGGCGAGCGCGTGTGGGAGCGTCGCGAGGAGTTCTTACTCCTCAATCCCGCCGGTACTATTCCAGTTCTAATCGTGGACGAAAATACATCGGCTCCGGGAGCTGCGGTTATTGCCGAATACCTTGACGAGGTTTACGGCGGTGATCTTGGCGATCGTCGGCTCTTGCCGCGTACCACTAACCTGCGAATCGAGGTGCGCCGACTTACAAGTTGGTTTAACGACAAGTTCTTCGCTGATGTCAGTGGTCCAGTTACGACCGAGCGATACAAGCAGTATATGCCGCCGCAAGCCGGCGGCGGACCACTCGACCATGCAGTGCTCCGAGAGATTCGGGAGATCCTGCCCGATCATCTCGCCTATATTGAGACGCTGCTCTCCAAACGCGATTGGCTTGCCAGCGACCAGCTGAGCTATGCAGATCTCGCTGCGGCCGCTCATTTGTCGGTTGCCGAGTACCTCCGCGATATCCCTTGGCCTCAAGATGGAACTGCCCAGAGATGGTATGCACGAATCCAGTCGCGGCCTTCATTTCAGTCGATGATAACCGAGGCGTGGCGGGGATTTGTTCGTCAGAGAAATTAGCTGAACGCCGGCAAGATGCGCGTTCGCCGGTAACGAGGTCATTGTTTTCCCCAGCTATTTGCAGCTTGTGGGCCGTCGCCAACGAGCGCTGCCTGCCTTTAGATCAAAAATGACGGCAGACTGGAAAGGTTTGCGGCGCTTCGGCGGCCTGAATTGTGGTGGGGTAACCAGGAACGATCAGGGGGATGGCGAGTTTATGGTCTGGGCTAAGGGACTGATTATGCCCGCCAAGATAATACAGCGACCTAAGGGTCAAGCTCCCCACTACGATCTCATCGAGATTCTGGCGGTTGCGGTGGGCGTCCTGCTTATCATTGCCCTCATTGTTGTGTTTTGACGCGGGCGGCAGCCTGCTGCCGCGATGCACGCTCCGATTGGTGGGCAAGGCGATCAGGCAGTTGACACGACGATTGGGCGCGACAGGCGCCTCGTCTCCGGGTAGGCATTGGCTTCGGGGCTAGCTTAGTTCTTTGAACGTCCGGGTAGGTTGGGCTAACCTCGACATGGCTTTCATGGACGGTTTGCCCAAAGTGGCATGCGAGGACGCTCACAGACGTAATCCGAGGGCTTATTGACCGACTCTGGGTGTGCTCTGCGCACAAGCTCCAGATCGTCCGCCACAGTCAGAAGTGCTGCCGCCAAATCGCGCGCTTTATCCACCGTAAGCGTCACCGTCTCCAGCTCGCTAACCGCATTGTACAATTGATTTTCAATTTCTAGCGTAATGATGGCCTGCTCGACGCCGAGCAAGTCGGCGCATATTGCGACAGCGTCACCATGGTCTGCCTGGACAACAATACGCATGGAATTTCCCTTGTCGTATCGATTCTATATTGTGTTCCCTGCAGTCCAATGAACAAAATTCAGCAAATTGTATTTGGTCAGCATTGGCGTTTCTGAGCTGGCGCTCTTAAATTTTCTGCTTGGGCCTTTCTTCGGCAAATCTTAGGTTAATCGGACGCCCTGCAATGGCGCCTCCCAATCCGTTGCCGAAGCGTAATGGTGTGCAATTTTGCAACGCCCTCGCGACGGATATACGGTATGCGAGCCGCTCTTCCTCGGACACATTTGGTGTTTCGAAGGTAATAAACGGCTCGCCAAGAATCTCACCGTTACCCCTGAAGCTCAGACGCACTGATAATTCCAGACGACCACGCAGCTCAGCAAGCGGAGGAGGCGACCAGCAGGCACGGAGAGCGGAATAAACTTCGCGCAGTGTAATGACGACGGGTCACGTCGCCACGATAGACCAGATCACCAATGGAACCGGCAATATCACGGTTTCGACCTCGACCGGCGACGTGATCACGTCCGGCAGTTCCGGCATCGACGCGGTCAATGAGGTTGCTGCCACGGACGGCAGCACGATCACCGTGACGGCTTACGGCACGATTGACTCGGGCTCGACCAACAACCTCAGCGGCAGCGCCCCTGCAGGGATCATAGCCGGCTATTTTCCAGACGCCGTTCACAGCGCCGACCTAAGCGTTATGGGCACCGTGATCGTCAATAATTATGCGAACATTACCGCGTCTGCCGGATATGGCATCGAAGCGTACAATTGGGGCCAGGGCAACGTCACGGTGAACGACAATTACGGCAGCGGTGCTGTGGCAAGCACCACCATCAGTAGCGAGCAGTACGGCATCACGGCCAATCAGGAAAGCGATGGCATCGGCGGCGACGTGACGGTGAACGTCGGTGCGGACGCCGTCATATCCGCGACCGAGCAGTACGGCATCGGAGCGTACAGCTACGGTGTCGGCAATATCACGGTATCGATGGCGGCGGGCGATAGGATCACGTCCGGCAGCGACGGTATCTCCGCTGTCAACTTTACAACAGAACCAACAACGAGCAGCATCACAGTCACCGTCTCTGGCACCATCAATTCGGGGGCCAACCTTGACGGCGATGGAAACGCGCCCGGCGGTATTGTCGCAGGATACTATCCTAACAATGGCGCAAATCTGAATGGCAACGTGGCTGGCAGCGTCTGCGTTATCAGCGACGCATCGATCACAGCGGCCGGCGGCTGGGGCATCGACGCCTTCACCTTTGGAACTGGCAACGCCACCGTCACCACCCAAACAGATTCCTCGGTCACCGTTGATTCCGCGATCCAAAACATTGACACCGGAATAGCGGCCTTCGCGCTCGACGGCGGTAATGCCTGCATTACGAATAACGGGACCGTAACGGCGGCGACCGGCATCGCCCTGGAAGCCCAGGCCACTGGAGGAGCTGGTACGGGCGACGCCACGATCGTGAACGCTGGGAGCGTGACTGGCGGGGTCTCGCTTATCACAGACACGGGCATAGGAACATTCGAGAACGAAGGCGCGGGCCAAATCACCGTCGGCGATACGACTTTGCTCTCCGGCGATGTGACCGTCACTGGAACCGGTAACGTCCTTTCCATCGGTACGAACTCCTATGTCGGTCTGGCTGAGGGAGCCGGCAGCACTGCGAGTGCCACGGTGACCGACGGAGTGATCGACGCATCTGGTGGTTTAGAAGTTGGCTACGCCGGGACAGCGGATCTCACGGCCCAAGATGGCACGACCATAACTGCATCCTTCCTTAATATTGCTCATTTGGCCGGCAGCCAAGGCACGGTCACCATCACTGGCGCGAACGTCACCGCGGGTAGTCTGAACGTTGCGATGCAGCCCGGCAGCACCGGCGTGTTGACCATTTCCGGCCCGCAGACAACCGTTGAAACATCATATCTCTCACTCGGCAGCGCTGGAAGCATTCAGCTCAGCGATGGGGCCGTTTTGGAGGTTGCCAGCACGATCGAGAATCAAGGCACCATCAACGTTGATACTGGGATAGAATTATCAACAACTCAGCTCATGATCGATGGAACGGTCACCCTGCAAGGCCCAGGCACGGTTTTGTTGCAAGGCAACACCGACGAAATCACCGGCACAAGCAGCGGCACGCTGGACAATGAAAGCAATATTTCCGGCGCCGGCGCCATCGGTGACGGCACGACCGATCTGAGCCTGGACAATGAGACCGGCGGCATCATCGACGCGAACGCTAGCGGCCACACGCTGACTATCAACATCGGCGGCAACACCATCACCAACGCCGGCACGCTGGAAGCGACGAACGGCGGGACGCTGGACATCGACAGCGCCGTCGACAATACCGGCACGGGCAGCAAAGGAATTGTCGCGAGCGGCGGTACGGTGGACGTCGATGCCGCCGTCACCGATACCGGCGCGGCGAGCATCAGCAATAATGGCGTGCTCGAATTCCAATCCAGCGTCGCCACGGGCCAGATCGTCACCTTCGACGACGCGACCGGCACGCTCGCGCTCGCCGATCCAGCGGATGTCCACGCGACGCTTACCGGGCTCGAGATTGGCGACGTTATTCACCTTACCAACGAGAGCGTCACCACTGGCACCTGGAACGGCACGGCGCTGACGCTCAACGGTGCGGCGACTGCATTCACAATTTCGGGCCTGTCCGCGAACGACACCTTCTTCTTCACGAGCGACGGCCACGGCGGTACCTATCTCACGGTCGAGGCGGCGCCGGCGGTCGCTATCAGCGCGATCGACGGTAACGACGTCATAAACGCCAGCGAGGCGGCAGCCGGCTTCACCATCAGCGGCACGGCGTCCGACAGCAGTGTAGCGGTAGACGGGCAGGCCGTAACGATCGATATCATCAACGGCTCGAACACGGTGGTCGAAAGTTTCAGCGGCATGGTGCACTCGAATGGCACCTGGTCGGTCAATGTCAGCTCGTCCGATGCGCAAGCGCTTTCAAACGGCTCCTACGCGGTGACGGCGAACCTCTCAGACGTGGCCGTCAATCCTGCGACGGAAGAGACCGAGACACTGACGGTGGCAGAGACGGTGCCGTCGATTTCGGCGCCGACCGCGGCGACGCTCAGCGTGGGCGAGGCAACGGCGATCTCCGGTGTCAGCGTTTCGGAGAGCGGTAACACCACGGGCGAGACCTTCACGGTAACGCTGAGCGACACGTATGGCGATCTGTCAGTGAGCGGAAGCGGCGGCACGATCACCAGCACTGATAGCGGGAAGGACCTGACCATCAGCGGCACGCTGACTCAGGTCAACGCCGACCTCACGACGCTCAGCGATACGGACGGCACGACCGAGGCCGATACCATCACGTTGAACGCGAGCGATAGCTTCGGCAACGTCGGCACGGCGACGATCGATGTGACGGTGAACCCGACGAACTGGTCGGGAGATACGTTGCAGGAATATTACTTGTATCCAGACTCCCGAACGGCCTATTACACCTCGCCGACATTCACTGTTCTGGCGAGTGGAATAGATGGGTTGGATGAGCCAGGCACCACGAATGTCTTTCAGTTGTCGGCTAATAGCACAAGCATCACGGCATCGCATTTTGCATTCGCCGGTTCCTTTAATTCCGCGACGTTCAACGGTTTCGAGATCGTCGACGAGAGCCACTCCGACATTGCAGGCGTCACGATCGACTCAAGCACCAACATGGCAGGCCTCACCGCCAGTGATGTGACCTTCGGTTCGGATTATGTATTGATCGATTGGGAGGGACTAAGTTTTAATACCAACACCACTGTCAAGCTCGATTTAACTTTCGGTCCCGATCCACCCCCATCCAATCTGACGCTCAACAGCTCTACGGTGGCGTCGCTCGAACCAGCGACGCCGGTCGCGGTGCCGGTGTTTACGGTGCCGGGGCTGCAGACGCTCGGGGTCAATCAGCCGGCGACGGGGATCTCCGGGGTCAGCCTATCGGAGAGCGGCAGCACCACGGGCGAAACCTTCACGGTGACGCTGACCGACAGCACTGGCGTGCTGGCGGCAAGCGGCGGCACCTGGGACAGCGCCGATCATAGCCTGACGATCAGCGGCGTCTCGCTGAGCCAGGTGAACAGCGACCTCGCGACGCTGACGGACACGGACGGCGCGACGGGGACCGACAACATCACGCTGACTGCGCTCGACAGCTTGGGCAACAGCGGCACGGCGACGATCGATGTCACGGTGAACGGGAACGGGGTGCCGGTGATTGCGGTGCCGGGGGCGCAGACGCTCGGGGTCGGCGAGGCGACGGCGATCTCCGGGGTCAGCCTATCGGAGAGCGGCAACACCACGGGCGAAACCTTCACGGTGACGCTGACCGACAGCACTGGCGTGCTGGCGGCAAGCGGCGGCACCTGGGACAGCGCCGATCATACCCTGACGATCAGCGGCGTCTCGCTGAGCCAGGTGAACAGCGACCTCGCGACGCTGACGGACACGGACGGCACGACCGGGACCGACAACATCACGCTGACTGCGCTCGACAGCTTGGGCAACAGCGCCGCGCCGGAGAGCATCGATGTGACCGCGAACGGGGTGCCGGTGATTGCGGTGCCGGGGGCGCAGACGCTCGGGGTCGGCGAGGCGACGGCGATCTCCGGGGTCAGCCTATCGGAGAGCGGCAGCACCAACGGCGAGACCTTCACGGTGACGCTGACCGACAGCACTGGCGTGCTGGCGGCGAGCGGCGGCATCTGGGACAGCGCCGATCATACCCTGACGATCAGCGGCGTCTCGCTGAGCCAGGTGAACAGCGACCTCGCGACGCTGACGGACAACGATGCCACGGCGGGGACCGACAACGTCACGCTGACTGCGCTCGACAGCTTGGGCAACAGCGCCGCGCCGGAGAGCATCGATGTGACCGTGACCGGAGTGACGCCGGACACGATCAGCGCCGGCGGCACCTTAGACGTCAGTGCTCCATCCAGCGAAACGGTGACGTTCGCCGGCGGCACCGGCACACTCATCCTCGACCAGCCGCAAACGTTCAATGGGCAGATATCCGGATTTACCGGAACCGCACCTGACCCGGCTCACTCGGATACGATTGATCTGGTGGGTTTCGATTACGCATCGACGACTTTCTCGCAATCCAGTTCGAATGGCAACCTCCTGCTGACGGCGACTGACGGGAGCAACGTCGCAACACTCACTTTCTTAAATTTCGACGAAACGTTAGACTTTGCATCCGACGGTAACGGCGGCACGCTCATTACCGATCCACCAACGAACGCATCGGCGACCGCGGAGGGCGTGATTTCGCTTGCCGGTGTTGGGTCCGCCGATACCTACAATGAGAGCGTTACGCCTCACGGTTCCGGCTATATCGGCACCTTCGCGCTCGACCCGGTAACTGAGAGCAACGGCAATATATCGGTCGGGTGGCAATTCGACCTCGGCAACGACCAATTCAACTTCGCGCCGGGTCAGACGACCACACAATCGTATGAAATCAGCGTCACCAACGCTCAAAATTCCGCCGTGAACGTGGACCAGACCGTGTCGGTATCGATCGGAGGGCCCGGCAACGACAACTTTGTGTTCCAGCCGGGCATCGGCGCCGATACTATCGTCAACTTCAATCCGCAGGTCGATACGATCGAACTCGACCACTTCGCCAACATTCAAACCATTCAGGAACTGGCATCACTCATCACCACCGACTCACACGGGGACGCGGTGATCGACCTCGGCCACAACGACAGCATTACGCTGCCGGGCATGAATGCGGCACAACTGCAGGCAGTGCTTCATAGCGCCGTGCATCTGCATTAGAACCGGTCATTTCTTAAATTGTCCCGACGCTTGATTGTGGCTGGGGTGGAAACGACGATGCCAATAGAACCGCGTGCAGCCCTAGGCAGCTTTCCTCTTTGATGGTCAAGCGCTAGGTGCGTAGCGTTTTTTAATGACTAGCAAAATCAGAGATAGAGCAGGCGAGCGTCTTACTTTGCGCCGGCATTTCACTCGTCCGGTCTAAAGGGGACCGGACAGCACGAACACCGAGTCAGAAACAACACAGAATGGGTCAGACCAGCGGCCCTTGATTGGCTAATGTCGGCATGGCACGATTGCGCAGTTTGTAAGTGAGGCCAAAATCGCAATGTTCGGTCGGGCTACGTATTTCTCAGTCGTGCTTGCGCTCGGAATCCTGTCCGTCTCACATGCGCGCGGCGCGAGTTGGCTGGAAAAGAACTTTTGGTTGTCAGGGCCACGCTACGATCGAGTAATACCCAGCTGCGACTATCCCCGGACGCTCGATCGCATCATCGCCAGTTTCCACACCACAGAGGCCCGGTTCTGGAACTCCGAGATGCAGATCTTAGGGTTTGAAAATATCCACGAGACCGCTGTCCTGCCTTGGGCGGCGCAATCTATCCCCCGCCGCTCTTGCAGTGGTACAGCGGTGATGAGTAACGGGCTTCGGCGCCCGATCCATTACTCGATTGCCGAAGACACCGGCATGATTGGCCTGGATTGGGGGGTCAACTTCTGCATCGTTGGACTCGATCGCGGCTGGGCATACAATCCGGCTTGCCGCTCGGCGCGACCGTGACTAGGTGTACTTAAGCCTACTGGTTGATACCTGCCGTTTGGTCGCGTAAAAGTTGAAACATTTAGAAACGAAAATCCGAGTCGTCGGATTTAAAGAATAATTCCGCAAGCCGGTGATCAAGGTTCGGGGCCGAGGCGAGCAGTGGAGCGCAACCTTACGGCCGGCGTCGCCACAGACTGTGACCGCAAGCACGACAGGGCGGTCGACTGCCGATCGAGAGCACATTCGCAACTGTTCTGCCGCGGTGATTTTTCTAAGGTCGCACAAGCCGCTGAGAGAAGTTGGCGTCGTCTGCGCGATCACGACGAGTTGCCCAGAATCATCCTAGGTGTAAAACTCAATTATGGAGTCAGATCGGAAGCTCAAACCGCTCGTTCTCTCGGAAGACCCCATCCATCAATGAACTTGACTAGGTCTGTTGTTCGTCTTAAATATTTTTCTTGGGTGTAAGTTAAGGCATGCAGTTAAGTTATTTGGTCGTCGCCACTCGAAGATCAAGTTAAGTCCAATTGCGCTGACTAAGGCATTGCTGGCCGGGGGCTTTTGCCCGGGTCATATAGATAACCACTAACGCAAAGCTTGCGCGCTGACCGCGGCGCGAACGCGCGTGCGGCTGCACAAGCACATAAAAGGAATATCCACATGACGAAAAATACAATGAGTGCGCAGAACGCCGTGAAGACTGGGGCGTACGCGCGTGACCATCTGCTCCCCTGGGAAAGCCCCGCGGAGCACGAAAAGCATCGCGCTGAAATTTTTGCTGATTTGCGGCCGGAGGGTCCGATTCAAAGGGGAATCGTGGAGAACATTGTCGAGAATCGTTGGCTTCGTCGGCGGCTTCAGCGGACAACCGCAATTTCAGCGCACCGCCACCCTTTCGGTAGGGCGTTGGAGGAATCCGGTGCAAAATCTTGGCAGGATGCGGTGTCATATCTGCAAAAGCGGGATGTTGAATTCAAGAAAGAGCTGCAAAACAACGCCGCGAGGTTCAATGAAGTTGCGGAAGCTGCGGAAGAATGGGAACTGGATGGTAAACTCGAGAGCCTCCCGCAGAAACTTCTCGACGTGTGTAGCAAGGCGAGTGAACACTTGACCCACATCGCGACCGCGCTGGATGAAGAACGCGAGTTTTTTGCAGAATACTCGCCGAAGCAACTCGAGGATCGTATTCGCATCGAAAACTCGCTAGACGCGCAATACGATAAATTGCGCGCGAGATTGGTTGTGGAGCAGGAAGCGCGGGCGTTGCGCGAAAAGTTGCGCAAGGGCCAAGACACCATAGGCACGACGGTACCGTCGCATGACAATATCGAGGAGGGCGGCGTTTCCAACAGCGCAAACGAGGGAGCACCCGCCAGCGAACGCGCGGTCCGGGACTTCTTCGACGAATTAGGTCGCGACGACGATGACACCGATGAATGGGGCGAGCCAAAGGCTACCGGTTGATACCAGGAGTTCCGTCGCGAAAAAATTGAAACATTTCGAGACGAAGATTGGGTCGCCGGGATTACGGAGTAATTCCGGCGACTCATGTCGTTGGACTGATCTGCTTCGGCGTACACTGTCCGGAGGCGGGCCGAGGGCTACAGGTTAGTCTGCTCGGCCGGCGGGCTTTGGTTGTGCGATCGAGAGCCCGCTAAGCAGAAAAATGCATCACGGCTGTGGGCGGATACCCGCCTGATCGGAGCCGGCAGCTATTCCGGACATGACACCTTATATTGTCGACGGCGAAGGATCAGGCGCGTCAGAATGGGCAATCTCAGCAGCTAGAGGTCGCAGGTCCGGGAAAGGAGTGAGCAATAGAGGCCTCTGAAATACTGCCGGCCCCCCTGACCAACCTCAAGCGCAAGGGCGGGTGCTTGCCATCGGCCGAGCTGTTCGCTTCCCCCGTTTCTGGCGCGTGGAACCATCAGCCATCAATTTCTGTTCGAAAGTCAAGACCTTCTCAAGATGGCAGAAATTGCTTGAGCTCTGAACATTTCGCTGATTCACTAAAGAAATGACTCGGTCCGGGCCCTGACCCGGGGGAGACGGGTCATGCTGGACGGCCAACGGTATTATGCGTCGTTTCCGGATGAAAACCCCGCCGAACGACCCACCGAATTGGTCAGCGGTGTGCTTCTCAATGCAATAAAGGCATTCGAAAAACAGCGCCAACGGGAAAGCGAGCAGCCCTCGCTCAAGGCCGAAACCTTATGTGATGCGGACGCGTGCGAATCCGCAAAGACCTCAGACGAGGGTGTCGAACTGCGTCGCGTCCTCGGATGCTGGCTGAAAGAATTGCGGGAATCCCGGGGGTTGTCGCAACGCGAGCTTGCCGAAAAGGTGGGTGGATACCACCGAGACGTCATATCGTTTGGGCAAAGGCTCTTGCCGTGACGCCATGGGAATTCGTCGACAAGCTCATGCGCTGCTACGACCCGGCAATTCATCGGCTTCTCTTCGGCAAGGAGTGCTGCAAGGAGGAAGCGCAGTCGCTTTGAATTAACGAATCTTCGTCCCACGCTCGGCGGCGCGGCCTTGGCTCGGCAGCCGCACATTTGGCAGATAGTGCTTGGAACGCAAATAAATTTACTTGCTTCGGAACGCGATTCACAAGGGTCAAGCCCCAAGGCTTTCGCCCCAACGAATGGCCCCGAAGGGCCACTCGCAGGCCTCCTCGGGGGATACCGATCGTACGCGCCCCATGGGCTGTTTGCACTTGGTCTGGTCACACCTATAATCGTGTATTCAAAGGGCGACCAGGCACATATTTCGCGGTCATGTGCCAACGCGCGGTTCGCCGAACGGAGCGCCTCGTAAAGCGGACGAAATTGGAAGCTATGGCTGACGATGAACAAATCGAACAGGTAGCATCAATGATGTTTGCTGCCGCGCTGGCGTTTACAAATACCATTGGGAGGAAAGGGTGGGCCTGGGAGCAATGCGATGAGCAGACCAAGCACTATTGGCGCACGCTGGCTAGGCATGCTTGGGTCATTTTTAATACACCAAATCAGAAATAAACTCGGTGTCGCGAAACGACAGGTTCCCAGATCGACGCCATCGCATTGGAATATACGCGGCGCCAGCACCCGTGTCCCAGACATACGCGCTATACCACCACTGGCTCGGCCGTACCGCCGCTCTTGATCTAATCCGCGCCCCGCGTATAACGACCTCCAAGCTTGAGGAACCAGGACAGATGGTCAGGGACATTTACGCCGGCGTTGCCGATATTTATGACGGCCTGCGCAAGTGGCGGATGTGGTGGATGCTGGCTTGGAACGATGTGCGTCGCCGCTATCGCCGTTCGGTCCTGGGTCAGTTTTGGTTGACCATGAGCATGGCGGTTACAATTGGCGGACTTGGATTCGTTTATTCGCATCTCTTCGGAGTCGATGTCTCCACATATCTGCCGTACATTGCTGTGACGTTCGTCACCTGGGCCATTATCTCTCCAGTCATCGTCGACAGCTGCAACGCACTCATCGAAAGTGACCATCTGTTGCGACATATCTCCTTACCGCGGTCATTGTTTGCCTATCGCGTACTTGCGAGAAATCTCATTATTGCTGGTCACAACGTCCTTATCATTCCGATCGTTTTTATTATTTTCCACGTAGGCATGAATGCCAATATCCTATGGCTTTCCGTCGGATTGGCACTTGTTTCCATCAACGGTTTCTGGATCGGATATTTTCTTTCGATTGTGTGTGCGCGGTTTCGCGACATCCCGCAGATCGTCGCCAGCATCATGCAGGTCGTTTTCTTCGTCACGCCTGTCATGTTTCTGCCGTCGCAACTGGCAAAGCGCGGCATTTCGGTTGTAAAATGGAATCCATTTGCAAACTTACTTGAGGTTGTCCGCGATCCCATTTTGGGCGCTGTTCCCAGCGCCTGGGCACTCGGTAGCTGTGCGGCAATGGCCTTCGTCGGCTTCTTGTTGCTTATTCCGTTTGCGGGACGCTATGCCCCCCGCGTCATTTACTGGGTGTAAAGTCAGATGCCGTCTGTAATTGTGAAGGACGTTTGCGTCGATTTGCCGATCTATAATTCTAGGGGGCGCTCGTTCAAATCGACGATCCTCGCCCACACTGTAGGGGGTCGCGTGGCTGATGACCGCGATCGCAGCCTGTTGATTATCCGCGCCCTGAATCATGTGAATCTAGAGCTAAAGCACGGCGACAGAGTTGCGATCATTGGCGCGAATGGCGCGGGGAAAACTACCCTCCTGCGTATCATGGGAAGGATATATCCGCCCACTAGCGGGACTGTTGAAAGTGTCGGCCGAATTGCGTGCCTGACGGATCTGAATGTTGGAATGGATGTCGAAGCCACCGGATATGAGAATATCAAAATGAGAGGTGTGCTCCTAGGGCTTACACGCCAAGAGATCGCCGCGCTTGTACCGGATGTGGCGGAATTTACTGAACTGGGAGAGTATTTGAAATTACCCATTCGATGCTATTCGCAAGGCATGATGTTGCGTTTGGCCTTCGGCATAAGTACAGCCATCCAGCCCGATATTATTCTGCTTGATGAGATTATCAGCGTCGGAGACCAAGCCTTTGCGGAAAGGGCGCGCCAACGCCTAAATAGTTTGATTGAGGCTGCCAGTATTCTCGTACTTGCTACGCACGATCTTTATATGGCCAGGGAGCTTTGTTTGTCTACGGTGTGGATGTCGCATGGTCGTGTAATAGACTATGGACAATCGGATAAAATTCTCGAACGTTATGCCGCTTCTTCACAGGCGCCGTAAGCGGTAGTCATATCGTTCCACTCAAAGAGCAGTCATGCCCACCTCACTGATCACTGGTGTTACCGGCCAAGATGGAGCGTATCTCGCCCGAGAACTGCTTGACCGCGGACACACGGTATTTGGGGCATTTCGCAGGACGAGTTCCGTCAACTTTTGGCGGCTACAGGAGCTTGAAATACTCAGTCATCCGAATCTTAAGCTGATCGAATTCGATTTGATAGACGCAGGCGCGTGCCTTCGGTTGCTTGAGAAGGCCAAGCCAGACTACGTTTTCAATTTGGCAGCACAAAGTTTCGTCGGGGTATCATTCGAACAGCCTGTTGCCACGGCGCAGATGACCGGCATTGGACCGCTACATCTGCTCGAGGCGATCAGGCACGTCAATCAAAAGATCAAGTTCTATCAGGCTTCGAGTTCTGAGCTCTATGGACGGGTTCGCGCAATTCCACAAAATGAAGATACGCCGTTCCATCCGCGCAGCCCATATGCGGTGGCCAAGCTGTACGGTCACTGGATTACAGTGAACTACCGTGAGGCGTACGGTATCTTCGCCAGCAGCGGAATTTTGTTCAACCATGAATCACCATTGCGAGGACGCGAGTTTGTGACGCGAAAGATCACAAACGCCGTGGCGAGCATTCATCTCGGCAGGCAAGATTGGTTGGAAATCGGTAATCTCGAGGCGCGACGGGACTGGGGATTCGCCAAGGAGTACGTCCATGGGATGATCTTGATCATGGAGCACAGCGAGCCTGCCACATTTGTGCTCGCAACAGGCAAAGATGCAAGTGTTCGCGATTTTACCGAGATGGCATTTGCCGCAATCGGGATCGAGCTTGAGTGGCGCGGAGAGGGGATAGCGGAGGAAGGAATTTGCAAAAAGACGGGTATCAGTCGCGTCAAAGTTAACCCGGCATTTTTTCGCCCAGCCGAGGTCGACCGGCTCGTTGGCGATCCGTCGCTAGCGCAAAAAATGCTTGGGTGGAGGGCGCATACATCTCTCGAAGAATTATGCCGGGTGATGGTCGAGGCGGATATTCGGAGAAACAAAATTGGGCTCTCGTTTTGACCGAGTGTTGGTGACCGGTGGTACCGGGTTCACGGGCCGTCCCTTAGTTGAGCGACTGCGTCAAATTGGACACGAGGTCGCTTCCCTAAGTCACGAAGTCAATGATAATAACGCGTTCACGGTCGATCTATGTGATTTCGGTGGCTTGACGAGAGCACTGTCGCAATTCCGTCCGAGTGCAATCGTGCATCTCGCGGGTATTGCGGCGCCAATTCACAGCAGCATAGGTGAAATATATTCTGCGAATGTTGTCGGAACAGCTAACCTATTTGCAGCTATCGCAACAGCAAAAATCGAACCCAGGATCGTTGTTGTCGCCAGCAGCGCGCAAGTTTATGCGGTTCCAGGCACCGACATGCCGCTCACCGAAGATGGCCCAATCGCGCCAAAGACGCACTACGCGGTAAGCAAGCGCGCCGCCGAAGATGTAGCTGCAATCTATTCCCGCTATTTTCCTATTATTATCACTCGGCCGTTTAACTATACGGGGCCGGGGCAGACGACGAGCTTCCTCGTGCCGAAAATTGTCCGGTGTTACGCTGAGCGGCGTAGCGAAATTCATCTCGGCAACCTTGATCTGTTTCGTGATTTCTCTGATATAAGACGAGTTGTGGAAGCTTATTCGCGGCTGGTGTCACAATCGATTGATCCTTCGACGGTCAACATCTGCACCGGACGAGCTGTCCACCTTGCTGACATTTTGAAAATCATGGATGAAATTTCGGGACATAGCCTCAAAATCGTGACGGACCCTACGCTATTTCGCAGCGATGAACCGCGGTTCATTGTGGGGTCGGCAACGCACCTTGAGACCATGGTCGGGCCGTTGCCGGATCCCGAGTTTCGGGAAACGCTGACGATAATGTACGAGACAATCTGTAGGCAGCGCGGCTAGTGTTCTGCTATTCAGAATACGTCTGTCACCGCGCCGACTTCGGGATGCTGGATATCGTCAAGGTTTTGCAACCCGTCAGGCGCAATTGTGGCCATCCGAACATGTAGCGTCGCAAGGATATTCCGATCGAGATGAATCATTGCCATCCGGTGTCTGATCCATTGACCGCTGAGGCCGAACGTTTGCTTGATTGGCTATTTACGGCTGCCTTTCCAATATGGTGGCACGTAGGCGCCGACCACGTTGCCGGAGGCTTTCATGAGAGAATCGATTTTGATGGACGGCCTGTCACGTTGCCCCGACGCGTTCGAGTTGCGGCCCGGCAGGCATTCTGTTTCCACGAAGCCGGGCGGCTTGGATGGAACGGGCCATGGCGCGAAGCAGGCCAGCATGCGCTCAATTTTTTGCGCGAACGATTTGCGCAGAGCAATGGCACCGTTATCTCGACCGTGAATCAGGACGGCAGTGTTGTTGATGCGATCTTCGATCTCTACAATCAGGCCTTTGCGTTGCTGGCTTACGCTTGCGGTCACGGCTCGCTCGATCCAAGTGGCGGCTGGCGATCGCGCGCGTATACGCTCGTCCAGACGCTAAAACGCGACTTCGCACATCCAGCCGGCGGATTTCGCGAAGATCGCGACGGCCGCCTGACATTGCGTGCCAATCCGCACATGCATTTGCTCGAGGCTGCGCTGGCTTGGCTCGCCATTGATCCCAATCCGATCTGGCGTGATATGGCAGATGAGATCGTTACGTTGTCCCTCGATCGTTTTATCGACCGTGATACCGCCGCGTTGCGTGAATTGTTCGCTTCCGATTGGACGCCGGTTCACGGAAGGCGGGGTGAAGTCCTCGAGCCAGGTCATCACTACGAGTGGGCATTATTACTTGATCGCTGGGCTAAATTGACCGGTCGCAAACAACCTCTGGAAGTTCCGAAGCTCGTAGCGTTTGCGGACGCTAAGGGCCTTGATCGGAAGCGTCGGGTCGCAATCAACGGCGTCGGGCTGGACGGTAGCATTGACGACGCGGCTGCAAGGCTTTGGCCGCAGGCCGAGCGGATACGCGCCTACCTTATCGACCGTCGAGACGGCGACGAAGCGCGATTACGCGAGGCAATCGAAACTCTCTCTCGGTATCTCGATGCTCCGTTGTCCGGACTATGGTACGAAAATCTTGCTGCCGACGGCCAGTTCGTTGTCGAGGCCGCGCCGGCAACCAGCCTTTACCATATCGTCGGCGCGATCGCGGAACTTTGGAGTTCCTTTGGTGAGCGCGCGGTCCTGGCCTCTGAATCGGATTGAGCGGAGGAAGGGAGGGCGCGAGATGGAATCTATTCTCGTCACCGGCGCGGCTGGCTTCATCGGCTTTCACGTGGCAAGGCGTCTGCTGGCCGACGGCGGCGCAGTAATCGCGCTCGATAACCTCAATTCCTACTATGATCCCAACCTGAAGAAAGCTCGCTTGGCCGAACTTGCCCCGTACGCGAACTTCCGTTTCGAGCAACAAGATCTCGCCGATCGCGATGCGATTGCGGAATTGTTTGCCGCCTACCGCTTCGATGTTGTCATACACTTGGCCGCTCAAGTCGGCGTCCGCCGTTCGCTGCTCGATCCGCACGCGTACGCCGATGCCAACCTCATCGGGTTCTTGAACATCCTCGAAGGTTGCCGGGACGTCGGGTGCAAGCATTTGATCTACGCGTCGTCATCGTCGATCTACGGCGCAAACACGCGCATGCCGTTCCGAACCTCCGATAACACCGATCATCCGGTCAGCCTTTATGGCGCGACCAAAAAGGCCAATGAGCTGATGGCGCATAGTTATGCGCACCTGTTCGGGCTGCCGGCGACGGGTTTGCGGTTTTTCACGGTTTACGGTCCGTGGGGACGGCCGGATATGGCGATGTGGCTGTTTACCGCTGCGATCATGGATGGAGCGCCGCTCAAGCTGTTCAACAACGGTCGGCTGCGACGCGACTTCACCTACATCGACGACGTCACCGAGGCCGTCATCCGCCTGGTGAAGCGTCCGCCCGAGCCGAATCCCTCCTGGTCGGGCGAAGCGCCAGATCCGGCGACAAGCCGTGCGCCGTGGTGCCTCTATAATGTCGGCAACAGTCGCCCGGTCGAGGTGATCGAACTCGTTCAGCTGATCGAGCAGGCCGTCGGCCGTCCGGCCGTTCGAGAATTCTTGCCAATGCAGCCCGGCGATGTCCTGGAGACCTGCGCCGATAGCTCGGATCTCGAACGCGCGGTCGGATTTCGACCAAATACCTCAATCGAGGGCGGCACGCAGCTGTTCGTCGAATGGTTCAGGGCGTATCGTCGGTCCTAAGTGACGAAGGAGCAAACGCCCGCATGACAAATAGGCCAGATTACTGTTTCTTGGAACTTCATATGGTAGCAGCTACCAGCTTGGAGTGATTACCTCGATGTCCCCGGAAGAGACGGACAGCACCATTTCCAAACGCGAGGTGGTGAAACTTAGAGCCACGGCAAATCTCCTTTTTGCCCTGCTTTCTCAAACTAATCAGGAAATCGAACAACTGTGAGCGACTATCCTCCCATCAAATCTAACGTTCACCGACGTACTGCCTTCATCATTTCGCCGAAGCCGTCAACGGGACATTCTCAAGGGCGGCCGAGCTGTGTTCAACATCAAGGGTAACGACTACAGATTGATTGCAAGCGTACAGTATCAGGCAGGAGCCTTGGCAATCCGATTCTTCGGGACCCACGCGGAGTACGACAAGGTCGATGCGGAGACAGTGTGATGGATGCGACCCTCATCCTGATCGATAGCGATGCCGAACTCGCGCGAGCTCGCACGCTCGTCGACCAGCTATGGAATTCGAATAATCCGGCCGACGTCGCTCGGTTGGAGGCGCAAGTGCGCCTGATCGCCGCGTACGAGGAAAAGCAATGGCCTCGCCGGTCGCCGAGCGTCGCCGATCTGATCCGCCACCTCATGGATCAGCACGGTCTCACGCGAGCGGACTTGGTCCCGCTCCTCGGCACCCCAGGTCGCGTGAGTGAAGTATTGCGTGGCAAGAAGGGACTGAGCATGGCGATGGTGCAACGTCTCCGCGCCCGTTTCCGCGTGCCGGCCGATCTGCTACTTCCGCCTCCGAAGAAAGCATCGTCCCGGCGTTCCATGAAGCGTGCGGCGGCCTAATCTAAACAGCAACGGCCGGCCCAAAGGATCATGTCCCGTGGTGGCGTGGCTGGACCGCCAGCCTGCCGAATCCCTGTGGATAACCAGCATCGCGTTGCTCGAGGCGCGTCTCGGCCTAGCGCTGCTGCCGTCAGGCCGGCGGCGGCAAACGCTGGAAGCGGCGTTTGCCCGCCCGCTGAAAGAGGATTTAGAAAACCGTGTGTTGGATTTCGACAGCGCCGCAGCGGCTGAAGCAGCACTGCTGGCGGCCGCGCGGCAAAAAATCGGGCGGCCAGTGGACATGCGTGACACGCAAATCGCGGGCATCGCGCTCGCACGGCGCGCCACCCTTGCCACCCGAAACGTACGGCATCTTGCGGATCTAATGATTTCAATAGTCGATCCTTGGGCGGCTCAGAACCTGTAACGTGGAGTTGAGGCTAGAGGCGCCAGCCTCGAATTCGTGGACGAGAACGGTGGCTGCCCAGGGGTACGGTCGCGAAAGCGGCAACTGAAGAAAGGATAACGGGTGTAGCGCAAGACGAAGTCGCGCCTACGGCCCGGTCTCGCCGAGAGGACAACGAGCTCACGTCGTATCGACAATTCACGGACTGGCGAGTTACCGGCCGGCACACGCTGCAACATCGACGATCGTGAGAGCAATTATTTTAACCGTTCCAATAGCATGCGCGATTGACGGAGCAAGTCCTGCACCGCCCGGCGTTCCTCAAGAGCATTGCGCGTATACATGCCATGCTTGAATGCGTTTTGGTTGCCCCGTGGAGCGCCCGACCCCGGCGCGCCGCCGTGCATCCGACAACGTCTTTTACCGAGCACCGCTGGAGCGTTGCACGGCTTGCCCGACCGTGTTTTGGCCCCGCAGCGTGGGCTGGAAAGCATCGGGCCGGTATTACGCGGATGGTTCGCCGTCATTCTTTTCGCCCACGCCGCAGCGGAATCGGCGCACGCTGCGGTTCGCTGACGATCTCCATAGCAGTTTGCCGCGCATCGGTAAGAGCGGGCGTTGCATTCGGAGTCTTCTCCGGAAGAACATCGCGTGGAGTCTGATTAACGGTACCTACGATCGCCTGACCGCCGTCACTTACGGAGACTTGGCCAACAGTTAGCTTTTGCTCGCCGCCTGACCGGTAATGTTTCAAAGCGCCCACTAGCGTCGCACATGTTCGTGCGAGTCTGTTCACAGCCCGCTCCGCCATTTCCTGTTGGGGTGTGCCTCGGAGCCGGGCAAGTTCATCTATATAATTCATCAGACTCATGTTCATAGCCGCTATTTGGCCCTCGAGCATCGCCTCGTTAGCATCTCGCGGATGAATATTCCTGATCGCCGCGACCATGTAATTAATCCCTTCGCCGTCGTGAAAACGGGTAGTTGCGTGCGCGAGTTGCATAAAAAGGCCATAGACAAAATCCGGGTCCTGGCTTCCGAAAGCCTCAGATAGGAGCCGGAAATTAGAACTTCGGGGCCTATCAGCAAGATATTGTGAGGCTTCTTCAATCATGCTGTCGATTGGCCACCTTCGCATCGGGACAGCATCGGTTTCAGGCGCAATCGCCGACTTGTCGCGTGAGGAAACCTCCTCTTCTTGTCGTTGAACCTCAGCGAGAGATGCACTCTCGTCTCGAACGGCCGCACTT
>JBEKAE010000056.1:0-10619 GCA_050018375.1 Candidatus Acidiferrales bacterium | reverse complement strand
GGAAATTTTTGCCCGGCACCCTAACGGGGGAAATGGCTTTTTATACCGACAGGAAACGTTCGGCCTCGCTGATAGCGGATACGGATGCGACCATCGGCGTTATCAGCGGCGCATCCCTTGTTCGTCTGAACCTGGATCAGCCCGCCGTCGCCGCCGAGTTTCATCGCATCATATCGATGAACGCGATGCTGCGGATCCTCCTTGCCAACCGGACGCCGCGCACCGCGCCGGCGAGGTGATCGAATTGGGATTTCTAGGCTGTGGCAATTTTATCACGACTAGGGACTAACCGCGGTGAATAGAGGCCGGAACCGACGCCGGGGAACCAGATGTCATGGACCTGTCACGCGGCAAAGGTTAATTTCCGATCAACTATTTCGGGGACTCGCGCAAAGGCATACAGGTGGGGGGCTACAATGCTCATTAGCGGAAGCAAGGCGAAAAGCTGCGGTTTGGTTGCGGCTTTTGCCACGGCGGCGGTTCTGTGCGGCGGCGCCGCGTACGAGGCGGATATGGACAACATGGTGACGAAGGCACCGCCGCCGCCGGCGATCACGGCGCCGGCTTCGTGCGGCAGCCTTTACGACTTCTTCCTCACGGCGTGTCCGCTGAGCTGGAACGGCGTCACCTTCTACGGCACCGTCGACATGGGCGGGACCTACCAGACCCACGGCACGCCGTTCGACCCGAACTTCCCAACCGGCGCTAGTTACCTTCTTGGCGCCGGTGGGGGGAATGCGACGAACCGGAGCCCGGGATTTGGTTGGGCTCCCAACGGCATGAGCCAATCGAACGTCGGCATCAAGATCATTGAACCGATTGCGCCGGGCGGCTGGTCGTTTATTTCCCAGAACGAGCTTGCGTTCGACCCGTATTCGTTGCTCTTGGCCAACGCGCCGCAGGCCATGCAAAACGGCATCGGCGTAGCGGAGAATTTGCAGGCCCTACCGTTCGACTCGAGCCGGTGGGGGTGGCTGGCGGCGACGAATGTCGTCGGCCTTAGCCAGCCAGTTTTTGGCACGCTGACCTTCGGCCGGCAGAACTCGCTGCTGAATGACTCGCTCAGCGCCTACGATCCGATGGGCGCCTCGTATGCCTTCGCGATGATCGGCTATTCCGGCAAGTATGCCGGCGCCGGCGGCACGGAAGAGGCCCGCTGGACCACGGCAATCAAGTATCGCGTTAATGTCGGCGACTTCCGGTTTGCGGTGATGGGGCAGCCTATCGGCGGTGCGGACGGCGGGTACAACGCTTATAACCCGAACAACGGCGCGGTCGCAGGCCAAATCGGCTCGGACTTCAGGAACTTGGGTCCCGGGATCTTCTCGTGGGATATCGTCGGCACTTGGGAGAAAGACGCGGTTAATATCGGGACGACATTCCCCGGCCAAAAGTTGGACCCTGTCACTGGCTACCCAACCTCGTTCCCCAGTGGCCCCGCCGGCAGCGGCCTCAAGGCGACGATCTCCAACAACACGAGCATCACGGTGTTGGCCAAATATAGCTTCGGTTCCTGGGGAAACACCCCGCCGCCGGTCGTGGGCAAAGCACCTCCTGTGCCGTCCGGACCCTCCGGCATCCCGCTCACGCTGTACGCCGGCTATGAGTGGATCCAGCTCGCCAACCCGAGCGATCCGCAGACGAGCTCGTTCCAAGATGATGGCTTCACGTTTAATTACGTCAACGTCAACGCTAGCGCGTTGAACGCTAACGGCACGACGATTGCCAACAACGCGTTCAACGCCCACTGCAACAACAACACCGCCAATCCTTGCACAGCCGAAATCTTCCAGTTCGCGTGGGCCGGCTTCAAATACGGCATCACCAGAAATCTGGATTTCATCGCCGTCAACTATGTCGAATGGCAAAACACATTTGTTACCAATACCCTGTGTAACAGCATGTCGACGGCCGTTCAGAAAGGACAGTGCCAAGGCTACATGGACGCCGCCTCGGTGGTTCTCGACTGGCGGTTCCTGCCGAAGTGGGACTGGTATATTGGCACAATGTACTCGGTGGCGGGTGGCGGCATCGCCAACGGCGATATTACACGCAACAACCTCGCTACCACGAGCGGTGTGCGCTTCCGGTTCTAAGAAGCCTGCAAGCTGGTTTGAGCCCCTACAATCAGTTGGGCGACTGGAGAGACAGCTAGGATGATTGACGGCGCGCCGCCGGAATTTCCGGCGGCGCCTTTCGTTTTTTTATATCGGCCTAGCGGGGCCGCCGTCGCCTGAGCCATATTTGCAACACTTTGCAGGAAAGCGCTGCCGGCCGGAAGGCCATGCAAAAAGACTGCAGACGATTCAGGACCCTCCAGCTGGCGCAGATGAAAAAGCTGGCCGAGGCCGCTCAAACGGCCATGCAGAGCATTCCGGCGAACCTTTACAGTCAGGCTTCGCTCGGCCGCGATCTAGATCGGTCACAGACATCGGTATTATGGGGTGATATTTTTGTTACTGAAGCGGATGAATTTAAATGGCTATGGAAGTTGAGGCGCTGCCTGTTGGGTTGGACTTGACGGGCATGACACCGGAAGACCGAGCAGCGTTGCGAAGAGCCGTTCGGTCGCTTGAACACCCGGGCCTTGCTGCGCGCCTTACCAATATGGTGGGCAAGCCCATCGAACTCATTGGAGATGTGCTTCCCGCTTCCGCTTCGCACGTTATCGCCACGGCCACTTCCAAAGGTCTGGAGGCAGCCCTCAAGGTAGCGTTGCGGACTATGCAACATCCCTCTCGCGCTGGATCGCAGTTCCTGCACAAGGCCTTAGCCACGGCATCCGGTGCCGCCGGCGGCGCCTTCGGTTTAGCGACACTTCCTGTTGAGCTTCCTGTCTCGACAATCATCATGCTGAGATCCATCGCGGATATTGCGCGAAGCGAGGGCGAAGATCTTTCCGATCCGGAGGTGGCGCTTTCATGCGTGCAGGTCTTTGCCTTAGGCGGACGGGCTGGCTCGGCCGACGCGTCTCAAAGCGGTTATTTCACCGTGCGGGGCATGCTTGCAAAGAGCGTAACTGAAGCCGCACGCTTCATCGCAGAGCGGGGCCTTATTGAGGAAGGCGCTCCAGTTCTCGTCCGCTTCATGACGCTAGTGGCGTCCCGCTTTGGCGTAGTGGTGACGCAAAAAGTCGCGGCACAGGCTCTTCCGGTGATCGGTGCACTAGGCGGCGCTGCCGTGAACTATGCGTTCATCCAGCATTTTCAGGAGGTGGCTCGGGGTCATTTCACCGTTCGCCGACTAGAGCGAGTCTATGGCAAAAATGTTGTACGGACGGAATATGAGCGCCTCGCTCAGGACCACTGAAGCCCAAATATCCCAGGTTCACTCTGGTCACCAACGCCGGATGGGCGACGTCTGCGCAATGTGGTTCCTTCGACCGCCGGTCCGACAAGGACTGTGCTGTAGATAGGGAATACCCTGTAGCAGGCAGTCCCGTGGCGGACAATTCCTGAATTGCGGGAACTATGGAGTCTCCCAGGATGAGCCGATGGGAGAGCGTCGTTTTTTAACGTGATGAGAGCGCGGCGCGCAGCTCAAAACTCCGCGCCTTCTGCTGTTGCGCGATGGCGATGGCGGCGAGGAAGGCCTCCTCGATAAGCCAAATGAGTTCAGGGCCGGACGCACATTATTTGAGGTCGCGCCGCGCCAGGGGTTTCGCGAAAACAGCAACTTCAACTTCGCTGCCAGTGGAGCTTGAGCCGATGACCTTGATCTTCATCGTAAGCTTTTTCGGTGAATAGCCCCCGTACCAAGCCTCTGTGCCTTGAAATCCATCGATATTCGCAAGATTGAGAGCGTCAGGGTCGGCAAACCACAGCAACTTCGGGTCGGCGGACTGGAAGACGGCCTTCAGCGTCTCGCCGATTTGTCTAGCTTTTTCCAGCGAGGCGGACGCCTCTGTTGCCAATTCGGAGGCAATGCAGCGATACTCATAACGGCGGCCTTCGCCGTGTTTATAAACGTAGCAATGATCCGTTACGCCGGGAATTGTTTGAGTGCCTGCCCACGAGGGATCGCCTATTGGATGGACCTCAGGCTTGCCCTTCAATTTTGAGAAACTGCTCGAGCGCGCTTGAAGAATTTTCTGAATTGAGCCGCACACGGTGTCGACACATTCCGCAAACGCCGGGGCGGAGAACAGCAGCGTAACGGTAAGAAAGAAAATCCGTAGCTTCATAAAGCCCTCCAGAACCCTCGGTGCGGCGAGAGTATAACGTCCACGGCGGGACGTCGTAAGCGCTCCAGCCCAGCACTGATGCGGCCGGAGGACGGTCGCCGCAGTCCAGCGGGCGGCGCTGGGATGCGCAGCATCGAGGAAATGGCGGCGGCCGGCCTCTTCTCGGTCGCCGGCGTCAAGGCGATTGTTTCTCGACCAGCATGCCGCCGAAATCAGCCGCAAATTTAATTCCCGGGACAAGGATCCCCCTAATGCCGAAAACGTTGTAAAGCGACCTGTCGGAAAACGAAGGAAGTGCCCCATGCCTTTCAAAAGGGTGGCCTCCGCTCTCGCTGTTGGTCTCGTGACGGTTTCGCTTGCGGGCGCCGCTGCGGCTGCAGGTGGCGGCTCGCAACCCTGGCGCGCCCACAACAATTTGGGCATCGCAAGGTGTCGGGCGAAGCGTCGGGGGGGGAGAACATAGGCCAGCCATTGAGCCGTGAAAGTCGCTTCAACCCGAGATGCTGGCGCCGAATTGGCCGCAAAAAGCAACATGAACGGAGCGAGATCGCGCGGTCCGCTCCAATCCCGTCGCGTGGTCAGAGACGCTGATTGGATTCCATTCGCACCCTGATCCGATTGGCAAGAGTTTGCGTCAGCACGCTCAGCAGCAGCTGCGAGGTAAACGTAGCAGCTCAATAATCGCCGTGTCCATCGGGCAGCAGATCTTGCCGGCTACCGATATGGAAACGGCGCGCTCTTTCTTGCGGTTTGCGCCGACCCAATGCATCGAGGGCAAACAGAATCTGGCCGGCTTGGCGCCACAAGGTTGCTTCATATCGGCTCAGGCGATCGAGCGGGTAGCTAGGCAAGTTGGCTAGACGTAAAAAGCAACGTGTGAGGTCGGTGGCAACGGATTTCGGACCCGAGCTAGGCTGGCCCTGCGTTCCGTTTGTGATGCCAGGCGACACACGATCGGGGTCGACATCGACAGAATCAGCCTCGAACCTTGCATAGATGAGTTCCGGCGACTTTGGTTCTGTTTGGCGGCGTTGCCTGAACTCATACAGATAGTCAGCTTGGATTTCGAATAAGCCAGTTTCCATTGTGGTCGCACGCCGCAATCGCCACAGCAGGCTGGCTAGCCGCAACACCAGCTCCCGCTCCACGGCCGATTGAGCGTCATAGTCAGCGATGATGGCCGCTTCGAACGCTTTGTAATCTTCCGCATCCTCTAGCGTACCGATCACCGTTTCGGCGGTCAGGCCGTGGCGGACCGCATTGCAGCGCGAGCGCTGTTTGCCTTCGTCAGTAATCGGACCGGTGCTTTTGCACGCATTGCGCCGGTTGGCCTCAATCTGCCTGAAGGAAGTCATCGAGCACCAGTCGCAATAATTGGCTTCCTTTTGCGATTTTGGGGGGCCTTGGGCAGCCGTGGAACAGAGGTTGAATGGGCGGTCGCTGCTCGCGAGGCCGTCGACTGATCAGGGTTCGGGGCTTCAGCAACCGACCGAACCGGGTGTGTCTCGGTCCAAAGCGTCCGGGCAACGCCGATGGGGTCGATTCCGGCTTTGCTCCACCATGAGGCTTCATCACCAGATCGATGCACCTCGCGATGATGGCCACGGCACAGCGGGACGACGAACTCATCGCTCACTTTGCGCCCGAGCGCCCGATGTTGCGCGAAGCGGAGATGATGGGCATCTGACGGACTTCGTCCGCAAATCAGACAGGGTTGCTTGGCCACGAATTTGACGTGGGTCTTGTCCCGAAACCGGCGCGGCTCGGGCAGCGCCAGCAGGCTCTTGTCGACGCTGTTGGAAGCTGACACCGCGCTTGGCTCTGCTGGCCGCTGATTTCGCGGCGATCGACGGTGATCCGGCTTAGCGGGCGACGGCGCGTTGATCCCCTCTCCATCGCCGCTTCCGAGCGTTGCCAATTTTGCCGCAAATGCGTCCTCGACGCGCCGCGCGTCGGCTGCGGCTAGGCTGTTTTTTGCCGCCATGAACTGGTGCGCCCATGTGGCGGCGTCATCGGCAGCGCTTAGGAGGTCCACGTCTGACAGAAGCTGATCGCGCAACGACGCAGACCCATCCTGGTCGAGCACAGGGTTTATGGTGGTCGCAGAGGCCTTTCCATTTCGCCGGCTGGACGTTGTTCCTCCTCCGCGACCGCCATTCAGTCCGGCGATCTTGCTCGAAATGGTCGATCTCGTAGGTCCTGAATCCGCTACCGTCGGAGCGATGAGATCGGGTGCGTCGAGATCATCTTCTCCGGCAATTCCGACGAGCGTGAACAGCGCGTAGCGGCGCGCATAGGTCAGCGCCGCGCCCATCCGATGCGGGGTCGCGGTCTCGCTGATCGGGCACACTGGCCAATCCGATGACATCCATTCCCCGGATGAGTGAGCGAGTGTCGTGGTGAGCCGGATTAGTCCAGCTTCGTTGTCGATCGCAGTTGCCTGCACGGTTGCGATCTCGTGCTGGCCAAGCGTCTTACGCACAATGTCGAGCCCGCTGGATAACGGGGCGTAGCGGAAAGTTCGCTCGCCTTCGCGCGGGACCGGCGACCGGATCTTTCCGGTCAGCGATTTCTCAGGGTTTGCGAGTTCAGCCTGGGCCTTGGCCAGCGCCGCCGCGATAGCGCCGATCGATTCACTGGAGCGCTGCATGAGTGCCTTCCACTTCCAGCAAATCGAAGCTGATGGCGCCGGATTTCGAACGCTTGGCGCGGACACCGTGGCCGATGGCCTCTTTGGCGTCTTCCGGCATTAGCCCCTTGAGTTCGACCTTTGCCCTCTCGTGCTCCAGGAAGGCGGCGCGCGTTGAGCGGAAAACGCCGGCAAACTCTGCCCAGGAGTTGGACGCACTCATATCGACGATCCGGACCGCCTCAATCCGCGGCCGTGGCGGCGCGACGCCGAATAGACGAGGGGGCTCACCACTTTCGACGCAGCGCCAGAACTTTTTCTGCGCGGTGAACAGGAGGTGCTGATAAAGCGGATCGGCCGGAATGCTGATCTCGACCCACTTGCCGCCGCCGGTGATGATCGAGAGCACCGAAAGCTTGGCATTGGTGACCCACATATTGTGCTGCAGTTGCGGCGTGTATTTTTCGGCCGCCCCCTCTTCGGTGAACGACCATGGCAGCATGAACTTGGCTTCGAACACCGCTCCGGTGGCTTCGACCATGCCGTCCAGGGTGGCGGCCATCCAGCGCAGGACCGGATGCTGCACACGGTGCTGGACCCTAGTGAGGACTTGGCCGGCGTTGCGTTGGAACCAGAGGCGGTTGAGGGGTTCGGTGACGACCCCGAGCTGGACGATGAGGTTGCCGGACAGATCCTCCGGCTCGACCTCGCCGCGCTTTTCCCCCGCCATAGGCGCACGAGGGCGCTTTCGTCATCACCCATGATGATCCGGGCGTCCGAGCCGCCGATGAAGCTGCGCCTATGTGCTGAATCGGTTATCTTTTGAGTGTGTGCGTTCATCGACGTCTCCCTTTTGAGGATTTCGTTGTGCCCGTCTCAACTGACTCGCCATCAACAAAAATTATTGATACGAAACTCCCAATGGCGTGTCAACAAAAATTGTTGATACAATGACGCCAGCCCAATGCCGAGCTGCCCGTGGGTTGCTAGAGATCACGCAATCGCAGCTTGCACACGCGGCCAACCTAGGGCTCTCGACGGTCGTCGACTTCGAGAAAGAACGGCGACAAGTTTCCCCGGGAGCTGTCGAAGCAATCCGAACCGCTTTGGAGCGCGCTGGGATCGAATTCATCAACGAAAACGGGGGCGGGGAAGGCCTTCGGCGTCGGAAGCCGAGGCATCCAAAGCGAAAATAGCCTCGCCGCGATTTCTTCATCCGCAGGCGGAAGAGGGCGCTTTCATCGCCACGCGTAGCAACTAGCGGCTTTTCCCGCGAGATGGCCGACTCGGACCGAAGCAAGGGCACAAAGCTCTTAATCACCAGATGTTCAACCACGAAGATATTGCCGTTTTCGATCTGTTCGCCCATACTAATAGTGGGTCCGGTAGGCTATAATTCTACCAGTTGCGTTTTAGTGGAGTATTGGTCATGACGAATAACTCAAAAAGCCAGTCAGCCTCCAAAGAGGTCAGTCGGTGGAGCCTCTTTGGGCCGCCGCCGATTCTCGAAGGAGAAAACGCCGCTGCTTATGATGAGCTCTTTGGCCGGGTCTGCGCAGCAGTAAAGCCGGTCGATGTTATTGATGAGATGTTCATGGCCGATGTGGTGGCCTCGGAATGGGAGGTCTTGCGCTGGCGCCGCTTGAAATTGAGTCTGATTCGAACCCGCGCACTTAAGGCGCTAGAGGGCTTTTTGCGT
Organism: Candidatus Acidiferrales bacterium; assembly: GCA_050018375.1. Lineage (GTDB taxonomy): Bacteria > Acidobacteriota > Terriglobia > Acidiferrales > UBA7541 > Palsa-295. The sequence continues at coordinate 2,108 of JBEKAE010000056.1, read as the reverse complement.
GACAAGCTCGACTATGATCTGTACCGGGAACACTTTGTGGACGAACTTACGCCAATCCTTCAGGACAATCCTGCGGAAGACCAAGCTGAAGATATTGCGCAGACGCTGGCGCACGAGTGTGCCCGGAATGAACCGGATGCTGTCGACAAGGTCAGGGCCATTCTGGCCGGCATCGGTCTGGAGATAAATCATATCCTGAACCGTGGGAAGACCCGAAAGGCCAAAGAACTCACTCAACAATACGTGCGGCGCGAACCGGACGCCGTCAAGTTTATCGATGAGCATCTCGCCACGGCCGGCGTGAGCATCGAGACCCTCGCGGCGCAGGCATTGGCCCAGGACCTCGGCTATATCGAGCGGATCGATCGCCTGGCCACCATCGCCGAGAGCCGCCGCAATGCCAGCCTGCACGAGATCGATCGGCGTCGGCCGATCCTCAGTGAAACATTGCGCCGGAGCGTGCAAGAGGTAGAGGACTCCGAAGTGATCGAGACGACGCCAGCCAAAGGAGAGGCGCTGCTTGACGAGCGACCACAAGATCAAAGCTAACCGCGCGAATGCTAAGGTTAGCACCGGGCCGAAAACCCATCACGGCCGTGCCCGCTCGGCAAAAAATGCGTTCGCCACTCGCACGCCGAGTGGCTGAAGCGCAGGTCGATTTGCGCCGCGTACGTTATGCGCGCCAACAATTCCTCTCCGAGGCGTTGGCGAAGAACCCTTACCATTATGAGCCTAGAGCAGTTACGCGAGCGAAAATGATCACCAAGCACTTTCTGACGCCCAAGCTGGCAGACATTCCGCTGCCAGCCTTCATCGAGAAGTATCTCATCACGACGCAGGAAGGGCCGGCCCAGTTCGCGACAATTCTGTCGGAAGAAACGAAACAGTTACTGGCCATAGGCCGGTATGAACGGCGCGCACTGTCGCGGCGCAAATTTGCCATTCGCGCCTTGGACGAAGCATGGCGGCATCGTTAGCATGATTGCAGAAATACACATTGCAACGTTAGGATGTCATAAAACATCGATATTTTGGCAAAACGAAGCCAAAATAGCCTATCTTTCCAAAGGCCACGCGTCGTGGTTCCGCAACATATCCGAACGCGGTCCCGGCCTGTTCAGTGACAAATCGAAGTTAGGCACGAGCTAAGGCTGGCTAATATAACTTCTTCGTACAGAACTCGCCTGTTAAGTTCCGCGCAAGGGGCCGACCGCGATCGACAACGAAAGTCAGCCATTCGCTTATTTGGCTGTGGGGATGGTCATTTCTAATGAGCCATATTTGCAACACCTCGCAGGAAAGCGCGGGTCGACCGGAAAAACTGAGGAAAAATAGCCACTTGCCGTGCTAAGGTGATGTAACTGTGGAATCGACCCTACTGCCGGACGCGTATATGATGTTTCGGGGCAAGGCGGGGGAGAGTCGGAGGCAAGGCCGGTGGAATGCGGCGGTCTTCAATTCGAGCTTTAGCTCTGGCCCTTTGTAACTCGTCGGTGACCGTCAAGGACGCAAACGAGGCGAATGCTGGTGCCGGTTAAAAGAGTTTGCACGTTTCTCGTCGTTGCCTGCTTGGGCGCTTGCATCGCGCAAGCCGCTGCCGCGATGGATTTGAATTATTTTCCAGCAACGCCGGCACAGCCGAACAGCCCGGATTGGGCGGGATTCTATTTCAGAGCTAATCCCGGTGCTGGATCCGACAGCATACCGTGGACGGGTCTGGGAACCGCGAACGGGTTTTCATCGTCCGGCGCAGCGACCCGTCCGGTAAACGAGAATTTCGGATACAACTTCCAAGCGGGAAATTTCGTATTCGGCCTTGAAGGCTCGTTGGCGGCGGCGAACTTCGACGGCAGGTTCACGGCTCCTTTTTTACCTGCGACCGGCGCTTGGACCCCCAACATGAATTGGCTGGGCACGGTGACGGGCAAGGTCGGATATTCGTTTGGTCAATGGCTCCCCTATGTCAAAGGCGGCTTCGCCGCGGCCGATGTCGGATCGCCGCTGCAGGGCGGCCCGATTGGAGCATTTTCACAAGGCACGGAACTGAACGGTTGGACAGCCGGCGTCGGCGTCGAATATCAGTTCGCACCCAAATGGTCGCTGGGTCT
>JBEKAE010000055.1:0-9620 GCA_050018375.1 Candidatus Acidiferrales bacterium | reverse complement strand
AACTGCTCTAGGCTCATAATGGTAAGGGTTCTTCGCCAACGCCTCGGAGAGGAATTGTTGGCGCGCATAACGTACGCGGCGCAAATCGACCTGCGCTTCAGCCACTCGGCGTGCGAGCAGTTGGATGTGAGCGCTGGCATGCGGCCCCGCGATTTGACGCGCGAGGGCTTGCACTTCTTCGCAAAGCGCTTGGTCAGACTCGCTGGGAACGCTCAAGCCGTGGCGGAAGGCATTTTTCGCCGAGCGAGCACGGCCGCGATGGGTTTTCGGCCCGGTGCTAACCTTAGCATTCGCGCGGTTAGCTTTGATCTTGCGGTCGCTCGTCAAGCAGCGCCTCTCCTTTGGCTGGCGTCGTCTCGATCACTTCGGAGTCCTCTACCTCTTGCACGCTCCGGCGCAATGTTTCACCTAGGATCGGCCGACGCCGATCGATCTCGTGCAGGCTGGCATTACGGCGGCTCTCGGCGATGGTGGCCAGACGATCGATCCGCTCGATATAGTCGAGGTCCTTGACCAGTGCCTCCGCGGTGAGGGTCTCGATGCTCACGCCGGCGGTGGCGAGAAGCTTATCGATAAACTCGACAGCGTCCGATTCGCGCCGCACGTATTGTTGAGTGAGTTCTTTGGCCTTTCGGGTCTTCCCACGCTGCAGGATGTGTTTCATCTCCAGACCGATACCGGCCAGAACGTGATTGACCTTGTCGACAGCATCGGGATCATTCCGGGCACACTCGTGCGCCAGCGTCTGCGCAAGATCTTCCGCTTGATCTTCCGCAAGATTGTCCTGAAGGATTGGCGTAAGTTCGTCCACAAAGTGTTCCCGGTACAGATCATAATCGAGCTTGTCACGCAAAAAGCCCTCGAGCGCCTTAAGTGCGCGGGCTCGAAGCAGACTCAATTTCAAGCGGCGCCAGCGTAAGACCTCCCATTCCGAGGTCGCCACATCGGCCATGAATATCTCGTCAATGACATCGACTGGCTTTACTGCTGCGCAGATACGGCCGACAAGCTCATCATAGGCGGCGGCATCTTCTCCTTCGAGAATCGGCGGCGGCCCGAAGAGGCTCCACCGACTGATCGTTTTCGACGTTGAATTTTCCATCATCGTAACTCCCAACCTGTTGGCTATTTAATTACCCCCTTTTGCCGGTCTATTATAACCTACGTCTGGGTTATAAAAAGCACAATTTCGCGGCGGAACCCCCTTTTTGCTATTGGCTCCCGCGGCCACGCTTACGCGGTGTGGTTTTAGCCAGCGCCGAAGAGAGGGCGTGTACGGAGTTCCCGAGTTCAAGCACCGTACACGTCTGGCCTACTCCCTGCGCCTTAATGAAGCGCATGAGCTCGTTTTGGCCTCGACATATCGCAGCTGGGTTTGAGCCCGAACGATCCTTTCGATCCGTGGAATTGATGGCGAGGAACACTGGATCGGGATTATCAACGTCGAGATCACCCGGCTTGGCTCGCTGCCGGCGCTGCTCGTCAGAAAGAACCGCCGGGTCCTGCGTCAGAATCCGGGCGTGATGTTTCTTGAGCTCAGGTTTCACGCGGCGCAGGACAGCTACCGCTAATCCTTGTGGCCAGTCGAGCCGCATCAGCCTCAGGCCGATCAAAAGCGCGAAGGCTTCGTACCCCGAAAACCAGTTCTCGACCCCTCGTCCCGGCTCATCCATGCTGTAGAAGGCGAAGTTCGCGCTTTCCGGATGGGCGGAACGCTTATTCCGGCCAAGACCTCGATCGGTCTCGAGCAGGCGCTTTACCCGGGTACGCATTTCCGAACTGGGCTTTGCCAACCCGGGCTCGAACACGTGGGCGATCGCCTCCTCAATCTGATTGCGTTTGAACATTAAGGAACCTTAATAAAGGTTTCAATTGAGCCAGTCAAATCCGGCCATGCTGTGATATAGCCCGCGCGCGTGCCGAAGCTTGGCGCGACGGTGCGCGAGGGATCGATCTGCAAAAGCATCTCGACGATCGGATCCGACGCGGCTTGGGTGCGGCGGTCCACCGGATCGAGTGCCCCGACGGGCGGCGCTAAAGAGAGCCGGTGGCGCCACAAATTTTCGGAAGTCCGTCTCCTGTCAGTGGTAATCGACAATCCGAACGTCGCGAGCCTCGCCATCGACCCATTTGAAGATCACGCGCCATTGATCGTTGATGTCCCGCTACGCCCTTTCCTTGCGTTTTGATGTACCTGATAGGGCTTGCGTCAGTCGAGCTCCCGGCCCGCCACCATGTTCCTCGATTATTTCCACTCCAGCATTTTCAAAAGCCCTTCGGACGGCCGCAGCATTTGCAAATGTCATGGCTGTTTCCCCGTCGACTGCTTCCGCACGATGGATTGTGGAGAGGCTTACCCCTGACTCCCGTGCAAGGTCTGAAGCTGACCACCGAAGGAGAGCTCGGGCTGCCCTCATCTGCGCTCCGAGGATAGTCCTCATTGGAATTCTTGCGCTAAGCCAGGCTTGACATATTTATCGCCTTATGACATGTTATTATTCATATGGATTAAAGGCTGTCACGATGGCGACTCACAATTCTCGACGATCCTTTATAGGCGGCTCGGACGCCCGGATCATCATGGGCGATGACGAGGCGGCCTTGGTGCGACTATGGCGCGAGAAACGGGGCGAGGTTGAGCCGGAGGACCTCTCCGGCAACCTCATCGTCCAGCTCGGGGTCGTCACCGAACCCCTCAACCGCCACTGGTTCGAACGCAATACGGGCCAAGTCCTCACCGAAGTCCAGCGCCGCGTGCAGCATCCGGTCGTCCGCTATATGGCGGCCACCCTCGACGGCGTGGTCGAAGCCACCGGAGCGGTGTTCGAAGCAAAATTTATGCTGCCGTGGTCGTTCACCGAAGAGGGGGCGGCCGAAAAATACATGCCGCAGCTGCAGCACAACATGTGGGTCACCAACGCCAAGCTGTCGGTCCTCTCGATCATCACCGGCGGCGGCAAGTGGGTCGAAATCAGCATCCCGACCGATCCGCTCTACCAGCACCTCCTGGTGACCGCCGAGAAGAAGTTCTGGCGCTGCGTGGAGAGTGGCGAGCCCCCTCGCCTGTTCGGCGTTGAGCCGCCGCGACCACGGATCGAGGCGGTGCGGATCGTCGATATGAGCGCCTCCAACTCCTGGGCGGAATTCGCCGGCGTGTTTCGCTCAACCCGCGCCGCCTTCCTGGAGCATGAGAAGGCCAAGGTCGAGCTCAAGGGGCTGATGCCCGAGGACGCCAAGGAGGCGATCGGCCACGGGGTCCGCGCTAAGCGCTCGAAATCCGGCGCCATCAGCTTCGATCTGCTCGAGGTGGAGGCCAGTCATGCAGCGCTCCAGTGAATCGATCGGGGCCATTGCGGCGGCGCTCGCCAAGGCACAGGCCGAGATCACCAATCCGGAGAAATCGCTGACAGCGACTATCCGGTCTCCGTATCCAAGGGAAGGCGACCGGACGTTCCGCTACGCCCCGCTATCCAGCGGGCTCGACATCGTGCGCAAGGTGCTTGGCCAGCACGAGATCGCAACCGTCCAGACGACCGCGATCGACAACGAGGCCGGACTGATCCGTCTTACCACCATTCTGGCCCACTCATCGGGCGAATGGATGTCGTCGGATTGGCCGGTCTGCCCGATCAGCGAAACTGCGGCACCGCATCGCATGGGAGCTGCACTCACCTATGCCAGACGCTATGCCCTGTTCACCCTGGTCGGGATTGCCGGAGAAGATGATCTCGATGCGCCAGATCTCGCGGCGCCCGCCGCCGAAAATGCGGGACCGGAGCGGCCCGCAGCCCGCGGTAATGATCGGCTGAACGGCGGTCGCGGGTATTCCACCCCACAAAGGCCGTTCCATCGCCGTGCGTCGGCCGCTTTGCCATCGTCCAAGCCAATCCTCGAGGCCGAAGCATCGGCTGCTCTGTGCCGACAATTGCTGACCCAATTGGCGGAGATTGCTTCAGCTGAGGAGGCGGGCAGCTGGGCGCAGCGGATCCTCGGCGCCAAGAACAGCCTGACCGCGGCCGACGCGCGGCAAGTTGAGGATGCGTTCCGCACCAAGATGGCAACGCTCGAAAGCGGGGCTGACGTCGACGACGTATTGTCACCGCCGGTGAAATCCGCGGTCCAACCTTCTTCGTCACTGGAGCAGCAGGCGGGAGAGCCTGCATCTATTACCGACGGCATCGATAAGAGCCGGTTGGCCCATCCCGAGCCGCGCCGGTTTCGCGACAAAAACCACGTCAAGTTCGTCGCTAAACAATCCTGTCTGATTTGCGGACGCAGGCCCTCAGATGCCCATCATCTTCGGTTCGCGCAGCATCGTGCGCTTGGGCGCAAGGTGAGCGACGAATTCATAGTCCCGCTGTGCCGCGGCCATCATCGTGAGGTCCATCGCTGCGGCGATGAAGCCTCATGGTGGAGCAAAGCCGGAATCGACCCCGTCGGTGCCGCCCGGACGCTTTGGCTTGAGACGCATCCGCTGCCGACAGCTTCGGACAAAACTGACCTGCAAGGCGCGACTTCCCTAGCTGCTATCAACACCGGTCAGAGAAGCCGCAAGCATGATCGGCCGATCGGCGAACGAGGCCAAAAACACAAAACAAAGCCAATTAACGTGGCTGGCGCTCAATGACTTCGTTCAGGCAGATCGAGGCCAACCGTCGCAACGCCTGCAAAAGCACCGGCCCAATTACTGAAGAAGGCAAGCAGCGCTCCCGCTGCAATGCGGTCCGCCACGGCCTGACCGCAGAGACGGTGATCGGTGCGCTGGAGGATGCGAAAGATTACAAAGCGTTCGAGGCGGCTATCATCGCTGACTATGATGCTCAATCGGCCGTGGAGCGGGAGCTGGTGTTGCGGTTAGCCAATCTGCTGTGGCGACTGCGGCGCGCTTCGACAATGGAAACCGGCCTGTTCGAAATTCAGGCCGACTATCTGCGCGAGTTCAGGCAGCGTCGCAAAACTCAACCAAAGTCGCAGGAAATTACCTATGCGAGATTCGGGTGGGCTGATTCTGTCGATGCCCACCCCGAGCGTGCATCGCAGGGCATCACACACGGAACGGAAGCCCAGCCCAGCTCTGGGCCGAAATCCGTTGATCCCCCCACCGACCTGGCACGTTGCTTTTTGCGCCTGGCCAATCTGCCCAGCTACCCGCTCGACCGACTTAGCCGGTATGAAGCAATCCTTTGGCGCCAGGCCGGCCAGATCCTGTTTGCGCTCGATGCCTTGGATCGCCGCAAACCGCAGGAAAGAAGGCGCCGTTTCCGTACCGGTAGCCGGCAAGACCTGCCGGCCGATGGACGCTACGAATATTGAGCTGCCGTGCTTTGCGGCTCTCGAGGTGATCCATTGAGCACCCCCTCGGCCGCCAAGTCGGCCAGATGATATTCACGCTCGAAGCGTTTGAAGCGGCTCAATCCAACCGAAAGAGGATGGAGCCATTTGGTAAAGCTGCGGTCAGCCGCAGCGGTCGTTGCTAATCGCACGCCATGATTGATTAGCGCTTCCGGGACGGCCGCGAACCAAACGGATTAAGAGTTGCGACACCTGTGGGCTCGAAATCCGACACGTTGCGGGTCACGACAGTGAGGCCGTGCTCAAGCGCCGTTGCCGAAATCATAAGATCGATACTGTCGTTGCCAAGAGCGGCGCTCAGTTGGCCCCAACGTCTGGCGATCTGCAGATCGAAGGGCAGAACCCGTTCGCCGTAGAGAGCCAACACGCGGTCGAGCCAAGCTGCGAGTCTCGCGGCGAAATCCGGGTCTGTTGCTCGCTGTCGCGCAATACCGCGTTCGATCTCACCGATCGTGACGACACTGACAAAAAGATCGGTCGTTCGCTGCCGGGCGATCCACGCTGCGAGGCGAGCATCGCGCTGCGGCCTACGGAGCTCCGACAAGACGACCGTGTCAATCAGGTACATCAGAGGTCTACGTCCCGCGGACGGACTAGAAGCCGCGGGAACTCCCCGCCGTCCTGCGGTATCGCAAGCAGAAGGTCTGCCAATGATGGTGCCTGCGCCCGATCGAGGTCTCGCAAACGTTGGTACTCGTCGGCCGCAACTACGACCACGGCTGGCTTGCCGTGCTTCGTGACGGTCTGCGGCTTGCGCCGTGCCGCTGCGACGACCTCGCTGAAGCGGTTCTTGGCGTCCTGGACCGACCATGTAGGATGCGCCATCGATAACCTCGTCTGGCTAGAATTTCTAGCTAGAATATGAGTGCCTGGCCAGTGGCGTCAAGGGCAAATCGCCTGGGCAGCTGGGCAGCAAGTCCGACGCGCTGATGCCGCCTCCGATGGCGCATCGCACGGCGTCACAAACGCAACGCAAGCCCGGCCTCGCTCCGGGCCGAAATCCGTTGATGCCGCTACCGACCTGGCACGTTGCTTTTTCCGCCTGACCAATCTGCCAGGCTACCCGCTCGACCGACTTAGCCGGTATGAAGCAAGCCGCCGTCAGGCGCGGGCACCAAGTGTTAGATTCGATCCACTAGGCCGCCCAGCATCTGCATCTAGAATACTGGACCCGACCGATCTTCGATGTCCACCGACCACACCGGCCGCGCCAAAAGTTCGGGTGGAAAGCCTTTACATGACGATCGGACACGTCTTCCCAGGTGGGTGAGGTAAGCCAATAGTTGACAAAAGTCAGCAATTCGCTTACATTATCGGATTGTGATCAGGAGCTTCAAAAGCAAGGGAGTTGCCGAGCTTTGGGAGAAAGGGCGCACCGGGAAGATCGACGCCAACATGCATGCGCGCATCTTACGTCGCCTGGATCGTCTAGAGGTCGCCGCGCGACCGGAAGAAATGAACGTCCCCGGTTTTGATTTTCATCCGTTGCGAGGCTTCAAACCGATGCGTTATTCCGTCCATGTGAACGGACCATGGTGCATCACGTTCGAATTCGAAGATGGTGACGCCTGCCGGGTCGATTTCGAGCAATATCACTGAGGAGAGACAATCATGGCTAACGTCGCCAAGCGCAACCCCGATCGGTGCCCGACCCATCCCGGCGCTTTGCTGCGGGAGGATGTGATTCCGGCAACTGGCCGGACCAAGGTCGAGATTGCGCAGCTTCTCGGTATTTCCCGCCAGCATCTCTATGACATTTTGCGCGAGCGCAAGCCGGTATCTCCGGTAGTCGCGGTGCGGCTCGGCAAGTTGTTCGGCGACGGCGCCGGGGTTTGGGTACGCATGCAGGCCGCCTACGATACCTGGCGGGCCGAGCGCAAAGAGGATGTGAGCGGGATTCCCACGCTGCGCGCTAAGGCCGCGTAGGCGGCACGCCGCCCATGGATAAACATGACGCCTGCGGCCTCCCGTCCGTCACGCCATCGTCGAGCTGATCGCTCGACTGCCGCTTCGGCGATGCCCGCACTCCCCGGCGATCTATCTTAGCTGCGACCCGACCTACGCTGAGGTTCTGCACGAGACGTTCGGTCCGCGGGAAGGGCGATAGCACGACCTTTGTGCGGCGGCCGGTCAACAGCGCGATGTTGGTCTACACGGTTGGTCGAAGCTACCTGCTCGAACTCTTGCACGCCGAACTGCAGGTCAAGGTGGTGCGAATTGCCAAGGGAGAGACAAACCAACGCGCTTATGAACAGCTTGTGGGCCTTGAGACCGAGATGCGGGAGAGTGGAATAGTGTATAAATGCTCCGCGGGTCAGCACGATGACCTCGGTATATCATGGGCCATGCTGGCGTGGGCGGCACGGCATCCGCATCTAGAATACTGGACCCGACCGATCTTCGATGCGCACCGGCCGCGGCGGCGGCGCCAAACATACGGGTGGGCAGCGTTTACCTGACGAACGTACCCGAGGATGCAGCACACTACTCGTCGACGAACTTGACGCCGGGCACACCGGATTAAGCCCCGGAGGGGTTCCGACGCTATGGCAGGCGCGCCGTACCGACACTTCGGTCGTGTTGGCGGATGCTGGACGCGAGGCTGATGGCGTCCTGCGTTTCACAGAAACTTAGAGTTGGAAGAGCCTCGGATCGAATGTGAAGGGCGTGATCGCCGCAATCGTGATCCGGCGACTTTCGGCGTGGCGGTGATTAATCAGAACATTGCGATCGGGCGCGGCGGCGATGGGCACGATGACTGACGGAACCACGAGCAGCAGCGCAGTGGCGCCATCGAGCCATCGATCTCCGAGCGTCTGCGTGTGAGTTTCGCGCGAGGCCCAATCAGTTGGCAGGTTATCGAACGATACCGTGTGCACGGGAACGTCATCTGGAACAGCGTATTCTACCATGACCTGAGGTGGTAACAGGCTGCTGTCGGTGACATGGACGCGTTTCTCCAATGCGGTGAGCGACGGCACCGTTGAACAATACGTCACTGGGCGTCCAGTTGTATTCCAGCGGCCGCTGTTGGCGAGCCCGTAGCCTCCATTGAAGTCGCGAGCGCGCCGCAGGCTCGATAACCGCCAAAGACGCATTATGCGGCCGCGCCCCAGTCGATCTTCGCCAATATCTGCTCGACGACCCGGGCGCCGGATTCGGTTCGCGCCACTTCGAGCGGCGCGTTGCCGTCGAGAATTGCCAGATTTTCGCGCAGCCACCGGTTGGCTTTCTCCGCGTCGCCGAAAACATCCTCGGTCAATGCCTGGATCCGCGTCAGCCGCACGACCCGATCCGATTCTTCAACGGTCAGCGGTTGTCGCTTGGCCTTGCGATGCCTCTGCGTCCGCTCGGGGATGATAAATCGTCCGATCTCTTGGTCCGAGAAGCCACCGCGCTTGACATAGATGAGCGCTCGCAAAGGAAGGCGACGATGAACGAGGCGAGCAAGATCGGCTTCGGAGGTCACCGTTTGACCGAGGACCTCCCGGCCACCGAGCTTGCGAAAGACCATTTCGACGACCGGCTGGCTTGCTTCCATGTGAAATCGGCTTCCTTTTGCCTGCGGCAATCTGCCGGTAATATATTCGGCACTTTGCCAAAAACCAAGTCCCTTCTACGCTGTGCATTCCCCAAGATCCTTTCGCGCCCTGGGCTCGACGCGGCTTTGTGGTGAAGTAGCTGGAGGGCGTAATGTTGGACAATTCAGGCCAAGGGGATTCTACGCAGCGGCGGCACTTCATCGGTGGCTCGGACGCCCGCATTATCATGGGCGACGATGAAGCTGCCCTCTTGCGACTGTGGCGGGAGAAACGCGGCGAGGTCGAGCCGGAGGACCTGTCCGGCAATCTCATCGTCCAGCTCGGGGTGGTGACCGAGGACCTAAACCGGCGCTGGTACGAGGCCAATACCGGTCAGGTCATCACCGATATCCAACGCAAGGTCTTCCATCCGGCGCTCCGTTGGATGGCGGCCACGCTCGACGGACGGGTCCAAGGGAGCGACGCAGTGTTCGAGGCCAAGTTCATGCTGCCGTGGTCATTCTCCGAGGAGGCGGCCGTTGAGAAGTACGCGCCGCAGCTGCAGCATAACATGTGGGTGGTTGCGGCCAGGACCGAAGGTGCGGTCATTGCGCGTTGCCGCAGGCCGCCCACGAAGGTGATTGTTTTCCAATGTCCCTGCGGCGCGTAGTCGACGAGCCGTTCGCCACGTGGAGCACGGCCGCGCAGCCGCACCATCGCGGTGTTCGTGCAGGTTTCGTCGATGAA
>JBEKAE010000054.1:0-10124 GCA_050018375.1 Candidatus Acidiferrales bacterium | reverse complement strand
TGATAATCCACGCCTATAATCATCATGTTCGGCTCCTTCCTCCCGAGCCTTTTGGTCATCGACAAACCAAAGTCTACTCGGGCCTAAGGAGCCGACATTGTTATGAAATCATGTGGAGTACTAGCCGGGAAGATGTCCGGTACACGCGGGGCGTGAGCATTTTCTTCCATCCCAGAACTTGGATGTAAGTCCCACCACGCGGCGCTACGATGAAACCTTCGAAGACGGGGCCGACAAAGCTGCCGGGCTGAAGACCCGCCAGCCGATCGGCGGGCAGGCCGCGGCGCTACGTTGAAACCTTCAGAAGCCGGTGGCGCCGAAAGCCTGCTTCACGTTCGGGTTGAGGAGGTAGACGACGATCCACACGTCGATCCCAAGGAAAATGGCTCGCCAGACGAACAGGATCGGGTGGAAGTGCGCGAGCGCGGCGAGCACGCCCACAGCCTGGAAAAGCACCGCAAGCCCGATCAGGATGATGGCCAGTATGCGCGCCCAGTTGAGCAATTTCCAAAAGCCGACGCCAATCACGACATAGAGGGCGGCGATCACGAGGAAAACCACCGCGAGAAACGCCACGCCGATGCCACCCATCATTCCGAGCGGTGTGCCAGCCATGCGCGAAAGCATGACACCGCCCATCAGGAGGAATCCGAGGGCAGCCAGAACCAACAGACCTGCTCCGATAAAAGCCAGGACCGCAAGAATTGTTACGCCAGTCGGACGTTCCATGTGAGCTCCTTTGCGCGAGAAGGATGAGCGATCGCTGTGCGGTTGCCTCGGGGCCCGCAGAGTCGTTGCGCGGGCCCAATTTTCGCGCGACGGTAGCGCCAAGGATGTCACAGGTCAAGGAGAAAAGAGACCGGCTTCATGGGCTGAAACCTCAGGGGTTAAAACCCCTTTCCTGCTCTATGGCAATACGGCACGGCTGAAGCCGTGCCCTGACGTATCCGCGCCGGGATGGGTCGGGCGGCCAAAACTCGTTTAGCTTCGGGCCATGGGTTGGGTGTAGACTCCCCCAAGCCCCGAGCCACGACCAACCGGTACCCTGAGACTTCGGCTCCTCTGGAGTCACAAATGAACGTGCCAGCGGCAAGGCATCTTCGAAACTCAGCGGCAATCTTGTTGGGCATTCTTCTGGTTTGCGCCGGGGCGGGGCGAATCGTCCCCGCCCACGCTCAATCCTCTCAAGAAGGCACATCCCAACCGCCCCCGGCGACCGCCGCCACCACTCAGCAGCCAGCCCCGGCCAACGCGCCCGAAATGAGCACCCACGAGAACCCCGTTCCCCTGGAGTCGCGCGTCAACCTGGTTCCCGTTCGCGTGATCGTGCGCGACGCGGAAGGCAAGGCTGTCGGTAACCTGCGCCGCGAAGATTTTCAATTGTTCCAGGACGGCAAGCCCCAGAACATTTCGAACTTCACCGTTGAGACGTTGGCTTCGCTTTCCAACCACACGGCCGGGCCGGATACCGCCTCGGCCAATCTCAACGGACCGCCCGCGACTTTTTTGGCCCCATCGCGCTTCGTCGGACTGGTCTTCGACGACCCGCGCCTCACCATGCAAGACTTGATGCAGGCCCGAAACGCGGCCGGACGGTACATCGACTCCTCGCTCACACCGATCGATCGCGTGGCCGTGTTCACGGTGTCCGGGCAGACGCAATCCGACTTCACGGACGATCGCGCGAAACTGCACTCGATCCTCGCCCAGTTGCAGCCTCGAACGGTCACCGCCGGCGATCCGAGCGCGCAGTCTGACTGTCCGCCCATGGACTACTACGAGGCAGAGCAGATACAGAACAAGAAGGACCCGCAGACGATCCAGGTCGCCACCGAGGACGCCCTGGCCTGCATGCCCAACATGAACAACAGTCCCCTGCCGCTCACCGCCTCGCAGCAAGCCAGTCTGCTCCTACAGGCGGACGCGCTTGTGGCGTCCACGGCAGTCCGCCTGGAAGAGTTGGGCGACAACCAGACGGAATACTCGCTTCGCCGGCTTCGGGAAATCATCCAGCGGATTTCCGCGCTGCCGGGACAGCGGATGATCGTGTTCATCTCGCCGGGATTTATATACCCCTACCGCGAGTTGGAATTTTCGGAGATTGTCGATCGGGCGATTCGCTCAGGCGTATTCATCAATACGCTGGACGCGCGCGGGCTCTACACCCCCGGCCTCGGCGATATCAGCCAGGCCACCGTTGACGCAAACCCTGTGACAGCGGGCTTTCGCACCAATCTGCACCTGGAGGGTGAGTCCGCCCAGATGCAGGTGCTTCTCGATCTCGCGCAAGACACCGGCGGGTTCGCATTTTACGGCAACAATGACCTCGGCGAGGGCCTTCGCGAGATCGTCTCCGCCCCGGAGACCTCCTATCTTTTGGCTTTCGTGCCGCAGAATCTAAAAGCTGACGGCCATTTTCACTCGGTGCGAGTCGCCGTGGCAGGCAACAACAAGTTCACGATTCAGGCCCGCAAAGGATTTTACGCGCCGCAGCACGGTGAGACGCCGGCTGAAACCGCCCGCCAGGACATCGACGAAGCCCTTTTTTCGCGGGAGGAGCAGCACGGCCTCCCGGTCGGGCTCCAGACGCAGTACTACAAGACGGACGCCATGGACGCGAAGCTCGCCGTTCTGGCACACGTGGACCTTGCGCACGTGCGCTTCGATAAGGTGAACGGCCGCAACCAGAACGACTTGACGTTCGTGGCGGCGCTCTTCGACCGCAACGGCAATTTCATTACGGGAACCCAGAAAGTCGTTGAGATGAAACTTCTCGACGCCACGCTCGAAAAGCTGGCCCAGACCGGAGTCACCGTGAGGACGAGCTTCGACGTCAAACCCGGCGACTACGTCGTGCGCCTGGTCGTCCGCGACTCAAAGGCGGCGCTCGTCTCGGCGGAAAACGGCGCGGTCGAGATCCCGTACTAAGGCCGCTCAGGGAGGTGCGTTATGACAGTCCGGCTTGTCACACGAATCGCTGCGGCGAGTCTGCTGTTTCTTGCGGGCGCCGGTGCCATGGCGCGGCCCGCGCGCGCGCAGCAGCCCCCGCCGTCCCCCGCCGCCGACCAGACCGCGGCTGGCGCCCCTCCGGTGATCCGCGCGGAGTCGCGCGTGGTGCGCGTGGACGTCATTGTCACGGACAAGAAGGGAAACTACGTCCACGATCTCGCGCCCGCTGACTTTCGGGTCTACGACAACGACAAGGAACAGCAGATCGTCAACTTTTCCTTCGGCTCCACGGCCAGTTCGCCGGCCGCGCCCGAGCGTCACTACATGGTGCTGTTCTTTGACGACTCGACCATGGGCATCGGCGATCAGGCGCAGGCTCGTCAGGCGGCGGTGAAATTCATCGATGCGAACGCCGGCCCCGACCGCGTGATGGCCATTGTGGATTTCACCGGCGCCCTGCGCATCGTGCAGAACTTCACCGCTGATGCCGACCGGCTCAAGCGCGCCTCTCAATACGCCAAATCGTCTGCCGTTGCGCCGAATTCATCAGACTCTTCGGATTCCGGAGCGCCACAGGCCGGCGGGCCTCCCCTTCCCAATCTCTTTAATACGGAGAACGACTTCAGCGTTTACACGTTGCTGCTCGCCATCCGGAATCTGGCCAAGAATCTTGGCGACGTTCCAGGCCGCAAGAGCGTGGTCCTGTTCACCGAGGGTTTCCCGCTGACTCCGGAAGCGCAGTCGGAACTCGCGGCAACGATCTCCGCTTGCAACCGGGCCAATGTGGCGATTTATCCGCTGGACGTCCGTGGCCTGATCGCGCCCATGCCGTCCGGCACGCAGCTTTACCGCGATGGCGGCGCGGCGGCGCGCGTTCTCGCCGCCCTGCGCGATCGAACCGACTCGCCGAACGCGCGGCCGCATCTCGTCCTGGCGGCGTATCCGCAGAAAGGTGGGGGTGGGGTTGGGGGTGGAGGTGGTGGCGGCGGCCATGGGGGCGGAGGCGGAGCGCCGGGCGGCGGTTCCCCCGGCGGTGGCGGGGGTACGGGCGGAACAGGAGGCTCCGGAGGCAAGGGTGGACCGACGGGCGGGCCTGCGCCAGTCGGGGGCGGCGGCATGAGCGGCTACAATCCAATGAACCCGTACGGGACAAATCCTTTCGGTAACACGACTCCTCAAATGATCCTGCCGACGCTCCCGGATACAGGTACGTCGAGCCAATCGGTGATGTATGCGCTCGCCGACGGAACAGGCGGCTTCCCGATCCTGAACACGAACGACCTGTTCGGCGGTCTCACCAAGATCGCGCACGAGCAGGATGAATACTATTTTCTCGGCTATTCACCTGCGGATTCGCCGGACGGCTTTTGCCACACGCTTAAGGTGAAAACGAACCGCGGCGGCTTGAACGTTCGCGCCCGGACCGGATACTGCACGTCGAAACCCATGGACATGCTGGCCGGGAAGCCGATCGAGAAGGACCTCGAAGCGCGTGCGACGGGCGCAGTCGCCGGAGGCATCGGCGGCTCGCTCGAAGCGCCGTTTTTCTACACGTCGACCAACGAAGCGCGCGTGAACGTCACGATGGAAATCCCGTCCGCGTCCGTGCAGTTCTCCAAGGAAAAGGGCAAATACCATTCGGATGTGAATGTTCTCGGCATCGCCTACCGTCCGGATGGCTCGGTCGGCGCGCGCTTCAGCGATGTCGTTACGCTCGACTTCGAGAAAGACGAGTTGAAGCAGTTCCTGAAGACTCCGATGCGTTACGACAATCAGTTCCCGGTCGCGCCGGGGAAGTATCGCCTCGCCGTCGTCCTCTCGACCGGCGGCCAGGACTTTGGAAAATACGAAACCCCGCTCGCCATTGATCCCTACGACGGCAAGACGTTCAGCCTGAGCGGCGTCGCTCTGAGCAATCGGATCCAGCCGCTCGGCGGAATCGGCGGATCGGTGGAAGCCGAACTGCTGGCGGACCGCACGCCGCTGGTCACCCAGGGGATGGAGATCGTGCCCTCCGGCAGCAACCACTTCAAGAAGTCCGACAGCGTCGCCCTCTATGCCCAGCTATACGATCCCGATCTCGCCACCTCGAATCCCTCGGGCCTTCAAATCGTCTACCAGGTCGTGGACACGAAAACCGGCCAAACGGTCTTTTCGACGGGGGGCGTTGACATTGCCAGGTTCGTCGAAAAAGGGAACCCCGTGGTCCCCCTGGGGCTCAAAGTTCCCGTGGACAAGCTCGCGCCGGGAGCCTATCGCCTGGATATGCAAGCCCTCGACAACTCGGGTGCGAGAACGAAGATACGTTCCGTGCAGTTCAGCGCCGAATAGAACGCGACGAGACACACGATAGCCGTCTGAAAATCTGCGCGCCCCCCTGATACGATTTGATACGATGTGTGGCCGGATTCCTGCGGCAGCGCGGAAGCGACTCAATTTGAGATGAGGTGACCGATCGTTGGCCCAATCGCGTTCGTCCAAAACCAAGGCTGCGAAGAAAGCTCCAGGCGCCGGAAAGAAGCTGAAAATCGGGCTGATCGGCTTCGGCACCGTGGGGCGTTCCGTCGCGAAAATTCTCTGCCAAGACGCGAGCGGTCCGCTCCAGCTCACTCACATCTGCAACCGCAACATCGAAAAGAAAAAGATCGCAGGCCTGCCGGCGCAGATTCGCTGGACGTCGAACCCTGACGACGTGCTCGGCTCCGACGTCGATGTCGTCATCGAACTCGTCGGCGGCCTCGAGCCCGCGGGCGATTGGGTCCGCAAGGCGCTGCGCGCGGGCAAGTCGGTCGTCACCGCCAACAAGCTGCTCATCTGCGAGTCCGGCCCCGAACTTGTGGACCTCGCGCGAAAAATGGGCAAGCGCATCGAGTTCGGCGCGTCCGTCGCCGGAGGCATCCCCGCCATCATCGGCATTCAGGAAGGTCTCGCCGGCGACCGCCTCTACAAGATCGCCGGGATTCTGAACGGCACGTGCAACTACATCCTCACGAAAATGGAAGCCACCGGCGCGACCTTCCGGGAGGCGCTGAAGGAAGCGCAGGACCTCGGCTATGCCGAAGCCGATCCCAGCGCGGACGTGGACGGCATCGACGCGCGCGCCAAGCTCGTCATCCTCACGCAGGCGGGCCTGCGCCTCCGCGTGCGCAGCGAGCAGATTCCGGCGCGCACGATCTCGACGATCGAATCCGTGGACTTCGTGTACGCGCGCGATCTCGATTGCGCGATCCGCCAGATTTCTCTCGCGCAGAAGGACACGCCGCAGGGCGCGCGCCTCTCCGCCGCCGTCCAGCCCGCGCTGATTCCCTCCGCTTCGCTGATGGCCCACGCGCAGGGCAGCCAGAATATCGTCACGGTCACGGGCGAATTCGGCGGGCGGGTGATTTTCTCCGGCTACGGAGCGGGCGGCGATCCCACGGCCGTCGCCGTGATCTCGGACCTCTACGCCATCGCGCGCAGCGCCGGCGCGCCTCCCGAACTTTTCCCGGGCGCCGGCGAAGCTCCGGAGGCGGTGAGCGGCGATTTCACCGTGCCGCACTATCTGCGCTTCGTCGTGCGCGACCGTCCCGGCATCGTCGCGGCGCTGGCCACGATCCTCGCGACGTATCAGGTCAGCATCGACGCGCTGCTTCAGAAGCCGGGCTTCCCGCATTCCGCGCTGTCCTTCGTAATGACGCTCGAGCCCTGCGACAGCGCCGTCCTCCATCGCGCGCTCGCGGAAATCTCCCGCCTCGACTTCCACGTCGAGCCGCCGCTCTGCCTCCCGATTTTTCTCGATTGAGCGGGGATTCGTACCTGAAAAGGACCAGGACTATTTCTGGCCTGCTGGAACTGGACTGTTGGGAAGACCCGCAGGAGTGATCCTGAACTGCTTGCTCAGCGCCAATCCCTGCTGTTGGTAAGAAGAACCGATGGATTGCCCGTAAAGCTTGTCGGGAACGTCCGCCATTTTGTGGTATTTGATCCGTCCCACCGTTTGTTCGTCTTCCAACAGGACGGGCACTTCATGCGCTCTCACCTCGAGGACGGCCTTGGTGCCCTTGATTTCGCCGGAAGTTCCGAAACCGAAGCCCGGGTCAAAAAAGCCGGCGTAGTGGACGCTGAATTCACCGATCGAAGGGTCGTATTGCTCCATTTCAGCCGCGCAGTTCGCGGGCACGCCGATTCTTTCGCTGGAGGCCAACAGGTAAAAATCATCGGGCTTCAAAACGAGCCGATTCGTAGCCGCGGTAGGATCCCAATACTGTGCAGCGTCATATGCGCCCACGCGGCTCAAATCCACGGGCGGGCAATTTTTCCTGGCCCTATACGCCACCACGCTTTGCTTGTCGGCGCCGTGGAGGTCGATCGATATCCGTATCCCCTCACGAATGACGGGCTTGGCGGGAGCATTTCCGTTTTCGTAGTACACGAGCGGGCGCTTCTGCGCCATGCGCTGCAAGGTATCGTCATCAAACTCCGAAGTGCCCCTCACGAACCGAAGCTGATTGAGTTTTGTGCCGGCCCTGACAACAATCGGAAAGGTGCGAGAAAAGACCTCCAGGTACAGATCACCGGAATAGCCCTCGCGAACGTCGTCAAACTTCTCACCACCATCTGTCATCAGACGCGTGAAGATGTCCAAGCGCCCGGTGGTGCTCTTTGGGTTCGCTCTGGCGCTCATGTCCGGCGGCAGGGCCAAGCCCTCGATCACCGGAATAATGTAAACAGCGTCTGTCTCCAGCACTGTCGGGCCGCTCAAGTCGAGCTCGGCTTCTTTCAAGTCTCGGATTTTGGTGCTGATTGTTGTGGACCGGCCGGGTAGGAAGCTTGCTTGCACGCGATATGCGACGGTTCCCAGCCGCAGGTCAATCGATGCCGGCTGGATCTGGTCGGCCGCGATTTCCGCGCTGTAGCGAATCTTGCCGTTTCGTATCAGTTCTTCGATTTCTTGCGAAGGCAGAATGCCTGCCTTGCGCGTTTCAGGGCGCGCCGATTCCGAGAAAAGGCCCGCCGATGCTGTTCCCTTTGTTGTCCCCATAGGCTAGCAACCGCTGCGCTGACGCCGCCGCGCTCTTTCCGACATCGTAGGCAACAAATGCGATCTACACGGGCGGGATTGTACCACGGCGGCCAAAAAAAGGAGGGATGGCGGTTTTCAGCATGGAGGTCGCGTGCCCGTCCTCGCGCACCTGAGCTACCGGGGCGGGCTTCCCGCACTCCGCGCTGTCGTGGGTGATGACGCTCGAGCCGTGCGACAGCGCCGTCCTCCATCGCGCGCGCGGAAATCTCCCGCCTCGACTTCCACGTCGAGCCGCCGCTTTGCCTCCCGATCTTTGACGACCGATTGAGCCTTCCGCCGCTTCCTGGGCGATTGACAACCATGCGGCCCTGCTATATCTTTGCCGCACCATTTACCATCCGGTTATCTTCAGCCAGGAGGAAAGATGGCTGCTGCGGTTCATCCCCTGCCACACTTCGGCTTGCGCGCCGCACGCCAGGCTCTCCTCGTGATCCACGGCATCGGGGAACAGAATCCCTACGAGACGCTCGACAGCTTTGCCCGCGGCGTTTTCACTTACCTGTACGACACGCGGCATTTGAACGCGAAACTCTGTCCGATCGAGTTCGCCCACAAGGACTGGACGCAGGTCGGCATGCGCATCGGCATCTTCGAGCCCGGACAGCAACCGCCTGAGTGCCCCGTGAAAGATGGACCGCCAAAACCGGGAGCTCCGGCGACGGCGGAGGACGAGCACAAAGACAAGAAAGCGCGGCCGCTCCACGAGACGCATGTGGATATTTTCGAATACTACTGGGCGCCGGAAACCGAGGACAAGCTCAGCGCCGTACAAACCGTGAAGTGGGTGCTCTTCACCGACCTTACGCCGCTGAAGTATTTCGCGGACAATCTTCAGCAGATGATCGTTGCGCAGGGCATGAGCCGCGCGAAGGCTTTTGGGCGCGCCCTGAAGCTCTATGTTGGCGAACTGCTGCGCATCGTGTTTCTATATTTGACTCTCGGTCTGGGAATGGTTTGGCTGCTGGGATGGCTTTCGAAGCCGCACTCTTGGGGAGCGGCGCTGAAAACTCTCGCGACGGCGTTGGGGCCTCACCTCACCTGGACGCAGGGTTTCATTCTTTTCTTCTACGCGCTGTTTCTTCTGATGGCGTGGTTCGGATGGCAGGGGCTGTGGGAGCTGAAGCAACATCCGGGGGCCGCGATCGAAACGATCGGAGACCGCGTCTGGCTCTGGCTTGACGGCCTGGCGGCCGCGCTGTTTCTCGGGGCCGCGCTGGCACTTGACCTCCGCCCCGGCCGCTACGTCGCGTGGCACGCGCTGAGCCGCGTTTTCGGAAACGGCCACTGGCAACCGCTGGCCGGGGCGGCGATCGCGTGGATCGTTTCCTACGCGATGACGGCCTATGTGGCGGACGTGGCCGTGTACACGAACATGGACGCCAAATCGAAAAGCTACGAGACGCGCAATGCCATACTCGACGGCTCCACGGCCGCGCTGAAGATGCTGCTTGCAAGCGGCGAGTACGACCGCGTGATCCTCGCGGGCCATTCGCTCGGCAGCGTGATCGCCTACGACACGATCAACGAACTCCTCGCCGAGCGCAATGCGCAGCCGCTCCCGGCGCCCGACCGCCCCCAAACGTATCTGGAGCTCGCGCAACTGCAAAAACTCAAAGGGCTGATTACGTTCGGCTCTCCGCTGGACAAGATCTACTACTTTTTCCGCGAGCACGTGAAGCGCGACCAGGCCATTCGCGCGCAGGTTCTTTCGATGCTGCACTCCTTTCGCAAGAAGCCTTCGGGACGCGACTACGGGGAATTCGAGTTTAGCTACGACTTCGGACAACTCGACGAACTGCTCTGGCTCAACGCCTGGGCGCGCATGGACTTCGTCAGTGGCAATCTGCAGTTTTATTACGTGAATGACCAGCGACAGTTTCACTACGCCGTGCCGGCCCTCGCACACCTGAGCTACTGGGGCGACCCCGCTTTCTACGACTACTTCTGCGAGAGGTTGCTGTAGCCTGGGTCTCCTTTCATCGATCCTGAGGCCGCAAATGATGTCATGAGGTATGCGCCTCCCGGGGCGAGCGCAGTACGCTAGCTCCAGCCCAGGTAGTCCGGAACGGGCAGGCAGGAGGCGCATATGGCAGTGTATGTCGGAGTGGATTTT
>JBEKAE010000053.1:0-11837 GCA_050018375.1 Candidatus Acidiferrales bacterium | reverse complement strand
TCGGCCGTTCCCGGAGCCCTGGGGGCGAGCCGAGGGCCTGCTTCAGTCAATCCATCGCACCCCGCTGGGCCGAACAGGCATATGAGGAATCAGCTCGCGTCGGGGTCGAGATTGTATTTCCTGCACTTGTTGCGAACGATCTCGACGTCCTTGCCACCGGCAACAAGAACGACCACGGC
Source organism: Candidatus Acidiferrales bacterium (assembly GCA_050018375.1). GTDB lineage: Bacteria > Acidobacteriota > Terriglobia > Acidiferrales > UBA7541 > Palsa-295. Next base: position 11,658 of record JBEKAE010000053.1, on the reverse strand, counting down.
CGACGACACCGTGCCGCCCGTGACCGTGGCGGAGACGATAAAAGCCTGCCGACCATTATAGGCGGGGTACGGACTCTTGGCGTTCACCGTCCCGCAATAGTTGACTGGACCGTTCGCCGTGTTCTGAATCTTCGGCCATCCGTACTGCGCCGTCGCCGCGTCGCGGAGCGAAGGGGCGATGGCGTTGGTGATGATCGTTTTTTCTGCTTGCGTAAGTTCGCGCTGGCCAAGACCCGACGAGGTCGCACAAGCCCCAAGCGCAAGGCTGGCGGCCGATGCAACAATCAACCCACGCTTGATTTTCAGATTGGGCCAGCGTGAGCCACGCCTGAGCTTGCTGTGCATTATATTCTCGATGTGACCAACAGGGAAAAATCGGCGCTGTTTTTCGGCTGGCTGCTCACTGACTTTGGCCATAGATCGTTAATTTTGTGCATAGGTTTTATCTTGGCTAGGGCGGGTGTGGCTAGGGTCGCTGAGCGTCTTATTGAACGGGGGCCAATGGCTGCTTTCGGGGGAGGAGCAGACATCACAAATTCGAGCCGTCTCGTCCGCTTTTGACCCATTTCGCCAGTGCCGAGGCTAATTTTGCTGTGCTGCACAACTTGCCCATCGATATGCTAGGGTAAGATCGTCCATCCAGGGAGGGCTCGGTGAGACGGCACAGCGCAATAAGCCGTAAGCCGGCGAAGGTGCGGCATCGTAAGGCTGCGAAGGCCAAGCGGATCAACGTGTCGGGAGCTGCGCGCCGCGGTAAACCCTCCGTCGGCGAGCTCCGAGCACAGGCCAGCACGCTCAGTCGTCAGTTAGCGGAGTCGCAAGAGCAGCAGACGGCGACGTCGAAGGTGCTCGATGTTATCAGCCGCTCGGCGTTCGATCTGCAAGCAGTGTTTGAAACAGTCGTGGAAAGCTCGGGCCGGCTGTGCGGGGCGGACAGAGCCCAAATCCTCCGTTTCGACGGCGAGCTGCTGCGCCTGGCGGCGAGCCACAACGCTACTCCGGAGTGGAGGGAATGGGTGGCGCAACATCCCATCCGGCCGGGCCGGCACAGTGCTTCTGCTCGCGCCGCGCTCGAACGCCGAACGATCCACATTCCCGATGTCATGGTTGACCCGGAATATACGTACGGGGTGGGTTTTAGTGGCGTCGAGCCGTTTCGCACCATTCTCGCGGTGCCGATCCTTAAAGGTAATGACTTGCTGGGCATCCTGATCATTTATCACCTGGAGGTCAGGCCCTTCACGGATAAACAGGTCGCCCTGGTCGAGACCTTCGCCGATCAGGCAGCCATCGCCATCGAGAACGTGCGGCTGTTCGAGGCCGAGCAGCAGCGCACGCGTGAGCTGACAGAGTCGCTGCAGCAGCAGACGGCGACCTCCGACGTGCTCAAGGTGATCAGCCGCTCGGCGTTCGATTTGAATGCGGTGTGGCGCACGTTGGTCGAATCGGCGTGCACGCTCTGCGACGCGCCTCAGGGCTTGATCGAGCTTCTCGACGGCGACGTCTACAGGTTGGTGATGCAAAAGGGCTATGGCGAGGCTTTCGAACGTTACTTAGTTGAAAACCCGTTGCGCGCGGGTTCTCCTTCCGGCACCGGGCGCGCCGCGAGCACCGGGGTCGTCTCGCATATCCCCGATGTTCTCCAGGATCCGGACTATCGGCTAACCGAGGCCCAACGCCTGGGCGGCTATCGCGCGAACCTCGCGGTCCCGCTTTTGCGCGAACAAAAAGTGATCGGCGTTTTCGTCCTGGCGCGCCCGACGCCAGGCCCATTCACGCCCCGCCAGATCGAACTGGTTCGGACCTTCGCCGATCAGGCGGTCATTGCCATTGAAAACGTCCGCCTGTTCGACGAAGTCCAAGCGCGCACCAAAGAGCTTGCCGCCTCACTCGACGAGCTGCGCGCGCTCGGGGAAGTGTCCCAGGCGGTGAACTCGACGCTCGAACTCGAAACCGTGCTCTCCACCATCGTCGGCAAGGCGGTGCAGCTCTCTAGCACCGAGGCTGGCGCGATCTACGTGTTCGATAGTTTGAAAAGCGAGTTTCATCTGCGCGCCACCTACGGCATGGATCAGGTGTTGATCGACGAGCTGACACAGCGGCACATCGGCCTTGACGATCCGAACATCACGCTGGCCCTCGCACAGCACGAGCCAGTCCAGATCGCCGACCTGAAGGAGCAAGCGCCCTCGGCCGTGAACGAGATCATCCTGCGCGCCGGATACCGCGCGTTGTTGGTAGCCCCGCTGCTACGCGGGGAGGAGATTGTCGGCATGCTGGTGGTCCGCCGCCGCACGCCTGGCGCCTTCCCGCAGAACACCGTCGACTTGATCAAGACTTTTGCGGCACAGTCAGCGGTAGCAATCGAGAACGCGCGCTTATTCCAAAACGTTGAAGCCTCGCTGGAGGACTTGCGGACTGCGCAGGACCGCCTTGTCCAAACGGAGAAGCTCGCCTCGCTCGGTCAGTTGACCGCTGGTATCGCGCACGAGATCAAGAACCCGCTCAATTTCGTCAACAATTTCTCGGCCATCTCGGTCGAACTCATCGACGAATTACGCGAGGCGCTTGGCGGAGTTCATCTCGACAGCAAGCTGCGCGCAGAGATCGGCGAGATCGCCGATACGCTGCAAGGCAATCTCGACAAGGTCGTGCAGCACGGCAAGCGTGCCGACGCGATCGTCAAGAACATGCTGCTGCATTCGCGTCAGGGTTCTGGAGAGCACCGGCCGGTCGATATCAATGCCCTGGTCGAGGAGAGCCTCAATCTCGCCTATCACGGGGCGCGGGCGGAAAAGCAAGGCTTCAATATCACCCTGGAAAGGTCCTTTGACCCGGCCGCCGGCGAGGTCGATCTGTACCCGCAGGAGATTACCCGGGCGCTGCTCAACCTGATCTCCAACGGGTTCTATGCGGCAACCAAGCGCAAAGCGGTGGCAGATGGAGCCGACTACGAGCCTACGCTGGCTGCAGCGACCAAGAACCTTGGCGACAAGGTCGAAATCAGGATCCGCGACAACGGCACTGGCATTCCACCCGAGGTAAGGGAGAAGCTGTTCAACCCGTTCTTTACGACAAAACCAGCGGGTGAAGGGACTGGACTGGGCTTGTCAATTAGTCACGACATCATCGTCAAGCAACATGGCGGGTCTATAGAGGTCGATACGCGACCCGGCGAGTTCACCGAATTTCGGATTGTTCTGCCGCGCGCGGGTGCGTCCCTTATCAAGTCAGGAGAACGCATGTGAACCCGCTCGTTCTCGTGGTTGATGATGAGCCCGATGTGGAGGTTCTGTTCCGCCAGCAGTTCCGGCGCGACCTCCGCGATGGCCGGTTCACCATGGAGTTTGCGCAATCCGCCCCCATGGCACTTCAGCGCATCACCGATGCTGGCGACCGGTCACTCATTCTGATCCTGTCCGACATTAATATGCCGGGGATGAGCGGCCTTGAACTCTTGCCCAAGGCGAAGGCGCTGCGGCCAGATGTTCCAATCATTATGATTACCGCCTATGGCGACGCCGAGACAAAGCGCCAAGCTCTGGAACGCGGCGCTGAGGCGCTGCTTACCAAACCAATCGACTTCGGGACGCTCCGTAGCGAAATCGATATGTGCGTTGAACGCGCGGCATGAGCGAGCGTTTCCTGGTCTGATTGGTGATGATGGCTGCCGCCGTTAATTCCACCGTGTACTAGGCAGGGAATTTGTCGGATAACTCTCTGTTGTCCTGGTCCAGTAGCGCGGTTGCACCACGCAGGAGGGGCCGCGATGCAGCAGATTGCGGACTGGCTCAGACAGCTCGGCATGTTCGAATACGTTGAGCGGTTTGCCGAGAACGGAATTGACCTCAGCGTCCTGCCCGATCTGACGGATCAAGATCTCAAGGATCTCGGCGTCCTGCTCGGCCATCGCCGCAAACTGCTTCGCGCCATCGCCGATCTCAAGGACGTCGAGAAGAGCGAACGCGGTGTCGCCGTTGCCGCTGCAGCACCCGCCGAGCCGCGCCCGCAGGACTCTGCCGAACGCCGCCAAGTCACGGTTATGTTCTCGGACTTGGTTGGCTCGACAGCCCTATCGGCGCGCATGGACCCTGAAGACCTCCGGGAAGTCATTTCGGCCTATCAGAAATGCGTCGCCGAGACCGTGCGCCGTTTCGCTGGGTTCGTGGCGAAATACATGGGCGACGGCGTGCTCGTGTATTTCGGCTATCCGCAGGCCCATGAGGATGATGCCGAGCGCGCGGTACGCGCGGGACTGGAGCTGGTCGGTGCCGTCAGTGCGATCAAGTCAAATGCTCCCATGCAAACCCGTGTCGGCATAGCAACCGGGCTTGTTGTCGTCGGTGACCTCATTGGCGCGGGTGCGGCCCAAGAGCAGGCGATCGTCGGCGAGACACCTAACCTTGCGGCACGCCTGCAGGGGATCGCCGAGCCGAACATGGTGGTCATCGCCGAGGGCACACGAAGGCTTCTCGGCAATCTTTTCCAGCTGGAGGACCTTGGGGCCAGGGTCCTCAAGGGCATCACGGTGCCGGTGCGGGCCTGGGCGGCGGTGCGGGCGAGTTCGGTGGAGAGCCGCTTCGAGGCGCTACACGCAACCGGCTTAACCGCACTGGTCGGGCGCGAGGAAGAACTCGAATTGCTGCTGCGGCGCTGGTCTCGGGCAAAGACCAGCGAAGGCCAGGTGGTGTTGCTCTCCGGCGAGGCCGGTATTGGTAAATCGCGGCTGACGGCCGCGTTTCTGGAACGCCTTGCCACTGAGCCGCACACGCGCTTGCGCTACTTCTGCTCGCCGCAGCACACCGACAGCGCGTTTTATCCAGTCATCAGTCAAATGGAACGTGCTGCTGGACTGGCACACGACGACACCCCGCCGGCGAAACTCGACAAGCTCGATACCCTGCTAGCGCAAAGCTCAACGTCAGCCCAGGACGCGGCACTCTTCGCCGAGATGCTGTCGCTGCCGAACGACGGACGCTATCCCACGCTCGAACTAGCCCCGGAGCAGCGGCGACAAAGAACGATGGAGGCGCTCATTGCACAAACCGAGGTGCTGACGCGCCAAAATCCGGTACTGATGATCTTCGAGGATGTGCATTGGACCGATCCTACGAGCATGGAACTGTTTGGTCGTGCGGTGGATCGGATCGCGAGCCTGCGCGTACTGCTTATTGTCACGTTCCGCCCGGAGTTTGTGCCACCGTGGATCGGACGGCCCCACGTGACGCCGCTAACTATCAATCGGCTCGCGCAGCGCGACGTCGGAGCCATGATCGACCGGGTTGTCGGCAATAAGTTACTCCCAGCGAGCATCCGGCAGGACATCATCGAGCGCACCGATGGCATTCCGCTGTTCGTCGAGGAGATGACCAAGGCGGTCCTGGAGGCCGAAGGCGAGAGCGAAGCCCGGCGCACCGCCGCCGCGGTTCCGTCTCCGGCCCTAGCGGTTCCCGCAAGCCTGCACGCCTCGCTGATGGCGCGGCTCGACCGGCTCGGCTCCGCCAAGGAGGTCGCTCAGATTGGAGCGGCGATCGGGCGGCAGTTTTCCCATGCCCTGCTGGCTGCGGTGGTGCGCAAGCCAGAGGCGGAGCTGGGATCGGCGCTGGACCGTCTCATTGCCGCTGGTTTGCTGTTCCGGCAAGGCGTACCGCCACACGCGACCTACTTGTTCAAGCATGCGCTGGTGCAGGACGCAGCCTATGGCACGCTGTTGCGCGAGCCGCGACGCGCGCTTCACGCCCGTATCGCCGAAACCCTTGAGACCCAATTCGTGGAGATTGCCGAGAACCAGCCCGAGTTGCTTGCGCGTCACTTCACCGAGGCTGGCCTGATCGAGAAAGCTGCGAGCTTATGGGGCAAGGCGGGTCAGCGGTCGCGGGAGCGCTCGGCGCTGGTTGAAGCCATAGAGCAGCTTACGCGGGCTCTCGACCAGATCGCGACCTTGCCCGGCACAACGGCGTTGCGCCGCGAACAAATCACTCTCCAGATCGCACTCTTAAACCCACTCCAGTATGTGAAAGGGTATGCTGCGCCGGAAACGAAGGCGGCCGTTGAGCGGGCACGCCTCCTGATCGAGCAAGCGGGGGCGCTAGGAGAGCCTGCCGAAAACCCGATGCTGTTGTCTTCTGTCCTCTCTGGCTTGTGGGTCACGAACTGGGGGGCGTTCAACGGCGATGTTTTGCTTGACCTCGCCGGGCAAATCCTGGCGCTAGCCGAAAAGCAGGGGGCGACCATCCCGCTTATTAGCGGGCATCACCTCATGGGCATCTCCTTGATGGCTACGGGGGATATCGCGCAAGCCCGAGCGCACTACGATCAGGCGATGGCGCTTTACGATCCTGCCAAGCACCGTCCGCTGGCGATGCGACTTGGCACAGACACCGGACTGATAATGATGTCCTGGCGATCATTGACGCTATGGATGCTTGGCTTTCCCGAGGCCGCACTCGCGGACGCCAAGCAAGCGCTCAAGGATGCCCGCGAGCTCGGCCACGCTGCCACGCTCATGAATGCGCAGGGCATCACAAGTTGTACCCATGTCCTCTGCGGCAATTATGCGACCGCAAACGTGCCCTTCGATCAACTTGTCGCTTTGGCGGACGAAAAAGGTTCCTTGTTTTGGAAGGCGATCGGAATGATGGGCCAAGGTTGGGTATTGGCCTTAGCTGGTAGAGCCTCGGACGCGGTCAAAAAACTCACCGCCGCCATCAATGCATGGCGCTCAACGGGAGCAACCCTTGCGGTGCCCGGGTGGTTATCACATCTGGCGTTTGCTTATGCAGAACTCGGACAATTCGATGACGCCTGGCGCTGCATTGGCGAAGCGTTGACCACGGTGGAAACAACCAACGAAAGGTGGTTCGAGGCCTATGCCCGACACATAGCCGGAGAAATTGCGCTGATGATGCCGGAGCCGGATGCGGCAAAAGCGGAGGCCTATTTCGAGCGCGCGCTCGCGGTTGCCCGTCAGCAGCAGGCAAAGTCTTGGGAACTGCGCGCGGCGACGAGCCTGGCGCGGCTGTGGCGCGATCAGGGCAAGCGGCAGCAAGCCCGCGATCTTCTCGCGCCGGTCTACGGTTGGTTCACCGAAGGTTTCGACACGCTCGATCTGAAAGAGGCCAAGGCGCTGCTCAACGAGTTGGCGTCATGAGGGGTGCCGCTGGCCCCGACGGATAATCGAATGAAGCGGGGAAAACTAATCGCACTTTTTGAGAGCGGAACCCGCACCGCCGTGATTGGGTTGGTGCTAATTGCATTTCCCTATTCATCAACGAATGCGCAGCAGCTCCCTCGGGAGGGGTGCCGCGCCGTTTCCAAGATCGAATATGACAGCGCTAAAAGGCAATATTTGTTGCACGGCAGGTTTGGCAGTTACGTAAGAACGGGCCATTTTTGGCGGCATTACTACTGGTACTGTCACTGATAGCGCTATCATCGCTCCATGCCCGCTTCCCGCCGCTTCCCGCCGCCGTGGACCGTCGACGAGCACAACAACGCGTGCTTCATCGTGAAGGACGCCACGGGGCAGGCGGTCGGCTATTTCTCCTTCGACGATGAACCGCAGCGCCGCTCAGCGGATGTCCGCTTATAGGCAACTGCGGTCACGGGTTGCTTTTCGAGCGAGACGGCTCGGTCGCGAATGACCCAAAGCGGGCCTCGCCGCCGAACACTCATTCTTCCGGCAGCCCCGCCTTGCGCAGGCCTTCGAACAGGGGCGGTAAATTCGGCGCATGCGCCCTCATCCATTTTACGGTGAGATTGGGGTTAAGGCGGCGAGCCTCCGCCAAGGCGGTCTTCGCCTCGTCCATCTTGTCTTCAAGCGCATACGCGGCGGCGAGATCGACGTAAGGAATGAAAGAACGAAGACCAGTGTCAATCGCCTTATGATATTCGTCGATCGCGGCGTCGAAATGCCCGAGGCCAAGTTCCGGATCGCCCACCCCCACATGCCAGAAAGCGAAAGATGGATCGCGCGGACTTAACCGCATCGCATGTTGCGCATCGTATTTGGCTTGTTCGAAACGGCCGAGAGAAACTTCGGCGAAACCTCGTGTCGAGTATAAAGCGGCCATATTTGGATTGACGGCGAGACCGGCATCGGCGGCGCGGAGCGCCTCATTCGGGCGTTGCGTAAGCATCAGGTAACCGCTCTTCACCCAATATGCCCGCGCATTATCGGGAGCGAGCGCGATGGCGCGGTTGGCCTGACCGAGTACTTTTGCATCGTAGTCGGTCTCGGTGGTCGCCCACCCGAATTGATATTCGAGGTGATAAGTAAATGCGTCGCCCGCCAACGCATCGGCATTGTTCGGATCGATCTTGAGCGCCTGTTCGAACGAGGCGCGCGCCGCGTTGTTGTTGTCCTTCGTGAGCGGCTGCCTCAATAAGATCGCGCGGCCGCGCATGGTTAAATCAATGGCATCGGGGCTGCTGGACTGGGTGCCCTTTTCCGCTTCCGCTTTGATCAGTTCGGAACCCAACGTATTTGCCAATCGCGCTACCACCTGATCTTGCAGCTTGAACAGGTCGGCGACGTCTTCCTCGAAGCGGTCAGCCCAAAGATGCGCGCCGGTCTGACCATCAATAAGTTGCGCGTTGACGCGCACCCGGTTCTGGTCGCGCTGCACAGAGCCTTCGAGGACATAACGCACACCCAGTTCCTTGCTGATCTCCTTGGCGTCGATGTTCTTGCCCTTGAAGGTGAAGGCGGTATTGCGCGCGATCACGAAGCTGTTGCGGATACGCGACAGTTCGGTGGTGAGGTTTTCGGTGATGCCGTCGGCGAAATAATCCTGGCTGGGATCGCCAGAGAGGTCGGCGAAGGGCAGCACCACGATGGAAAGATGCGTAGCCTCGGTGGCGGTTGGCTTCGATGCGACGGACCCCGTCCGGGTGGCGCTATGGAAATACCAAACGCCGCCCGCAATCACGATGAGTGCGACGATTGCCACACCCGCCAGCACGAATATTGAACGCTGCTTTGGTGCGGTGGGTTTGGTCGTTTTCACCTGCACCGGCTTGCCGACTTCGAGCGAATAAACGCGGACCGGCTCGGCAATGTTTTTGAGTTGGGTCGCGCCCAGGTCGCTCACGGCGAGATCGAGCCGCGATTTCACTTGCCGGTAGGCGTCCTCGGAGAGGCAGATCGCGCCGGGCTTGGCGATGCCCTCCAATCGCGCGGCGATATTGACGCCGTCACCCATCAGGTCGCCGTCCGCTTGAACAATCACGTCGCCAAGATGGATGCCGACCCGGAAGTCGATGCGCCTGTCTTTACCGAGCTTGGCATTGCGTTGGGCCATGCTCTTCTGCACCTCGATGGCACAGCGCACCGCATCCACCACGCTCGCAAACTCGATCAGAATGCCGTCGCCAGTCGTCTTGACGATACGGCCCCGATTGCTTGCGATGGCGGGATCGATCAGTTCGGAACGCAGCGCGCGGATGCGGGCGACGGTGCCGTCCTCGTCCGCGCCGACAAGGCGGCTGTATCCGACCACATCGGCCGCCAGGATCGCTGCGAGTTTCCGGGTCTCGGCCATGACTGCCTTCCGCCACGATCCAGACTAGCACAAAGACCCGTTCAGAACCGACCCGTCTGTACCGAAACTCCGAGCCACCGCTACCCATGAGCGATGTCCGTTCGTGGCCCTCAGCGCCGGATCACGTTTTGATGGCTGACGGTCGCTATCGGAGTTGAAGCGGACATGGACGAGCCTAAGCCTTGACCATCTCAGTCGAGAATGACCCTCAACGGAAATGCCCGCTATCGTCACTCCATCACTCGCTCCACCTCCTAAATATCGCGGTCGATGGCTTCACTACGCGACCGCTAGCGCCTGATCGATATCGGCAATGGCGTAAGCTGCGAATGCGTGGTCGTCGCCGGGTGAATTGCCAGTGAACGCGCGTCGCCGATATTGGCGACGTGATAGAACATCTTGAGCGCGTCGATGAACTTGCGACCGGCGTCGCGACCGCCCTTCAGCTCGAAGCCGACCAGCCCGCCGTAGCCGCCCTTGAGATAGGTGTCAGCGCGGCGCTTCATCTCGCCGCTCATCAGGCCGGGGAAGATCACCTTGGTCACCTTGGGATGTTTCTTGAGCCAGTCGGCAACGGCCGTTGCGTTGGCGCAGTGCTGGCGCATGCGCACCACCACCGACTCCAGCCCCTGGATATGCAGGAAACAGTTGAACGGCGAAGCGGCGGCGCCGATGTCGCGCAGCAGCGTGACGCGCGCCTTGATGATATAGGCGATGGGGCCGAGCGGCTTGACGGCCTGCGTCCACACCGCGCCGTGATAGCTCGGGTCGGGCGTGTTGAGCATGGGGAAGCGGTCGGCGTGCTTTTCCCAGTCGAAATTGCCGCCGTCGACGATGATGCCGCCGATCGAGGTGCCGTGGCCGCCGATATATTTGGTGGTCGAGTGCATGGTGATGGCGGCGCCGTGCTCGATCGGGCGGCACAGCACCGGACAGGCGGTGTTGTCCATGATGAGCGGGATGCCGAGCTCGCGGCCGATCTTGGCGACCTCGGCGATCGGGAACACCGTGAGCTTGGGATTGGGCAAGGTTTCGCCGTAGTAGCAACGGGTCTTGGCATCGCTCGCGCGCCGGAAGTTCTCTGGATCGGCGGGATCGACGAACCGGCACTCGATACCCATGGTGCTCATGGTGTTCTGGAACAGGTTCCACGTGCCGCCATAAATGTCGGTCGAGCAGATGAAATTGTCGCCGGCGTGACAAATATTCTGAACTGCGAACAATGACGCCGCCTGCCCCGATGCCACCGCCAGAGCAGCCACTCCGCCCTCGAACGCGGCCACGCGCTCCTCCAGCACGGCCTGCGTCGGATTCATGATGCGGGTGTAGATGTTGCCGAGCTCCTTGAGCGCGAACAGGTTGGCGGCGTGCTCAGTGGAATTGAATTGGTAGGAGGTCGTCTGATAGATCGGCACCGCGACCGCCGTGGTGGTCGGGTCCGAGCGGTAGCCCGCGTGCAACACGATGGTTTCGGGATGCTGGCTTTTAGTTGGCATGGTTCCCCCCCAAGCTGACCCCAAGGCCGCTGGTTCTGATAACAATCCCACAGCCTATTCAATGCCGCGCCGGATGGTCAACTCTAACCCGTTCGTGACCACGGGCTTTGATGGTCCGCAGGCTCGCGGTACGTCAAAGCTGCCATGACGCGGACACCACCCCAATGTCGCAGTTGACCCACATTAGCGGACAATCTATTCGGCCCAACTGGCTGTCGTTGGGTTTTTTTGCGAATTGAAATGTCGTTTCTGTTGAGTCACAAAAGCTCTGCGTGGCCGAAAGCCACTGTTGAAGAGATAATTGACTCCATAGGGCGGCTCCTCCCCAGACGGCGAAAAGGCGCGCTGTTTTTCTGCGATGCGAAATGTCGCTTATTGGCCCTTAGCGACGCGCCGCCTCAGCATGGCTGAGCGTCGCTTTCGGCGCAAAGCGGAAATGGCGCTATCATCACTCCCATGCGCCGCTTCCCGCCGCCGTGGACGATCGATGAGCACAACGATGCGTGCTTCATCGTGAGGGACGCCACTAGGCAGGCGCTCGCGTATTTCTATTTCGAGCACGAACCCGGTCAGCGCTCGGCGGCGAAGCTACTCACCAAGGACGAGGCGCGGCGGATGGC
>JBEKAE010000052.1:0-10409 GCA_050018375.1 Candidatus Acidiferrales bacterium | reverse complement strand
GGAGCCCTTTTCACACAGCCTAGGCCCAAAGCGACAGATAGTGCGGTGCAGCGATATGTCCGGTGTTGGGTGTAAACCAGAAGTCCTACCCGCACGTTGGAAATGACGCGAATGACCCACTCCAGACATTCGTCGTAGCCCGATAGCAGCGCTATGTGCTTTGGTGAGCCTTGCTGAAATTCCGGTGATTGGTGGGTCTGTTGACCGCCGCGCAGGTGGAAAGATTGGAGCGGGCATGGAACGGCCGAAGACACAATATGCGAAGTCTGGCGACCTCCACATCGCCTACCAGACACTTGGGCAGGGTCCGTCCGATATTGTGTTTCTCTTCCCCTACCTGACGCATGTAGAGGCGGGGTGGGAGATTCCGGAGTTAGCGCACTTCTATGAGGAGCTGACCCGGCTTGGTCGCGTCGTGCTGTTCGATGCAGCCGGTAGTGGGATGTCGGACCCAGCCCCTGGGCTCATTCGGACGCTGGATTCATGGACGAATGACGTCGTGGCGGTGATGGACGCGGTGGGAATCGCGCGAGCAACCATCCTCTGCACCGATTCAGCGGGCGGAAAGGCCATGCTCTTCGCAGCGACCTATCCAGAGCGGGTTTCGAACCTCATCCTCATCAATACCAGCGCCAAGGTGCTTCGCGCCGACGGCTATCCCGAAGGCCTACCCGTAGAAGGCCGAAAGAGGTTTCTCGATTGGTATCTTCCCCAGTGGGCAAAGGGGACCCTCCTTCGCTTTTACTCGAAGAGTACCAACTTCTCCGAGGATGACATCGAGCGGCACGCGCGACTCGAGCGGCATGTCGCAAGCCCTGGTGCGGTCCGGCAAAATCTGAATCTGCTGCTCGACATGGACGTACGAGAGGCACTCCCTCTCATCCAGGCACCGACGCTTGTCGTCCACAGGCGGGACAACCGCGCGTTTCCAGTTGCGCAGGGTCGATACCTCGCAACGCACATTCCTAACGCCAAGTACGTAGAACTCCCAGGAGACGCACACGCCATATGGTGGGGAGATGTGAAGGGGATGCTGGATGAGATCAGCGAATTTCTAACGGGAGTTCGTCAAGTACCGGTCACTAACCGCACGCTCGCGACTATTCTGTTCTCCGATATCGTCGGGTCCACGGAGCAGGCTGCGAAACTTGGAGACCAGCGGTGGCGGGAGCTGTTGGATCGGCACGACAAGTGTTTGGAAGAAGCAGTTGGCCGATTCCAGGGCCGGCTCGTAAAGAAAACTGGGGACGGCGGGCTGGCGACATTTCAGGGACCCACTCGGGCGATCGAAGCGGCCCGCGCGATTCGCGATGGGACGAGAGCCCTCGGCCTTGAGGTTCGTGTCGGTGTTCATACCGGGGAGTGCGAATTACGGGGGGAAGATGTGGGAGGAATAGCTGTGCACATCGCCTCGCGCATTACTGCTCTGGCGAGTGGAGGAGAATTGCTTGTTTCACGGACGGTGAAGGATCTCGTGATTGGTTCGGGAACCGCATTTGAGGATCGCGGCATGCACACGCTCAAGGGCGTCCCTGACCAGTGGCACCTGTATATCGTGACCCAGTAGTACGGACTGTTCGACGAGCATGAGAAATTTCGAAGGACTAGCATGGCTAAATCAATCCCACTTCACTGCTTCCCACTAACGGACGCGACGGTCGTCGAACTTTACGAATTTCTTTTTGCGCCTTGGGTAAAAATGCTGGGTATTCGCGACTTCAAGGTTAGCCCAGGCTCAGTGTCCGCACTTTTTCCTCAAAATGATGAGCTAGTCTAAGATTTTCGAGCGGTGCGGTGTGTGGCCAGGCGATCATGGCCGCGATTGATACAGTCGCATCCCTGGCTATGGCCACCACGGAGCGCATCCCTAAAGGCACCGTCTATCAACACACTCATTTTTTGCATCCCGCCGTCAACGATGACTTTTTTGTAAAGGCACAAGTCCTGCGCTTCGGCAAAGCATCAGCTTTTACGGAAACCCGGGTATCGTTTGCGTCTTCGGGAGAGTTGGTCGCGCACGCCAGCCTAGAGTTCGCCTTCTAACCCGCCCCTACGCTCGGCCACACCATCGCAAGCCTCGGCGAGCTTTGTGCGGCGCATGAGTCCGGAAGTGGCCTATTACGTCACTTAGTGCGACGCAGCGATATGTCTGCGATTGGGGGCTAAGCGGAAGTCGCCCTGATTCTGTGAATGTGTAGAGGTTGACCCTTCTCGACCGTTTGCTGCGAGTCGTCGGTGCAATGCAGCACGGGCAGCGTGCAGCTAACCCGGCTAAGCTCTTGCGACGCGCGGCGAAGCGTAAGCCGACTGAGAGTCTCGACAGCTATGATTGTTGCTTGCAGGGTATGGCCTGCGCTTATCGCGGTGAATTGCGGAAAGCCGCCGACTTCCATCAGCAGGCCATTGAAAAAGATCCAGAGTATGCGGAAGCCTACGGACTGGCCGCACAGGTTCATTGCGCGATACAGGCGTTCGAAGGCGTAACCCTGGATCCTGGGGAAAAGAACCGAGCCATCGAGTTCGCTCGTCGCGCGGCGGTGTTGGGAAGCGACGATGCGCTTTGCCTGGCCAGGGCTGCCCAAACACTTGCGTATTTGGGGAAAGAATACGAGCGCGCGACCGCCTTGATTGAGCAAGCCATTGTTCTCAATCCAAACCTAGCAATGGTCTGGAAAGCAAGTGGCTGGATCAGTGTCATTAACTGCGATAGCGAGCGGGCAATAGAGAGTTTCTCTAGGGTAACGCAGCTTAGTCCAGTCGACCCGAGTAGATCAGATGCATGGAACGGCATTTCATGGGCCTATTTCATAGCCGGCAGCTATGATGAAGGATGTCTATGGGCCACGCGCGCGTTGCAACATTCAAGCAACGCCATGTCTCTCGGTGCTTTCACTGCGAACGCTGTTCTCGCAGGCCGATCAAGCGAGGCTCAAGAAGCAGCCAAGCACTTAGGAGAGATAGCACCTACATTCTGCGCTTCTCATGCTGGCGACACTATCGTGTTCCGCGAACCAGTTGTTGCGGCGAAAATGCGAGCCGCACTGCGTCAGGCAGGCTTGCCGGATTAGGTTCTCGACGAACTATATGTGACATATGCAAAAGCCACGCAAGGCGCGTGACGAGCATGCTGCTGCCGCGCAAGCGGAGCATGAACGCGTTGGCCGTTACTACGCCGAGCAGGAACGGCTTCGGCAAGAACGCGAAGCCGCCGAGCAGGCCCGGAGTTGAAAGTTGAGTTCCCGCGCCGTCGTGGCGCGGGCGTCTGGCCGGGTGGCAATGACGCCTGCCCGGTAGTCAGGCCGAAACTCCTTCTCGCCGCCGACGCATGGGCGACCTACCGAAAACAACACTCAAGCCAAGGAAACAGAGATCACATCAAGTGTGGCACATGATGCAGCTTGTAATCACTTGCCGCTTTTCGGACGAGTTCATCGGATCAGTCGTTGACCTTGTTGGCCAGTCCGAACACCTCAGCACCAGCGTCAATGGCCCCAGAGATCAGCGTCGGGGTCGCGGGTGCTCGACTCGCCTCTCTCGCTCCGATGGCAGTCTTCATCGACTTGAACATGGCCAGCGACTCATCAGAGCGATCGATGCAGCGAACCGTCCACCGGAACTTGGTGCGGCCGTCTCCGAGGTCGTCGAAGCTGAAAGTCTCGATCCAGGGGACGGGCGAGATCGGCTTGGGAGGGAGCGGCGTCAGCCGCGACGTGAAGTACTCATACGGACGCCAGTCCAGGTACTCACGGAGCGCATCGCCACCGACCGCGTGGGCGCAATGGCTCGATGCCCCGATACCGAGGCGGCCCTTCTCGTTTGGGGTGAAGGTGACCGAGGTCTCGTTCACTTCTATCGACCATTCGGCCCGCCGTTGCGGCTGCACGTAGTACTGCCACACAACCGAGGGCGGCGCGTCGAGAACGCGGATCACTTCCAGGTCAGCGTCTTCGCTCGACACCCTGACGCGCTGGGCGTCGCGACGCCGACCGGCCACTGTGGCAAGATCCTGGACCAAGCCCGTCACCTCGCCGAATGAGTCGTAGGACTCGGTGTGAAGGGGAAGCTTGATCTCATGGGAAGAGCGGGCGAAGCATGAGGCAGAGAAGAAACCGTACGCCTTCGGCCCGCCGGACTCGATCACCGTGTTCTTCAACAGCCGGTGGGCCAGAATGACGTCAGCTCCAGCCAGGTCAACCCGGCCGTCCTCGTCTCGATCCACGATGAACGTCCCGAAGTGGACCACGAACTTGAGACCGAGCCCGCCGATCGCCCGGCACGCATCACACGCACACGTCGTGGACCTCGTCATGTCCAGCAGGCGGCTGGTGTAATCGAAGTAGCAGGACTCGACCAGTTCGAGGAGCCGTTCGCCATCAGGGAACGCGTCGACACCAGCGAAACAAAACACGGCGTCGCCTTCGAGCTTGACGAAGCGCATCGGTGGCACGAGCCGGGCCCGGATCAGCTTGGTCAGTTCGGTGACGATCGCGTGAGAATGTTCGAGTTCGGTGCCCGTCAAGAACTTCGTGTACCCCGAGACGTCTGCCAAGAGCAGATATCCGTCCACTTGCCCACATCGTCGAGCACTGTCGCGTCCCCTCTCAACCGTCTCGCCGCGAAAACTTCATGGCTTCCCCTTCGGCCCCCACCGACTCCGCCAGGGCCGCACCGTGCGGTCAGCGGGCCGGCCCCCTGCGCCAAGGCTGAACGTACGACCAGTGGCCGCCCACAACAAGCCTGACGCGCTCGATGCCTCGATGAATCCATATACATCGCCAGCAATCGAGCGCAGTCTCGGTCCTGAAAGGCCGGATGGGTCACCCCCGGTGCAGGTCCGGTCGTGAGGAAGTCGGATGTCACCTGTTCCAGGTGTAATGCTGGCTACTATCGTATTGAGTTGACCTCCGTGGAAGGGACAAACGGCGAGTTCAAATTGCCTGTACTGCGGTCATCTCCTTGAGGTTTTCGATGGCAAAACCCAGATAGCTTTCCGCGTTGCAATCCAGCCCGACTAAGATACTCGGCTTCGCCGGTATTGGCTTCATGGCTTATCGTCGAAAATCAAACCCAGCGTTGATGGCCGCCTGATCCACTTATCATCAGGTTTGAGTTGAGGTGCCGCCTTCGGGCGGCTTTTTGTTTTGCCGACCTCTGCAATGCTCCATGTCGCTTATTGGCCCATCTCCGCCGCGCCGACCGCCTGCGTTCGTGTCCGTTATTAGGTGTCTAGCTGCCGCGCTGGGTCCATGGCCGGCGCGGCAGTTGATGATCCAAGTCGGACATAGACACCGATACCGAAACAACGTAGCGTTCACGCGTGGTCAAGCGTTTTTGCGTGTCCACGGAAGCTGGAGGGTTTCCCATGAAGTACATTACTCACTGGACTGTGCCGCAAAGTAGTTTTAATGCGGCGGTCAAGCGATTCCTTGAGACCGGGGGTGCGCCACCCAAAGGCGTCACGATGCTGGGGCGTTGGCATGGCATGAACGGCCAGGGATTTGTGATCAGCGAATCGACAGATGCAAAAGCTATGTATGAGTGGGTCGCTCAGTGGTCCGACGTTCTCTCGTTGACCGTCACGCCTTGCGTAGAGGATGCCGACGCAGGCGCGGTGATGGCGTCACTGAAGCGTTGAACTCCCATCGCCACCTAGGCACGGTCAGGTTTGAATTGAGAAGCCCGCCTTCGGGCTTCTTTTCTTTTGCTGGCTCCATGTCCGTTCATGGCCCTTAGCGACGCGCCGCCTCAGGATGGCTGAGCGTCGCTTTCGGCGCAAAGCGGAAATGGCGCTATCATCACTCCCATGCGCCGCTTCCCGCCACCGTGGACGATCGAGGACAACAAGGCGTGCTTCATTGTCCGCGACTCCACCGGGCAGGCGCTCGGGTATTTCCACTTCGAGGACGAGCCCGGTCGGCGCTCGGCGGATGTCCGCTTTAAGGCAACTGCGGTCATAGGTTGCTTTTCGAGCGAGACGGCTCGGTCGCGAATGACCCAAGTCAGGCCTCCCGATCGGTTCCCGCTGTAGGTGCCGGAGTAACCCACCCATCTTTGGAAAGGCGATCTAAGTCTGACCCGCGCGCGAGAATTCGATTCGGCTAATCGGTGTTCTTGTGGGCGCGAGTGCCTCGCAACCTAGCAAACACCTGCGCAGCCACCGCACGGCCTTTGTCCGTCAACACTACCGCCGTCTTTACTCGATACCCCGTTTGATGGCGACTAACCCAAGGCCGGCTGCGTTGTGGCGTCCGCGATCGCCAATCGATCGAATTGAACATAGCGAAGCGAGTCATGTTCAAATCCTTGGCATACCTTCCCATCGGTTCATTTAGCACTACCGATAGGAAGACCACCGCAAATGGCAGGGAAATTGGCCGCTCGCGCAGATCGCTAATCGGTGTTAGCGCCGACAAAAGGGTTTGGACAGCCTTCCTGTCGCGGGCCGATATCGGCTCCGCCTCCTGCAACCAACCTTCTCGGCGATCAGTGCTGGTGGCTTTTCCTTTGGCGGCCATTCCCACAATCTCCGTTCTCCCTGCTCATTATTCTGTATTGTGTTGTCGCAAAAGCACAGCAATTTTGCGCCCTTTCTGTTACTGTTAATCTGCCACAGGTGTGGGGGTAAAGAATGAAAGCGAAAATTTTGGCGGCAGCGGCTCTGATAACGTTGGGCGCGCTCGGCTCTGTGAGCGCCGCCGATTTGCCCATGCCGGAGCCGGGTTACAAGGCGCCGCCCCCGCCGCCGGTCTACAACTGGACCGGCTGCTATATTGGCGGCGGCGGCGGCTATGGTTGGTGGAACCAGGATAGTCAGGTCGTCGTCACCGCGACCGGCGCTCCCGTTTTTGCCCAGGTCACCAACGGCGGTAAAGGCTGGTTCGGTCAAGGCCAGGGCGGCTGCGACTACCAGTTCAATATGCCGCTTGGCACGTGGAATATCCCCGTCGTTATCGGCGCCTTTGGTGACTGGGAAGGCGGCAGCATCCGGGGCACGCAAAGCACGGTAACCGGAGTCGGCAGCGAAAACGAGTCGAGCACCTGGGCGGTCGGCGGCCGCGCCGGATATCTGGTGACCCCGCGATTCCTGACCTATTTCGACGGCGGTTTCACGCAGGCTCGGTTCGATCAAATCAACTACAACTTTTCGGGTGGTACTCTCGGATTTGGTCCGAGCGGCGTCAGTCTGCCGGCGACGACCTATAATGGCTGGTTCATCGGCAGCGGCTTCGAATATGCGTTAGACTGGTTGCCGATACCCGGCCTGTTCCTGAAGACCGAATACCGCTACGCGCAATACAATACGGCCACGCCTGGGTTCTTTATCGCGGCGACAGGAGCGCCGTTCGGTACTTCCCTCCAAACGACCAAGTTCACCCAGATGGTGTCGACCGAACTGGTGTGGCGCTTCAACTGGTTCGGCGGTCACTGGTGATCGACACAAAGCTTTTGTGACAAAAGGCCCGGGACCAAAGTCCCGGGCTTTTTTGTTTGTGTGTGGCACGCATGGAGCGCTAACGTCCTATCAACTACTCGCGCACTTCCGGTTTCTGGCCCATAGCGACGCGCCCCGTCAGGATGGCTGAGCGTCGCTTTCGGCGCAAAGCGGAAATGGCGCTATCATCACTCCCATGCGCCGCTTCCCGCCGCCTTGGACGACCCTGTGCCGTCACCGTATGGCCTTGGCAGCATCCATAAGGCGATCTATTGCAGCGCGCGCGTCTTCCTTTAGCCGTTGTCGTATCCACGCTTTAGCTTCGGCCTCGGTCATAAAGTGGGTGACTGTGACTGGCGAAGCATCGCCGTCAACTACCTCTATGCGATAGGTCGTATTTTTCAGCGGCACGATGCGATAGGATGTGCGCGGCTTGGGCATCTTGCAAATATGCCACCAAAGCAGACCGAATGTATGGCAGCTCTAACCTGCCTTATTCAGACTGGACCACTACCGCAGGGACGAGGCCCGCCGCATGGCGGCGAACTTCGCCAAGCTTCCGGAGCTGGTGCAGCCGGGCGGCACCGGATAAGCGATGCGCAGGCAACTGAAACGCGGGTTATCGTATGAGTGGAACTTGCTCATGGCATGCGCTCCAGGGCCACGGCAATGAGCACCAGGGCGCCGGTCTTGGCGAGCGCCCATGCGATGATGCGATGGCGAGCCATCCACATCGCGAATTTGCCAATGCGTATCATGAATCAAAGGCCGCCAAGGCGACCACAACTATCGCCACAATGCGGAACATCAACCCATACTAGAGGATGGATTTAAAAAACCTTGACGCCGCAGGACGAGGCGCGCCCGGCCAAGCTGCCGGAACTGCTGCACCCGAAAGGCCGACCACCCGCTAGAGCGCCCCCCGCGCTTCAGCCGTGGCCGGTGGTGCGTCCTGCTGCGCGCCCGCCGTCTTCCACGGCCCGTCGCCGTGCTAGAGGCTGCTCAATGCCCGCCGCTCGCCGCTTCCCGCCGCCTTGGACGATCGAGGAGCATAACGACGTTGCGGAAGTGGAGTGTGCACCGCGGCACTGCGGAGCTGTTCGAGGCTACGAATTGCACGGCTTCGTTTCAGAAGGCGAGGCTTGACGGACGGTAGCCACGGCATGATTGAAGCAATGCGCTAGTGGCACGACTTTCCACAGGAAGAACGGCGCACATTGCAGCCTAGCCACGCGCGCCCTAGCTGCCCCTAGTACCCTCATGCAAAGCGTGTCGTCCTACCTTCACGTACGAATGTGAATTTGCTACCTAGCGATTGTATAGAACAGTCATTTTGACGGAGGAGAAGATGATGAGGGGAGAGAAGATCTACGAGTACGATCTCGATATTACGGGAGTGACCGATTACGGCGTGAGCCTGGATGCTATCCTTGCTGGCAAGGAAAAGGTCCCATTGCAAGGAACCCGCTTCGACATCGCGTTTGAGGGACGCGCTAAGGGCCGCCTTTCGGGGAGAGTGCGCGGCATCGACTATCTGCGGATGCGCGCCGACGGCCGCGCCGACCTTGATGTCCGAGCGACCATCGAGGCCGACGACGGCCACCGGATTGCTCTGTCTGCCGATGGCTTGGCCGCGCCGCATGCGGGTGAGCCGATTGCCGACCTCTTTGAGAACGTATGTCTCACCACCGCATCCGCGGACTACGCGTGGGTCAACGCGCGGCAGATCTGGGGTGTGGGAACCGTGAACTTGGCCACGGGCAAGATACACGTCGAGGCATACATGCAATGATCGAAATCTCGCATCAACAATGCGAAAGCTCAATCGTTCTTAGTGGATAGAATCTGACGATTGGTACCCGCCGTTGGTGCTCCCAGGGCTCGCGGAAGAGGGCCCCGGGCGTACCGATGTTGTGGTGCGGCGGGTGATCGGGTAGCGTTGTGTGGGAGGTTCCGGTCGGCGATGAGCCAAGGAGGGGCTATGACGCGAGTCCTTTTGGTCGGCTTCGACCCAGCCACTGTCGACTTCACCGACCCGGCTCTTCCGCCTGGGATGAACGCCGAGAAGATTCATGCCGGCGTTGAAGCTGTTCTAAAGGACATGCGGGCGCGCGGATGGAGCGCCGATGTGTGCTATATCCGACCCGATGATACGGCTGGCCTCACGATCGAACGTCGGTTGGCGTCTGACCCCTGCGACTGCGTAGTGATCGGCGCCGGCGTGCGGCTTCCGCCGAATCAGCTCGCCATTTTCGAAGCGGTGATCAACGCCGTGCACAGAGCGGCGCCCAGAGCGACGATTAGCTTCAACACGCGCCCCGAAGACAGCGCACAGGCGGCCGCCCGGTGGCTGCCGAGCGAGGGGTCGGGCTAGCGCCCCGTGGGCGAACATTCGTGCTGCCGCCGTCGGCCGTCAACAACACGATCCGGGCGCGCCATACGTGCTTCTGGGGGCTGTTCCGGTCAACCAAGATCGCGCAGAGACGGCGGCGATCGAGGGGGCTCACGTCAATGCAGATTCCTGTTCGCATCCAGTAGACTCGCATCGTCGCAAGCCCGCAGGAATCCCGCTCGGGACTCAAGTGTCAGATTTTGACCACTAGCCGCGAAGCGCCAGCGGAAGGCGGTACACTCCCGACGACCTAGTGCAGCAACCCGTCATCAAGGCTACCCGTTATGTGCTGGCCGGGCTGCTGTTCGTCTGCTTGTGGCCCACAGCGAGGCGCCGCCTCAGGATGGCCGAGCGTCGCTTTCGGCGCAAAGCGGAAATGGCGCTATCATCACTCCCACGCGCCGCTTCCCGCCGCCGTGGATCGTCGAGGAGCATAACAATGCGTGCTTCATCGTGAAGGACGCCACCGGGCAGGCCATCGGTGTATGCCTGCCGAGCGAGGTCAATGACCTGACATGGCCGCGTTTACCTGGCGCTGCACTTGATCCGTAAAATTTCGCCCTAGATAACCGGCCTGCTGCCAGG
>JBEKAE010000051.1:0-11091 GCA_050018375.1 Candidatus Acidiferrales bacterium | reverse complement strand
AGGCCAGGCAAGCGCCGAACAACTCGATGCCAGGATTCGCCAGACCGTGGAGCAAGCCGTCAGCCACGTGGCCGAAAGCGCGGCGCAACAAGCCGCGGCGCAAGCGGCGACCCAGAACCTGAAGCAAACCGTGGAAGACGCGGTCGACCGCGTTCTCTCCGAGCGGGAGGCCGCTTCACCGTCGCTCCAGATTCTTTCCTCGCCGGAGGCCGCGAAGCAGCATCTCGACCAGTGGAAGAAGAATCTCGAGGAAACCGCGCAGGGGGTCCGCAACCAGACGATCGAGCAATCGCAAGCCGATGCGGACGCAGCGAAACGGCGTTGGAACGAAGAATTTGAGAACACGGTGGCGGCCGCGTCCCAGAAGCTCGACGAGAAACTCGCCGATGTCTCCCAGGCGGCGCTGGCACGGGCTGCCGAGGAACTTGCCGCGCGCAACTCCAGTCTTCGAGCCTCGCTCGACCAAGTGGCCGCCGAGGCGGAATCCACCGTCGAACAGACTCAACAGCGTCTCGACGAGATCGTTTCCGCGTGCTCGGCCGAAGTCGAGCGGCGCGCGGATCAGGTGATCGCCGAACGCACACAGCATCTCGAACCAGTGCTCCAAAACGCCGCGCAGAAGGTGATCGAGCAGTTCTCAAGCGAGCTCGATCAGAAATTAGCGCCGGGAATCGCCGGCGCGCAACAGGCGGTCTCCGATCTGGCGAACGCCGGCCGGCAGGCGGCGCAGGTCGAGAGCGACATCCGCGAGCAAGTTCGCCGTGCTTCCGAAGAGGCGGCGCAGATCCAGACGACGGTTCGCGAGCAAGTCCGCCGCGCCTCGGAAGAAGCGGCGCAGATCCAGACCACCGTCCGGGAACAAGTCCGGCAAGCATCCGAACAGGCGGTTGCGGAATCGCTCGAGCAGGCGCGGCAGGCGACGGCGCACTTCCCGGCCGAGTTCGAGGAGTCGTGCCGGGCGGCCCTATCGAAGGTCGAGGAGGAGCTCGAACAGAAAAGCTCCGAGGCTCAGCACACCACCTACGAAGCGCTGCTCAAGGCGGCCGACTGGTATCAGAAGAAAGCCCAGACGACGATGCAGTCCACGCTCGAAAAGGCGGTCGAGCAATCAACGTCGTCTCTGCGCGACCGCGCCGCCGAAATTTCGAGCCTGGTGGCGTCCGAACTCGACCACTACCGCCGCACCTACGTCGACCACAGCCACGCGCAGATCGAAGAGGCCGCGAAGGAAGTCGTCGAGCGCGAGCGGGGCAAGCTCAGCGAAGCCGCGGAGATCACGGGCGCCAGTTTCGCTGACCGGGTGCAGCAGGTGGCCGGCGAATCGCTGCGGCGGTTCGAGGAGGCTTCCCGGGAAGCGTTGGAGAAGACGCGCTCCGACATGGAGTACGACCGCGAAGGCTCGCTCGCGGAGTTTCAGAAGAAGCTCGACGAAGGAATGAAGCACGGCGTCGAGCAGGCGCGGACCCACCTACAGTCTCAGCTCGTGCTGCTGATGGAAACGTGGGAAGCGAAGCGCCAGGCGCAGCAGACGGAATGGATTGAACAGATCAAGAAGTCCTCGGACGAATCGATCGAGCATTACAAGACTCGCCTTCAAAACGCTTCCAACTCGTGGCTTCTCGCGTCGGCGACCACCCTCGGGCAGAATTCGCAGTCGATCATGGACACGCTGGCCAAATCGGCCGAGAAGCGCCTGCGGGAAACCTGCGCCGAAGTCCTAGCGGGAATGGGCGACACATTGAAGGAACGCCTGCTCGGCCTTTCCACCGGATTCGCCACCGAGGACGACGACGAGACGCCCGGCAAGAAGAAGTAGCATCCAGCCAGAGCTCGACCGCAGACGCCTTTTTTTCCGCCGCATCCGACGCTAGTACGCCCGAATTTCTGATTCGGGCGGCCTTCCCGCTATAATGCTCAGCGTGTCGAACCAGTCGTATCTGAGTGTTTGGTGCGCGGACTTCCCGGAGGAGCTGATCCTCGAGCGCTTCGGCGCGTTTCTCGCAACGGTTCCCTTCTCCGCGACCAAGCCCGGGTTCACGCACCTTACCATCCGCGCCGTGAACGCTTCGGAGATCCCGGTCCTGGAGCAGGACCTGCGCTCGATGCCGCTCGATGCCGCCGAAATCATCGAGATCTCCCAGGACCACCTGCACAGCGACTGCTCCTACGAGGTTCGCTGCCACTGGGACCTTGCCGTCTTCGACGCAGCGGAAGGCAAATGGAAAATCGAGCCGCAGGCGCTCGAAATCTTCTGCCACGGCGAGGACTACGACGACGGCTTCTGGCGCGACAACGGCCACTTCGAAGTGAACTTCGGCTTCGAGCATTTCTTCACCGGCCATGCAGGCCTGCTCGGCATCCGCCGCAACGCGCGCCCGGCGCAAAGCCCCGAAGAGGCTCGTTTCATCGAGGTCATGGCGTGGCCCGAGAATCTCGAGAGGTACCAGGAAAAGACGCGGGAGAATATTCGCAAGCTGCTCGACTGGGTTCGCCGGATCGAAGCGGCCCTGCCGGTCGAGCGCGTACAGCTCTGGTCCGAAGGCGAAGAGAACTTTGAAGCGCGCCTCGATGAGATTCTCGCGGCCCATTAGCGGGGCTCTGAGGCTCGGGTGGGAACGCACAAACGGATTCGGCGGGACGCCTGGAAACCACTGCTGGAGAGTTCTTCCGCCGGATACCGCGAAGAGCTAGAATCCGATTTCTGCAGGTGTACGTCCAAACACTAACTTCGTGAATGCCATCGCACAACCCGTTGCTCGGCAGGCCGCTCGGCCCGAGCGGAAACCTTCGGGCTGGGACCAGCTCAAGCCGCTGTTTCCCTACGTTGCGCGCTACAAGGGGATGACGGCACTCGGCCTGCTGGCGCTTGCGCTCATGGGCATTGCCGGGGCACTGCCACAGTTGGTCCAGGGCATCATCGTCGACTGCCTCAACGGCCTAGCGCGGCCGCTTACGACACTCACGGGAACGTCGCGGGTAGTGCTGCGGCCAATTTTGTCGTTTTATTCGCCCCATAGCATCCACGCGGTGGCGCTCTATTGCGTGACGATCGTGGTAGTGATGGCTGTCAAAGGGTTCTTCTCATTCTGGTCCCGCTGGATTCTGATTGGGGTCTCGCGCGAAATCGAATACGACCTCCGCAACGACATCTTGGCCCGGCTGGTGCGGCTGGAGCCGGAATTCTACGTCCGCAACCGCACGGGCGATCTGATGTCGCGCGCCACGAACGACCTGAACGCGGTCCGCATGGTCCTCGGTCCGGGCATCATGTACACGGCGAACACGATTGCGACGAGCATTTTCGCCCTTTATTTCATGATCCGCCTTGAGGCTGGGCTAACGCTGTGGGTGCTCCTACCGGTGCCGATCATCGTGGTTTCCGTCTACTATTTTGGGCGCATCATCCACCGGCTCTCGGAAAAGATTCAGGCCGCGCTCGGCGCACTTTCCACACGCGCGCAGGAAAACTTGACCGGCATGCGCGTGGTCCGCGCCTACGCGCAGGAAAAGCCCGAGGTCGAATCCTTCGATCACACCAATAGGGACTACGTCGAACGCAACCTCAAACTACTCATGTCCTGGAGCCTGTTCTTTCCCGGATTGACGACGCTGATCGGCCTCACGGTTGTGCTCTTCCTCGGCAGGGGCGGAGTGCAGGCGATTGAGCATCGCATGTCGATTGGCACGCTTTGGGCTTTCTACACCTTCCTGATTCAACTTACGTTTCCGATCATCGCTCTCGGCTTTGTCACGAACATTTTTCAGCGCGGCGCCGCATCGATGGGCCGCTTGCTCTTCATCCTGCGGGCCGAGCCGAACATTCGCGACGCCGCACCCCCGAACTCCGGCGTCAACGGTCAGCCTCATGCTCAGAATGTGCCCACTGTTGCAAGCTCGGAACCGGCGATCCGCGGCGAAATCGAGTTCCGCCATCTGACTTTTGCCTATCCCACCGCCCCGAACGAAGCGGTCTTGAAGGATATCAGCCTCCACGTGCCGGCCGGCTCGACGCTCGCCATCGTCGGACCCACGGGCAGCGGAAAATCGACGCTCGCCGCTCTGGTCGCGCGCCTCTGGGAAGCACCCGAGGGGACCTTGCTCGTCGACGGGCGCTCGATCCGCGACTATCCGCTCGAAACTTTGCGACGCTCAATCGGCTACGTCCCGCAGGATACGTTCCTGTTCAGCGAGACGCTCCGCGGGAACATCACATTCGGCGCCGCTGACGCTCGGGAGGAGGATATTCGTGGCGCCGCCGACATCGCCTGCATCGCCGGTGATATCGAGGGATTCGCCCAAGGCTACGACACGATGGTCGGTGAGCGCGGCATCACGCTTTCGGGCGGCCAAAAGCAGCGGACGGCCCTGGCGCGTGCGATCCTGCGCGATCCTACGATTCTCGTCCTCGACGATTCGCTTTCGAGCGTCGACACCGATACCGAAGAGCGAATTCTCCGCGGACTGCGCGGCGTGATGCGCGGGCGCACCACGATTCTCGTCTCCCACCGCGTTTCGACCGTGAAGGGCGCCGATCAGATTATCGTTCTGCGGGCCGGCCGGATCATCGAGCGCGGCACTCACGACGAACTGCTCGCGCACGGCGGTGAGTACGCCGACCTGTATCAGAAGCAACTGCTCGAAGAAGAGCTGGAACGCGAATGAGCGATTTTCGCGAAGAAGAGAAACTCGGCAAGATCTACGACACGCATCTCGCACGGCGGATCATGAAGTACTTGCGGCCGTACCGCTGGCAGGTGGCTCTGGCGGTGTCGATGAGCCTTGTTTACGCGGCGATGGTTTCAGTCGGGCCTTATCTTTTCCACGTGGCCTTCGACTGGTACATCGTGCCCGGCTTCTCGCATTCAATCAGCACGGAGATTGCGCTGAAAGGACTGTTCTGGACCGTTTTCGCCTACCTGGCTTCGCTGCTTCTGGGCTTCGGCGTGCAATTCGGCCAGGTATGGATCATGCAGCAGGTCGGACAAGAGACGATGTATGACCTGCGCAAGGAAATCTTCGAGCATCTCCAGCGGCTGCCGATGAGTTTCTTCGATCGCACGCCGGTGGGCCGTCTGGTCACACGTGCCACCACGGACGTCGATGCGCTGAACGATCTTTTCGCCACCGGGGTCGTGGCCATGCTCAACGATTTCGTACTGCTGATCGGTTTGGCCATTTACCTGTTGTCGTGGCACATCTATCTCGGCCTCGCCGCGCTTTCGCCTTTGCCGTTCATGGTTCTGCTGACCTATTTCTTTCGCAATCATGTGCGGGACGCGAACCGCCGGATCCGCACGGCGATCGCGCGCATCAACGGGTTCCTGCAAGAGAACATCAGCGGAATGTCCGTCGTGCAGTTGTTCAACCGAGAGCGCAAATCTCGCGAGCAGTTCGCGGAGTTGAACCGCATCCACATGGAAGCGTATAAGGATGCCATCGACGCCTTCTCGTATTTCTTTCCCGGAGTCGAATTCCTCAGCATGGCGGGCATTGCATTGGTCTACTGGGCCGGAGGCGCCCACGCAATTGCCGGCACGCTCGGAATCGGCGTGCTGGTGGCTTTCGTTCAGTCCGCGCAGCTTTTCTTTCGGCCGATTCAGGACTTGAGCGACAAATTCAATATCTTGCAAACCGCCATGGCTGCGTCCGAGCGCATTTTTCAACTTCTCGACGAGCCGCTGGTGATCGTCTCGGCGCCGCAGACGCGCTCGCTTCCTTCCGTCCGCGGTGAAATCGAGTTCCGCAACGTCTGGTTCGCCTATCGCGGCGGCGCAAACCCGAAAGAAGACGATTGGGTCCTGCGCGACGTCTCCTTCCGCGCCGAGCCTGGACAGACGCTGGCCATCGTCGGCCACACGGGGGCGGGCAAGACGACGATCATCCAGCTACTGCTGCGGTTCTACGACATCCAGCGCGGTCAGATTCTGATCGACGGCGTGGACATCCGCGAGATGGATCTCCAAGACCTGCGGCGCCTGTTCGGCATCGTGTTGCAGGACCCGTTCCTTTTCACGGGCACCTTGGAATCGAACGTCAAGCTCGGGACCGAAACGATCGGCCGCGCGGCCGTCGAAAGCGCGCTGCGCGAGGTCGGCCTCGGGCCTTACCTCGATTCGCAGCCTCTCGGCGTGGAAACGCCGGTCACCGAGCGCGGCTCCACGCTTTCCGTGGGACAGAGACAGCTCGTCAGCTTCGCGCGGGCGCTCGCACACGACGCGGAATTGCTGATCCTCGACGAGGCCACGTCCAGCGTCGACACGATGACGGAGCTGATGATCCGCGAAGCGCTCGGCCGCCTGCTCAAAGGGCGCACGGCGGTCGTCATCGCGCACCGGCTGAGCACCATTCAGCACTCCCAGCGTATCCTCGTATTCCACAAAGGACGCCTGCGCGAGCAAGGCTCGCACCAGGAACTTCTCGCCCTGCGCGGGATCTACTATCGCCTCTACCAGCTCCAATA
This sequence comes from Candidatus Acidiferrales bacterium, assembly GCA_050018375.1. Classification (GTDB taxonomy): domain Bacteria; phylum Acidobacteriota; class Terriglobia; order Acidiferrales; family UBA7541; genus Palsa-295. The sequence goes on along the minus strand of JBEKAE010000051.1, from coordinate 4,631 downwards.
CAAGGAACAGGAACTGGCGGCTCCCGTGCCCGGTACAGCGTCCGGATTTTCGCAGCCTTTGCCCGCCGATGACTGAGCGGCGCCAGTCGCTCGTATGAGTCCACCCAAGATTCTCATCTCGGCCGGCGAGGCCTCGAGCGATATGTACGCGGCTCGCCTCGCCACGGCGTTGAAACAGCGGACGGGCGCGGAATTCTTCGGCATGGGCGGCCCGCGCATGGCCGAGGCTGGCGTGGAGCTGATCGCCGATTATCACGAAGTCGCCGTGGTCGGAATCGCCGAGGTGCTTCACAAGATTCCCTCCGTGGTCGGCGTGCAGAATCGGCTCGCGCGCGAAGCGGTCCGGCGGCACGCCGCGCTCGCGATTCTCGTCGACTCGCCCGGAACGCATCTGGGCGTCGCGCGGCGGCTGAAAAAACACGCCATTCCCGTCGGGTACTTCATCGGGCCGCAGGTGTGGGCATGGCGGGCCGGGCGCGTGCGCGTGGTCAAGCGCCTGGTGAACCGCATGGTTGTGATCTTTCCCTTTGAAGAGAAAATCTATCGCGACGCAGGTGTGCCGGTGGATTTCGTCGGGCATCCGCTCGTGGATGTCGTGCGTCCTTCGATGACCCGCGACGAATTTGCGGCGCGTCACGGATTCGATCCGGAGCGGCTGATCGTGGCTCTCCTTCCCGGCAGCCGCCGGAATGAAATCGCTCAGAATTATCCGCGCATCGTCGAGGCATGTGAGCTGCTCGCGCGAGAGATGAAAGCATCCGGCGACCTGCAATTCGCTCACGCTGCCGCGCCCGGCCTCGGAGCCGATCTTTTCGCGCCCTCTGGCCGCCGGCCCGGCGTCGAAATCAAGCGGATCGAAGGGTCGGCGTACGACACGCTCGCCGCTGCCGATTGCGCCATCGTGGCGAGCGGGACGGCAACGATTGAAGCCGCGCTGCTCGGCACTCCGATGGTCGTCGTCTATCGCGTCGCTCCGGTGACCGCCACGATCCTGCGCCGCATGGTGAAAACGCCGTTCATCAGCATGGTGAATCTCGTGGCCGGGCGCCGCCTCGTGCCGGAGCTGATTCAGGACGGTTTTACGCCTGCCGCAGTGGCGGCCGAGGTCCGTTATCTCCTCGAATCGTCGGATGGTCGCGACGAGATGAAGGCCGGCCTTGCCGAAGTGCGAGCCAGGCTTGGTTCGGGAGGCGCAATCGAACGGGCCGCCGACGTTTTCGCACGTATGTTGTGACGCTCCCCTGCCGGGCAACTGGGACGAATTATCTGGTATCTTACATAAGCGGTAGGTCGTCGTCCTTTTTCGAGAGAGGCCTCTTCTTGTTCAAGATCGACCGGCTGGTCGCTATTCTAGGGCTTTTTTTCGTCGCGGCCGCCTCCGCCGCGGCGCAAGCTCCGCACGCATTTCCCTTCCGCGCCACAAACTATGACGTGGAGGCCGTTCTCCACCCCGAAGACCAGACGCTCTCGGCCCTGGTGAAAGTGAACTTCGTCGCCACTCAGGTGTCGAGGACGCTTCTCGTCGAGTTGCATCCGGACCTGCGCGTGAATTCCGTGAAGACCGGCGACGGGCAGGCACTTACCTTCGGTCGCGACAATAATTCTCCTCTGCTGCTCAGCGTCTCTCTGCCCGGCACGGCCACGCCCGGCAAGGATGTGACCCTGGTGTTCGACTACGCCGGGCCCATTTCGAGCGAGGATGACAGTCCCATGAAGGGCGTGCGCTTCGCCTCAATCGACAAGACATCCGCATACCTCCTGCTCCCGGCGCGCTGGTTCCCGCTGACGGACTATCCGTCGAATCGCTACACCGGCACTTTTCGGATCATCGTGCCGGAAACGTTCGCCGTAACCGGCACCGGCAAGGCCGATCCACCCATTCCGATGCCCGGACTCGGCAAAGGTCCGGCTCAGGGATCGTATGTCTTCCATTGCGATAAGCCCGGGCCCGTCGGCTCGTTCGTCGCCGGCGCTCTTCAGCTCTCGCCCGTGGCGGCGCAGGGCTACCAGTTTTCGATCTTCACGCCGCCCGCTCAGGCCTCAACGGCGCCCGCCTATGCGAATTCGCTCGCGCAGATCCTGAGCTATTTTTCCGACACGTTCGGTCCCATGGCCAACCAGCCCAACCTGACGGTTGCACAGATGCCGGACGGTTCGCTCGCCGGATTCTCGGCTCCGGGGCTGCTGTTGATCAGCGCGCGGCAGTGGACGACCAGGGCGAACGACCGGATGCTCGCGCAGCTCGCCGCCGGGCAGTGGTGGGGCGATCAGGTGCTGCCCGCCACGGCGTCCGACGTGTGGGTCACGGACGGTCTCTCGCGCTACGCCGAAGCAATGTACGCCGAGCAATCCGATGGCGTCGCCGGCCTGAACCGCGCGCTCGAAGACTTCTCCGTGGGCGCGCTGATGTTTGAGAGTGTGACTCCGATCTCGCAGGCCGGCCAGCTGGGGAGGTATTCGGACCAGTATCGTTCGGTCGTGGCCGACAAGGGCGCCATGGTCTTTCACATGCTGCGCGCCGAATTGGGTGACGACGCATTCACAACTTTGTTGCGCGACTTCTATAAGCAGCACGCCGGCAAGACTGCCACAATCGAGGAATTGAGAAAGCTGGCGGGATCGCGACTTCCCCCGCCGAAGAAGGGTGAGCCGCCCGTCAACCTGCTTTCCTTCTTCTCGCAGTGGCTTGATTCCACGGGAGTGCCCGAATTCACGCTGGACTACATCGTCTACCGGACGCCGAAAGGCTTCAAGGTGGTGGGCAAGATACACCAGGAACTCGACACATTTCGCATGCCCGTCGAGGTAAAGGTCGATACGGAAGGCAATCCGGAGTACAAGAAGATTCTGGTGACCGGCACAACGTCGGAATTTCAGCTCGACACCTTCGGGCGGCCCAAGCCCAACGGCATCACCATCGACCCGAACAACAGCCTGCTGAAATCCAGCCCGCGACTGCGGGTTCGCGCGACCATTGCGCGGGGCGAGGCGCTGGCTCAGGTCGGCAAGTACTACGAAGCCATTCTGGAATACCGGCAGGCGCTCGATATCCAGCCGACCAACTCACTCGCGCACTTCCGCATGGGCGAAGCGATGTTTTACCAGAAGAACTACCAGGCCGCCGCGAACGCGTTTCGCGCGGCGCTGGGTGGTGAACTTGACCCGAAGTGGACCGACGTCTGGAGCCACATCTACATCGGCAAGATCTACGATCTGCTCGGCCAGCGCGAACGCGCAGTGAACGAGTATAGCCTCGCCCAGCACACCAACGACGACACCGCCGGAGCGCAGGCGGAAGCTGGTCGCTACATGAAACAGGCGTACACCGGCGACAACACGGCCGCTGCGCCGACAGCCACGGCAAGCGGCAACCCCGCGCAAACGCCGTCCACGCCCAGCAACCCGCCGGCAAACAACGAGCCTACACTCAAGAGACGCGATAGCAACTGACTTGGTTTTCCGGGGGGCTTTGCGACGGTGCGATTGCTGCGGCGTCAGCGGGATTTCGCGCTCTCGGATTGGAGTTCGTTGAAAGCCTGCTCAAAAGCAGAAAGCGCTTCCTGGTCGAAGAGAACGAAATAGACTTTCTCGAGCGATGTCGGACCTTCCAAATGCTTCGCTGCCTCACGCAGCATGATTTCGGCGCACTCGCGCAGCGGAAATCCGGCGATGCCGGTTCCGACCGCGGGGAACGCGATCGTCTTGAGCCCGTTCTGAGCGGCGATGCGAAGGGAATGCGCCGTCGAGCTCCGCAGTGAATGCGCCGAAGTTCGACCGCCAAGCTCCATGCTCGCCGCGTGGATCACGTGGCGGGCCTTCAAATTGCCGCCCGACGTGATCGCGGCACCGCCCACCGGGATCGTGCCGATTTCGTCGCATTCCGCCTGAATGCTCGGGCCGCCCTTGCGGCGGATCGCCCCCGCGACGCCGCCGCCGAGTTGGAGTTCGTTATTGGCGGCATTGACGATCGCGTCCGCATCCATCTCGGTGAGATCGCCCTGCCGGATTTCGATTCGCTCGCCGAGGTCCTTCTGCCCGCCGATCATCTTGCCTTCGGCGCCAGCCCGCTTGGTTCGCGCGCGACCGCCGCGCCTAGAGCCTCGCGATGCCGTTTTCATCGAATCCCACGACCACGCGCCCTCCGGCCACGATCACAGGCCGGCGAATCAGGTTCGGCTCCTTGACCATCATCCGGATGGCCTCTTTGCGCGAAGGCGGGTTGTCTTTCATTTTCTTCTTGCGGAACGTCTCGTTGCGCGTGTTCAGAAAGTCCGTGTAGTCGCGCCGCCCGATCAATTTCTCGAGTTCCGCGGCGCTCAATCGCTCCTTCGCCAGATCCCGAAAATAGAGCTGGAAGCCGCGCCGCTCCATGAACTTCTTTGCCTTGCGGCACGTCGTGCAGGTCGGCTTCTGCAGGAACAGGACCTTCTTTCCGGATTTTGCCGTCCGTTTCGAAGTCTTTCGTCCGGTGGCAGCCATCCCTCTATCCTCCTCAGTGGTATTCACCCGCAAATCAATGCAGCGTTAATGCCCGCGGAAATTTGGCGGACGCTTCTCCACGAAAGCCTCGATGCCTTCGGCGAAATCCTCCGAAAGAAAGCAATGAATCTGGAGGCGGTTCTCCTCATCGA
>JBEKAE010000050.1:0-11284 GCA_050018375.1 Candidatus Acidiferrales bacterium | reverse complement strand
ATTGCGAAAGCTTTGTTTGATCACCTCGTGGGCGATCGCCAGAAGGCCTGGCAGGAACATTGAGCCCGGCAGGAAGCTGCCCTTCAATCTAGCAGCGGGTAGGATAAACTCTGTGTGCTGCCGATCCGGAAGCGCAGGCACAGAACAAATGGATCCAAAAGTCATGGCACCTTTCCAGCCGCGACCGAAGCTCGAATACTCGCCACCGGAGCGGAATGATGCCGGCATCGAAGCCTGCGGCTCCGCGCATCATTGGTCACGCGAGCTCCAGGCGCTTGGCCACACTGTGCGCCTGACGCCGTCGGCCTGCGTGAAGCGGCACAAGAACGATCCGTTGATGCTCGAGGCCATCTGCGAAGCGGTCACAAGGGCCAACATGAGGTTCGTCGTAACCAAGACGCCTGAGCAGCACAGTTGCCTGACGCCACTGTCACCTTCTCGGGTTCAGGAGAGGGCGGCCATACTCCCATCCGCCACTTTTGATCGTTGCTTCAGCCGCGGAAGCCGCCGCTCCATCAGGCAGCATCACGAACCGATAACAGAGGTTCTCATGGATGTATCTGCGCACGAACGTATCCATTTGGTGACGTCCAGAGGCGATAACCGCGATGTCCTTCTGAGATAAGGTCGGCAGGACAAGTCGGTCGGCCACGCAAACGCAGAACTGGTCGCCACCGCGACGTCCGCTGGCGTGGCTTTGGAGGCGCGCGTATATGCCTTGGGGCTTATTCCGGCGGTTTGTCTCTGCAGTTATCCCTCGTCCAGACATGCCGACGTAGATAAAATGGCCATCGTTATCCCAGACCGTGTAGACCCCAGCACCGAATGTGGGAACTGCCGAATTAGGCCAATTAGCGAACCAGTAAGCGGCACCGTATCTTAGCGCGGTGATAAGTTGGGCTGACAAGGACATGGTTTAAAAGTAAATGACTTTATCCGCATCGGCGCAAGGGGCCTGTTTATTATGGGCCGGCGCTGAACAACTAAGAAACTCGGCACGGACCTTTCAAGTGCTTAGAGTCGGTTTCGAAAGTCACGAAGCACGAACGATCCATACGCGAGCAGCGTGACGGATGCGGCGTAGAGGAAGGCGCGCTCTGCCGTTCGCTGCTTCGACGTTGTGTGGACCAAGTATCTTCTGCACTGTTTCCAAGAGAAGCCGATCATCTCGCGCAACAGATCGGCGTCGGAGCTCTTTTCCAAAAGTGCGCTCCGCGTTCGACGCGGTCACTCGGAACTGAGTAAATGGAAGCGGCCCTGTCACTACCGGAAATCAAATTCGGACGTATTGATGGTGCAGACCTGTCGTTCGCGAAAAATCCCATCCACGCGTCGGCGCGATCGGCGCCGCGATTGTCCTGATTTCCATCTGCGGGCGTCAACCTTGTACGCCTCCTGTTGTGATGAATCGCGCTCAAACTTACCTGCGTAAGGATACGCGGCGGGGTCGAGCGGTCCAACGATAAGGAAACATTGCTGCTACGCCCGTTATGTCGGGGCTGCATCATCGGTACACGCAGATATGATTCTCGGGAAGGACAGGTCTGACCAACCCCGCCTACCACTTCAAGCGAATTGGATTGGAAGCCCGACCGCTGTCGCAATGGCACTTGATTTCACCCTGCTGAGGCGAGGCGGCGAAGCCTCCCCACCAGCCGCTCAACATCTCTCGACGTATGATAGAGGCCGAAGCCCAGCCGCAGCCGCGTTCCGCGCACGTCGGTTACGATCCCTGCTGCGTGCAGGCGCCGGTACCATTGCGTGGCCTCCGGGTGTTCGAAGGCGAGGAAATTGCCGCGCGCCGGCTCGCTCAGCGGCACGACCAGGCGCTCGGTCGCGAACGGCCCCACCACGTGGTTCGCCATTGCGGTCATGAATTGCGCCTGCAGCGCAACGGCATGGGCATGTGCGACGGCGGCATCGATGCCTTCGGCCGCGAGCCATTCGAGCACGGCGCGTAACCGATAGAGTGCTGTTGGGTCAAAGGTCGCGCCCGCGAAACGCCATCCATCGGCTGGATAGGACACGCCCTTGCCGCTGGTGGAAAGATTGCCGAAGCTAGCAAACCACCCGGTGTTGCGTGGCCGCGGAGCGATATTGGGTGGACAATGCATGAAGCAGGCGCCCTCGCCCGCCATGGCATATTTGTAGCCGCCGGCGATGTAAAAGGCGCGGTCCGCGATCGCAGCAAGGTCGGTGTGGCGCGCCAGAAAGCCGTGATATCCGTCGATGACGATGAGGCGACCCGGCGCCGCAAGGTTCGCGACCAGTTCGGAGAGATCAGCGAGCGCAAAGCCTGAGCTGAACAGCACCTGGCTCACATAGACAAGGTCCGGCGCCAACTCGCGGGCGGCCGCGGTCAGTCTGTCCGCCAGCATCGCAAACGGTTCGGCCGGCACGGCGCAGAGCACGATGAGCCCTTCTTCCGCAAGCCGCTCGCTCTGGCGGCGAAAGGAGTGGAATTCGCCGTCCGTGGTCAGGATACGTGGGGAGCGCTCGGTCGGGCAGCATGAAAGCAGACGACTGACGAATTCATGCGTGTTCGGCGCTGGCACCAGCGTTGCGGGATCGGCGAGCCCAAGGTGGCGCGCGATGGCGGCACTGACTTCGCGCCAGACCGTATCGAGCACGTTGATCCACTTGTCGTCGGCCAAGCGTGCGGCGTCATCCCAGGCCTTGATATGGGCGTCCCGCGCGACGTCCGGCCAGAAGTGATGACTGTGGGCGGCAAAATGCAGTCGCTTCGGATCGGCATTGCGAAAGCGCGCAAACGCGGCGGACAGATCGAGCGGCACTGGACGGGCAGGCGTAATCATCGCGTCGTTCACAGAGGACGTATTGAGCTTAGAGCATGTTTCACTCACCGCCAGGGGGATCCAATTTACGCTCATTCCCGCGGGAACGCCGTGGCGTCTTCAAGAGCGTCGCCCAACTCAAGTGGGCTATCACGACATGCCTAGAACGCCACAATGCCGATCCAAAGTCATTCATCTGGACCAAGTCCGAAGGCGAAATCTTCAAAAAAGTACAGTAGCATGGCCCATGTTCCAATCACGACGATCGTCGTCACTCGGCGACGCGACATGCGGAGCCTTTAGAATGGATGGCAACAAGATCCCCGAGAGTCGGGTCGAGGCTGGCATGCATGTCGACCTCGCCGGGCAGCACACCTATGGCGAATACCTCAAGCTCGATCTCCTCCTCTCCGCACAGCAACCGGTCTCGCTGGAGCATGACGAAGTTGCCTTCATCATCATCCATCACGTACAGGAGCTTTGGCTCAAGCTCGTCGCGCATGAGATCGAGGCGGCCATCGTCTCCATTCGTGCGGACCATCTCCCTCCCGCCTTCAAATCGCTCGCCCGCGTCACCCGCATCCAGGAGCAGCTCATCGCGGCATGGGACGTGCTGTCGACGATGACACCCACGGATTACCTCGCCTTCCGCAGCGCGCTCGGGCCGGCATCCGGCTTTCAATCCTACCAATATCGCCTCGTCGAGTTCCGGCTGGGAGTGAAGGACGCCAACATGCTGCTACCGCATCGCCACGATACGCTCATCCATGGCAAGCTGATGACAGCCCTCAACGAGCCCAGCCTCTATGATGAGGCCCTACGCCTCCTCGCCCGCCGCGGTCATCCGGTTCCGAAGGAAGTGCTCGATCGCGACTTTTCTCAACCCTACCTGTCGAACCCGAGGGTGCGCGATATCTGGCTCTCGATTTATCGCAAATCGCAGGAGCACTTTGACCTCTACGAATTGGCCGAGGAACTGGTCGACGTGGAAGATTGGTTTCAGCAATGGCGATTTCGTCACATGAAAACGGTCGAACGCATCATCGGCTACAAGCCCGGCACCGGCGGGTCCTCGGGCGTTGGGTACTTGAAAACCGCGCTTGAGCGCTCTTTTTTCCCAGAACTCTGGCAAGTACGCACATTCCTTTGAGGCGCGGCGATGTGCACGATTGATGCCTGACGCATTGGCCAACCCTCCCTGGCCTGCATGGCGGGTCTGGCGATCGCGTGCTGGTGGCGATCGTGCTCTACGTACGGCCTGCCGGCCTGCTTGCGGTAAAGGGACGTTGAAATAGCCGGCACCGCACTTGCCGCCGCGAGTAGAGCGCTCCGGTTGCGTCCGAGCCGCGAAGTGGCGCTACCGGCGCCGATCTTTTTGGCGTTCGCACTGCTGCCGCTATTCGCATCGTTGATAGCGAAGCAATATCTGCTCGGCGGCCCGCGTCATCGTTTTCGCGCTCGACCTCCCGGTCGGCCAAGCTGGTTCCTCAAATCCGAGATGCGACGATGATGCGACGCTGGCAGGACGGCGAGCATGTAGCCAGTACCGCGCCGCAGCACGATTGCCCTGGCCAAGCAATCCTCCGAATCCGACATGCCTCGGGGTACGCGCGGATGTCACACGGGACCACATCGTTTTGAATATTTTCCGCAGTCAAGTTTCGTTGGAGTGCGAGAACTCAGGTCCGTGCAGGCTCCGATGCCGGCTCACAGAATGCGCGGCTGAGTGGAGCTAGATGCTGAGCGGCGTGACAGTGCGGGTTTCGGCCGTTGGGCTAAACGTAAAGCGGCCAAGACCGGAACCGCGGGAAGGGTTGGTTCGGTCATGGCCGCCTAGCTTCGCGAAGCCCAACCTTCACTGAGCTGACCACGACTATAACCGACACAGCCTCGAATGCTTTGACGTGGATCAATGGTACTCGGCGCTTAAATTTTCCGGGGCAGCGGGCCGCTTGTGGTCCGACGATTTACATCAGCGCGCGTCCCGACGGCCTGCCGAAATCGGCGTGGCCGCGAGTGCGGCTCGCGAGGCGCGCCGTGCTTGTGAATCAGCACCGGACCGGGTTACCTTTGACGCCGCACGTAACCCTCGGTAATACTCATTCGCGGAATTGGTATTTCGTCGGGGTCCCACTTCTCTGCTGAAACGGAGCGGAGAGAAATTACAATTTGATTAGTGTCAAAGCGGCCTGCCCAAAAGATACGTATGGCTCGGTGTGGTTCGCATCGCCGCGATGAAAGCGCAGCAGCATAGACGGGTTCTTCACGGACTATATTGAGAAAACCGATTTGCAGCGAGTGGGATTGATCGCACTGATACTCTGCTACCAGACCCAACAGTTACGTCGCGAAGATTAATTCGCGAAAAGATCAGCAGCTCTGGCACTACAGCGACCGACCCCGCTCCAGTGCCTCGAGATTGACTTGCCGATGTGCTGTACCGCTTAAGGTTTTGGTGGCGTCACGAACCTCATCGTAAGAAAACGGAAAGTCTTCCTGGCTCGACGCAAATCCGAGCAGCACAAGGTTAGCCACCAAAGGATTATTCATCTTCAGCGCCTCACCATCTGCTTCGCAGGTGTGGATGGCGACGCCCATTTCGCGGAGCAAGCCGGCCACTCGTTGGTCGGGAAATGCCAGCGCACTTGGGGCGTTGACCACGCAGATGGCGTTCTTGCCGTCTTGCTTGGGGCGAAGATAGGGCAACGTGCGATGAGCCTCCACGCAGTCTAGCCCAATTAGCAGGTCGGCATCGCCTTCGCAGACCAATGGGCCATTGAATCCGCCAATTTTTATATGGCTCATAACCGAACCGCCGCGCTGGGCCATGCCGAATGTCTGTGAGCTAAGAACCGACAGGTTTTTCCGCCTAGCCATTTCAGTAAAAATCTTGGCGGCGAAGAGCACGCCTTGGCCGCCGACCCCGGCAATGATCGCTTGGCATTTCACTGATGTAGCTCCGCGGTTTGGGCTTGCCGAGGGCGTATGGCGCCTTGTGCGCAGACTTGAATGCAAACACCGCAATCGATGCAGGTCCGCCGGTCGATATCCACCAAGCCATCAGATCCCGCCTTGAGCGAAGGACATTCAAACCAGGTGGTGCAGTAGCCGCAGCCGATACAAACACCGATCTGCGGCATGCTGATGGCCCCTCGGGGACATTCTGCTTCACATACCCGGCAGGCCGTGCATTTGCCGCCGTCAATCCTGTAGTCACCGTCGACCTGGGTGATGGCGGCGGTTGGACAAACGTTGAGGCAGATGTCGCAGTGGGTGCAGACGCCGCAATGAAAACAGCGCTCCCGGGCCTCCGCAGCGGCGGCGTCGGATCCGAGGCCGAGATTGACCTCATCGAAATTCCAAATTGAGTCGTTCGGGATGCGATGCCGGCTCTCTGCGCGCGGTGCTTTTCGAAAGAACTGCATATTGATGGACTGCGGACCGGGTACCGATCTTGCCTGACCGGGGCGGGTTGATGGACAAATTGCGATGTTGCCGGCGGCGATCGCCGCGGCGATACCAGGACCGGCCGCGAGTTGGATCGCCGCAGCGTCGAGCCTTTTGCCGCTTAGCCGTTCGTCGATCGCCAGGGCGGCACGTTTGCCGGCATTGATGGCCCCGACCACGGTGCCCGCTCCGACGCTGGAAGCGTCGCCACCGGCGAAAATACGATGATCCCGAGTCCGGCCCCAGGGGTCGACCGTCAGTTTGCCGTTCTCGCTCAGGTCGTGCACATCGAGGAAAGCCAAGTCGGCGTCGCCGCCGATGCAAACGAGGATGCTGTCGGCCTCGCTGGTCTCAGTATGAAAGATCGGGGTGTTCTCAGCACCCTGGGGCTCTTTCATCGCAACATCACGAAGCCACAGTTTCAGTTTTCGTGACTCGCCGCCTTCAAACATGACGGGCACGACCTGGTGATGAAAGACGATGCCCTCGTCGCGCGCGGCGGCCACTTCTTCCGGAATCGCCAGCAGCATGTCGTAGTAAACATCGACCTCTGCTCGCTTACGCTTGGCTGTCCGGGCGGCGTCGATGGCCGTATTGCCGCCGCCGATCACCGCGACGCGGTCACCAAGCTCAGGGGCTTGGCCAGCCCGCACTTGGTAAAGATAATCGAGCCCACTGAGAACACCATCGCGATCCTCGCCGGCAATGTTGAGGCGCCTCTGCTTCCAGGCACCGGTGGCCAAGTAGACCGCGTCGAAGCGGTCCAGTTCCGACCAGGCCATGGTCTTGCCAAGCCGTACGCCGGTGTGGACCGTGACGCCGAGCGAGGCGAATACCTCAAGCTCTCTTTGCAGCACTGCAGGCGGTAAACGGTAGTCGGCGATCGCCCAGCGCAACATGCCGCCGATTTCCGGCAGCGCTTCATAAATCTCGACACCGTATCCCAGGCGGGCCAGATGGTAGGCGGCCGTCAATCCGGATGGGCCGCTGCCAATCACCGCCACGGTCTTGGACGTCGCAGCCGCCTTGGCGATAAAGCCGGCGGCTGAACGGCCGCGGTCACCGGCCAGGCGCTCGATGGCGTTGATGGCCACAGCGCCGTCATAAGCTCCTCGGTTGCATTTGCTTTCACAGGGATGCGGGCAGACCCGCCCCAAGGTCGACGGGAAAGGGTGCTCTTCGTACAGAGTCTTGGCCGCTTCCGTCCAATTGCCCTGGGCCGCCAGGGTCATCAACCGCTCGATGTCGTTGCCGGCCGGGCATGCCTCGGAACAGGGCGACAACCGGTCCACGTATCGGGGCATCCACTGCGGATCGAGTGCCGTTGCAGTTCCCGGCGAGCGCGGACGTGGTCCGTGGTGGACCTCCACGGGCGTGGTGGTGCGCCCGGGACCTAATCCTTTCAGCTGGGTGACACAGGGGTAGCAGACGAGGACTACGGCAATCCCCCCGTCCTCGGCCCGGGTGTAGCTGAGCGCGTCCAAAAGGGTGCGCTGGAAGCTTGCCAGATCATGCGGGTCCGCATGGACGAGGTAGTCGATGCCGCAGCCTCTGATCAGGGTCTCGAGATGGACGATGCCGCCGCTGTGACCGTCGGCTGTTTCGCCGAGTTCGGGAGTCGGCTGCATGCCCGTCATTCCAATGGTGCCGTTGTCCAGAACCAGAAGGACGAAACGCGCGCCGTTGTGGACCGCATTCTGCATTCCGGGAGCGCCGGAATGAAAGAACGTGCCGTCACCGATTGTGGCAAAAATCTCCGGAAATTTTCCGTCTTGAGCGTAGGCATGATAAAAGCCCGACGCCATCGAAATGGAAGCACCCATGTCCTGCACGGTGTCAACCGCGCCTTGATTCAGGCCCAGCGTGTAGCACCCGATGTCGCCGGGAAAGATCGCCGCCGGAAATGCGCGTCGCAATGCATAGAAGGCCGCGCGGTGGCCGCAGCCGGGGCACAATGTCGGACGGCGGACCGGCAATTCAAGCGCGGTTACTGCCGCGCGCAGCCCATTGGTGGCTCGTGCGTTGACCGCCACGCCGGCCTCGCCGGCTGCCGCGACCAGCAGCTTCTCCAGCACTTCCGGCGTGAGTTCGCCATGCGACGGCACATGAGCCGAGAGTCGCCCCCAAACCGGTATCGACAATCTGATCTGCAGTTCGACCGTTGCGTCGGTTTCTTCAAGCACGAGAAGACGTTCACAACGGCTGGCAAAATCCTCGACCAGAGCCCGGGGCAGCGGGTAGGCGGTGGCGATTTTCAGGACCGGAAGCCGGTCGGCCAAGTCGAGGGAATGCAGCAGATCGTTGAGATAAGCGTAGCAGACGCCGGCGGCGACGATTCCCAGCGGCGCCCGCTGCAGCGAGCCGTTTTTCGGGAAGGAGGCATGATTGCCAGGCCACGTCTCAAACTCCTTTTCAATCGCCGCCAGTTTCTCGACAAGTTGCTGGTGCAATTGCATTCTGGCGCGCGGCGTCGCCGCCCAGCGCCGTGGATTTTTCTCAAAATCTGCAGTCCGAAACGGCGCAGCCACTGGCTTGCAGTCGATCAATTGTTCGGAGTGACAGACCCGCACCGTCGGCCGCAGCAGCACGGGGATTTGATAACGCTCAGAAAGCTCGAAGGCCTGGGCCACCATCTCCTTCGCTTCCTGCGGCATTGAGGGGTCAAGCGCCGGGATTTTTGCGAACAGCGCGAACAGTCTGGAATCCTGCTCCGTCTGCGACGAATGCAGCCCGGGATCATCCGCCACGATCAGGACCAAGCCGCCGACTACGCCGATATAGGCCGAGGACAGGGCCGGATCGGCCGCCACGTTTAAGCCGACCTGTTTCATCGCCACGGCGGCGCGCTTACCCGAGTACGCAGCCGCCAAGGCGGTCTCCAGCGCCACCTTTTCGTTAGTCGACCACTCAGCATAAAGATCGACGCCAAGCTCTGTCTTGAACTTGACCACGGCAGGCAAAATTTCCGAACTCGGCGTCCCCGGGTAGGCGGTTATGAACTGGCATCCGGCCTCCACCAAGCCCCGGGAAATCGCTTCGTTTCCCAGCAGGACGCGATGGTCAGGTGCTTTCGTGTCCACTTTCTGTTCCTCCCGCAACAAGCCGCTTCGCTTGCGCTTCGAGTCCAGCGCCTTGACGCCGTCTGCAGACCGAAGTTCTTTCGCCGCAAACACTCGGCGACAGCAAATCAAGGGCTAATGCGCTCGCTGCCGCCGTTGCTTACTCTGATAGTCGGTCAAGCCGTCCACCAGCAGCCGCATCTCTTCCGCGGTACCGATGGTGATGCGCAGCGACCCACCAAAACCGTAAGCCCCCATCTTGCGGGCGATGAGTCCGCGACGCCGCAAGAAGGCATCGGCGGCGTCGGCATCGGCGGCACCAGCGAACCGGCAAAGAACGAAGTTGCCTACGCTGTCTGGCACATCAAGGCCGACTTTGCGCAGAGCATCGGTGGTCCACCGCCGCCAAGTGATCGTGTGTTCGCGCACCCTGTCGATCCACGCCTGATCATCCAGCGCTGCCAATCCGGCCAGCTGGGCGGTGGTGGTGACGTTAAAAGTGCCGCGCACTCTGTTGACGACGTCGATGACGCGGGAAGATCCAAAGCCCCATCCCAGACGAAGCCCAGCCAGCGCGTAGATCTTCGAAAAAGTGCGAAGGACCACGACATTTTCCGCTTCGCGCGCCAGCTCTAGACCGTCGTGATAGTCAGCGGCGATCATGTACTCGGCGTAGGCGGCGTCGAGAACCAGCAGGACATTCCCCGGCAGGCGGGCGTGTAACCGTCTGATCTCGCTGTAAGGCAGATAGGTTCCGGTAGGGTTGTTGGGATTAGCGAGATAAACAATGCGGGTCCTGGGTGTCACCTTCGCCAGCAGCGCGTCCACGTCGGCGGTGATGTCGCGCTCCGCGGCAGGCACCGGCGTCGCTCCGTTGGCTGTGGCGATGATGGGGCACATCAGAAACCCGTAACGGCTGTGCAACACCTCGTCGCCGGGCCCGGCGTAGGCGCGGGTGAGAATGCCGATCAGCTCATCCGATCCGGCGCCGCAGACGATCCGGGCGGAATCAACGCCGTTGCGGAGTCCCAGCGCCGCACGCAGTTCGCTACAACCGCCGTCGGGATACCGGCAGAGATTTTCGACGCTGCCGTGCGAAGCGGCGATCGCCTTGGGGCTGGGCCCCAACGCGCCTTCATTGGACGCCAGCTTGACAATGCGAGTCGCTCCGGGAATTGCGCTTTCGCCGGCCACGTATAGCGTAACGTCGAGGATTCCCGGACGTGGAGTTGGTGTGCTTATGGCTCGCGTTCCTCCTTATCGCGTCGGACGCAAGGGTGATTAAGCGTTATCAGGCTCCGGTCACGACAATCAGGCGGCAACGCTGGGCAGCCCCGCCAGTGCCATCGCGAGCTCGCCTTCGTCGTACTTCTGGTCGACCAGCTTGCCCTCGAAGTAGGCGATGTAGGCCCCCATGTCGAAGTGGCCGTGGCCCGACATGTTGAACAGAATGGTCTCGGCCTTTCCTTCCTGCTTGCAGCGCAGCGCTTCGTCGACGGCGCAGCGCACCGCGTGCGTCGCCTCCGGCGCCGGCACGATGCCCTCGCAGCGCGCGAATTGCACACCGGCATCGAAGCAGGTCTTTTGATGATAGGCGCGCGCCTCGATCAGTCCGAGCTCGTAGATGTGCGACACCATGGGCGCCATGCCGTGATAACGCAGCCCGCCGGCGTGGAACCCGGGCGGAATGAACGTCGATCCCAGCGTGTGCATCTTGACCAACGGCGTCAGGTGCGCGGTGTCGCCGAAATCATAGGCGTATTTGCCGCGGGTCAGCGACGGGCACGCCGCCGGCTCGACCGCGATGAAGCGGCGCTTGCGACCGCCGCGCAGTTGCAGCCCGAGAAACGGGAAGGCAAGCCCCGCGAAGTTCGAGCCGCCGCCGGTGCAGCCGATCACGATGTCGGGGTCGTCGCCCGCCATCTCGAACTGCTTGATCGCTTCCTGGCCGTTGACGGTCTGGTGCAGCAGCACGTGGTTGAG
>JBEKAE010000049.1:0-12984 GCA_050018375.1 Candidatus Acidiferrales bacterium | reverse complement strand
GGAAGGGCCTTGGTGCCGATTCCGAAGAGAAGCACGAGCCCGTGAGCGACATCGACACCGCAGTGGTGGATAGTCTGAAAGCGCTTGACCCCGAATGGCCGATTAGAGAAGCGGACATGGCTGGATTGGGTGCTGGCTCTACCCGGTCGCGAATGACCCAACTCAACCGTTGGCGGCGAGACTTCGGTGCACCGCAGCAGCGCCGAGGACACTTGCTTGGCCTGTCTAGTCGGGCGGTGTACCGTGCCGGGAATTTGTCGGAAAACCTGTCTGTCGCTTTGGACCAGAAGTTCGGTCAGGCCAAAATTACTCCGCCGGAGGCGGGGCCGCGATGCAGGAGATTGCGGACTGGCTCAAAACGCTCGGCCTTTCCGAGTATGCGGAGCGCTTTGCCGAGAATGCGATTGATTTCAGCGTCCTCCCCGATCTGACAGATCAAGATCTAGAAAAGCTAGGCGTCTTGCTCGGACATCGCCGTAAATTGCTACGCGCCATTGCCGACCTCAAGGACATCAAGAAGAGTGAACCTGAAGTCGCCGTTGCGGCCGCGACACCCGCCGCGCCGCGGCCGCAGGATTCCGCCGAACGGCGCCAAGTCACGGTAATGTTCTCCGACCTGGTCGGTTCGACGGCGCTCTCCGCCCGTATGGACCCGGAGGATTTACGCGAGGTCATTTCGGCCTATCAGAAATGCGTCGCCAGCACCGTGCAGCGCTTCGGCGGCTTTGTGGCGAAATACATGGGCGACGGCGTGCTGGTGTATTTCGGCTATCCGCAGGCCCATGAGGACGACGCTGAGCGAGCGGTTCGGGCGGGCCTGGAGCTGATCGCAGCGGTGACCGGGCTCAAGACGGGCGCTGCGCTGCAAACCCGCGTCGGCATTGCGACCGGGCTGGTGGTGGTCGGCGACCTGATTGGATCGGGAGCTGCCCAGGAGCAGGCGGTTGTGGGCGAGACGCCAAATCTCGCGGCGCGCCTGCAAGGGATCGCCGAGCCGAACATGGTGGTCATCGCCGAGAGCACGCGGAGGCTACTCGGCAATCTGTTCGAGCTGCAAGACCTCGGGGCAAAGAACCTCAAAGGCATCGCCGGGCCGGCGCGGGCCTGGGCGGCGCTGCGGGCGAGTTCGGCGGAAGGCCGCTTCGAGGCCCTGCACGCGAGCGGCCTGACCGCCCTCGTCGGGCGGGAAGAAGAACTCGAATTGCTGCTGCGACGCTGGTCGAGAGCCAAGACCGGTGAAGGCCAGGTGGTTCTCCTTTCCGGCGAGGCCGGGATCGGCAAATCGCGGCTCACGGCCGCGCTGCTGGAACGCCTCACTGGTGATCCGCACACCCGCTTGCGCTATTTCTGCTCGCCGCAGCACACCGACAGCGCGCTGTATCCGATCATCGGCCAGATGGAACGCGCCGCCGGACTGGCGCACGATGACAGCCCACAAACGAAGCTCGACAAGCTCGATACGCTGCTGGCGCAGACCGCGACCTCCAAACAGGACGTGGCGCTCGTTGCCGAGATGCTGTCGCTGCCCAACGATTGCCGCTATCCCACGCTCGATCTCGCCCCGCCGCAGCGCCGGCAAAGAACGATGGAGGGACCGACCCCACGAGCCTGGAAGCGTTCGGTCGGACGGTGGACCGAATTAAAACCCTTCCGGTGCTGCTCATTGTAACTTTCCGCCCCGAGTTCAACGCGCCGTGGGCTGGACGGTCGAATGTGATGAGCCTGGCGCTCAACAGGCTTGGAGAGCGTGAAGCGGCGGCCATCATCGCGCGCCTTGTCGGGAACAAGGAACTACCAGCGGACGTGATGGCGGAAATCGTGGAGCGCACCGACGGCATTCCACTGTTCGTCGAGGAGATGACCAAGGCGGTGCTGGAGGCGGAGAGCGAGGGCGAAGCGCGGCGGACCGCTGCCGCGGTTCCGTCGCTGGCCCTGGCAGTCCCGCCAAGCTTGCACGCCTCGCTGATGGCGCGGCTCGACCGGCTAGGCCCCGCCAAGGAGGTGGCGCAGATCGGGGCGGCGATCGGCCGGGAGTTTTCGCATGCCCTGTTGGCTGCCGTGGTGCACAAGCCGGAGGCGGAGCTGGAGCGGCGCTGGACCGTCTTATCGCCGCCGGTTTGCTGTTCCGGCAGGGCGTGCCGCCGCATGCGACCTACTTGTTCAAGCATGCGCTCGTTCAGGACGCGGCCTATGGCACGCTGCTGCGCGAGCCGCGACGCGCGCTGCATGCTCGTATCGCCCAAACCCTCGAGAGCCAATTCGCCGAGATCGCTGAGCGTCAGCCGGAACTGCTGGCGCGTCACTGCACCGAGGCCGCGCTGATCGAGAAGGCCGCGGGCCTGTGGGGCAAGGCCGGACAGCGGTCGCTCGAGCGCTCCGCGCTGGTAGAGGCTGTGGCGCAGTTCACGCGTGCGCTCGATCAGATTGCGGCCTTGCCTGCCACGCCGGCGCTGCGCCGCAGGCAGATCGAGTTTCAGGTCGCGCTCATAACCCCACTCATCCATGTCAAAGGCTATGCCGCGCCGGAAACCAAGGCTGCTGCTGAGCGGGCACGTCTGCTGATCGAACAGGCTGAAGCGCTCGGTGAGCCTCCCGAAGACCCGCTGCTGTTGTTTTCGGTACTCTACGGCTTTTGGGTCGCAAACCTCGCTGCATTCAAGGGCGACGTGGCGGGCGAGCTTGCGGCGCAGTTCCTGGCACTCGCCGAGAAGCAAGGTGCGACAGTCCCGCTCATGATCGGGCATCGTCTTGTGGGCACTTCCTTGCTGCACACGGGCGACATCGCCGAAGGGCGAGCGCATCTCGACCGCGCGATCGCGCTTTACGATCCCACGGAACATCGTGCGCTAGCCACGCGCTTTGGCCAAGATATCAGGGTGGCAATCCTGTCGTGGCGGCCGTGGGCTCTGTGGCTGCTTGGCTATCCCGAAGCCGCGCTCGAAGACACAAGCCACGCACTCAGAGATGCACGCGAGATCGGTCAAGCCGGCACGTTGATGTACGCGCTTGCATTCGCATCGTGTGCACATGTCTTCTGCGGAAACTACGCGACGGCAATGATGCAATTCGATGAACTTGCAGCACTGGCGGAAGAAAAGGGCTCCATTGTCTGGAAGGGGTGCGCAATGGCGGAGCAAGGTTGGGTATTTACTCTGATCGGCAAGGCCCTGGACGCAGTCCGCCTGATTACCTCCGGTATCACTACATTGCGGTCAACAGGAACGACATTCTGGACGCCAATGTTGCAATCATATTTGGCCAACGCCCATGCGGAACTCGGCCAATTCGATGACGCTTGGCGCTGCATTGGCGAAGCGATCACCGCGATGGAAACAACCAAGGAAAGGTGGTGCGAGGCCGAGATCAATCGCGTCGCCGGGAAAATCGCGCTGAAGTCGCCGCAGCCGGACACGGCGAAGGCGGAAGCGTATTTCGAGCGCGCGCTCGCGGTCGCGCGAGCGCAGCAGGCAAAGTCCTGGGAGCTGCGCGCGGCGATGAGTATGGCGCGGCTCCGGCGCGATCAGGGCAAGCGCGATGCGGCCCGCGAGCTTCTCGCTCCGGTCTACGGCTGGTTCACCGAAGGCTTCGATACGCTTGACTTGAAGGAGGCCAAGGCACTGCTCGACGAGCTGCATGCGTGACAATTTCGAAGCGGCCTCTGAGATGGCGTTAGCTCGCGGGCGTCTCAAAACGCTGATTGGTGTATTAATAACAGTAGCCGTTTCCAACCGGAGGATATGGTGATGACCCAAACCGTGACCAAATCCAAATACCACTTCAGCGATCGCACCAACTATGACGCGCTAATGGAGGTCGTGCGGTATCGTGTCACGACGCGCGCATTCGATGCCAGCTACGTCATGCCCCACGAGCATTACGAGATGATTCTCGATGCAGCGCGCCACGCACCTTCGGGTGCTAATACGCAGCCCTGGCACTTCATCGTGATAACGGATCAGGACCTCAAGAATAGGATTATGGATTATTTCCGCGAAGAACAGGTTCATCGTGCCAAGCTGAAGATGAAGTTTCCAACGCCCGACTACCGCGGCCTTGGGACCGCACCTGGGTTTATCGTGGTGGCCAGCGACTTCCGCTGGGTAAAGGCTTTTCCAGTTCTCAAAGACGGCTCTGAGCTTGACAGAATGTACAAAGAGAACGCCGAGCGCATTTTGCTGCAGAGCGTGGCAGCGGCTACGATGTCAGCGCACCTCGCCGCGGCCGCGCTCGGCTACAACGTTTGGTGGATCACGGCCATCGGCCAGGAAAAAGCGCAGAAGGCGATGAAGCCTCTACTCGACATTCCCGACGAGCTATCAGTGCTCGACATTATGTGCTTCGGGCCACCTTCTAAGCTGCCGTACAAGCGTTGGAAGAAGGACTTGAGCGAGATCACCAATTGGAACAAATTTGATCGAACTCATTTCTTGACCGAAGCTCAGATCGATGAATGGGTTTCTACTACGCGTCATAAAGTGATGTATCGCGACGCCCAGAACATCGACTAGGCCGCCAATCGATCGGTTGCCGGGGACCCACGAGCCTTGTACAGCGGCGCGGGATGACGGCAAACTTCGCCAGGCTGCCGGAGCTGGTGCGGAAGCCTTGAGCCGCGGGATAGCGACTATTCTCTTTTCATTTTCCGGAGCACACACACTCTCACTTCCAAATACTTCGCATGTTCACCCAATTCGGCCCGGCAGTCTTTGATCGCCTGTATTTTGGTGCTGGGTCCGGCCTGGATTGCGGTAACAGAAAAAATAAGCACCACAATCACGGCGAGTCCTGGAAAAATCGCGCACCAAAGGACGGTCTTAAGGCGGTGCATTCTTCCACCGGCCATCAATGGTTGGTTGTGGCGTAGAGCACGGCCTGATGAGTTTCAACCGCTTCAGCCGCAGTGCCAGCGATAATTGCCAGGGCAAAGGCGATGAGAATGAAAGCGTTTTTCATCGGCGTGTCCCTCTTTGACAGTCTCAGCTTGCCCCGTGGGGGGCGGCTGGGCTGTGACTAAAATCACGTAATGCTCGTTTTCAGACCGAAGGGCAGTGCCCGCCGCGCGGTGGACCCCGCCAGTCGACGGTCGGGGTCGGCATACGAGACAGATGATACCAAAGGTCGGGAACGACAAGAATGCCGCCGGTATGACTCCGCGAGTTTTGTGCAGCGCATGAGTCTCTTCATGGCCCATAGCGGACATCGAGACGGCGCCGAGGTATGTCCGCTTTCGGGGGGCAAAGCGGACATCCGCCACAACATAAGGCGCTCAAGGCTCGCTATAGGCTTGTCCACTCTGCAAAACCCGCGAGCCGCTCAGCTCAAGGTAAGATAACGCTCGCGGACCTGTTCGGCCGCGCGGAATTCTTCGCGGCTTCCGGTATAGACGACATGGCCTTGTTCAAGCACGTAATGTCGATCGGCTAGGTTCATGCAGACTTTGAGATTTTGTTCGACCAGCAGAACCGCAATGCCGCTCCGCCGGATCGTCGCGATCACACGCTCGACCTCCTCGACGATTACCGGAGCGAGCCCTTCGGTTGGCTCGTCGAGCAAGAGCAGTTTTGGGTGGTTGACCAGAGCACGCCCAATCGCCAGCATTTGCTGCTCGCCACCCGAAAGCATACCGCCGCGATTGCGCCTTCGCTCCTTGAGCCGAGGAAACGTGCGGTATACATCTTCGAGACGCCATACCGAGCCCTTGCGCGCTGCAATAGCGAGGTTCTCCTCGACCGTCAGTAGATGAAAGATGCCGCGATGCTCTGGCGTCAAGGCGATGCCGAGCCGGGCAATCGCATGGGTCTCCATGCCTTGAATTTCTACGTCCTCGAACAGTATGCGCCCCTCGCGCGGCACCACGACGCCAACTATGCTCTTCAACGTTGTCGTTTTACCGGCGCCATTTCTGCCGAGCAGGCTGACGACTTCGCCGCGATTGACCTCGATCGACACGCCGTGAAGAACGTGGCTCTTGTCGTAGAAGCTGTGGATGCCCTCTACCTTGAGCATCACCCTTCACTCCCAAGATAGGCGGCCTTGACCCGATCATCGCGGCGAACCGCATCGGACCGACCCTCGACCAGAACTTCGCCTAGGTGCATCACAGTGATCATGTCGCTAATGTCGAGTACGACACGCATATTGTGCTCGATCAGTACAATGGTGTAGTCGCGGGCGAGCGTCGCGATAAGTTCCTTCATCGCGCCGATATCCTCCACACCCATCCCTGCCGTCGGTTCGTCGAGCAGAAGCAGGCTCGGCCCCACGGCGAGTGCAAGCCCAACTTCGAGCAGGCGTTGCCGGCCATGCGACAACTCACCGGCCTTGGTGTCGCGATAGGGGCCGAGCCCTAGGCGATCGAGCACCACTTCTGCGTTGGCGACGGCGCGGCGGAGCAGTTCCTTGGGCCGAACGAAATCAAGCGCGGCAAGCCCGGTCTGCGCCTGCGCCGCGAGCCGAAGGCTCTCGAACACGGTCAGGTTTTGAAACAGGTTGGTGACCTGAAACGACCGGCCCATGCCGATCCGTGCTCGGCGATGGGGCGGCAGGTGCGTAATGTCACGCCCGGCGAATACCACGCGCCCGGCCGACGGCTTCAGTGCACCGGTCAGGCAATTGAACAATGTCGTCTTGCCGGCGCCATTCGGGCCAATCAGCGAATGGATACTATGTTCTCTAACAGCGAACGAGACGTGCTTGAGCGCCGCAAAACCACCGAAACGCTTGGTCAGGCCCTCGACGGCAAGCGCTGTCCGAGGTTCCGCGCTCATGCGCCTCCCCTATCTTCTCGTTGCTCGACCGCGCCCGCGACGGGCCAGCGAGCGCGAAGGCGCTGCCACGTCCACTCGACGCCGGACCACAGTCCTCCCCGGAGATAGCCCGCGACAACGATTAGAATAATGCCTAGCACCAGTAGCCATCGCGGCCAGACCGACGCGAGCAGATTGCCGAC
Source organism: Candidatus Acidiferrales bacterium (assembly GCA_050018375.1). Lineage (GTDB taxonomy): Bacteria > Acidobacteriota > Terriglobia > Acidiferrales > UBA7541 > Palsa-295. The sequence continues at coordinate 6,035 of JBEKAE010000049.1, read as the reverse complement.
CACGACGTAAAACGTCGCTCCCAGCACCGATCCGAATAGCGAGTTGGTGCCGCCGACAATGGTCATGATGATGATGCGCTCGCTCATCGACACATCAATATTGCTCAACGGCGCGAAGTTCAGGAACAGCGCGTAGAGTGCTCCGGCCATCCCGGTCACCCAACTGGAAATGACGAAGGCGATAATCTTGAAGATCCGGGTGTTGTAGCCGACTGCGATAGCGCGCTCCTCGTTTTCTCGGATCGCGATCAGCGTACTGCCAAAGGGCGAGGCGACTAAGCGATGTAGGAACACGAACAGGACCAGAAATACGATCGCCGCCAGGCAGTACATGCTCAGCGGCGTCCCCAGCGAAAGCAACGTGACCCCAAACACGGTAAGCGGCGGCCGCGGCACGTTGAGCAGGCCGTTGTCGCCGCCGGTCACTTCGGCCATGGCGTAGGCGATGAAATAGAACATCTGCGAGAAGGCAAACGTCAGCATGACGAAATAGATGCCTCGCTTTTGGATCGACAGCGCGCCGACTACCAAGCCGGCGATAATGCTACAGATGAGCGCCGCGAACAGACCGCCCCACACTCCGATGTGGAGATGGATCAGCGCCAGTCCGCACGCATAAGCGCCGACGCCAAACGAAATTGCCTGCCCGAATGACAGCAAGCCGACATAACCGAGCAGCAGATTGCATCCGAGCGTAGCGATGATGAAGACCACGACCTCGGTGGCCATGGCGACCGAGGGCAGGATTAGTGGCAGAACCACGACGGCGGCAATGGAGGCAAGCATCGCCGGCGCCGGTAGTAGCCGCCGAAGCATGGCTAGGTCCGTCCGAACAGGCCGCGCGGTCGCAGCAGAATGACCAGCGCCATGGCCACGTAGATCATGACGTTGGCACCTTCAGACCACAGACTGCTCATGACGCTTTGAACGACGCCCACCAGCAGGCCGCCCGCGAGGGCGCCGGCGAAGCTGCCCATACCGCCGATCACGACTACGACGAAGGCGATGGTGAGCGCCTCCGGGCCCATGAACGGTTCGGCGCCGCGGATCGGGGCCGCCAGCACGCCGGCAAGGCCGGCAAGGTATGCGCCGAGGGCAAACGTCAGCGAAAACAACCGGAAGATGTCGATCCCGAGCAGCGAGACCATCTCGGTCGACTCGGTGCCAGCGCGGAGGATCGCGCCGTATCGGGTGCGCTCAAGCAAAAGCCAAAGCGTCAGAGCAAGCACCGCGGAGAATCCGATGACGAACAGACGGTATTTCGGATACGCGAAATCGCCGTAGGACAGCACTCCTCGAAACAGCGCAGGCGCCGACACGTGCGTGCCGATCGGACCCCATATCAGCACCACAAGTTCCTGGATAACGAGCGCAAGCCCGAGTGTCACAAGGATCTGATACATGTGCTCCACGCGATAGAGGCGGCACAGAAACCGCGTTTCCGCCGCCCAGGCGAGCGCTCCGATGGCAAGAGGTCCCACTGCAAGAGCCAACCAGAAGCTGTCGGTTGCGGCGGCGATCGCGTAGCAAAGATAAGCGCCCAACAGATAGAACGCCCCGTGCGCGAAGTTCACGAAATTCATGATACCGAAAATGACTGACAGCCCGACCGCAATCAGGAAATAGATCATCCCGATACCGAGGCCGTTGAGCACCTGGATTAGATAGAGGTTCATGGCGCGCGCCGGAACAGCGCCACCGCGAGAGACCGCCGCGCTCGGCCTCTCATGCCATCTTGCACAGCGATTGCGCCTGCGTCAGGAACGACTTGCCGAAGCTCACAATCTCTACATAGTCGTCACTGGACTTCTTTTGGGCCGCGGGCTTGCCCTTGAGTAGATAGTAATTCTTTACGCATTGATGGTCGAACGCCTGTATTTCCTCGTTGCCTGTCGGGCCCTCGTATTTCATGCCTTCGAGCGCCTTGATCACCGCCGCTGGCTCTGCCGAGCCAGCCGCCTTCATTCCACGCATGATGAGATCGGCGCAGATATAGCCGCCGACCGATGCGTAACTCGGGATGCGGTTCGCGTCCCGTTTGAAAAGCTCGACGATTTTCTTGTTGCCGGGCGAGTCAATTGTCACATCGTACTGGCAGCCAACATAGACTCCGTCGAGAACGTCGGTGCCGATTTCCTGGTACTGCTCCAGCCCGGCGGCCCAGACCATCACGATCTTGATCTTATTTTTCATGCCGAAGTCGGCAGCCTGGCGCAGCGTGTTGGTGCTCTGCGACCCGAAATTCAAGAGCAGCAGAACATCGGGCTTGGCTGCCGCTGCGTTGGTGAGATAGCCTGAGAACTCGGTCTCGGTGAGTGAATGGTAACTGTTGCCGACGTGCTCTATGCCTTTTTCCTTGAACACGTCGACGGCATTCCGCAACAGCGAGTCACCGAACACGTATTTTGGCGTAATGGTGTACCAACGCTTGGCGTCGGGGAACATGGCGATAAGCGGGACCACCGTTTCTTGAATGGCGCCATAAGTCGGCACCGACCAGCGGAACATCGAACGATTGCAGTTGGCGCCGGTGACTTCATCGGCACCGACGGCAGTGAAAAATACCCCGCCGCTCTTATGCACTTCGGCACCGACGGCCAACGCCACCGACGAAAGTATGGCGCCGGCGAAGAACTTGGTGCCGCTTTGTTGGATCTCCGCCAGCACTTTAGCGACGCCACGGCCAGGATTGCCCTCACTGTCGATCGAGACGTAGTCGATGTCGAGGCCATAATCCTTGGCCAACGCCTGCATGGCCAAATGTGCGCCGACGTCACCCGGCTTGCCGACGCCAGCAAACGCGCCAGACAATGGATAAAGACTGCAAAGCTTGACCTTCTCGGCGGCAAGTGCTCGTCCGAGCATTGCGGGAGCACCACCGACCAGCATCGCACCGGCCGCAGCGTCCTTCACGAATTTTCGTCGGCTGAGCTTCATGGTCGTGGTCTCTCTGTTGATGTCTGCATGCGTGTCGGGCTGGGGATTAGCCTTCTGGCTTGGCGTGAGCTGCAAGATCTATGGTCGTGACGAAATGAGACCACACTAATCGGGGTCGGACAAGTAAGCTTTCGGGCTCGCTGCGGCCAGGGCCAAGCTGACCTACCCGAAACAGTTTAGGCGCCGAGTCTCGTATCGTTGATCAAGTCGAGCGGGTAGATCGGCCGGCGCACATTCTTAAAGGTGAGTTGGCTGTAATCGGACGTGCAAACGCCGATTCCGGCACATTCGACAATTGCCTTGGCGATCGGTTTGAAACCGGCCCGATAGTGGATGCGGCTTTTGAGCATGATATAGCGCTTGGCGCGCGGATCGATTCCGATGCTGAGCAGACAGCCGAGATCGTGCGGCTCGACATGGTGTGAAATGACGACGATCTCCACCTTGCCGACCTCAAGCACCGCCGTGAGCCCCATGTCCACCAATACCCCGGTCTGCATGGGACCGCGGTTGCGGAACTTGCCATCGGAAATGAGCTTGACCCTGCCGGTAACAGTGAGGGGTTCGCCCTTGCGGCCGATTGCCGGCATGTCGATCTTGCCGCCGAGGGGCAGAGTGACCGTCGCGCCGATTCCGGCGGCAATCATCTGCCCCACCGCCTCCGGGTCATAGATCGCGAAGGCGGCGACGTCCTCCAAACCTTCGCGCAGAATGCCGCCAAGCACGACCATTGTGTCCATCGTGCCTCCGGAGGCGCAATTGTCGTAATGGTCGAGCAGGATGATCGGTCCATCCTGCAACGACTTCGCGCGCCACAGCGAGGTTTCCAGCGGCTCGATCTTGTAGACGAAGGCTTCGCGCTCGCGCCACGCGGTGTCGAGCAATTCATCACGCAGTCGCTCCGCCTTCGTCATGTCGCCGTCAGTGACGACGACGACGCTAAGACCCGCATTGCGGATATCCGCATGTGGAAATCCGGTGAATAAAGTTGCAAGCAGGGCCTCGCCCGATTCCTCCATCTCCTTGGCTCGCGCCTGCAATGCACGGTTCGGGTGATCGTCCGTTCCCTGCCGCATGACGTGGGGCAGCATGGGGCGATTGCCCCAAGCCATGGTCGGCTTCACCTCGCCCCTGAGCATTCGAAACAACGATTGGCCGACGCGATGACCGGTCTCGTAAATGTCGACATGCGGGTAGGTCTGGTAGCCGGCGACGAAATCGGCATTGGCGATCATTTCCGGGTAAAGATTGGTGTGCATGTCGAGAGCGACCCCGATCGGCGCTCTCGGTGCCAGTCGGCGCAGTCTTGCCAACAGGGCGCCTTCGCCGTCTTCAAGGCTCTGGGTAACCATCGCGCCGTGCAGATCGAGCAGGACGGCATCGCAACCGGACTCGACTGCGGCGCAAATCGCGTCAGTGATATACCGATAGGCATCGTCGTGGACCCGCCCGCTGGGCCAGGCGTTGGCGGCGATCGGGGTCACGATCTCGCCTCCGGCAGCCTCGGCCAGATCGACGAAGGCGGCCATGGCGCTGCCGGTTCCCTTGAATGCTTCGTAGGCGTCGCGATCGGCATAAGGCAGCGCCTGACCGGTGGCGAACCGTTCGAGCGGCGTCGGAACCGGCGAGAAGGTGTTGGTTTCATGCTTCATCATCGCAATTACGACGCGCATTTCGAACTCCTCTCGGGATCGCAGCTTCGATACCTCAGCCGCTTGGAAGCGAGGATCAAGAATATTTAAGCGCGCAGTCAATTCGAAGAGACTTTATATCAGCCGTCGATCCTTGCATCGCTGGCGCGGCCATTATTCCGCTGGACCGGTCATTTGCGGTTATTCTCGCAAGGGCCGTGCGCCAAGGCTTGGGCGGATTTTCTGGGCCGACCCATGATCAATATGGATGCCGCTTTGCTCAGCCTTGTCGTTGCCATGGGTTATGACCTACAACAAACCGCCGAGGTCTACCGCCATCACGCAAAGCTCTTTTGGGCGGCCGTGCGTGGCGAGCGGATGGAAGGCCATCCGGTCACTGTCCCGCAATAGGTGAGGGCGACAGTGAAAATAGCTTTTTCGCTTCAAAGCGCCCTAATCGCCCTCACCTTTATGTAAACGATTGTATTTGCTTATTTCTGCGAGAACTCTCGACCGCACCATCTAACCCGCGCGCGATATCGCACAACATGCAATTCCGCATTTGTTCGGAGGTCCGCGCCCCCCGGCGCGAAATTCGCACCCTCGATCCGGCCGGGCAGGGGCCAGCGACCAAACCCGACGCCGGTTTCCGGGCGATCGAGCTTTATTCACGTTCTCGATCTTGACCGCGCGGGCCCGATATGCGGGGCCGCGGAGGCCATGATACCGACGGCGCAATTTGCAGCCCTGGCCGGCGGACATCACGTCCGCAGCTGCAACGGCGCTGACCTGTCGTCACGGGCCAGACCAAAAGCAATCCACGGGAGGAGAAGAGAATGAGTCTTGTAGCAAAGTTGAAGCCGGGCGCGGCGACGATCGTGGCGGCCACGGCCGCTGTTGCCGTCGCGGGGTTCCTGTTTGCGTCCGGCGCCAGCTCCGAGGAGCTCAAGCACTACGATTCCAGCAAAAAAGACTTCTGGCTGCATCCGCCGGATGACTGGTTCATGGGTGACGAGACGCAGGAGCAAAAGGGCACCCACGTCCTCAACACGCTGCCGCCGCCGACCGGCTTCACCAAGGACGAGATCGAAGCCACTCTGAAGAACGTCAAGCTGCCGCCCGGCTTCAAGATCGAGCTGTGGGCGACCGGCCTGCCCGGTGCGCGGCAGATGGCGTGGGGCGACAACGGCACGCTGTATGTCGGCTCGTTCTTGAACACCAACGTCTACGCCGTGGTCGACGAGGGCGGCAAGAAGACGGTCAAGACCGTCCTCAAGGGCATGAAGATGCCCACCGGGATCGCCTACCGTGACGGCGCGCTCTACGTTGCCGACATCGATAAGATCTACAAGTACAACAAGCCCGACGGCGTTCTCGACAACATGCCGAAGCCGGAAGTCGTCTACGACGACATGCCGCCTTACATTCCGCATGGCTGGAAATATCTGGCGTTCGACAAGAACGGCT
>JBEKAE010000048.1:0-14524 GCA_050018375.1 Candidatus Acidiferrales bacterium | reverse complement strand
GGATCATTTTGCGCCGACGCGGCGCTCGCCGCGAGAGCCATCGAGATCGCCAGTGCGCAAACGGTCGCTACACGCATCCTATGCTCCCATCCCATCTGAAGGCCGCCGTTCGGAGCCAGCCCTTATTAGCTCAGATTGGCTATCGCCGTCACAGCGTTTCCATCCTTGCTCACGATAATTAACAATGTCCTATTTTTACGATTTGTTATCTATTGGTACGTGCGCATCACACTGCAGTTATGCCGCATCACCGCAAGTTCCGCTCAGATGAGTTGCTCTCTCGCCAACTCGTTATGCTCTCGTTAACTTAACGACCGAACGGATTGCCTGTTGCCGTTCTGTTGCCACTCTAAACGTGTGCACTGTTGCACGGAGCACCACTCAATTTGTCTTTAGAAAAGAATGCAACAAGTGGTTGGCGGATAGAAACTTATCGCACTTCGTGCATTCATTCGTCGATATGACGTGCGCTTATATCATTCGGCCAATCATATCATGAAAGCAGCAAGCGTCAGCAACAACTGCCATGAGCCGGGGGCCGGTCAATGGTCTGTACGACAACAGCAAAACCCGGTGCTGGAAGCCCCGCCCGCGCCCTTGGATTTAAAGAGCATTGGCATCCTCAATGAGATTGATAAGCAGCTATCGATCCTCTACGACGCCGCAGCCGCATTAATTGACACCCGAGCATATCGGGCAGTTACGACATCTGACGCAGCTCCTCGAAGGGTCCACGAGATTGCGGTCCTTAGTCAGGATGCACGCTGCGTGTCGTACGAGGCTCGCAGCGGGCGAGGACTGCGGCTCGTTGTTGTAACGGGCGCGCTTTTAATGGCGCTTGGCCTAGGATGGTTTCGCGGCTCAAATTTGTCCCGGTATTTTGATGGACGAGACGAGCTGACCGGCGGAGCAGCTATCAATGCGGTGGTCGAACGAATCATTGGCGTTGAAGCGAACGGCGATCCAACTGCGAAGAATGACCGCTCTAGCGCCGCAGGACCCGGTCAATTTCTCAGCGAAACCTGGCTAGAGCTGATCCGGGCCTACCGGCCCGATCTGACCAGGGGGCGCAGCGAAAGCGAAATCCTAGAACTACGCCGACAGGCGAAACTCGCCCGTGAGATCACGACGCGATTTGTGGAACGCAATGCTGCGATCATGAGGCAACGGGGCTTGCCTGTCACCGCTGCAACCGTCTACTTGGCGCACTTTGCTGGCGGCGCGGGCGCTGTCGCGATCCTTTCAGCGCCGGAAAATGCTGACGCGGCACTCGTGATGGCGAGTGCCGATGCAACGGGTCGATCAAAACGCGAGCAAATAATCAAAGCTAACCCATTTCTCGAACACTTCACGGTTGCTGATCTGAAGATCTGGGCGGATCGCAAGATGCGCGGTCCTGGTCTTCATATGACCGAGGTGCTCGCGGCCGCTGCAAAGCAGTGAACGCCCTTTGAGGATTGTCCCTTCCGAAAACCGTATCCGCGCTATGAGGAGACCAATCGCTGCGTGCAATGTCTCTCGCTACTCGGGGCGGCCGGAGGTTTAGCGGCGCAGCATGTCAGGCCACTTGGCGAAGTTCGCGGCCATGCGGCGGGCCTCGTCCTTGGTAAGCAGCTTCGCCGCGAGCGCCGCCCGGGCTTGTCCTCGAAGTAGAAGTAGGCGCGCGCCTGCCCGTTGTTGTCGCGGACAATGAAGCAAGCGTCGTTGTGCTCCTCGATCGTCCAAGCTGGCGGGAAGCGGCGATCCGGCATTAGCCCCAATCTTCCTCCGCCTCGCGACGCATCGCTGGCGCGGCAGGATTCTTGACCTTATATTAATCCAGCAATCCTGCCGGCCCGGTCGGTACGGTGAGCCCAGCGCTTCGATACGATGCCGTCACAGCCGAGCGCACAAGCGTGTTTGTCGATGATCGGCCCCTCACCGGCGAAATGACGGTTGAAGGTGATGCGGCGATGCTCGCGCGGCAATAGCCCCTCGAGGGTGCGTTTGCGAACCTCGATCGGCTCCGGGCGCAGGTCCACGCCGTCCGGCTACGGATTTCACGTTGCCCTCCATCACGTCCTTGGAGAGCTGGCCGTATGCGCGATCTAATGGACTATCGTAGCGGAGCAACGGGATCACAACAGATGAGATGGCCTAAGCGGAAAGATATTCCGGAGGTTGTCCTGGTGATCGCCTTGGTATCGTTTTGGCTGTATTGGGCTCTTAAGCATCCGGATTGGCAGCGACCATCAGGCTTCGGGCCTGAGTGGCAATGTACGCAGAGCGGGAAAGGCGGACCAGACTTTTGCTACAAAAAGCCGCCGGCCGAATCCGACAGAAACGCCATCCCGCCGTCAAATTAGGACACTACCCAAACGAAACGCCATGACGTTTTTGCAGCTGGTGGAGCGCTTGCGCGCTGGCCGCAAAACAATGCCGGTCGCGCGCCGCCGCGCCGCCGACTGACGTATCTCGGCGCGCGATCTCGCGTTATCGCACCACCACGTTCAAAATGAACGTGAAATGAACGTGATTGTTGTGGCGCATCGAGTGGAATATTCTCCTGACGAGCCCCTAAAGTAGGTGAGATGAATCGCGTTAAGCGGAATATTATTCCTAAAATAGTACGTTAGCGGAATATTATTCTAGAGAAGCAGCAAAAAAGTTCAGGGCCAAAACCACCGAAGAGTGGGCACTCTCGCGGAAAAGTTGTGCGCGCCTTCGCGCGTACCTGCCAGAGCCGAAATCCAGACACGTCAAGACAGAACAGGGCGTGAGAAAAAGGACCTGGATCGTCAAACTAATGGATGTTCGGAAATCCGGTAATAAATTTATCCTCTTTTCGGCACTGCCAGCTTCTTGAATGCCTGAACTGCGCCAACAATCGCGGTTTCGACTGGCAACCGCTCGATGCTCGAGGCCCCGACGAAGCCCTGTGCGGTCGTTCGCTCCAGAACATAAGCGACATCTTGCGCACTCTCGATCGGCCCGCCGTGCGCCAGGGCAATCACATTCGAATTTACAGCGCGCGCCACGTCGATGATGTCCTGGGTCGCCTTTGCAGCTTCGTCGAGCGACATGGCCTTTGCGGAACCGGTCGTCCCTCCGCTGGTGAGCCCGATATGAGGAACGATTAAGTCTACGCCCGCTTGCGCCATCTGGGCGCCTTCCTCAGCGGTACGGACATAGCAGGTTGTATAAAGACCGACCTCTCGAGCCATGGTGATCATTTCGACTTCGCGGGCGAAGCCCAGTCCAACCGACTCAAAGTCATTGCGGATACTGCCGTCGAACCGAGATACGGTTGGATAATTGATGACGCCGGAAAATCCGACCTCGCAAAGCTGTTTAAGATAACTATGCATGTTTCGCGTGGGATCGGTGCCGCAGACCCCGGCAAGCACCGGCGTCTTCTTTACGGCCGGCAGCACATGGTTCTCACCAAGATCCAGCACAATCTCGTTGGCATTTCCGTACGGCATCAGGCCGCAGATAGACGGCAAACCGTCCAGGCGAAACTTTCCGCTATTGTAAATGACGACCAAGTCGATACCGCCAAGCTCTGCACATTTTGCGGAGAGCCCGTTGCCCGCACCCCCGGCGATTATCGGACTGCCCGCTGCGATGGTGGCGCGCAGGCGTGCCTCCACCTCTTCTCGCGTGTATCGACGTGCCATGTGTCACTCGCCTAAACAGTTATTGTTCCAAGCTGATCCGGCGATCATTCGACCGCCATTTCTCGTCGGCGCGACACTACTTGTTCGTCGACAGCCGCGCAACGTTCGTTTCGAATTGCAATCTATTTTGACTCATGTAGTTGTTATGACAGTCCGTCTACACTTCATCGGCGCATCGCCTGCGGCGAAAAATCAATCGTCGAACACCGCCACTGCGCGGATCGGCGAGCCGGTGCCATCGCGCCATTTGAGCGGCAGGCCGATGAACTGAAATTCGCCCTGGCCGAGCAACGCTTCCAGATTGCACAGGCTCTCCATGTGCGTGATGTCGAGTTCGAGGCAAGCCTTGTGCACCAAAGAGTTGATCTTGCCCATCGGCCCCGGCCGCATCGCATCGATGCCGAAATGCACAACGCCTTGTTCCGCAAGCCATTCGGTCGCCGCGACGTTGACGCCGGAATTATCCGTCGCATAGGTCGGCGTGGGGAACGTGCGCTCGTGATGGCCGGTACAAAGCAACACCGTGCCCCGCTTCGGGATCGGTACGGCGGCCTTCTTCGCCGCCGCTTGCAGATCGGCCCGCGTGATTTCCGCGCGCGGCGCGATGTGGCGCAGGTCAATGCAGATGCCTTTGACGATGCAATTTTCGAGGGGGTATTTGTCGATCGGCGTGCCGCTCATACCGAAGTGGCGCGGCGCATCGATGTGTGTGCCGCCATGGTCCGGCATGGAGATGAACATCACCGCGTTGCCCTGGATGTAGCCGGAATCGACGAACGCTTCTTCATGCGTCTTCCAAACGCCGTAGATGATAGGCGGCTGGCCCGGATAGGTCGGCGTACGGTGATAGAGTTCTCGGCTCAGATCGACGATCCTCATTGCGTTCTCCTCTGCTTTCCAGGCGGCATTCGCCCGGACATTATGTTCTGACGCCGATGGGCGACGTCATCGACCTGGCAGGGTCCGCGACATCCTGTATGGCCCGCCATACCCGCTCTGGCGTCAGAGGCAGGTCCCTGATGACGACACCGGTTGCCTGGGTTACAGCTGCGGCAAGCGCCGGGGCGGTGCAGAGCAAAGCACCCTCGCTCACTCCCTTCGATCCATAAGGTCCAGGGCCGTCCGCGTTCTCGACGCTCAACGCTTCCAGCGCCAGTGGCACATCCTTGGTAGTCGGGATGCGGTAGTCCAGGGCACCGAGATTGCTGATACGTCCTTCACCATCGAGAATGACCTGTTCCATCAGGGTATGGCCGAGTCCCATGATGGCCGCGCCCTCATCCTGTGCCTCGACCTGAAGTGGGTTCAGCGCTTTTCCGACGTCGCCGACCGTGACGTGCTTGTGAATGACAATCTCGCCGGTATCGGTATCCACCTCGACTTCAAACGCTGTGCAGTTGAACTCGTAGAAAGCCGGCGTGCCACCCAGCGGATGGTCGGGCGCGGTCGGCTTGCGCATCCGGCCATTGCCGATCAGTTCGCCGTTCCAGCGCCCAAGCTTGCCGGTGATGAATTCGGCAATCGACAATTCGCGGTCTGGAAGGTGGACCATGCCGCTCGCCACCCGCACTTGGGATTTTTCCAACCCAAGCAGGTCGGCGGCCATCTCGCAGAGTTGCTCGTGGATGTCCTCGCACGCGCGAACGATGGCGGTGCCCATGAACACCGTCGAACGGCTCGCCGAAGTTTGCAGGTCGAAGGGCACTACGGCAGTATCTCCCATCACCACCGACACTTTTTCTAGCGGTGCGCCGAGCGCGTCGGCCGCGAGCTGAGCGAAAATCGTCCGGGCTCCCTGGCCCATGTCGGATGTTCCGGCATAGACGATGACGCTGCCGTCGGCGAGCAGTCGCACGGTCGAGTTTGAAAGACCAGTTGTGGCGCCCGACTTGAAGCCCACGGCAATTCCGCGACCGCGCCCAGGCGGAAGAGGAGCGTTCCAGCCTAGTGCGTCCGCCGCGAGGCGTAGCGACTCCGGCCAGTCGCCGTCTGCGGGCACGTCCCCGCGCACGATCTCATCCCCTTTCCCTGCAAGATTGCGCATGCGGATGTTCAACCCGTCTAAGCCCAGTTGCCGAGCGGCTTCGTCCATTTGCGACTCCACTGCCCAGGTGATTTGAGGCGCGCCGAAGCCGCGAAAGGCGCAGCTCGGCGTCGTGTGTGACAGCACGGCCCGGGCGCGGATTCGGGCATTGGGCGTCCGATACGGGCCACAGCCCAAGTAGTTCCCCTTGGTCATGACCCGTTCAGCAATGTCGGCATAGGCGCCGATCAGAAAGTCGGATTTGATGTCCTGAAAGACGACATCGCCCGATTGGGTGAAACCGCTTCGAACGTGTATTTCTGCCGCGGTCCGCCGAACGGCCTGGAACGTCTCCTCCAGGCTGAGGACCAGCCGGCAAGGTCGGCCAGTACGAAGCGCCAGATACGTCACCAACGGCTCAAACTTTGGGTTTTGCTTCCCGCCGAAACCGCCGCCCGGATCGGGAGCAAACACGCGCACCTGACTGAGCGGCAGGTCAAACAACTCGGCCATGATCCGCTGCAGCAGAAACAGATGCTGGACCGGACTCCAAATTTTCAGAACGCCTTTATCGAACAGCGCCATGAACCCATGAGGCTCGATCGCAAAATGCGTAACCATTGGAAATGAGTAAGAATTCTCGACAATGAGATCGGCCTTCGCAGAGTCGACGCCGCCCCAACCATATCGCCGCTCCTTGAAGATATTGGTCGTGGCCAACGGATCGCCGGCACGAAGGGCCGGGTCCTGCACGAGTGGCGCATCCGCTGCGAGCGCCGCCGCCACGGAAAAAACCGCCGGCAACGCCTCGTATGCGACGCGCACCAGAGAAACCGCGAGTTCGGCAGCCTCCTTCGACTCTGCCGCCACCGCCGCCACGGGCTCTCCGTGGTATTTCGTCTCGCCGACCGCGAGGACCGGCCGGTCCTTGTAAACCGGCCCGAAGCGCGGAACCGGTGTTGGCAACTCGTCGGCCGTAATGACATCGACGACACCGGGCACGGCGCGAGCCTGGGTCGTATCGATGGAGACGATGCGTGCTCGGGCCGCGTCGAGGGTGACAAGCTTGACATGAAGCATGCCCGCAAGCGGGATATCGGCAAGAAACTGTTGGTTCCCGCTTACGCGTTCGCGTCCGCCGAAACGCCGCACATTGGCACCGACCCAGGGTTCGACGTTTTGTCCGTCGCGCCTGGTCGCGTGGTCCGGTTGACGTTGACCATATTCCGTTGCGCTGCCGACAGAGTTTTTCGGGCGGCTATCCCGGCCGCTTCCACTGGTCCTCGACGCGGCGCGGACGGCCGCGACAATCCGATTGTACCCGCCGCAGCGGCAAAGGTTGCCTGACAAGCGTTCGCGAATCTTGTCATCGTCCGGTTGTGGATCTTCATCGAGTAGCGCCTGGGCCGACATCAACATGCCCGGTATGCAAAACCCGCACTGCACCGCACCCTGGTCGATGAATGTCTCTTGTAATGCGTTGAGACCCTCGGCGCCGAGCCCTTCGATCGTGACGACTTCGGCATCGTCCGCCTCAACAGCAAGCATCAGGCAGGCGTTGACGGTGCGGCCGTCGACCGACACCGTGCATGCGCCGCACTCGCCCACGCCACAGCACTCCTTCGAACCGTGCAGATGCAACGTGTCGCGCAGGAGGTCCAACAAGGAGATGTTTGGCCCGATATCCAACGAGTGGCGTCGGCCGTTGACCGTAATTTTGATTGGGTTCGTGTCACCCATATTTTTTCCTTCCAACGGCAAGTCTTTCGGCAGCTCGGCATTGGGCTCGCTTCGCCAATACCCCAAGCATCGCCAGGCGGTATTCCGCGCTCGCTCGCACATCCGTAATGGGAGCGGCCTTGGCGATCAAAGCTTCCAGGGCCATCGCTTTCGTTTCGGTCGCCGCAAATGGATCGGCGAGAACACCACCGGCGTCTCGCAGCAGCAGCGGTCGCGGCGACACGGCTCCGAATGCGAAAATTGTCACGCCGGCGCTGTCGATGCCGCAGCAGAGGTTCACGGTGGCCAGGTCGACGCCGCGCCGTCGTGTAATTCGGGTGAACGCAGCGCCGAAAGGCTGCTTTGGAAACGGGATGCTCACGCTCGTCGCGAGCTCGGCGGCCGCAAGTGCGGTGCGCCGGTTGCCCTGGATGAAGTCGACAACAGGCAACCGCCGTTCGCCACCGGGGCCAAGCAAGTTTACAACAGCGCCGTATACTGCAAGCACGGGAACGGTATCCGCGGCTGGAGACGCGTTACAGACGTTGCCGACCAAGGTGGCGCGGTTGCGGATTTGAATGGATCCGACGACGCTTGCGGCCTCCGCAAGCGCCGGGAAGTGGCAACGCACAATCTCGTGCCTTTCGACGTCGCTTAGCGCTGCCGCGGCACCGATCGTCAGCCAACCATCTGATTCAATAATGTTCGCGGGCAAGTCGCTTGTGCGTTTCAGGTCGATGATCACGCTCGGCTTAATCTTGCCGTCGCGCAGACCGACGACGAGGTCGGTCCCGCCCGCCAGCAACGCAGCGGCGGCGCCGTACTCCTCCAGGAAGCCGATCACTTCCTGAAGGCGAGGGGGTCTCACGAAGCGAAATGGTCGCACGGTCTATTCCATGACTCTGCCGGTTTCTGCCAAGTAGCGTCAGTCTGACGTAATCCGGGCATTTCTAGAAATCTTAGGCGCCGCTGGCTCCGATTCAGTTGCCATGCCGCTACGCTTGGTTCCGCAAGAGAGCAGACGCCAATCGGAAGCAACCGTCCGCGTTGACAACACGCGCACCCGATGCGGGTGGCCAGCCGAAAGTCAACGCGCGGTTTGCCTCAAGGCTCCAATTGCTCGCCTTTAATCCGAAACGGGCGAAATTCGCGGCCACAGCAGCCAACCTTTAGATGGTGGTGATCGGTCGGGACTGCAGGAGGAAGAGGTCGCCGATCTGATCGAATGCCCACTCGATGTCCTGCGGACACCCATGAATTTCTTCCAACTTCCGTCCCAGAGCCGCCAGTCGCCGCAACTCGGTCTCGTCTAGAACTTGCTGCCCAACGATTTGGCAGCGTTTAATCGTTCCCTTCCGATCCAGTGAGTAGTGGTCGGGAGTATGCTCGCCATCGACGACATTCTCGCCGAGGCCAAATGCCGCCTCAACGACCATTCGGTCTTTGCGGCCGTGCACCGGGTCAACGGTAAAGAGCACCCCAGACTTCTTCGAGTTGATCATCTGTTGGATAACGACAGCCATAGCGATGTCATCCAAGGAGCCTTTTTCGGCGCGATAGAAGACGGCGCGGTCGGTGAAGAAAGACAGCCAACATTGGACGATTTTGTCGAGTACGGCAGCAAGGCCATCGACGTTGAGATAGCTCTCCTGCTGGCCGGCATAGCTCGCTACCTCGGAGTCCTCCGCGCATGCCGACGAACGCACCGCCACGAGGCCATTGAGCGCGGTGTAGTGCTCGGCAACGATCGTCGCCGGTGGCTTTGCCGCTGCGACAATTTGCCGAGCGCCGGTGATGTCCCGGGCACGGCAGCAAGTTTGCAGCCGCTCCCGATCGACCGCGGCGGTAAAGGCGGCAGAGGTGACCACGAAGCCTGGAGGAACCGGCAGTCCCTCCTGCACCATGGTCGCGATGCTTCCGCCCTTGCCGCCGCTTAGACTCACCATGCGACATCGCGGGTCGCCGAAGGACAGCACAAAGGACGAGCCGGTCATTTTCGCGCCGTCCTGATCAGATATGGAGAAGCGAATCTTCCGCCGCCTTGTTCGCCGCCTGTTTCCCGGACCTCGAGAGAACATCCACCTGTCCGGTCGAGCCATTCACGCGAACGCGGTCTCCCGTTCCAATGCGCAGCGTTGCATCCGATGTGCCGACCACGGCCGGAATACCGAACTCCCGGGAAACAACCGCAGGATGGGAGGCCATACCCCCCGCATCGGTCACAAGACCGCCGATCCGGGTGAACAACACTACCCAGGCTGGACTCGTTGTTCGACAAACGGCGATCTCTCCCTTCTGAACTTTGTCGAAATCATCTGCAGTCAGCAGCACTCGGGCGATTCCTTCAACCACCCCGCTCGATGCGGGTAGCCCATTGATGACGCTGTCGCTGGTCGGCGGCTTGCGGTGGAATTTGTCCGGGAATCCCCAGTTTGTCAGATAAGGGAAGGCCAACGCTTCGTCGGTAGCGGTTCCCACCCAATCGCGCGGACGCAGTTTGTAGGCGTCCTCGCGCTGGTCACGGCGATCGGACACCAGTTCCGACACATCGCCAGGAAAACTGCCCGCCATGACTGCGCGCAGTTCGTTGTAATGCAGATACATCACATCCTCGAGGTCGAGCAGCACCCCTTGTGCCACCAATTTCCTCCCGATTGCGATCAGCACGACGCGAACGCGCGCATTGGTCCCTTGGTCGATGTAGAAGTGATGATCTGGCGTGAGTGGATTCATTTTCAGGCTCAGCGCGAGGGCGCGGGCCAGCTTGTCACGACCTTCGCCGGGCGGAACCCCTTCCATGGCCTCCGCCTTGGCGGCCTCGAGATCGCGAGCAACCCTCTCGAGATCGACGCGGAAGTCGTAGTTCGTCTCCAAGTAACCGCGAATGGCTTCGATCGCCGGCGCCGGGTTCTCCTTCCACGTCTTGAAGGAGAATTCGTGCGCCCACATGGATTTATAGCCGAACACGTTCAGATAGGGATTGAGTTGCTCGACAATGAACGAACGCCCAGCTTTGCTCTCCTTCAAGGCAGCGAGCACGTCCGTCGCCGTGGGCTTCGTGAACGCCTTGGCGACGTCTCCACCCTCGTCCTTGACGAACTCTTTTAGTTCCCACAACCCCTTGATCGAGTCCCAGTTGCGGTCCTCGGTCGACGCTTGCAAACGTCCCATCAGTTCCCGGCGGTCGCCTTCGCCTTTAACCTCGGCAATCGTCTGGTTGAGAGCCATGGTCGCTGAGAACTGCGAGAAATTGAGCAGCCAGTGAATTTTCCAGTGGCGGTCGTGAACGTCGATTGCATCCTCCAGAAGAATCGCTAGTTCGAGCAGGGACGCGCCATCGTAATCGTAGGTGTCGAACCGAGCGAAGTTGCGCTCCATTTCCGGCCGGAAACGCTCGCGCCACCAATCCAGGAAGTGGTCGGCGTAGTAAGGGAGCGTCCAGCCGAGGTAAGCGCCGATTTGCGCCGAATAAGCAGCATCAAGCGGTGTGCGACCCATGTAGCGAGCCCCGTATTCCGAACCCGCGGCATGGACCTCCGGCTTTGCCGGGATCGCAGCACTGTAAACATAGCCGTTGATGACCTTGACCAGCCAATCGGACGCGAACGGAGTACCAAACCGGCGGAACATGTAATCGCAACTCAACCACCAACCGCCAATATCGGCATACATCGGCGACACCGGGTTGGGGATATGCAAGTCGTCGTAGACCCAGAACAGTTCCTTTTGCCCCTCGTCCCACTCAATCGGAAATTCTTTGTCACCGAAGAAAGTGGCAATCATGACTTGGTCTTCCCGGGCGTCTTTTCGTCGACGGTCACTGATCGACAATCGAGATTATGAACACGGCGCACTTGTGTCAATTTTGCATTTGGCGTGGAATACCATCCATAAAAATTCCTGGCCGCGCATCGGCGGTCCGGCTTCGCCGCGGCGGCAAACCAACCCACGCGAAGCTCATTTGCAGTACTCATTGCTGCTGCGAACTAATATAAGAAGGCACTCACGGAAAAGACGGGTGCGGATTCAGGCGTTGTTGTCAGATCAGCTTGTATTCGGTCGTTGTCAGCCGTGCGCGGCCGGAAATATGTGCAAGGGCGTCGACACCGGAAGACTTGCCGGCTTCGGAAGCGAAGGCCGCTTGCATCGTCGCCTCATCCTTGAAGTATAGCTCGTTTACGGAATCGAACGGATTGTCCCTCGAATCCGTCACCGGGGATGTTGACAACGAACTTCTCGAGACCTGGAATTTGACGCGCCAGTTTGACGTGCTCCTCGGTCAACCAGCGGCGGAACCCATCGAGGCTCATGCCTTCCTTTCGTTTCATCATTGAAAGCACCTTGATCATCTTGCCTTTCCTCTGCGTGATTGAAGCACGACAGTCATACCGACCGACGCCATTCCGACCATAGGTGCAATAGCCGGCACCTGCTTATCTCCTCGTCTGATTCCCGCTCGGCGACCGCGCGGTCGAGCAGTCTGGAACTATGCGGTTCCGAGCCCGGATTAGTCTTATTCCGGCTGTGAGGCGCATGCGAGCCAACCACTTTAGCGTGCCGCGATTGGGCGTTTCAATGTCGCGCCGTCGCTGCCTCGGCGTTCCGCGTCAGCGCGTGCCGATACTCGCTCGGTGCAACGCCGGTGTGCTGACGAAAGAACCGCGTGAAATTGCATTGCGCGTCGAAGCCGAGACAGCTCGCAACCGAGGTGAGGCTCGCCTGGGATTGGTTTATCTGGAGCATTGCTTCCTCAAGCCGTAGCGAGTTCCAGAATATGCTCGGCGTAAGGCCCAGTTCGTCCCGGAACAACGAGAAAAAATGCGGACGCGAGAGGCCGGACTCTCGCGCTATCGTCTCCATGTCAAGATTTCGTGCCATGTTGCTTCGCATCAGCGCCAGCGCCTTGCGGATCCTGAAATCGCGCGCGCTGTGATCCCGCGTCGCATCTGGGGTCGCCGCTTCACGGCATGCCATCAATGCGTGTTTCAGGAAAGCGGCCAAGGCGCAATCAAGCTCGACCTCGTCGCTCATATCGTCAAGCAGCATGTCTCTCAACAACCACAGTTCCTCTCTCAATGGCGCCGAGATCGGGACGTCGAGGTGCGTAAAACCTCTGGGCAGGTGAGGGGGCAAGCTTCGCGACAGCCAATCCGGGTCGAGATAGAACGACAGGCTCTGTGCCGGCCCTGAACAGCCATCGACTTTAACGCAATGCGGCACGAAGCGATCAATGATTGCGGCCTTGTTCGCATCATGACCGACCGGCGTTCCATTGATCAGGACGTGCGCCGGGGTTCCCGACAACCAGAAGCTCACCTTTGCGCTCGAGTGAGCGTGCGTCACGAGTTCGGTCGTCAGTTCGAGGGCCGAAACGTGACCAAACGAGCCACGGTGGACGCGAAAAATCCTCGACATTGCGTTTCCACCCAAACCGCGCGGCTTCTGCTACGCCGCATGCATTGTAGGCTGTAAATTTGGCTACGGTAGCGCGGATTAAAAATCCAACCGCGCCCGGCGTCAATGCCGGCCCCGAGGCCCCGCAAAACCAGATCGACTGATAAGTGCGCCGTTGTGGTCCGGCTAAACTGTCGTTATCCCCGGGATTGGCTTCGCGGCCGATTTTCCGGGATGTGACGTCCGGTCGGTACCGCAGCGCCGCCAGGGAAGAAAGCGACCGATGACCCTTTCCTATCAGACCTTTAGCGATACGCAAGCAGCGTCCCGCTTCCTCGCTGAACGGCGGGAGGCGTGGCTCTTGGGCGGTGGAACTATCCTGGTTAGGCGCGTGAACGAAGGCGACATCTCGATCAGCACGTACGTCCGCCTGCTCACGCCGGAACTCAAACAAATCCATGTCGCCGACAACACAATACGGCTCGGTGCCGGCGTGACGATGGCGACGATCGCCAAGACCCCTGCGCTTGCCTTCCTCGCCCCGGTCGCCAGATCGATCGGGGGGCCTGGCGTACGCTCCGCGGCGACGGTCGGCGGCAATCTTTTCGCGCGGAGCCCCCATGGCGATTTCGGTGTCGCGCTGCTGGTACTGGACGCCGTCGTTTGCATCGAGGGTCCCGAAGGCTGCAACGAAGTCGATCTCGAGACATTCTTTAAGTCGCGCAGGCAACTCGCCCGCGGGTCCATCGTCACAGCAGTGCGCTTCCGTCGCCCGATGCCCGAGGATTTTCGTTTCGTCAAAATCAGCCGGGTTAAGCCGAATGGCGCCGCCGTACTATCGATCGCCGCCCTGCTTTCGCGGACGCAAGGCCACGTTTCGGCAGCACGCATTGCCCTTGGCGCCATGGCGAACACGCCGGTCCGGGCACACAACTTAGAAGCGGCGTTAAGGGAAACGACGCTGACGCCGCGCGACATCGAGCGGGCAGTGGTGTCAGCCGCGGCGGACACCACGCCTCGTCTGATGCGATCGCCAGCGAATGGTACCGGAAGGCAGTGCTTCCCGTTCATCTCCGCCGGTTGCTCTCGACCTGAATTCCTCCACCTACCGCGAGCTGCGTGATGACCAAAGTACCTGTGCAAATGACTGTGAACGGCGAAGAGCGGGCCGAATTCGTCGATAGTGGAATGACGCTTCTCAAATTCTTGCGGGACAAGATCGGCGACCTCACCGCAAAGGCCGGCTGTCTCCAGGGAACTTGCGGCACATGTACGGTTCTGATCGACGGAGAGCCTCGCCTCGCCTGCATTACGCTGGTGGAGGACTGCCGCGGCGGGACCATCGAAACGGTCGCGGGTCTTGCGGCGGATGCCGAATTGCATCCTTTGCAGCAGGCCTTGCGCGACCACTTTGCCGCCCAGTGCGGTTTTTGCACGCCAGGCATGCTCATGGCGGCGAAAGCGCTGCTTGATTCAAATCCTCATCCCGATCGGGCCGAGGTGGAGGACGCGCTCAGCGGCAACATCTGCCGCTGTACCGGCTATGAGCCGATCATCAGGGCCGTCTTGTCAGTTTCCACAAGCAATGCTCGCCGCGACACAGCCGAGCGGGGAGAAGCTATGGGGCGGGCGAGCGGAGGTCGTGGCACCTTCATCGTCCATACGAACTGATGGAGGTTGCCCCATGGCCCAAGTCAATGATCTCAGCCGAAGCCTGACCGCGTTTGAT
>JBEKAE010000047.1:0-13423 GCA_050018375.1 Candidatus Acidiferrales bacterium | reverse complement strand
CAGGTGAACCGTCCAGCCGAGTTCGGCGAGTTTTTCCTCGATGTCGGCCAGCGCGTTGGCCAGTGCGGTGCGCCGGTGCGGGCTGGCGGTGCGCTCGGAGAGGATGCGTTCGCGCTGGAGTTCGAGTGCCTGGCGTTGCCGCTTGCGCTCGGCCTCGCGTTTTATCACTGGCAGAAGTCCCGCCGTTTCCGCCGCCGTTCGCTGCGCGCCCTTTTCGACCATCTCACCGACCCGGAACTGCGGAAATGTTTCCTGCTGCTGCTCGCCGCGATCGTGCTGCTCGTTGCCATCGTGTTTTCGTTCTCGCGGATGGGCATGATCTCCGTGCTCGTATCTCTCGGCGCGATGGCCGCCGTCGTCTGGATCGGCAGGCGGCGCGCGCCCCTTCCCGCGGCGCTGATCGTGCTCCTGCTGGCGGGCGGCGTGGCGACGGCCGCCTGGGTCGGCGTCGGGCCCGTCGTCGAGCGTTTCGAGCAGTTGCCGCAGAACGAGCCGCTCGCGAACGCAACCGAGGGCCGCATGGCGCTCTGGAAGAATTCGGCCGAGCTGATCCGCGCGCACCCCTGGACCGGCGTCGGCCTCGGCTGCTTCCAGTACGCCTTCACGTGGGTGCAGCGCGTCGGGCTTATCTACGTCGCCGACCACGCCCACAACGACTATGTCGAGCTTGCCGCCGAACTCGGCCTGCCGTGCGCCGCGCTTCTCTTCGCGATGATCTTCTGGCTCGCGTTTCGAACTCTTCAGGCCGCTCTGCGCGCGACCTCGAGCCTTGCGCGGTCGCTTGCGCTCGGCTCGCTCGGAGCCACCGCCGCGCTCCTCGCGCACAGTGTCGCGGACTTCAACCTCTATATCCCCGCAAACGCCCTGGTCTTCGCCGTCGTCCTCGGCATGGGCTACGCGATGTCGCTCGACGAGCGCGCGGCCGCGCACGAAAAGCGCGCGGGGCATGCCGGCGCAGCGGCCTCGAAACCGGGCGCACATCCGCGCCCGGTCGCGGAAACACCTGACGAAATTCCCGCTGCGGCCGAATGGGAGATGGATCTCCCGGTCGATCTTCCCGTCAAGGGATCGGGCTCAGGCTGACGTCGTCGAGCCACAGCGTTCCGGCGATCTGATTGTCGAGCTTCCGGCTCGGCGGCCGCACCACCTGCACGATCACGATCCGCGTCTCGGGCGGCGTGCGGAATTCGAGCGTCTGCTCCTGCCACGCCGCGGTTCCCGTCAGGTTCCCGGTCTCCGCCGAAAGCGCCGCGCGGTCTAACGGGTCGTACACCCCGATGCGCGGCCCGCTGTCCGTCGTGATTCCCTCGGTGCGGACCCACGCGGTCAGCCGGTAGGCCGTATCCGGCTCGACTGCCGCGTACTGCGCCACGTGCCCGAAAGCGAGATTGTGCTTTCCGTCGAATCGCACGCAGAGCGAGCGCGACCCGCCGTGCACGGTTTCCGTGTCGATCTCCGCTTCGGCGCCGTCGATCGGCACGATGCGCCAGTCGAACCCGCCGCCGAGCACCGCGTCCTCGAATCCGCCGTTCGTGATCCGGTTGGCGCCGTCCGCCGCGTGGACGCGCGCGGGATCGTGTCGCGCGAGGTCGGCCCACAGGGCCTCGAGCGCGTCCACGCGATGCGCGTGGAGCAGCGCGTCGAAATACCGCAGCGCCGCGTCCATGTCGAACGCGTCCGGCGACGCGATCAGCCGCCGCCACGCGTCCGCCGCCGCGTCCAGCCGCTCGGTGCGCACCAGATAGTCGAGGTAGGCCGAGAGGATTTCCTGCCGCGCGGGAACGATCGCCAGAATCTCCTCGGGCGGCATCCCGGCGCGCCACTCGAGATCGAACGCGCCCATCCGCAGGGTCGCGTCGCCCTCGATCGCCGCGCGCAGCGGCGCCGCCGCTTGCGTCGCGTCGCCCGCGCGAATCAGGAAATTCGCGAATTGCCAGTTGATCGCGGGCGACCTTGGAAAAAGCTCCAGCGCGCGCTCGTACGCGCGGGCCGCGCCCGCGGAATCTCCCGCGAGGTCGAGCGCCTCGCCCAGCCCGGCCCAGTTTTCCGCTCGATGCGGCCCGAGGCGCGCAGCCGTTTCGAACGCGTGCGCAACCTCCCGCGGATCGGCATCCGCCGGATCGGCTGCGAGCGCGCGCCCAAACCGCGCCGGATACTCCGGGTTCGACGGGTCCCACCGTTCGGCCCGCCGGATTCCGTCGAGCGAATTCCGTGCTGCAAGCCGGCTCGCCACCGCCTCGCGCGCCGCCTGCACCAACAGCGCGGCCAGCAGCAGCGCGAGCAATCCGCGCCCGAGTAGAGATGCCGGCGATGCCTGCGGTCCCATGCCATCTTCGCAGGCAATTCCGCGGCCAGTGGAAGCGCGCGCCGCTTTTTCCGTCGCGCAGATTCCGCACGATTTATCGCGCCGCTTGGGAAGCCGGGGGCACCGCCGCATTCCCGATTCGGGTAGTGTCCTAATTTGAGGAATCGTCATTCTTCGCAAGCTGTCATCTCCGGTTTCAGGAGTCCGGCGGACTCCACCGGAGTCCCGACACCGGACCCGAACCCAGCCGCGTTTTTTGCGGATGGAGGTGAGGGATCTGCTGTTTCTTCGACTCTCGCATTGGTTCACCCTTTGGCAGTGCTGCGCTCTGTGATAAATCTTGAGTAGTAGATCCAACGGAAGGTGACCATGCCGACCCTGATCCCCCAGCCGACGCGCGTGCAAGCCGCGGGCAGCAAGCCGAAGATGATCGACGAATACGTGGGCCGCGTAAACTCGAAGACCGCGGCGCTGAGCGTCGCGCACATGCGCAGCCCCGCGGGCTGGGTCGAGCCCGGCCAGACGCCCGACTTCGACGAATACACGCTCGTCCTGCACGGCTCGCTGCGCGTCACGCACAAGGGCGGCGCCATCGACGTCCCCGCCGGTCAGGCCGTGATCGCCCATCGCGGCGAATGGGTGCAGTACTCGACTCCCGACGGCGCCGAGTACGTCTCCGTTTGCCTCCCGGCCTTCTCGCCCGACACCGTCCACCGGGACTACTAGAGCCTGTCTCCTGGAAGGTTTTTAGGGGGTCGGAGCTTTAGCTCCGACATAAGAGAACGCAAAAAATGGGGGCTTTAGCCCCTGAGGCCATCAAAGCCGCGACTAAGATGCACCGCGGCATCTTCCGCTAGAACGACTTGCGCTCCAGCAGCCAGAGCGTCAGCCCCAGCACCGCCAGCGTAAACACCCCTGTCGACCAGATCGGCCACCACGACGCGATCGCGCCTCCTTGTATGAACGAAACGCACAGGTCCTCGAGCTCGGAGCACTTCGGCAGAATCCGGTACGCCCAGTCGACGATCCCGCGCGCCAGATGCGACGAGAAAATCCGGTAGAACGTCTCTTGCCGCATCGCGAGCGAAGGCGACAGCAACCAGAT
The DNA here is from genome assembly GCA_050018375.1 of Candidatus Acidiferrales bacterium. Classification (GTDB taxonomy): domain Bacteria; phylum Acidobacteriota; class Terriglobia; order Acidiferrales; family UBA7541; genus Palsa-295. Next base: position 10,013 of record JBEKAE010000047.1, on the reverse strand, counting down.
CGCCACCGACGCGATGATCGGCAGCGCCACGCCCTTCTGCGGCAGTGTCACCAGCGCCGTCACCGCCAGCAGCGCCGCGAAACTGAAAGTCTGGATCACCAGCGCGACGCCCACCTGCCACGTCCCGATGCCGGTCATCCACCACAGCCGCAGCGCCACCGGCAAAGTGGCCACCACGAACGTCATCGAATACAGCGTCAGGCTCGCTACAAATCGCCCCAGAAAAATCCTCCATCGCGCGGTCCCTTTCGAAAACGTCAATTCGAGCCAGCCCTTTTCGAGCGTCGCCGTCAGCAGCGGTGCCGCCGCGAAAATCGCCAGCAGCAGCCACAGCGAGCCCGTCGCGCGCAGGTCCGATTCGAGCACGCTCGGCACAGCGATCACCGGAGGCGCCGGTGATTGCGTGCCGACAACAATCGTCGTTGCGCCATCGGCGAGTGTCCGGACGTGTACCACCGCGTTGAAAGCGACCGCGACCAGAATTGCCACGCCGAAAAGCACGAGCGCCACGCGGCGGCTCATGCTCTCGTGGAGCGAATTCAGATACGTTGCGAACATCACGGTTCCTGCCCGCTCACGACTTGCAGGAAAAAATCCTCGAGCGACAGCCTTACCGGCTCGACCGACTCGATCTCCACCGGCACGCCGCGCAGTCGGTCAAGCAGGGAATTGAGCTGCGCCCGGTCGCGCGGCGCGAATCGCAGCGTGTTTTGCTCCCATTGCGCCGCGCCATGCCCGGCGACCGCCGCTGTGGCCGCCCGCACGGCGTCGTCCGCTGCCGCCACGCGCACCAGATACTCGCCCGTCCCACGCGTGAATTCCTCCGGCGTCGCCGCGCGCGCTACCTCGCCCTTGTTCAGGATGACGATCCGGTCGCACACCAGCTCGATCTCCGAAAGCAGGTGCGAGTTCAGGAAAATCGTTTTGCCCTCGGCGCGCAGTTGAGCCAGCAGGTCGCGCACATCCTTGCGCCCCAGCGGATCGAGCCCGTCGGTCGGCTCGTCGAGAAAGAGCACCTCCGGATCGTTTACCAGCGCCTGCGCCAGCCCGAGCCGCTGCTGCATGCCTTTCGAATACGCCTTCACCGGCCCTCGCGCATCCGCGAGCCCGACTCGTTCGATCAGCGCCGGAATGCGCTGCTTCATCGCCGCGCGATCCACTCCGTTCAGCCGCCCCATGTACCGCAGAAAATTCTCCGCCTGAAAATAGTCCGGCAGGCGCATCTGCTCCGGCAGGTAGCCCACGCGCCGCCGCGCCGCGGGATCTCTGGGCGAACTGCCCAGCAGGCGCGCGGCCCCGGCCGTAGGCGTTGCGAGCCCGAGCAGAATCTTGATGAGTGTCGTCTTCCCCGCGCCGTTCTGCCCGATCAGCCCGAAAATCGTGCCCGGCTCGACGCACAGCGAAACGCCCTGCAATGCGCTCACCGTCTTCCCTCGAAACGTGCGGTACGTCTTCTCCAGGTCGCGTACTTCAATGGCCGGGCTTGTCATGTTCTCGTCGGGCACGGCGACGTCGCGCCCGGACTCGGCAAATCGCGAATGCCCAGAAACGGCAGCGAGCCGAGGAGCAGTCCCATCATGGCGGGCGCGACCCATACGAGCGCGCCCAACGCGATATAGATCGGATGACCCGCCACCCATGCGTGCCTCTCGACGGCCGCGCTCGCCGGAATGAACAAGCCCCAGCAGGCGAGCATCACGATCGATGGAAACAGCCCCGCGCAGAGCCGCGTCGCGCGCCCGCCACCGGCGCGGTGCGAAAGCCACGCTCCCAGCGCGCCGACAAGCGGCTGTGCGGCCACCCACGGCGAGTACGCCGCCACCAGAGCCAGTCCCGGAAACCACGCGGTTGATCGCTCGGCCACCAGCCGGGGATCCAGGCTGATTCGAGTGAAGATCATCAGGAGAACGTTAGCTGCCGTCAGGCTCGCAAGCCCCGGCAGCCATAGCTGTTTCGTTCGATCGTTCATCGCTTCCCCCGGCCGCTTGGCACGGCGAATCCCACGCGCCAGTTGCCGCGAATCCCCGATCTCGCCGACCGTGCGCTCGATCGCTTCGGATTCGCAGACGCCCTGCGCGCGCAACGCTTCGTAGCAGTCCTCGAGATGTCCGGCCAGCTCCGCCATCACTTCGTCGGGCGGCGCAAGTCCCGCGCCTTGTCGGCTCATCCGTTCGCGTACCAGCATCTTCCAGTCACGCACGTGTCACCCCCGCCAGGCGGTCGAGCGCCCGGAAAAAGAATCGCCACTCCCGGCGCAGCGGCGCGAGCTTCTTCCGTCCCGTCGCCGTCAGGCCGTAGTAGCGCCGGTCGCGCCCTGCGCGATTGGCCTCCCAGTGGCCTTTCACCAAACCGCGCTTTTCGAGTTCGTAGAGCATGGGGTAAAGCGACGCGAGCCGGAACCGCAGCGCGCCCCCGCTTTCTTCCTCAATGCGCTTCGCAATCTCGAAGCCGTAGAGCGGTTCCTTGGCGAGCAGCGCCAGTATCGCCAGTTCCGTGCTGCCCCGTGTAATCTTCGAGTCAATTCGCTTGGTCACAGTATAGGACTCCTGTATTAGAATATAGGAATCCTATATTCAGGCGACGGGTGTCAATAGAACCTCACGAAATACGCAACGACTGCGACACCTGTCCTTTCGGCCAGTACTATGCCTTGTACTTTTTTTGTCCTTTCTTTACGCGAAGCCGCCTGTTTCTTTCGTGCTAGCGTCAATCGAGGTGATTGAACATGAGCAGACCAAAATTTTCCGCCACAAACCCGCCGGCCTTCACTGCGCTCGCCGCAGCCTTGCGGTACGCTGATCCCGCGGAACAGCCGCCCGCCTGCCCCGTCGACGCTTCCGGCAACCTGCCCGGCCAGGGGGCTCCGCTGGTCGAGGCCCCTGGGACACTCGCCCCGCAGTCGTCGCACATCGAGCCCCGCCCTTCGCAGCCCGTTTCCCAAACCTCGTCCCTCTCGCATCACGAGCGCCGCTGCACCATCTGCCATCACCCCGACCGCGACGCCATCGAGGAGGAATTCATCCACTGGCACAGCCTCATCGCCATCGAGCGCGTTTACGATATCGAGCGCCGCTCCCTCTATCGCCACGCCCACGCCTTCAATCTTTTCGCGCGCCGTAATCGCAACCTCCGCTTCGCGCTCGGCCACATCATTCAGCGCGTCGAGCTTGCCGATATCGGCGGAGCGGATACCGTGATTCGCGCGATCCACGAGTTTGCCCGGATCAACGACGCCGGCGAATGCAACGAGCCGCCCAAGCACGTGATCTTCTCTTCAGCCGATGTAGTCGTACGTCCCCCGGCCGCCCAATCCGTGCGATCTAATCGTCACAGCGTGTCGAACAAAACGCCCGCCAAGCTATTGAAAACAAAGGGCGACGACCCCCGCAGATCGTCACAAACTCGAAGGGTGTCCAAATGCCTTCCCGAGGCGAAAAGATGACCGCAAAACCCCCGATATCGCGATTGAGCACATGGGCCGGAGGCGGCTTCCTATGCCGTTTGGGTTCCTGCTATGCTTTCTCTTCGCCAATCGTGGGAACGGCAACAGACGGGAGAGGGAACGGATGAGCACGGAGCGCAAGCCGGAGTTCTTTGCAGGCAAGGGCATTCAGATCGGGATTATCGGGTGCGGCTATGTGGGACTGCCGCTCGCGCTGCGTTTTGCGGACGTGGGCCACCGGGTGACGGGATTCGACCTCGACGAGAGCAAAGTCGAAAAGCTGAACGCGGGGCAGTCGTACATCCAGCACATCCCGGCGGAGAAGATCCGGCAGCACGTCCAGGGCAAGCATTTCAGCGCCACCACCGATTTCCGCGTCCTGAAGCAGATGGACGCGGTTCTGATCTGCGTCCCGACGCCTCTCGACGAGCGGCGCGAGCCCGATCTGACGTACGTCGAGCAGACCGCGAAAGCCATTGCGCCGAATCTCCAGCGGAGCCAGTTGATCGTCCTCGAGAGCACGACGTATCCCGGCACGACGGAAGAACTGGTCCTGCCGATCCTCGAGAAGGGTGGGGAAAAGGGCGGGATGAAGTGCCCGATCGCGCGAGGCCCCGCCGCGGAAAACATCGCGACGGACTTTTACCTCGCGTTTTCGCCCGAGCGCGAAGATCCCGGCAACAAGCAGTACGGCCTGGCGCAGATTCCGAAGGTCGTCGGCGGCATCAATCCTCCGAGCGGGCGCGCGGCGATGAGCCTCTACGCGCAGATCGTGTCGCGCGTGGTGCCGGTGACGTCCACTCGGGCCGCGGAAATGGTGAAGCTGCTCGAAAACATCTTCCGCTGCGTGAATATCGCGATGGTCAACGAGCTGAAGCAGCTCTGCCTGCGCATGGACCTCGACATCTGGGAAGTGATCGACAGCGCGGCGACGAAGCCCTTCGGCTTCATGCCGTTCTATCCCGGGCCGGGACTCGGCGGGCACTGCATTCCGGTCGATCCGTACTATCTGTCGTGGAAGGCGCGCGAATACGACTTCGCGACGCGCTTCATCGAGCTGGCCGGAGAAATCAATACCGAGATGCCGTATCACGTGGTGAACGCCGTGGCGTCCGCGCTGAACGACCGGCAGAAAAGCATCAAGGGCTCGAAGATTCTGCTGCTCGGCGTGGCGTACAAGAAGGACGTGGACGACCTGCGCGAATCGCCGTCGCTGAAGCTGCTCGAGCTGCTCGCCGCGCGCGGCGCGAATCTCGACTACAACGACCCGTACTTCCCGGCGCTGCACAAGATGCGCCACTACGATTTCTCGAACAAGCGGTCGGTCGAGCTGACGCCCGCCGTCGTGGCCGCGTACGACTGCGTCTTGATCGCGACCGATCACTCGAGCTACGACTACGACGCCATCGTGAACAACGCCAAGCTCGTCGTGGATACCCGCAACGCCACCCGCCGCGTGAAGCAGGGGCGCGAAAAAATCGTGCCGTGCTGAGGCGGCCGCCGCTGGGTACCCCGCTGTTTACTCAAACACGCCGCAGAACGATAGTTCTATTGCAGCGGGAGTACCTCAGAACTAACGTACTATATTATGGACGCCCAAGCCGCCACCCATCAGGATAAACAGGCCCGTGGCCTCGATCCCAGCCGCCGCCGCAGCATGCGCGTCCTGCTCAGCGTGCCGATTCGCGTGAGTGGCAGGACGGCCGGCGACGAGGAATTCGCCGAGCAGACGCGCACGCTGGTCGTCAACGCGCACGGCGCGCTGATTTCGCTGCAGGCGTCCGTGGCCCTCGATCAGATCGTCACGGTGTCGAGCAAGTTGACGAACCAGTCCTGCGAATGCCGCATCGTCCATGCGGGAACTCCGCTCGCGGGCAGGGCGGAAGTCGGAATCGAATTCGTCAAGCCGTCGCCGTCGTTCTGGCAGATCGACTTTCCGCCGGACGATTGGGTCGTGCCGGACAACTGACGGGCCCCCGCCGCCATCGCGGCCAAATCCACAACTATTCTGACGCGGAGATGAGCTCGGCGCGAAGGCTGCCGAACGGAAGCTGCGCCTGCATCACGACGGGTGCGCGCGAAGCGTCGTTCGCGAACCAGACGGTGAAGTGGACGGCCGAGATTTCCTTTTCGCGCTGGAAGACGGCGACCGAAACGCGCGACGCGAAAAAGCTGCCGGCGGCAACTTTCACGGGTTCACTTGCAGCTTCGCGCTGGGCGCGGACTTCGTAGATGTCGCGGCCGTCATAGACGGGGCCGCGGAATTCAGGCGCGTGGTCCCAATCGACGCGGCGCAGCGCGTAGAGCATGCCGAGCGGATCGCGCGTCCCCGGCAGGACCACGACGCTGGGTCCGGGCGCGCGGGACGCTTCGCCGGACGGGAGAAAGTGAAAAACCTGGTCCTCAATTTTTCCCATCTCGTCGAGATGCGTCTCGTACTGGCGGCTTTCGAGCGTCGACGAGTCGGTGTAGGAATCGAACCGATCGTCGATCGCGAAGAGCGAGCGCACGGGGCTGATCGTGTGCGCGAGAGCGCGGAAATGCCACGTCGTGTAGCCGAAGAGGTCGCGCTGTTCGGGCACCGCAAGCTCCACGGAGGCGGCGCTCGAAAGTGCGGCCCAGGCGACGCGATAGTTCAGCGTTTCGCCGGCGCGAAACGGCACGGCCAGTGGTTTCGCGGGCGGGTCGGGCTGAGGCTTCGTCGTTTTGTTGTGCAGAGATGCTTGCGAAGTCGCAGCGCGCTGGGCGAAACCGGGCGACGCCGGAAGCAGTGCGAGCGCAGCTGTGAGTCCGGCCGCGGTCAGAAAAATTGCGCCACGCTGGCGGTTTGCGTTCATGGATGTTGTGGTGCGAGCACGGGCGCGGGCGGTGATTCTTGCCCACCCGCGATGCGCCGGGCTATAGTCAAGCGTACCTGAAAGGCACGACGTAATCATCACATCCCGAGGCTCGTTGCGGAATCGGGCGGCTCGTATCGCCTGTTTTCCTCAGAGGAGGATTTTCCGGATGCGCTACCTGGTGACGGGAGGCGCCGGCTTCATCGGCTCGAACATGGTGGACGAACTCGTGCGCCGGGGGCATTCGGTCGTCGTGCTCGACGATCTTTCCACAGGGAAGGAAGCGAACCTCGCGGGCGTGCGCGGCAAGATCGATTTTCGCGCGGGCAGCATCACCGATCTGGCGGAGGCGCAGGCGGCGTGCAAGGGAGCGGATTACGTGATTCATCTGGCGGCGCGGACGTCCGTGCCGAAGTCGGTGAAGGATCCGCTCGAGACGAACAAAGTGAACATCGACGGGACGCTGAACGTGCTGGTGGCGGCGCGCGACGCGAAGGTGAAGCGAATCGTGTACGCCGCGTCGTCGTCCGCCTACGGAGAGACGCCGACGCTGCCGAAGACCGAGACGATGCAGCCCGAGCCGATTTCGCCGTACGGCGTGACAAAGTTCGTCGGCGAACTTTACGCGCAGGTTTTCGGGCGCGTTTACGGCCTCGAAAACGCATCGGTGCGCTACTTCAACGTTTTCGGGCCGCGGCAGGATCCGACGTCGCAGTATTCCGGCGTGCTGTCGCGTTTCATGCTCGCGATTCTGGAGGGCGAATCGCCCGTCGTCTATGGTGACGGCGAACAATCGCGCGACTTCACGTACATCGACAACGTGGTGGACGAGACGCTGCGGGCGTGCGAGGCCAGCGCCGCGTCCGGGAAAGTTTTCAACGGCGGCACGGGCGCGCGGATTACGCTGAACGAGGTATTGAAGCTGCTCGCGAAGATTACCGGCAAAAAAGTCCAGGCGAAATACGACCCGCCGCGGGCGGGCGACATTCGGGATTCGCAGGCGGATATTACGCTCGCACGGAAGGTCCTCGGCTACGAGCCTCGCGTTCATTTCGAGGATGGACTGAAGCGCACCTGGGAGTGGTACAAGGGCGCGTACGGGAAGAAGTGACGATCCGACAAGGGTCGTCTCCCTCCTGTGTGGTCTGAAAATGTCCCACCCTTGCAAATCAAGGGTCGGGTACCTCGGCGTGACATCGCGTGACTTCCTAACACACATCAAGCACGGTTTGCACAGTGCAGCGGGACTTAGTCCTTGTGGGTCGCGGCTTCAGCCGCGACATCAAGATCAATGCGCGGAGCGCACACTTTTGCGCTGACTCTATCGCAGCATGCGCACCCGAAAAACCCACGCCGAAGGTACGCAACTGCCAAGGGCCGGCTAGCGGCAGAGGACGATCATCCACTGCTGCAACATGCGGCAGCGGAACGAACCGGCGCTCGAAAGCAGATAATACTTCCACATGCGGTAGAAGCGGTCGCCGTAGCTCGACGCGATCGCGCTCCAGTTGTCGTGGAAATTCCTGAACCATTCCATCAGGGTGCGGTCGTAAAAGGCTCCCCAGTTCTGCCAATCGTCCATGACGAACAGGCCTTCGATGGCGGCGCCGATCTGCTCGATCGAAGGAAGCATGGAGTTGGGGAAGATGTATTTCTCGGTCCATTCGTTGACGGAGTAGGTGGATTTGTTCGCGCCGATCGTGTCCAGAAAGAAGATGCCGCCGGGTTTCAGGCAGCGCCGGACGGCTTGCATGTACGTGCGGTAGTTCCTGCAGCCGACGTGCTCGAACATGCCGAGGGAGACGACGCGATCGAACGTCTCGCGCACGTCGCGGTAGTCCTGGATACGGATTTCGACCGGCAGCCCGGCGCAGGACTCGCGCGCGAACGCGGCCTGCTCCTTCGACAGCGTGATTCCGACGACCTGCGCGCCGTGTTTTTCGGCCATGTATTTCGACAGGCCGCCCCAGCCGCAGCCGATATCGAGAACTTTCATGCCGGGCTCGAGGCGCAGCTTACGGCAGACGAAATCGAATTTGGCGTCCTCGGCTTCGCCGAGATTGGAGGCACGCTCAAAGCTGGCGCACGAATAGACCATCCGAGGGCCGAGCATGCGCGTGTAGAGGTCGTTGCCGATGTCGTAGTGGCGGCGAATGTTGACGGGCGCTTTCGATTTTCGCTGCGGATTCAGAATGCGTGATTTGATGAAGAGGCGGACGAGGCCCCAGTTGAAAGGAATCTTGTCGTCAAGACCGGTGCCGAGAATCTTGCTGAAAAACTCGGCGAGGTCGGCCGAGTCCCACCAGCCGTCCATGTAAGACTCGCCGAGGCCCAGGGAGCCCTGCGTAAGAGCGCGTTCGTAGAAGCGTTCGTCGTGGACGGCGATGTCCCAGGGACGGTCGCCATCGATGCGCACGCCGGCAAAGGCGAGAAGCTCCTGGGCAATGGCCTTAGGGGCCTTAGGCCCGTTGCGGCGCGCGACGGTTTGCAGGATCTCCTGAGAATGGCTTTGAGATTCGAGTTCAACGTTCTCATGCAAGACCGATGTATTCATCGGGACCTCCAAGCTGGTACGAATGCCTCTTCTCCCTATTGGATGCAACAGACCACCAATCGGAGAGACGCGGGGATTGAGGAAAGCTGCGAGCGTTATAACACAAAAGGCAAATCAGGAGGAAGGGAGGGCGACAAGAAAGGAGGCGGAGGAAAGAATCCGGCAGGGCAAGAAGAACAAGTCCCACCCTCACAAAGCGAGGGTGGGGCGTCCGGAAACCATGCGCTCAAATCGCGGCTACTCGATGGTCCTGCCCATTATCGTCTGCCGCGGGTGGGTGCGGATCGTTCCGGCCGAAATGATTGCCACTCGCGGATTTGTTCGGATACTTCAGCCTTCTCGCGTTCGTCCTTCGCGTTGTCCCACCGGCGCCGAAGCTCTTCGAGTTTGGCTTCCACAAATCCGGCTCGTCCTGATTTCGGTTCTGGTTTGTCGCGGTTACCGTATCCCATGATCAGACTGCTCCTCTTTTGTTTCAGAATATCGCTGCCGATCCCACAATTGTCAAAACGGGGATTCACCCTTGATTATACCCTGTTGAGCCGCTTAGATCGACACAGAGGCAAAGTCTCTTTCGTGGCCGTAACCGGAAACTGCCTCACCATCCCACAGAGGGTAGTGTCCAATCTGACTCAAAGACTCGCACAATCTTTTCTCGTTTGGCAATCCGATTGTTCGGGCTAAACATGTACATCGACCAGCCGCAATAATACCTGCAAGACTTTCGCCACGACTATAGCTGCAAGCGCCGCCCAGAAGACTCCCCAATTGAAATCCAACATGCGTCACCTCTTGACTTGCGTGGTAGGCTAAAAAGAGAAAGCCCCGATTCGTGGTCGGGGCTTCGATAAGTTTTGTTTCGTTGCGCCGCAGTGTAGTGCGTCGTGCAGTATCGTCATGCCGCCGCGTTCGACAAACTCTATATACACCCGGAGGGTGTCGAATGCAACGCAATCAATCTTCCTCGAACACAAGACGCATTCCACTTGGGAGGATCACTTCCACCAATTCATCCGTAGATGTTAAGTCAGCTTCATGCAAGTCGAGTAGGGGAAGCACGTCCCCCTCCGTGCCAACATCTCTGAGACCGTTTTAGTACTCTTAATTAATGAGCAGGGCGAGAAGGAAAAAGGAAGAGATGAACGGGAATTCTCTTGGTGTTCTTTCCCCGGGAGCTTTG
>JBEKAE010000046.1:0-13598 GCA_050018375.1 Candidatus Acidiferrales bacterium | reverse complement strand
GGACCGGACCGCGCCATCGGCCCTCCTTCGGCGCTGCTGACTCTACTTATCCCTCATTTCCCAAAACTCAACCATAGTCATTTCAGAGGCTTGTCCCGGGTTGTGCAACAGCTTCTAGACAAATTTAATGCAGACAAAATGGACTGTTCACGAGTGCGCCGTGATCCCGGAGGTGTGAGCGATCCGACCGGGGAATTGGTAGATTGTCGGTAGGAATCCGCCATGGAAACCGGCACCCATCGCCCAACGTGGAAGATCCTGTTGGCCTTCGCGATTATCTATTTGGTGTGGGGATCCACGTATTTCGCGATTCGCGTCGGCGTCCGCGAAGTTCCGCCATTCCTCTTTGCGGCGATGCGTTTCCTGGTTGCGGGACTCGTTCTTTATGTCTGGATGATCGCGCGGGGCGAGCGCTCACCGAGCGGTCTCCAATGGGCATCATTATCTTTACTCGCCGTCTTGTTCTTCATAGGCGACTACGGCCTGGTGTACTGGGCCGAGCAGCGTGTGGCTTCGGGCATTGCCGCAGTCATGATGGCCATGAACGCGGCCTTTATGGCGCTGTCGGAAATCGTCATCCTCCGAACGCAGCGGCTCACCGCCCGCTTGGCCTTGGCGCTCTTGATCGGGATTGGCGGAGTGGCTGTGCTGGTGAGCCATTCGTTGAACCTTGGCGGCGCGCCGATCGACAGGGCGGGCGCCGTGGCTCTGATCGTTGCATCGATGAGCTGGTCGGTATCGTCGGCGCTCACGCGCAAGCTGCCTCTGCCGCCCTCCCAAGTCATGAGCTCGGGAGCGCAGATGCTCGCCGGCGGAGTGTTTCTGGCTCTCACGGCGGCCGCGCGCGGCGAATTCCCCAATTTTCACCCGTTGACCGTCTCACGCGGAGCCTGGCTCTCGTTGCTCTACCTGATTGTCGCCGGCTCGATCGTGGCGTTTACCGCCTACGTGTGGCTGATTCATCAGGAGTCGCCGACAAAAGTCGGGACCTACGCGTACGTGAATCCAGTTGTGGCCGTGCTGCTTGGATATTTCGTGGCTGGTGAAGCGCTTGGCCTGCGAACGATTCTGGGAACTCTGTGTGTTCTGATCAGCGTGGTTGTAATCACGACGACGCGAGCGAAGAAGCCGGCAGCGATACTCCCGGTGAAAGACACGGCAGAAGCCGCTGGATCGTAATCCAGGACAGTGCACGATCTGTGGGGTTTTGAATCTTCCGCGCAATCCTCTCAAATCGATATAAAATCATGCAGATAGCGTCGGCGGGGCTGTAGCTCAGATGGATAGAGCAGCAGTTTCCTAAACTGCGTGTCGGGAGTTCGACTCTCCCCAGCCCCACCATTCACTTCCCACCGCCATGCTTGTATCAATCTTGCATCGGAGAAAAAACTATCCGGGACGTACTGCCCAGCCCGCATTCAATCGTGCGTGTGGCTGTCTCCTTTTCATCTGCTTCGGCAATCGCGTCGGCAGCAGCGTCTTCGCTGCCCAAACGGTTAGCAAGAAAACCATACAGCTCCGAGTCATTCCACTCGAATTCTTCGGGCATAGCGCTTTGGTACAGGGAAACTTTGTATACTCTTGCCTCAGGCCTTTCCACGCCCCAATTCTACCACGGGTAGGTTTAAGCGCGGTCGGGCGGGTCGGTTGGCGGCGGCCATTCGTATTTCTCCCGAATCCTGAATTCAGCTTCGCGTTGAAGAACTTCCATTAGCGAACATGTCCGGCGCGCCACCTTGACGAAGTAGACCGTTAGAATAATCGCAAAGGGGCCGCAAAGTATTATCCCCAAGAGCATAACGTCTTCCATAGAGGCCACCTCGTGGGCGCGGATTCTACCACGGGTAGGTTTGCCGCATCCCCCTGGCCGGGCTTTCAAATGTGGGAAGCGCGTGCGTGAAGGCGGATTTCGAGGCTAACGATCAACAGCGTACCGCAGCGCGCGTTCGTCGCGCAACTCCTTGTTGGCGAAGGAGAAAATCGCCCAACGTAGCCCGACGTTCAATCGGAGGTTGCCGGCCTTCCAAGCGCGAACTGGCTACGCGCTTCCAGAAACTCGGTCGTCGCCGTTCTCAGATCGTCGACGAGATGATCGTGAAGTTCCGAGTCGTTGCGGTTCCGCTCGGTGTACGCGAGAAGTGCGCCGTGCATTTTTTGTTCGGCTGCCTTGAGAGGTTCAGGAGAGTCCATTTTCCGCTCCTTTCCTCAAATCTGGATCTGCCTCCAGCATGCCTGGGCATGGGGCGCCTTGGAATGGCGCAAAGGTACCCAACAAATGGGAAGGATCGTCCGGTGGCCCTAGTACGAACGGTTCGGGGTGGGGACTTCAAACGATCGTGTGTTCCCTGGAGACAAAGTATGCAACTTTGGTATGGTCGATGAAATTCGACTCGTCCTCGGCGGAGGCCTTCCATTCGGGCGACTGGCGGGCGGCCAGTAGGGCGGCTTCGTCGTCGAACCAGAGTTCCGCCACGCCATCGTAATCAGGCCGGCGTGTGTCTCCGGCAAGCGTGACGCGGTGGCTCTGGACCAATCTGCGCAAGTGAGGAATACGAGCGCCGATGGGTCCGTGGATATTTTGCCAGTAGTGAAAGAATTCTTCGTCGGTGAGGCCCGCCTTCTTTGTGATGCAATACACGAGCTTGATCATTTGGTCCTCCCGGGTCTCCCGCTTAGCGCGACCGGCGGCTTTCCCGCATAGTCTAGCGCCGCTTGGGAGCGAGATCGCCTGTAGCGTCCGCGGCGAACGATGGCGTAATATGCGGCGGCTACATAACTTAAGATGAGCAGCCAAATCATCCGAGAACCGAGGTGGCCGGCGTTCGTGGCGATGCTGGCTGCGGCGTGCGTCTACTGGGCCTTGCCCGAACCGCTTTCCGTGGGCCCGAGCTGGCTGCTGCTGGTCGTCATCTTCCTTCTGCTGATCCCAACGGTGGTGACGTACCACCTCGGCCGCTACGACATCACCCGGATTCTCGCATTCATCGCCACCGGCGCGATCACGCTGGCCATGATTGCGTCGTTGGCCATTCTGATTCAGGGTATTCCGCAGCACCGCGAAGCCCCGCGCGTGCTGCTGCGTTCGGCGATAGCGCTTTGGATTACGAATGTGCTGGTGTTCGCGCTATGGTACTGGAAGCTCGATGGGGGCGGTCCGACGGGGCGCGACCGGAGGCGCGATGGTCTGCACAGCTCGTTTCTTTTTCCGCAGATGCTGGTGCAGGATGCCCGGAACGAATCGTGGTCGCCCAACTTCGTGGACTACCTCTTTCTCGCCTTCAACACGAGCACGGCCTTCTCACCGACCGATACCGCCGTGTTATCCCGCGGGGCGAAGCTGGGCATGATGCTGCAGTCGTTGATTTCGCTGACGATCGTCGTGCTGCTGGCCGCCCGAGCCGTGAATATTCTGTGAGATCTTCGGCGCAATTGAAAAGCGCTTGCGTTCGGCCGGGAAACGGCGTACACAGCAGCCAAGAAACATAGAGGTGCGAGCGGCGCCTTCCGGCAGAGGAGATTCCACACTTGGCCGAACCAGCGGCGGTTCCGACGGGCGGGCTCAGGCTGCGCACCTACGCGTGGGAAGACGCGCAGGTGGTCCAGTGTGCCGGCAGGCTGACGGCCGAGCACTCCGAAGCTCTGAAGGCCCACGTGCGCGGCGTGATCCCGACCACGAAGCGGATCATCCTCGACCTGAAGGAAACCGATCGCATGGACAGCTCGGGACTCGGCGCGATCGTCGCCGTTTACATCTCGGCTCGAAAAGGAAACTGCGAATTTCTCCTGGTCAACTACAACAAGTCGATCAAGGATCTCCTCGGACTGACGAACCTGCTTTCCGTTTTCGAAGCCTGCGCGCAGACCGGCACGCGGCTCCCGTAAAGACCTGAACCGTTCGACCCGGCATTTGCTTCTGCGGCAACTTCCTCTGATATAATTCCCGCGCTTCCCAGTGTGCGAGGCATGAAACCCTCCCTCATCGCCACGGCGCTGCTCGGCGCACTCGCCTTTCTGGCGCCGGCTACTCCCGCTCAACGCGAGATCGTGGTTCTGCCCTACGCCGGGCCGATCAGCCCCGCGAGCGCTGAGTACCTGACCCGAGGCATCGCGGATGGCGAGGCGCGCAACGCGGCCGCCATCATCATCGAGCTGGATACTCCCGGCGGCCTCGACTCTTCGATGCGGGAGATCATCCAGCGCGAAATGAACTCGCGCGTGCCCGTGGTGGTCTTCGTCGCTCCCGGCGGAGCAAGAGCCGCTTCGGCGGGGTGCATCATCGTGCTGGGCGCGGACGTCGCTGCCATGGCGCCGGGGACGAATATCGGCGCCGCTCATCCGATCTATTCGACCGGCGGCACAGTCTCCGAGAAGATCGTGAACGACGCGGCCGCGTACGCGCGTTCAATCGCCGCGGCCCACAAGCGGAACACCGAATGGCCCGAGCGCGCGGTGCGCGAAAGCGTCTCAGCTACGGCTGAGGAAGCGCTGTCCCTCGGCGTGATCGACCTGACGGCGAGCGACCTCCCCGACCTTCTCGCCAAGCTGAACGGCCGGACGGTGCATCGCGCCGGGGGCGATGCGACGCTCGCGATTTCCGGCGCGCAAACCACAACGATCGAAATGGACGCGCGTGAGAAACTGCTCGCAGCGCTGACGGAGCCGACGGTGGCGTACCTGTTCCTGCTTCTCGGCTTGCTCGCGATCGTCGTCGAAATCTCCGCGCCCCACGGATTCGTCACCGGCACGCTCGGCTTTGTGGCCGTGTTGCTCGCTCTCGTCGGGCTCGTGAACCTGCCCGTGCAGATCTCCGGCGCCGCGCTCCTCGTGCTGGGAATGGTGCTGCTCGGGCTCGAGCTGAAGATCACGTCGCACGGCGCTCTCACGCTGCTCGGCCTTGCCGCGTTCGTGTTCGGCTCGATTCTGCTATTGCCCCGCATCCCTGGCTATGGGATTTCACCCTTCGCGATAGGCGCGGTCGCGCTGCTGTGGGCATTCATGCTGAGCTTCGCCGTGCGGCTCGTCCTGCGCTCGCGGCATCAGCCGGTGCTGACCGGGGTCGAACGCGTCGCGGGCCGCACGGGGGTTGCGAAGACGGACCTCGTGCCGCGGGGCGTCGTGCTCGTGAACGGAGAGGATTGGGAAGGGTTGGCGGATGCGCCGCCCATCGCGCGGGGCGAGCGAATCACGGTCGTCTCGGTCGAAGGCTTGACGTTGCACGTTCGCAAGACTTCTTAAGGGAGAAACGAGAATGGATTTCTCTACGGTGGTCCTGGTTTTCTTCGTGCTCGTCGTCCTCGCCTTCGTGTTTCTCATCGCGAACATGATCCGGATCGTGCGCGAATACGAGCGCCTCGTCGTGTTCCGCTTCGGCCGGTGCATCGGACAAAAGGGCCCCGGAATCATTTTCCTGATTCCGGTAGTGGACGTGGCCAGCCGCGTGGATCTGCGCGAACAGTACCTCGAAGTCCCGCGGCAGACCTGCATCACGAAGGACAACGCCTCGATTTCCATCGATTTCCTCGTCTATTGGAAGGTCACCGACCCGGTCCAAAGCGTGGTTCAGGTGCAGGATTTCGGCGGCGCCACGCGCGGCATCGCTATGACGACGTTGCGCGCGGTCGTCGGCGATATTCCGCTCGACGACGTGCTCGCCAAGCGCGAAGAAATCAACAGCGTCCTTCGCGGCAAGCTCGACGAAGTCACCGAGCGGTGGGGCGGCAAGGTGACCTCCGTCGAAATTCGCGAAATCGATCCGCCCAAGGACGTTCAGGACGCGATGACCAAGCAGATGAGCGCCGAGCGCAGCCGCCGCGCGATGGTCACCGCCGCCGAGGGCGATCGCACGGCGAAGATCACGGTTGCCGATGGCGAACGGCAGTCCGCGATCCTGAAGGCCGAGGGCGACAAGCAATCCGCCATTCTTCGCGCCGAAGGCTACGCGCTCGCTCTGCAAAAGATCTTCGAAATCGCCAAAACTCTCGACGCAAACACGATGAGCCTGCAATACCTGGAGACATTGAAGAATCTGGGCGCCGGTCCCGCGACGAAGTTCATCTTCCCGATGGAATTTGCGAGTTTCCTGAAGCCGTTCGTCAGTCCGGCGCCGTCCGCGCCGCCGCAGAAGTAGCGCCGGGGAAGCCCCGGGAAAGCGTTGACACGCAACCGCTTAGCCGTATAATTGTTTGCTTGGCCGGCCAGCCCGAGGTAAGTCCAGGCAGTTCAAGCTGAAGGCAGACACACCTGATGTTGCCAGACAATTTAGCCGTGTGGGTCGCTCTGGGCGGCAATGGCTTCGCGGGCTATTGGCACCGACTCGTCGATCCGACCTTCCGGGGCCTCTACCAGACCAACGCCTTCGATCTCGCCATCATGCTGCCGTATTTCCTCGTGATGACGATTCTGGCGACGTACGGCATTCATCGCTACGTTCTCGTTTACAACTTTTTCAAGAACCGCAAGAACGTTCCCGGCCCGCCGCCGAAAATCGAAACGTGGCCGCGGGTGACGGTGCAGCTCCCGATCTACAACGAGCGTTACGTCATCGAGCGGTTGATCGAGACCGTCGCGCAGTTTGATTACCCGCGCGAACTGCTCGATATTCAGGTGCTCGACGATTCGACCGACGAGACGCAGATCGTCGCGCGCGATTGCGTCGAGCGCCACCGCGCTCTCGGCGTGCCGATCGCCTACATCCATCGCGACAATCGTGAAGGATTCAAAGCCGGCGCGTTGCAGGAAGGCCTGAAGACCGCCGCGGGCGAATTTGTCGCCATCTTCGACGCCGATTTCATTCCTCCTGCCGATTTTCTCCGCCGCACGGTTCCGTATTTCGTCGATTCGCAGCTCGCCATGATTCAGACGCGCTGGAGCTACGTGAATCGCGACTACTCGACGCTCACGGAAGTCGAAGCGATCCTGCTCGACGGTCATTTCGCCATCGAGCACTCCTCGCGCTTTCGCAGCGGCCTGTTTTTCAATTTCAACGGCACGGCCGGCATTTGGCGCCGCACCGCGATCGAAGACGCCGGCGGCTGGCAGCATGACACCCTAACCGAGGACACCGATCTCTCCTACCGCGCGCAAATCCGCGGCTGGCATTTCCTCTATTTGCCCGAAATCGATTGCCCTTCCGAATTGCCGGTCGAGATGAACGCGTTCAAATCGCAGCAGGCGCGCTGGGCCAAGGGTCTGATGCAGACGGCAAAGAAGATTCTGCCCCAGGTGCTCCGCGCCGATGTCCCGCGCTCGGCGAAGGCCGAGGCCTTCTTCCATCTCACGGCCAACATCAGCTATCCGCTGATGGTGTTCCTCTCCATCATTCTGCTTCCCGCGATGATCGTGCGGTTCTACCAGGGGTGGTTTCAGGTTGTCGTGATCGACCTGCCTCTCTTCCTGGCCTCGACCTGTTCGATTTCATCGTTCTATCTGGCCGCCGAGCGCGCGCTCTACCCCAAGACGTGGAAGCGGACATTCCTCTACCTGCCGTTCGTGATGGCCGTCGGCATCGGGCTTTCCGTCCGCAACGCCTTCGCGGTCATCGAAGCGGTCTTGGGCGTGAAATCGGAATTCGTGCGCACGCCGAAGTATCGCGTGGAAGCAAAGGGCAAGCGCGAGGGCGCGTGGGCCAAGAAGACCTACCACAAGCGCGCCGGCTTCATGCCTTTCGCCGAAGTGCTGCTCGGAATCTATTTTGCCGCGGCGGTCGTCTACGCCATTCAAAACGAAAACTACGCCACGATTCCCTTCTTCCTGCTCTTCGTGTGGGGCTACCTCTATACGGGCCTGATGTCGCTCGGGCAGACGTATATCGAGCGCCTCCGCTTCGGCGCCGAAAGCGCCGCCTCCGCAGAGGTTCGTCCCGCGTCCACCGGCATCCCAGGTTTCTAGAAAGGAGCTGGTACATGGCAAAATTCATCATCGCCCCGCACATGCGGTTGCATGAATGGGTCGCGGAGGACAAGGGTTACTTTCGCGAGGAACAGCTGGACTACGAATTTCGCGACGAGCTGTCTTCCAAGGAAGGCAAGAAGCACGATCTCGGCGACCGTATCGGCGCCTATCAGACATTCGAAAAGGGCCGCACGACGAATATCGGCTGCGCCTGCCACTGGACCGTCAATGTTTCCGCGTCCAACGGACACGGCAAGATGTACGCCGACGCCTACTCGGTTTCGCCCGCCGGAGTTTTCGTGCCGCCGGAATCAAACATCCACACGCCCGAGCAGCTGGCCGGCGTGCCGATTTCGGTCGGTTATCAGTCCGGCAGCCACTACGCGACGATCCAGGCCCTCGAACAGTACATGCCCGCGAAGGACATCCGTCTGTCCTTCTCCGATGGACTGCTATTTCACCGCATGGAGCTTTTGATCGACCGTAAGGTTCCCGCCGCGTCGCTTTTCAGCGGTCCGTACTACTTCCTCGAACAGCTCGAATTCCGCAAGATCATCGACAGCACTTTCATGATGGCCACGATGCTTACGGGCGATCCCGACATGGACGACGTCCGAAAGTATTTCCGCGCGCTGCGAAAAGCCCAGCGGGATATCGACCTGCGTCCCGATCTCTACACGAAGTACTACAAAAAAGAATTTCCCGAACGCTTCCACAGCCAGATGGACACGCGACGCTGGGGTCCCGGCGAGCGTATTGTGTTCGAGCCCTACACGAAGGAAGTCTTCGACGAATCCTTCCGCTGGATCGCCGAGCACAAGATTTTTCCGGAAGGTGAGATGGGTTCGGGCCGCTACGAAGACGCTGTCGTTTCTTTAGCGAGGGATTAGAGCTTTAGTCCCAGAAATCGTCTCGACCGATCAGTTCGACGCCGATCTGCCGGCGCCCATCCGCATCCAGCCGCGAGTAAACCACGCGAGCCTCCGCGCGGCCTCCTTTGTCCTTCCGCGTCAGGACGACCATTCCGCCTGTGTCGACCGGATGGCGGCAGACGAAGCCGGCGCCGTGCCGGCTCAACGTTGTGGTCCAGGTATCTTCTTCCCAGGTCCGCCGGGGGTCTTCGCGGCGCAGCCAAACCGGTACCGCGTTCGCCACTCGCGGGCTCCGGCGCAAAGATTTCCCCGCCTGGGAGATCCACTGCAAAGCTTCCATTAGACGCGCTTTCGTCTGTGGATCGGCGAACCGCGCCTCTTCGACGAGCCTATCGGCCTCTCGCGCCCAGATGGACGAGGTTTCGCTGAAGGATGCCATGGCCGTCGGGTCGTAGGCCCCGGTTCTTAGCCGTTCGTGGCTTGCCCGAAGTTCCTCGAAGGAAACCGAAAGGAAATGCGCGAGGCAAAACTCGCGCATGTCGACCTGTGCCGCCGCGCGTTCGCCGCAGGACTCCACGCCGCACGGATGGTCCGCAACCGCCTGATGAACATCAACCGATTCGATTTGACCTTCCATCGCTCCGTCCTGGATGCCCCTGGCGGGGCCCGCCTAATCCTTGGACAGTTTCCCGATACCTTTGGCTAGCTCCGAAATGGCGCCGCTGACGAATTCAAGATGGCTGCGGCTGTAATGGCTCATCTCGCTGGCAAACTGGCGCGATATCTCCGCTGCCTTTTCCTTCAGCGACGTAAGCGCGCCTTCCGTGATCGGCTCCAGCGCATGGCGCAAGCGAGCCTGCGACTCGGTCTCCTGCTGCACGGAGGAAACGCGAATGCCGTTGAGCGCGATTTTCGCGGCCTCCTTGGCCGTGCGCTCGAGTTCTTCGCGGGCGCTGTCGAGCCTCTCCCGCAGGATCATTTCGAATTGCCGGTCGAGCCGCGTGCACGCCTCTTCGATGTCAACCGACGATTTCTCGACGAGCTGTTGGCAGATCTTTCCCAGTTCCTGTTCGCGCTTCGTCAGGTCCGCCGCCACCGCGCGGGCTTCGTCGATCACCGGCGCCGATTGCTCCTTCAAGCGCGCAACGATCCGGCCCACGGCGTCTTTCCGGGCGGTTTCGAGAGCGCCCTCGAGCCGCTCCCGCGCGCTCGCGGTCAGCTTCTCGGAAAGCGCTTCGAGTTCGCGATGGCGCGCTTCCATGCGCGCGACGGCCTGCTGAAGTTCCGCTTCGATCTTTTTCGTCCACTGGGCGTGGCGCGCTCGCGCGCTTTCCTCCCCGACCTGGTTCATTCGCTTCAGCGATTCGTCCATCCAGTGGCTGGCCTGGGAGGCGGTTGCTTCGGCAAGGATGCGCTTGGCGTCTTCGCGAAGCTCGCCGCGCACGTCGTTCACGAGCGACGCCGCTCTTTCGCGAACAGCCGCTTCCGCCGCGTCGGAGAGCATCTTCTCCATCTGTTGCTGGAAACCGCCGATCAATTGACCGACGGGCTGGCCGACGGGCGGCGTCCCGCTCGATGCTCGTGGCGCAGGCTCGGTTGCGCGAGGATTCGCGATCTTACCGCGCTCTTCTTTCGTTGTCGTGGGATTTGTCTCCGGGCGCAGAACCGCGACCGGCTTTGCCTTTTGTGCATCGGCTTCAGGATTGCGGGCCCCGTTGAACTGCGCCCAATCGCTGGGCGGCGAGTCGATCCCCCAGATATTGCCGGGGGTGTCAAGCTCGATCGCGGTCTGGTACAAGCCGCCCGCCTCGGCGGGACGCTTGGTCCACTTCACATGTCCGCGCGTGGAAACAGGCTTGGAATCCGGTCCTTTGCCGTTCAGTTCCAGCAGCACGGAGGCGTTGGGCAGCACCTCGTATTTCGATTCGTACTTGCAGCCATGGGCGCTGATGGTGATGGTGGAAACTTCTTCTTGATACGGCCCGCGGAACGAGTCCACTCCTGCGACTGCGAGCGCGATGGCTCGATTGACGCGCGTGCTCCGGCGCGCCGGCCGGCCTGAATCAATGGCAAGTGAGCTGTTTGACACGATCGCCTCTATCAGTTGGTTCGTTCAGGATAAAACGCGGCGGCACGTGTATGGCGGGGGAAGTAGCCAGTACTGCCTCAATGAGTTACTACGCATCACGCGGCTTAGGGGGTGTTGAAAAACGGAAGGGCGGGGTTTTAACTCCGCCGTCGCTCGCTTCATCTTTTTTCAGGGGTTTTAACCCCTGAAGCAGGAGATCCGAATCGAACGATTTGCTTGCGCTGGTTCTCTCGCAGCAAGTTTCTTCCGTCCTCCACGCCATAGGGCCGTCGCAAACAAGCGTCCGCACGCAGGAAGGCTGAGAGGACGGGTGCATCACGGTGATGAAATCAGAACGCCTTCCTAATCGCAACTCGTGTAGCGATTAAAATCCCTTCTAACCCCCGCACCCCAAAGCACTTGCAAACCCCTCAGTGCACAACCGATTTGCATCGTGTGATAGCGTGGAAGAGTGAAGATGCGACGCGAAGAAAAACTCGAACTCGGTGCGACGGGCGCCCCGGGGCGATCGGGCTGGCGCGCCTCGAGCGCCCGAATTCCATTTTCTAATCGCAAAATTGCGATCCGACCAGGATCGCAATCCCGAGCGAGGCCGCAGTTTGGCCGACGAGGGATCTGCTTCTGCCTTCGTAGCGGCGGCCTTCGGGCCGACCGCATTCCTCTCCTATGGTTTTCTAATCGCGAAATCCAATTATTAGAATCACGCCCAACGCATTGCAAACAAACGACGGCGATCATTTCTAATCGCCAATCCGACGAGGATTGGCGTCCCGAAGGAAGTTCGCCGCGGCGAACGACTGAGGGACCTCTCTTCGTGTGTTCGCCCAATCTGAGAAGACCGCGATCTTACGCGCTTCACGAATCACTAGTTCCCGGTTCGGACCACGAGCCGGGATCCCGGCGCGTGGTTGACGCGCGATGCCGGGACACGGATTCCCGGTTCGGAGAACGAACCGGAATTCCGGCGCGTGGTTCAAACGCTATGCCGGAACACGATTCACTGCCTTCTACCCGCAAACGGCTTTCGAGTAGAATTGCCTACAAGTCGCTCAAAACAAACGATGGCGTTGCCTCCTACCCGCAAATGAAACCGGGGGGCTTTCGGCGCACATTTTGCGCGGCGCTGGCCCTGCTCGCGGTTTTCTGCGTCGTCCAACTCGCGCAAGCGCGTTTCCGCCAGCCGAGCGAGGAGTATCAAGCCCGCCGGGCGAAGCTGCGCGCGGCCGTCGATGGTCCCGTCGTCATTTTCGGCTACACGGGCCACGAGGACGCCTCCGAAGTCGCCGTCTTTTTTCAAGAGCCGTACTTCTATTACCTCACGGGCCACGACGAGCCCGGCGCGGCGATGCTCCTGATCCCCGATTCGCCCACAGGAAAATCAATCGAAGGCCCGCACGAGATTTTGTATCTTTCGCCGCGCGATCCGGCGGAGGAAAAATGGGAAGGCCCGAAGATGGGTCCGGATGACTCGGGCATCGCGCAGAAAACCGGCTTTGAGGCCGTCGAGCCGCTCGCCAAACTCAAGGGCGATCTCGCAGATCTTGCCAAGACCTATAAGAATTTCTACACGCTGCTGCCACCGGAGCAGGAAGAAGGCTACCCGCACCTCACGGAATCGGTGGCGATGCTACGTGAAGATCTGCCGCACGCAACTCTGCGAGATATCACGCCGCAGCTTGACGTGATGCGCCAGGTAAAATCCTCGGGCGAGCTCGCACTGATGCAGAAAGCCATCGACGTCTCCATCGACGCGCACCTCGATGAGATGAAGACGATGCGCCCGGGACTTTTCGAGTATCAAATCGCGGCGCGAATGAAGCAGATTCACGAGTGGGGCGGCTGCTCGCGGGAGGCTTACGCGCCGATCGTGGGCGCCGGATTCAACTCGACCATTCTGCACTACAGCGCATTGAACGACGAAATCAAGGACGGCGACGTCGTGGTGATCGACGTCGGCGGCGAGTATGGCGGCTACGCCGCCGACATCACGCGCACGCTCCCGGCCAACGGCAAGTTCACGCCGCGCCAGCGCGAAATCTACGACATCGTCCTCGGCGCGCAGAACGCCGCGATCGCGGCCATCAAGCCCGGCGCCACGCTCTACGGCAAAAAAGACAGTCTGCAGCAGATTGTCACGGACTACATCGATTCGCACGGTCACGACAAAGAAGGCCGCACGCTCGGCCGCTATTACATTCACGGCGTAAGCCATCATCTCGGCCTCGACGTGCACGATCCCGGCGACCGCACGCGCCCGCTCGAGCCCGGCATGGTCGTGACGGTCGAGCCGGGAATCTACATCCCGGAAGAGAATCTCGGCGTGCGCATCGAGGACGACGTCCTCGTCACGAAAGACGGCTACGAACTGCTCACCGCGCGCCTTCCCCGCACCGCCGACGAAATCGAAAAAATCATGGCCGACGGACGCACCCAGCCACAGCCGTGACAGATCGCACTCGGCAATATTCGCGGTTGCTTTCGCGTCTTGACACTTCGCGGAGCGAAACCGTAGCATCAATTATCGTTCGTCGTTCGCGTGCCGGCGTAGCTCAGTGGAAGAGCGAGGGTCTCATAATCCCTAGGCCGTGGGTTCGATTCCCCCCGCCGGCACCATTGATTTCATGCCGTACTCGAAGCCCTTCTCGAAGGCTTTCAGGTTCAGATCGCGGAAGGCGGAAGGTACCGAGTCCTCCACAGCTTTATGCACGGCGTCCCTTTTCAGCAGTTGCGTCGCTGCCGTGAAGAAA
>JBEKAE010000045.1:0-14893 GCA_050018375.1 Candidatus Acidiferrales bacterium | reverse complement strand
GATCAACTCCTGCCGTGGGCTTGGGCTGATCAGGCCAGAGTTCGCCTCGCAGCTTGATCGCCGCTCCTATAGCGATCAGGCGCTGATGCGTGTGGTCGTGTGGTCGCGGCACCGCTTACCAAGTAACAGCTGTCAAGCGTGGCGCATAGCTCGGCTTATGGCGTGCGGCTCCGTGTAAGTGACTAAGCCCCGCATGACCCACTGCCGAACCGACGACGTTTGTCCGATAGCGAAGATAGGCAATCCGAGCTCCGGCATTCAGCGCGAATCCTGACCATGCTGTCGTCGCCTTTTTGGGCCCATACTGACTTGGGCGGCAAGCCTTGGGAGAACCGGGAAGACGCCAAGCGCCTTGCCGAGCGCATGAACCACGTCGAGGCCGTCCGGCTATGTGATCCAAACCACGACGTGCGGCGTTTGTCTGTCAGGCGGCGGTTTCCCCGTGAGTTGGCGCGACCCTCGCTGTTAGGCTTCCACCGGTCGCCTCATATTACCGGATTGTTGCATCACCGAGAGATCGCAAAACGCAACGCCGCCTGAAGACCTGAAGAAGCGTTTGCCAAAGTCTCTCACCAAATGCGGCCCCTTAAGCTCTGGCCGTTGGCGCGTCAGTGCGCGACGACGGGGCCGACGCGTCGGGGCACTAAATTGGGAAAGCGTCTGCAAACGGTCGCCTGCGTAAAGGCGGATACTTGTCACGGTGGACTCTTCGGGGGAGCGCAACGTTCGACGTCAACGCTGAGGAACTCTAGTTTCTGACAATCTGCGCGGGACACGATCACGACGGCGGTCTTGCCCTGGTCCCATAAGCGCTTGCGCCAGACCTCTTCGGCTGCGTGCTGGCCACCGATGCTAGCGTTCCAGATCGTTCCGCGCGACAGATAGACCGGCCTCTGATCATGGACCATGCGCTCCAGCTTCTGTTTGATGTCGGCAGCGTTGGCCACGCCATCGCGTACAGCAGAATTTCCGGCGATCGCCGCATTGATGGTGGACAAGGCTATGCAGAGAATTGCGCATGAGCGGACAAAAAGGCTCGGCCGCAGCGTGTCAGCGAGGCATACGGCCCCGATGGGGATCACCCACGCAAGCGGGACAAATCGGGCCCACCACGGCTCTGGAAAGAGAATTGTGGTTGCGAAGCCATACGCCGTCAGCCCAAGCAACACTTCGATACGATTACGATTTGACGTCCCGGAGCTCGTCCGTCGAGCGGGAGCCCATACCAGCGCGGCGAGTGCCACAAGGGCGGCGGCGCCGAAGAATGGACCGAAGCCTCCTTTGCGCGTGGCAGTCGCCATGCGCAACTCATGCCAAGTCAGAGTGCCTGGCACTTTGAATTTGACAGAACCGCCATCCATGTCTGTTCGCGCGAAAAAGAGCGCGGCCAGTTTAGGTACGCGCCCAGCCGTCTTGAGGTTCTCCGGAAGCTGATTTCCGGTGCCGGGCTTGAAGCCGAGTTCGTCGGGCGGTGGATAGACGAGGCGATGATTCTCGAGGACGTTGACAACATACGGCCGCCAGCCCACGAAGCCCAAGGCCAGCACGCTTGCCATGACGAGCACAGCAACTTGAAAGCGTCGCTCCCGCATTAGGGCCACAGCCGGGCCGCGACGGAACAGGAGTAAAGACCCCCAAGTCGCCACCGCGAGCGGTGCAAATAAGAATCCAGCCAACTTGGTGTTGAATACCAAGATCATTGCAGCGCCGGCCAGCAGGGCCGTGGCGAGGCGCCGATCCTCGAGCATCATCAGCAGGCTGCAAATGAGGATGAGTGTCAGCTCGTAGAGCACACCGTCGGCAAACGCCGTGAAGATCTGCGAGATTGTGACGGGATTCGCAACGAGTAGAACCGTAACCACGGCGCGCGGGGTCGCGGCCATGCCGATCCTGCGGAGCACGGTCCAGACGGCTCCGCCGGCTGCCAGCATTAGGATGGGTCCGATCGCTCGTCCGCTTTCAAAACCAAAAATGGAGTCAGAGCCGGCGAGGATGGTCCACATTCCGCTCGGCTGGTGGTTGGACATTGTCAGATCGGTCGCCTCGATCATTGGCCTCCAGCCGTTCAACAGCCGCAGGACTGAAGGCAGGTGATAGGCCTGAGCGTCGAAACCATTGTCCGGGATTTTGCGAAATACGAGTGCTGCCGTGGTTGCTACGCCCACAAAAAAAAGGGCGATTCCTGCATAAGCCCATCGTTGAGCCCGATCGGCCGGCGACAACATGAGTACAACTACTGCCGCCGCGGAAAGCACAAGCAACACACCGAGATTAGGGGCATATCCGGCCAATTCGGCGCCGCGACGTAGAAGGACAAGAAGCGTGAAAGTGAATACAGGGAAAGCAGCTGCGGCGAATCCGAGGTCGGCCGCGGCTTCGTTGCTGTTATTCACCTTCAAGCCTCGATCCTTCACGTGACTGAAACTTCCGAAATCCAGAAATTCGGCTCCCTAACGTCCCGGTAATTCGGAGCTCTGGTGATGTTGAAAATCTGCGAAGTGGTCCCTGCGGGTTGACGATGGATGACAAACCGCTTGCCACCAAAACCGCGTCGCCTCAGGTGACGTAACATTCTCTCTGTCAGGCGAGAAAAGGGGTACCGCTTTTTGCGACTCGTCGAAAATCCAAAATTGAGCACTACGTGTCGCAGCAAGCTGCAACCATGACCAGTTTAGCGATAGCGGTTGAGATCGTGAAGGCGACGCCAGGTGGATAGCCTGGAGCCTGAAGTCCGAGCGTAAGCATAGGCTATCGTCTATCTGGCTGCCGTTATCGAAGAGCAAGTAACGGGGTGTCGAGGCAGCCGCGGATCGGCGCAGCGGGTAATTTGCAACTAAATGGTAGCGACGTCGCCGATCAACGGCGCTCTCGATCAGATTGTCAACGAGCGTCTCGGACCGGTCACGTTTCCCTAGTCACCCTTGGCTGTGCCGATCGTTTGTCGCTCTTCGGTAAGCCCCAAACGCCGCCAGTCGTGCTGGAGGCTGCCGCGCGAGATTGCGGAACAAGCCCCAACAAGCCCCTTGGCCTCGTCGAGATCGAATTTCTGTGCATGCTGCGCACACGCCGGGCCAGGCACGGCTCCGCCAATCCCCCGAAACCCATGATTCGGCAGCAGTTTTTCGTGACATGTGCTCCTGCAGACACGCCCTTAAGTATTTTGTTAATTTTCGATTAACGCTTGTTGACAGGGGGTGGCGGGCACGTATAGCCTTTGCTGTACAGGGTTAGATCTTCCGACACTTGGGGCCGGTCCGCGGGTGGACGCCCGAGTAGTGGTTGTGGCTCAGGCATCAAACAGGGAGTCCCTAAGATGGGCGCTATCGACACACTGCCACTCGCCGAACAAATCGAGGCGATCTACATCGGTTATTTCGGTCGCGCTGCCGATGCGGGCGGTCTTGCCTACTGGGAGCAATATTATTCTCAACTGATCGCGTCGAATCACACTATAGACCAGACACTGAATATCATTGCGAATGATTTCGCGCCGCAAAACGAAACGGTGGGACTCTATCCGTTCCTGGCCGGCAGCATTACCTCGTTGTCAACGGCTGACCTGCAAATTCTGGTCACCCAAATTTATCAAAATCTTTTCGGTCATAACCCGGATGCGGGTGGTGAAACCTACTGGGTCGGCCAGCTCCAATCCGGCAGCGTCCCGCTCGGTTCGGCTATCTTGGATATTGCTAATGGCGCAACCGGCGTCGATACGACGGTTCTGGCCGATAGGATCGCAGTTGCGAACACCTTCAGTTCGGAGACGGCGGCGGCCGGTATCGGCACCACCAGCGTGTCACAGACCTTCATAACGGAGGCGCGTGACGTCATTCTCTCTATCGGAGCAAATGGCGTCAATGATTCAGTCAGCCTTACGGAGCAGATCAGCGAAGCCGATCAGGCCATTGCCGCATTTGTGGCGAACGGGGGGACGTTAGCAACTGGCCCCGGCTTGATTGGCGGCACTGGGCCTGGCGATAGCCCTCTAGTTACGTTCACTCCCGGTCAGGACAATTTGACCGGCTACGGCGGCGACACCTTCGTGGCGCCGCTGGCCGGAGTCGTAGGCGCGCAGTCGGCGACGCTACAATCCGGTGACAGCGCCATCGAGATTAGTCCCCTCTCAAACGCCGTGCTGGACGCGACGTTCAATCCGCTCGCCACCGGAACCGAAACTTTCGGTTTCTTTCACTTCTTCGGAGAAGACGGCGGCTTTTTCGCCGCTAAGACGGAGACCACCTTTGGCCCCAACTACGTCAACGCCACCCTCGAAGGCATTGCGACCTGGAACCTGACCGGCGTTGGCGACGTGTATGGCGTCGGCCCCGTAGTTTTGATCAACGGCGGCCCGAACGTCACCGGCTTGACCACGGTGAACGTTAACAATTCGAGTGTTGGGACCTTCTTCGTGATCGGCGGAGACTTGCTCAATCCGAGCGGCCCCAACTTCAACCCGCTTGGTTACGGCACCAATGGGGCCCAGGGTCTGGTGACCACCATCGGGGCCTCGAACGACGCTGGCGGCAATAGGGATAACAGTTCGGGTGTGAACGTCATCCAGCAAGCCTCCTTGTTCACCCCGACCAGTTCGGTGCAGGTGAACCTGGCCAACGCCGGCAGCGGGGCTCCCAGCACTGACACCTACTCGCAAGACTATGTCCTTGGTATCGACCAGACATTCACCATCGCTGACGGTCCCAATACCGGGAAGGCCGGCATTGTGACCTGGAACATCGCTTCGGGCGGCGTCGCCAACTATATCTATCTGGAAACGGATGGCGCCACCTCGACGACCACGATCAACATCACCGGCGCTGGTGCGTTGACGCTGTTCGGCGACAGCTATTATGGTGAGTTCAAAAACCTCACGACCATCAACGCCTCGACGATGACGGGCAACCTGACCATCACCGGTGACCTCAACGGCGGTAATGGCCTCCTAAGCGACTCTCCCCTGCTCACCAGCGTCACCCTTGGCAGCGGCACCAACTTCATCGATCTGAGTGGCTACACGCTGGCTCAGCTCGATGCCATGACGATCATCAACGGCGGCACTAGCACCGGCAACGAGGTGGTGCTTGACAACAGCGTGCTCACCGGCGCGCACGCGCCGATCCCCGGTCTCACTGGCTTCACCATCATCGGTGACGCCGGCACTGACGGGTTCAGCTCTGGTATGGCGGGGACGATCAACTGGGCCAACCTGCCCGCCACCGCCAATGAGCTGATCTTCTACGGCGACATCACCTACTCTCCCGGCGGGTTAAACATCATCAACACGCCCGGTATCTTCACGGTGAACTTCCAGAACAATGACTTCGGCGACAACAACATCACGATCAGCGACGCCAGCCACACGAGCACGACCGATGCGCTGACCCTCATTCTGGGGTGCAACCTCAACGGCAGTGACGCGACCGGCTTCCACAGCGTGGTGACCATCAACGGCTACGCCACGGTGACCATCGATGCCATCGGCGTCAACCACTTCGCCACCGGCGGGGAGAACTCGTTCGTTGGCTTTGACCTCGATTCCAACCCGGGGTCCGCTCCCCATGTGATCATCACAGGGATGGCGTCCTTCGACTTCGGCACCTCGTTCTTCACGCAGGGCGGCAGCGGCCCTGGCCTTCAAGGTGACATTGCGAACGCGATTGCCACCATCGGGACGCCGTCGGTCTCCGTTGGACCGGGAGGGGTCATCACCGACACCGATACCGGGCTCCTGACGATTGCCAGTACGGACGCCTCCCAGATCGATGCCAGTGCGGGTGGCGGGCTTTCCATGAACGCTCCCGACACCAACGTGGGAGAGGGGGTCACCGTCATCGGCTCGTCCGGGGCGTTGGGCAATGAAGTCGGCAATCAGTTCAGCGCATACGATCACCTGGGCGGAACCTCCGAGGTCCCCGGTAACCTGTTGCAGGGATCGCTGGGATTGCTGACGAGCAGCTCCACCACTGACGGCGCGAACACTTCGGCCCTTGCGGACCAACTGGGGGTCGACGTCAACTATGAAAATCCCCTGTCTGAGGATTTTCAGCACTCCAACGTCTACACCGGCGCCGGCGGCGCCGACAACATCACCGGCGGGGACGTAACCTCCCTCTACACTGGTTCGGACGCACTGACCGCCGGCAATTACATCTTCACTACCGGCGGCGGGGTTGGATTTGGTGTGAGCGAAAGCAACGCCGCCACCAACAGTGGCTTCGCCCACGACTCCATAAATGACCCCTTTGGAAGTGGCGTGTATGCTGGTGGTGTGCTGGCGATCACTCCGAACGCAACGACCGTCACCCTCCAAGACAGCAACGACATCGTGTTCTACAGTCAGTTCGCCGGTGGTCCTATCGGCGGCTCGTCTCAGAGCGTCGATGGCCTGTTTGCTGCGCCGCTGGCGGTCACCGACAACTACGGTCAGTTTCTCGGCGGCGGTACGCTCACCATCAACGGCTTCGTGCCCGGCCCTCATGGCGACGTGATCGACTTCGCCCTGGCGTCGTTCGGCTATAACGAGGACAACCCGATAACCGGCGCTTTGCAGGCCGGGTTGGTCAACGGTGAGGGCGACTATCTCAACGCCTCTGGAATCTGGAACAGCACTAACCCGATATTCCAGAACATCAACTCGTCGGGCACTCCTATCAACGACTTCACTAACGTCATTCTCGACGGTATCGCGTCCTACGCCAACGCTGCGGCGCTCTCTGCCGCCGTCGTTAATAGCGGCAGCTTCTTCACGTTGCCGGGGAATGCAATGCTACCCGGCCATACGTATGAAATGCTGGTCGCTTACAACGCGACCGGGGGCGGCGTGAACATTGCACTGGAGCAGTTCACGAACGAGAACGGGTTCCCGATCCACAATACCGGAGTCGGGTCGGCCGTCATCTCCGAGGCTGTCGACCTGGTGCACATAGCGGGAATCACCCTGTCGCAGCTGGACCTGCACAATATATTCTTCTCGTGAGAGGACACACGGAACCTCCGGAGCAATCCGGAAGTTCCATGCGAAGAGACCTGCGGCGGGGGGCTTCGGCTCCCCGCCGTTTCCTTTAAGTGCCGACCGCTCTCAGGCGTGTCGGTACAGGCTCGGGCTGAACAATCAAAGAAGTGTCATCGTTCCATTTTGGTAGAGGAGAACAGGCCAATGTCCGTAACCCTCATCGACGCCGTCAAGGCGATCACCTTTCATAACGGTGTGCTGCGCGTCGACTGCGTCGCGGCCGGTCCCAACAGCGAAGAGCGGCCTTCGGGCACCCTGCTGATCCCCGGCAACCAGGTTAGGCAGATCCTGCAGTCACTGACTCAAGCCGTGCAGGAACTCGACAAGAAGATACGCGAGCAGCAACAGCCGGCACCGGGCCAAGCCACCAACTGACAGCACTTCCAGTGCGCCCCCCTGGAGGCATGGCGTAGGCAACCGGGAGGCAGCAAGCCTTTGGCTCCGCAAGCGATTCGGGTAGGCGCGAGGCGCGAATGCGGTGCTGCTCTGTAGGCATAGCGTAGGCAGCGCCGACATAAGGGCACCGCGGGCTGGCCGGAACGGCGCCGCTCCCGGCTCGACCGGGGGCCTGATCGGAGAGGCAATAACGCTCACTGCGGCGGTGTGGGGAGGGGCAGGAGGATGACCATGAGGCCGATGCGCCCGAGCACCTTGCTGCTTTCTTGCGCCATCGCCGGCTTGGTGGCTTCGGCTGCACTCGCCCAGGCCGTCAACTACACGAGCGTCGAGGCCACAGCCGGCAAGCTCTTGCAACTGACCTACCACGCCTCGGCGCAGAAGAATTGCACGCCGGCCCCGCTGGCGACGTTTGACGTCCTGCAGGCGCCAAAGTTGGGTGTTCTGACGGTTCGCAAGGCCATGCTGACGACCAACAAGGTTGCAGGCTGCCCACGGCTCAAAATTCCGGCCGAGGTGGTGTTCTATCGGGGGCGCGAAGGCTCCGCCGGGGCCGACCACGTCGTCTACAAGGTGACGAGTTCCGGCGGCGAGGTCGAGGTCTACGACGTGACCATCACGCTCAAGCCGGCGCCAACGCCAGCGCCAAGCCCGCCGAGCAAGCAGAAAGGCGATTCGCTGTGAGCCTCAGCAGCGAGATTAGCGGGCCTGCCAGGCCCTAATTGCAGGGAACCCAATGCCGCAATTCACCGCCATCAGCCGCGACAGCCATGCCGGCAAGAAATGGCAGCGGTTCAAGAGCTACGGCTTTGCTTCGAAGGTGGTGTTGGCGCCGGTCGTCGGCGTGGAGCTTGCCCGGGCGGCGCTGGCCCTGCCGCTGGCGTTTTTGCAGGAAGCCGACCGCTTCGTTCTGGTGGCGGTGCTATCGCTCACGCCCGGCCGTAACCTGCTGGTTGGGCCTGATGGCCGCTGGTTGGGCGGCTATGTTCCGGCCTGCTTTCGCAGCTATCCGTTTCGTCTGCTGCCACAGCCGAACACCGACCAAACCGTGCTGTGCATCGATACGGACAGCGGGCTCGTGGTCGAGGGCGATGCTGCCGGCGAGGATTTCATTGGCCCGGACGGCAACATCTCGCCGGCCCTGAAAAAGGCTCTCGATTTCTTGAACGAGCTGGAGCGCAGCCGCCGGGCTACCGAGGCGGCGGTGTCAGCCTTGGCCGAAGCCGGCGTCATTCGGCCCTGGCCGTTAAAGCTCAAGGCAGAGCAGGGCGAGCGGGCCATTACTGGTTTGTATCGCGTCGACGAGGTCGCACTCAATGCACTGGCCGACGATGTGTTCCTGAAATTGCGCAAGGCATCGGCGTTGCCAATCGCCTACGCGCAAATGTTATCGGCGGGTCAGCTTGGCATGTTCGAGCACCTGGCGCGGCTGCAGGCGCAGTTGCGACCGCCACCGCTTTCCGCCTTACCCGAAAACATCGACAGCCTCTTTGAGTTGCCGAGCGACGATACGGTCCAGTTTCGATGAGCTGACGACGTTCACGGTTCGAGGCGTCAACGCCGTCGGCCCGTTTCCTCGCCCACAGCGAAAAGCGCCTCAAGGCTCGACCCTTGCTCGGGTTGGGCGAACGGATCAAGAGGACTTAGATATGGGCTTCTTTGTCTTGTGACAAAGTTCCGGGGGTCACCGAAGAATTGCTCGCACCATTGCCGTGTGAGCCGAGCGTCTTTGTCCCCCAGCCAATAGTGCTTGAACCTTTTCAGCAATAAACCGCAGCCAAGTTTGTCATACTGCTTCATTCTGCGCGGAAAAGCGAAATCGAGATGATCTTCTCGGAACATTGTTCGGGAGTCGTGGCTATACGGCGTCGTGGCCTCGATGATGAACGGTATCGAGGGCGTCCTCCCTCCGGCTCGTCCCGCGTTGCCTTCCGTTGACGCCTGCATGGTGGATGAGGAGGACAGCGATTCCCTTTCTGCGCAATCGCAGTAGCCAGTTCTGCACTGGCAACCACCCATCGCTTGCACCCTCGCTGCCGCTGGCCAGGAGCGTGGAGAGGTTGTCCAAAATCAGGAGGTCAATGCCCTCCAGATGGCGCTCAAGAGCCTGTTGGCCCTCGTTGCTGCTGAGATTGATATCGGCCTCGGTGCTATCGGCGGCAAGGATGCGAAACCCTTCATTCGGTAATCTTCCCGCTACTGGTGGTGATACCATTATTACGGGAACTGGTTCTGATACAGTCACTGTTGCTGCTCAACGGATGCTGATACATTTGGCTCACTGAATACGGGTGTATCATCGTACGCCACCATAACTGGTGCGCAGACAGGTGATCATGTTGTTAATGGTTTGAGCAACTTGGGTGATTATGTAACTAACGCCTTTCCCCGAACCTTCATCTGTGATTGGAGATGGCAAAAGCGCTGCACCGGCTCGCGTTCCTATCAAGCCGGTGGGTACGGATGGGCAACCGATAAGGCCTGTGGAGTAAAATGGCGCAGACCAGAGCCCATGGTTCATTCTGCCGCGGTACCGGCCGAAAGGCCGCAGCGAAAGAACGCTACGACCGCCTTAGCGGCGTTCAGGACGGTCTGCGGTGCCAGGTGGGCGTAACGCTGGGTCATGTGAATCTGAGAATTCCTCTTGTTGAGTGAGGGGAGCTGTGAACCGGAAGCAACGTCGGACAGCGGCCAAACTGGGGAAGCAAAGGCCCGCACCCGCAGGTAAGTCTGCAGCCGTCGATCGGTCGGGCCAGATCAAACGGCTGTTCGACATTGCGCTCCAGCACCATCGATCAAGCCGACTTACGCAGGCCTGGGACGGTTACAGAGAAATTCTTGCCATCGATCCAAACCACGTTGAGAGCTTGCATCGTCTCGGCGTGGTTGCCCACCAGACGGGCCGTAACGACGTGGCAGTAGACTTGATCGGCAAAGCGATTGCCTTGAAAATCGGGTTGCCGTTTTCCACAACCACATCGGATTGGCCCTGCGCGCGATTGGTCGTCTGGATGATGCCGTTGCTCATTTTGCCCAAGCCACCAAGCTTGATCCGAGCTTTGCTGCTGCCTACGGCAACCTTGGCGACGTGCTGCGTGAGCATGGCAAACTCGAGGAAGCCGTCTCGATGTACCAACGTGCTCTGGCCCTCAGGCCGGAATCGGTTGAAGCCCGTCACGGACTCGGCATTGCTCTACATCGGCAGGCCAAACTGGACGAGGCGGTGGCGGAGTACCAGCACGTGCTTACCATCAAGCCGGATTATTCCGACGCCCAGAACAGCCTCGGCCTGGCATTCCGGGAACAAGGCAAGTTCAGCGAGGCGGTAGCGCAGTTTCGGCGAGTGCTGGCTCTCAAGCCAAGCATAGCCGAAGTGCACTACAACCTCGGCAATGCGCTCATGGAGCAGGGGAAGCTTGCTGAAGCGGCGGCTTGCTACGAGCGGGCATTGGCCCTCAGGCCTGACTTCCTGGAGGCGTACTGCAACCTAGGCAATGCGCTCAAAGAGCAAGGGAAATTGGACGCGGCAGTCGGCCGGTACCGACAGGCACTGGCCGTCAATCCGAGATACGCCGACGCATACAAGAACCTTGGCAGTGCGTTGCGCGATTTGGGCCGTCTCGAAGAGGCGCGCCGTGTCTACGAGAAGGCAATCGAGCTCGCGCCGAATAGACCCATCTTTTATCTCAGCTATGCGACTTCCAAGCGATTTGCTCCGGGTGATGTCCACCTCGCAGCCATTGAGAAGCTGGCGTCGGAATCATCGCTTGCGGATGAGGATCGGATGTATCTTCATTTCGCACTGGGCAAAGCCTACGGCGACCTCGAAGACCATGAGCGGTCCTTCCGCCACCCGCTCGTGGGCAATGCACTCAAGCGACAGCAGATAGCCTATGACGAGGCGGCCGCGCGGAACATGTTCGGTCGCATAGCGGAGATCTTTACCCCCGAGCTGATGCGCGACAAAAAAAACCTCGGCGACCCGTCGCCGGTGCCGGTTTTCATCGTCGGCATGCTGCGGTCTGGCACCACGCTCATCGAGCAGATTCTGGCCAGCCACCCCAAGGTGTTTGGCGCCGGAGAACTCGCGCTCTTTGGCGATACGGTCGCGAGGCTGCTCCGGCCGAACGGTGGCTCGGCGCTGGGCCTATTCTCATCCATGGGAGGCAAGCAGTTGCGCGAACTCGGTGCGAGCTATGTGGCCGCAATCCGTGGTCTCGCACCAAACGCCGAACGGATCACGGACAAGATGCCGCTGAATTTTCGCTTTGCCGGCCTCATCCATCTGGCGCTGCCGCACGCGCGTATCATTCATGCACGACGCGATCCGATCGACACCTGCCTCTCGTGTTTCTCCAAGCTGTTCGCCGCCGATCAGCCCTATAGTTATGACCTTGCCGAACTGGGTCGCTTCTACCGCTACTATGAGGCTCTGATGGAGCACTGGCGACGGGTCCTGCCGCCGGGAGTCATGCTAGAGGTGCAATACGAGGACGTCGTCGCCGATCTCGACTGCCAAGCCCATCGGATCGTCGCGCATTGCGGGCTCCAATGGGACGATGCCTGTCTTGCCTTCCACAAAGCGGAGCGCCCGGTGCGCACGGCAAGCACTGTCCAGGTACGCCAGCCGATTTATCGCACCTCAGTTAGACGATGGCACGCCTACAAGCATTTGCTGGGGCCCCTGATCAAGGCGTTGGGCGTCTGAGTGACGTACTGGCGAGGCCATGCTGACCACCGATAAAGTTGCGGGCTGTGAAAGAATCAAGGCCCGGCTCGGGCGGTGTTCTATCGGACGCACGAGGGCTATGTCGGGCCCGGCCACGTTAGCTACGAAATGACGAATTCCGATGGCGAGGTCGCGACCTTTGACGCGACCATTATAGTTCAAGCAGGCACCTGCGCCAACCGCGCCGGGCGGCGAGAAAGTGAAGTGACATCCCTTGTGAGCGAAGTGAGGAGCCTGGTACCTCGTTCCGCAGCAGGGCTCCCAGTCGTTTTTTCGTGGGGACCAGTTCTCAGCCGCAACAGGATTCGTTAGGAGCACCCATGGGCTAAAATTCACAACGACGGCAGCAGTGGATGGCTGCCGCCGGCAACCCCCAGTTTCGATGAGCTGATAGGAGCGAGCGAGAGGCGGGTCAAAGGGCATCGTCGCCCGAATTGGCTACCGTAATAGCGCGTATGGGATAGAATAGTGCGTACTGAATCCGTTCATTTCCCCCCGCGGTGCCGACCGAAGGTCGGCGGCGAATTACCGCTGCGATCATCTCGCCAGCGTCCGGGAGGGCCTGTGGAGCCAGGTGGGCGCA
Organism: Candidatus Acidiferrales bacterium; assembly: GCA_050018375.1. Taxonomy (GTDB): domain Bacteria; phylum Acidobacteriota; class Terriglobia; order Acidiferrales; family UBA7541; genus Palsa-295. Next base: position 2,176 of record JBEKAE010000045.1, on the reverse strand, counting down.
GCGCAGAATGATGGTGACCTTGGGATGCCTTGCTGGCTGAGTGTGGGAGGTTGACAGTGAACCGGAAGCAACGTCGGGCAGCGGCTAAACTGGGAAGTCAAAGTCCTACTGCGGCAGATCCGTCTGCAGCCATCGATCGGTCGATCCAGATCGCACGGCTGTTCGACCTTGCGCTCCAGCATCATCGATCAGGCCGGCTTGCACAAGCCGGGGAGGGTTATAGAGAAATTCTTGCGATTGAGCCAAATCACGTCGATAGTCTGCATTTTCTCGGCGTCGTCGCCCTGCAGAGCGGGCGCAACGATCTGGCAATAGACTTGATCGGCAAAGCAATTGCATTGAACGATCGGGTTGCCGCTTTCCACAACCACATCGGTTTGGCGCTACGCGCGCTTGGTCGACTAGATGATGCCGCGGCGCATTTTGCTCGCGCCGCCAAGTTCGATCCGAATTTTGCCGCTGCCTATGCCAATCTCGGCGAAGCGCTGCGAGAGCAAGGCGAATTCGACGATGCGGTCTCCCAATACCAGCAAGCGCTGGCGCTCAAGCCGGATTCTGCCGAGGCGCGCCGCGGACTCGGCATTGCTCTGCATCGACAGGGCAAACTGCAGGAGGCGGTTGCGGAGTTTCAGCACGCGCTCACCCTCAAGCCGGATGATGCCGACGCTCACAACAGCCTTGGAGTGGCATTGCTGGAACAAGGCAAGTTCAGCGAGGCGGTAGCGCAGTTTCGGCGAGCGCTCGCTCTCAAGCCAAGTCTAGCCGAAGTGCACTACAATCTCGGCAATGTGCTCATGAAGCAGTGGAAGCTCGCTGAAGCGGTCACTTGCTACGAACGGGCACTGGCCCTCAGGCCTGACGTCGTCGAGGCGTACTGTAACCTCGGCAATGCACTCAAAGAGCAAGGAAAATTGGGCGCGGCAGTCGACCGGTACAGACAGGCACTGGCCGTCAATCCGAGGTACGCCGACGCATACAACAACCTCGGCAGTGTGTTGCGCGATTTGGGCCGGCTCGAAGAGGCGCACCGTGCCTACGAGAAGGCAATCGAACTCGCGCCGAATAGACCCCTCTTTTATCTCAGCTATGCGACTTCCAAGCGATTTACTCCCGATGATGTCCACCTTGCAGCCATGGAGAAGCTGGAGGCGTCGGAATCATCGTTTGCGGAAACGGATCGGATGTATCTTCATTTCGCGCTGGGCAAAGCCTACGGGGACCTCAAGGATCACGAGCGGTCGTTCCGGCACCTCATTGAAGGCAACGCACTCAAGCGGCAACTGGTAGCGTATGACGAGGCGGCCGTGCGTAAGCTGTACGGTCGCATAGCGGAGGTCTTCAGCCGCGACCTGATGCGCGACAAGCGGGGCCTGGGCGACCCCTCGCCGGTGCCGGTGTTCATCGTCGGCATGCCGCGGTCCGGTACTACCCTCATCGAGCAGATTCTGGCAAGCCACCCCAAGGTGTTCGGCGCCGGAGAACTTGCGCTCCTTGGTGCTGCCGTCGGGACGCTGCGCCGACCCGACGGCGGTGTGGCCCCGTTCCCAGAGGGGATCTTATCCATGGGGGGCGAGCAGCTGCGCCAACTCGGTGCGAGCTATGTAGCCGCTATCCGGGATCTCGCACCGAAGGCCGAGCGGATCACCGACAAGACGCCATTGAATTTTCGCTTTGCCGGCCTCATTCATCTGGCACTGCCGCATGCGCGTATCATTCATGCGCGACGCGATCCGATCGACACCTGCCTCTCGTGTTTCTCCAAGCTGTTTGCAGGCGACCAGCCCTATAGCTACGACCTCGCCGAACTGGGTCGCTTTTACCGCTACTATGAAGCTCTGATGGAGCATTGGCGACGGGTCCTTCCGCCGGGGGTCATGCTCGAAGTGCAATATGAGGAGGTTACTGACGACCTCGAGGGCCAGGCGCGCAGACTCGTCGCGCATTGCGGGCTTGAATGGGACGATGCCTGCCTTTCCTTCCACCAAACGCAGCGCCCGGTGCAAACGCTCAGTGCGGCCGAGGTGCGGCAGCCGATCTACCGCACCTCGGTTGGGCGTTGGCGCCCCTACCAGCGCTTGCTGGGACCTTTGCTTGAAGCGCTGTCCGGCGAAACCGCGAGCGTCATGAGAACAGGGACGAAACCGAATTTAGAAATGCGGACGCTTCCAGGGCCGAG
>JBEKAE010000044.1:0-17100 GCA_050018375.1 Candidatus Acidiferrales bacterium | reverse complement strand
GACGAGATCTTGGCCTGGGAGAGGACGAAGGAACGGGAGAGAGACGTGCGGTTCGTGGAGCTGGGCCAATATCTCTGCGAGGTTCGGTCAGGGCAGTACTGGAGGCTTGAGAACCTGACCTCGTTTGATGAGTTCCTGGAGAAACGCTTCCCGGAGTCACGCCGGAAGGCCTACTACCTGATGGCAATCCACGAGAGGCTGATCCGCATCCCGAAACCGCGGCTGCGGGAGGTGGGGTGAGCAAGGCGACAGAACTGGCCCGAGTGGCGCGGAAGGACAATCAGAACTTCGACTGTGCAACCTGGTTGCACAAGGCACGGGAGCTACCGAAGGAGGAGTTCAAGCGGGAGGTAGAGCGTCACCTGACAGGGAAGGAAACCGAGCCATCGGAGATGATCTACTTCAAGGTCTACAAGAGCCAACTGCCGGTGATCGAGCAGGCCCTTGAAACCGCAGGCCTGATGCTCGGAAGAGACGCTCGGGGCTACTGTCTTGAGATGATCTGTGCGGACTTCTTGGCAGGAGCGAATCTTGAGAACGGCAACTCCAAGTCGCTGCTCCTGGCGCTCAGCCGGCTCTTCTCGTTACTTCCTCAACCAGAGAAGGCGGAGTTCTTGGCGGAAGTACGGAAAGCGTCGTGAACCCGTTACGACCGAAGCGGCCGAGGCTTCGGCTGAACCCTGATTCCTACAGCCAACTGTGTCGACAGGTCTTGGAGCGCGATGGATGGCGATGCCAGAACTGCGGAAGCCCAAACAATCTTCAAGTCCACCATATTCGTCCGCGAAGCTTGCTGGGTGACGATGCGCAGGCGAACCTGATTACCGTGTGTTATCGATGTCACCGCCAAATGCATCTGCGAATGCCTGAGTGATTGATCCTCGCAGGCCTCCAGCTGCTCGTTCGGACGACCCTCGAGGTTTTCAGACGAGAATCTCGACGGCCGGATCGCTGACTTGCTCGGCAATCGAGGGAGCGGAGGTTAGGCCGGGTGAGTCGATTCCGATGAGCTTATTTTAGAAATCGTGTTCAGACTGATCCATTTCAAGTCCTGCATGGCAGAAGTGACCCGCCCAGCTTTTCCGTGCCAGTTGAAACCAGAGATTTGAGCCTGTCTGCGATTCCCGCTGCCGTTTTGCTGCCTCTCCGAGCCTAAGGTATCTCAACTGCCTGTCTCCGGCAAACAGTGGGAATCCGGGAGACCCAAAGCTCCTCCCATCGGGAGGGGCGTTGGACCCGGCACGCCAGCGGTCTGCTATTCCCGCCGGCGCAGATCTGCCAATGTGCGGGCCAGCTCGCGCCCACGGCAGGCTTTAGAAGCTTTCTTCGGACGATCTCCTGCAGCACATGTCGATCGAACGTGAGATCTGCCACCAATTGCTTCAGCTTGCGGTTTTCACTCCCGTTTGACCGGAAACCAAGTTCAAATGCCCCATTACAGTCGTGCCGAATTCGGTACCGAAGAAATTGTCGCTCATCGCGAAGTGCTGCGCGTAATTCCATAGGGCCGTCACTGTGTTGCCGTCGCAGTAACCCATGGAGAGATTAGGTGTGCAGCCGACTCCGGTCGCGCTAAGAATCTCGGAGAACTCGTTTAGGAGGCCGCCATCGTATGCTTCCTGTTCGTCCTTGTAGTGATTGTCGTTGTCGCATGTCACGGCCTCAGAGCGATCGAGGCGAAAGGGCGCAGCGGCGTCCGGGTTGTGCTGAAGCAGAGTGTTCGTCAGGTTGTTGACGGCGGGCGTACCAGGCTCTGCGAAGAAGGGAGGTTTTCCCGGCGGATTGGCTGCGTTCGGATACGTGCCGAAATAATGATCGAACGAAATGTTTTCGTCGAAAATGACCACAACGTGCTTGATGGGCGTGGCCGTGGGAAGGAGGATGCATCGGTCTGCTTGCCGTGCTGTGCTTTACTGACCGGAGAGTTCAACAGCAGTCCGAAAAGCGCCAGGGCAACGAGCGCAACACGATTGCGCATGCAAGAACTTCCCCAAGAAACTTGGATTAACGGCGACATGTCGCCGAAATTTCGCCGCAAACCTAGCGGGACTATATTGCAGCGGCATTAAGTGCCGGTGAAATCTCGCATAACCTCTGCTGTTGGAATGCTGCTTTCGAGGCGGCCGTGGAGAAAGCCATCCGAATCCGCTCTTTCAACGAATATTCATCGGAAATTCACCTGAGTAAGCCGCACCATCGCTAAGAATGGCCGATCTTCGGAGCGGAAAGCGCGTTCTTGCGCTTTTGTCCTGCGGAAGCGGCAAGACTGTTCCAACCTCGATCAGAAGAGGAGTCTAGATGGCGGCATTCTGGCTCTTGCTGTATGCGGCGGCCGTTTTTGCCATTTCAACGAGTTGCGCGCTCGCCCAAAATGCGGCGACAAACGTTTGCCGTCGCCCTCCAGCGGGCAGCACCGTGCCCGAGCCAGAGGATCTCCGCAGCCGGAATGGCGCGCTACGAGTCGAGCTGACCTACCGAGGCTTTGTCGATGCGAACGGGAATGTCCGCTATTGCTACGCGTACAAAGATGGCAGCGAGGCGCCGACGTTGCGCCTGAAGCCTGGCGATCTGCTGGTTCTGAGACTGAAAAACGAAGTGAGTCTTCCTTCCCAGCCGATTGAGCGGAAATTGCACGCGCATACGATGCACGGCGAGTGCGCGGACGGAGAGATGACCGCCGCATCGACCAACGTGCATTTCCACGGCTTGGATGTGCCGCCCGTCTGCCATCAGGACGACGTGCTGAACACGATGATTCAGCCCGGCGACCCACCGTTCGAATACCGATTTCGGATCCCTTTAGATGAAGCTCCGGGGTTGTATTGGTATCACCCGCACGTCCACGGCCTCACAAAGACACAAGTACTCGGAGGAGCTTCCGGAGCCTTGATCGTCGAGGGGATCGAACGGGCAAATCCATTGCTCGCAGGCCTGCCGGAGCGGGTTTTCGTTATTCGGGATCAGGAACTGCTGAACCCAAATGCGGAACCCGTGAAGTCGGACTCCGTGCCTCCGCCGATCGTTCTGCGCGACGCGGAGGGCGATATCCTGAACACGGGAACGGGCGGCGGCAAGCCAGCAAAAGATCTCTCGATCAACTTCGTTCCCGTTCTCTACCCGAGCTATCCCCCCGCAGCAATCAAAATGAAGCCCGCGGAAAGGCAGCTCTGGCGCGTTTTGAACGCATCCGCGATCACCTATCTCGACCTCCAGATGCTGATCGACAACAAGCCACAAATGGTGGGTGTGGTTTCGTTGGACGGAGTTCCAATCAACGAAAACGGTATGGCGGGAAACCGTATTGTGTGGGAGAGCCATATTCTGTTGCCGCCGGCCGGGCGAGTCGAGTTTGTTGTTAAAGGACCGCCTGCGGACCAAAAGGCGAGTTTTGTCACTCGAACGGTCGATACCGGACCGGCCGGCGAAAACGATCCGACGCGGCCGCTCGCGACAATCGCAGCTGCGCCAGAGGCGTCCGAGCCAAGGGCCACGTTGGCCGCTTCTCCCGCACCGCTCGCGCGCCCGAGTTCAGTCTGGCTTGGTGACGTCACTCCGGTACGAACGAGGAAGCTGTATTTCTCCGAAAAGCCGCGAAATCCGAACGACCCGAACAGCCCGACCGATTTTTACATCACCGTCGAGGGTCAAGAGCCCGCGTTATTCGATCCGAACGGGAAGGTTCCCAATATCGTGGCGCGCCAAGGAGACGTCGAGGACTGGATTATCGAGAACCGAACGCAGGAACTGCATGCGTTTCATATCCATCAAATCCATTTCATCTTGATGGAGTGGAACGGAGTTCCGGTGGACGAACCCTTCTTGCGGGACACGGTCAACGTTGCGTACTGGGACGGAAGGAGCCGGCAGTATCCGAGCGTGAAGCTGCGAATGGATTTCCGCGATCCTAATGTCGTCGGGACATTTGTCTATCATTGTCACCTTTTGGAACACGAAGACGGCGGAATGATGGGAATGATTCGCGTCGATCCCAGAGACGGGCAGCCAAGCCTGTCCAGGCGATTCATTCCCAGAGGACGCGTACTGTGTGGCGCTCGCGTGGGACAGCAACACGGGAGTAACACACTGAACGCGATCGCGAAACAAAATGGCCGCGCACCGACCGGTTTTTAATCTGCTTGTCATCAGGGAATAACAACGGACGCGTATTCACCTGGTGCACGCGTTTGATTCCGAAAGCCTCTAAAGCAGCGGTGTGCCGCTGCCGATCCCCGCGAGGCGGAACGGCATCAGACCGAAAATTCCTACAAGGAGAACTCATGATCCGGAAGCATGTTCGCTGGATGGCAGCCATCACGCTTGCCTCCAACCTAGCCCTGGCGACACCCGGCAATCTCTTGGCCGGGCAGACAAAGGACGCTGCCGAATACGTAGAAACCACGACGCCGATCAAGCACGTTGTGGTGATCTTCCAGGAAAACATTTCCTTCGACCACTATTTCGCCACGTACCCGTACGCGACAAATCCGGAAGGCGAACCAGCCTTCCAAGCCAAGGATGACACGCCACGCGTGAATAACCTCCTGAGCGGCGGGCTTCTGATCGAGAATCCGAATTCCACCCAGCCGTTCCGGATGGACACAGGCGTGGCGTCGGTGACGTGCGACCAGAATCACGACTACACCCCCGAACAACAGGCGGCCGATCACGGCCTGATGGACCAATACCCGCAGTTCACCGGGACGGGGTCGACAGCGGGGTCCCCTTGCAATGACTATGGCAAGGGCACTGGCGTCGTGATGGGCTATTTCGACGGCAATACCGTCCAAGCCATTTGGAATTACGCGCAGCATTTCGCGATGAGCGACAACTCCTATGGCACCATGTTCGGGCCATCTACAGTAGGAGCTCTCAACCTGATTGCAGGAACGACAGCCACGGCAACTCTCGTTCCAAAGAAGCCCAATGGTAACGCGGCGAGCCCATCCGGCAACATCGCCAATGGCTCGACAACGGGTGCGGCGATCGGCGACCCACGGCCGGGCTTTGATGACTGTGCGTCAACAACGCCGGGGCTTGCCAACTCGGCCCAGATCACGGTGTCGGGCAAGAATGTGGGTGACCTGCTGAATGCCAAGGGCATCACGTGGGGCTGGTTCCATGGTGGCTTCGCGCCGACTGGCGTGGATGCGAAGGGACGAGCCATTTGCGGGCAACATCATGTCGGCCTAGCCGGGGACGACGCTCTCACACAGTCCAGCGACGGCGACTACATCCCACACCACGAACCCTTCGAGTACTACGCCCAAACTACGAACCAGCACCACGTGCCGCCTAGTGACCCGAGTCTGATCGGGACCTCATCGGATGGGGCGAGTCATCAGTATGACCTGAGCGCGTTCTGGACGGCTCTCGGCGAGGACAGGCTTCCTTCCGTGACCTACCTGAAGGCTGCTGCGTATCAGGACGGCCATCCGGGCTACTCCGATCCCATCGACGAGCAGAACTGGGTTGTAAGTGTGATCAACGCGATTATGAACAGCCCCTATTGGAAAGACACGGCGATCATCGTCTCGTATGACGACTCCGACGGCTGGTACGATCATGTGCTCGGACCGGTCGTCAACCAGTCGGCAGTCACAGACGATGCTCTGACCGGCCCCGCCAGTTGCGGCGCTGCGACTACGACGACACAGGGCCAGTGCGGTTATGGTCCTCGCCTGCCTCTGCTCGTGATTTCGCCCTACGCAAAACAGAACTACGTCGATCACCGAACGACAGACCAGTCTTCAATCCTCCGCTTCATCGAGGATAACTGGGACTTGGGCCGGATCGGCGGCAACTCGAGCGACGTAAAAGCCGGGAGGCTCAATGGCATGTTCGACTTCGACGATGGCCCGTCGGCGCACAAATTGATTCTTGATCCGGCCACGGGAGTCGTCCTCCCGCATCAACCCGAGTGAGGCGGCGAAAAAGTTCCCCGTAGTACACCTCACACCAATGCAACGCCCCCCTGGCTCGTCCCGACGCCGTCGGGACGAGCCAGTCCGTTTTTGGGCGCGGCCGCCAGCATCTCGGATGTATGCTTGACGGTCCGCGTGAGCGGATCCAGCTCGCTACATTTGGGAGATGCCGCTTGCCTCGAAAACCGCGCAGCGTCGACCTGACACAGGTCTCCGAATGGGACGACGGTAAGGTCCACCGCAAGGAGGATTATCTTGCCGCCGAGGAACCGCTCGAAATCCGCATCGGCAAGGACCCGCTGAGCGTCACGATGCGCACGCCCGGACACGATGTGGAGCTGGCTGCCGGGTTCCTTTTCACGGAAGGCCTGGTACAGCGGCGCGCGCAAATCGTCGCGCTCGAGAACGACCCGGGCGATGCCGGGGAGAATCGCGGGAACGTCGTCCGAGTGGAGCTCGAGCCGGGATCGGCGCCCGATCTGGAAAAGATGCGGCGGAACTTTTTTGCCGCGTCGAGCTGCGGAATCTGCGGGAAGGCGTCGATCGATTCCGTGCGCGCGCGAACGCTTCAGCCCCCGAATCCGGACTTTCGGCTCGACGCGGAAGTGCTGGTGCGCCTTCCGGAAGCGTTGCGGGCGTCACAAGCCGTCTTTGGGCGCACCGGGGGCCTTCACGCGGCGGCGCTTTTCGACGCAAAGGGTGAACTGCTCGTCCTGCGGGAGGACATCGGGCGGCATAACGCGGTGGATAAAGTGATTGGCTGGGCGCTGCTGGGGGACCGACTTCCGCTCGCGAACGATGTTCTGCTCGTCAGCGGCCGGGGCGGCTTCGAAATCATTCAGAAAGCGATTGTGGCGGGGCTGCCGGTGGTGGCGTCGGTTTCGGCGCCATCGAGCCTCGCCGTGCAACTTGCGCGCGAACTTCGGCTCACGCTGATCGGGTTTCTGCGTGGCAGGCGGTTCGTAATCTATGCGGGCGAAGAGCGGCTCGGGCCGTCCTGAAGAGTTCCTGGCGCTACAGACCGCTCGCCGCCTTGCCGAGCTTCTCGGGAGGCGAGGCCGCATTTCCGTTGCGGATCATTTCGCGGAAAGCATCGAACAGATTGCGATCCCACCAGCCGCGCGCAGCTTCTTCTTCCATGATTCTCAGCGCGATATCCTGCGACGAGGCCATTCGGTAGGGCCGGTTGGTCGTCAGGGCGTCGTAGACGTCCGCTAACTGGAGGATGGCAGCGGTGAGCGGAATCTCGCCGCCGCGAAGGCCATCGGGATAGCCGGAGCCGTCGTGCTTCTCGTGATGGTGGCGAATAATAGGAAGAACGAGGCGAAAGGTCCTCAGCGGCGCGCAGATGCGCTCTCCCACCACGGGGTGTTTGCGCATCACCGCGGTCTCTTCCTCGGTAAGCGGTCCCGGCTTGAGCAGAATTGCGTCCGGCACGACCACCTTGCCGATGTCGTGGACGATCCCGGCGCGACGCAGAGCCTTGATGTGCTCCTCCGACAGCCCGAGCTTTTCCGCGAGGTGCGCGGACATTTCGGCAAGCCGCTCGCAATGGCCGCGCGTGTACGGGTCGCGCGCTTCGATGCTGTAGGCGAGGCTGAAAAGGACGCCTTCGGCGTTTTCGAGCTCGTCCGTGAACTGCTTCAGCCGCAAGAGAGAACGCGAGCGGGCCAGCAGTTCGTTGAAGTCGATCGGCTTGCCGAGGAGGTCGTCCGCGCCGGCATTGATGCCCTCGATGCGGTCTTCCGTTGCAGAAAGCCCGGTGATCAAGACGACCGGAGTGAGCCGCGTTTCAGGCGTGGCCTTGATGCGCCGGCAGACCTCGAAGCCACTCATTCCGGGCATCACAATGTCGAGCAAGATGAGGTCCGGGCGAAACGTGGCGCATTCGGCGAGTCCGGAGGCGCCGTCACCGACGTCGCGCACTTCGTAGCCCTGGCCGCGCAGCAACGTCGCGAGCGCAAGCCGCTCGGACGATTCATCGTCTACGATCAGGATTTTCTCCGACATGGTTGACTACCGTTTCGCCGTGTGGAAAAACCAATGTATCCTGTCCCGTTCTTTCGGACAACACGGAATCACGCGTCCAACAGGGAACAGGCTGCAAGTTTCTCCGCGGACGAACCGATTGCGTGAGGGTTCATGAAGAGGACGCTTTCCCCGGAGTCGCTTCAGGAAATTGCAACGCGTCTCGAGCAGGCCCATAAGGCGCTCCAAAAGCGCTATCCCGGCCCGTCCGGCGAGCGCCAGCCGATACACGTCGTCTACGGCGGAGCGCATCTGTTTCGCTCGGGCACGACGCGGCGTCTGGGCGAGCTTGCGCTGCGATCTCTCGACGAATACGCGCCGGATTTCGCGGCGTTCGCAAAGGCGATCGCCCTGCCGGGCGCGGAAGGCCTGCCGGAAACGCGGGACGCGGCCGCCTCGATCGCGAAATCCATCGAGGCGGATCGTGAAGCGGCGCGCCGCGAGAACCGTCCCGCTTGGTTCGCGCACACCATCTATCGCCGCGTACGGGAGAAGCTGCAACGCGAGCCGGTTGAGGACTTTCGAATCGACTTCGAGGACGGATACGGCAATCGCCCCGATGACGAGGAGGATGGGCACGCCGTGGCGGCCGCAGACGAAGTCGCCGCCAGCATGAACGCGGGCGAACTGCCACCCTTCATCGGCATCCGCATCAAGCCGCTCAGTGAAGAGCTTCGCGAGCGGAGCATTCGCACGCTGGACCTCTTTTTGACGGAACTCGCCATGAAGATGCGGGGCGAATTGCCGAAGAACTTCTACATCACTCTGCCGAAGGTGGCGCTGCCGGATGAAGTCGCGGCACTCGCCGACATCTGTTCGCGCCTGGAGCCGATGCTCGATCTCCATCCCGGCGCTCTGCGCATCGAGCTGATGATCGAGACGTCCCAGGCCATTTTCAATGAACGCGGCGAGGCTAATCTGCTGCCGCTCGTGAGCGCGGCGCGCGGACGGTGCGTCGCAGCGCACTTCGGCCCGTACGACTACACGGCTTCGCTCAGTATCGCGGCGCTGCATCAGGCGATGACGCATCCCGCGTCCGATTTCGCGCGCGAATTGATGCAGGCGGCGCTCGCCGGGACGGGCATCCGGCTGTCTGATGGTCCCGTCAACATCCTTCCGATCCCGCCTCACCGGGCCGCAAAGGACGGCCCGCCGCTCACCGCGCTCCAGATCGAATCGAATCGCGCGACCGTGCACGCCGCCTGGAAGCTGCACTACGATTGCGTGCGGCGGTCACTTGCGAACGGCTACTACCAGGGATGGGACCTGCACCCGGCGCAACTGCCGTCGCGCTACGCGGCGGTCTATTCGTTTTTCCTCGAGAACCTCGACTCGGCTTCCCAGCGGTTGCGCAACTTCATCGAGAAGGCCGCACAGGCCACGCGTGTGGGCCACGTGTTCGACGACGCCGCCATGGCGCAGGGCATGTTGAGCTATTTCTTGCAGGCGATCAATTGCGGCGGACTCAAAGCGGATGAAGTGGAAGGCCTCACAGGACTTTCATCGGACGAACTGCGCAGCGGGTCGTTTGTCAAAATCCTGGCACGACGAACTCAGTAGCGAGTCCGCGTTTCAGTGGACCGGGACACGGCCGCCCTGCGACGACGTCTTTCTCTTCATCAAGAATATCAACGGAATGACGCACACGCAGATGACGCTCATGATCCAGAAGTTGTCCACAAACGAGAGCATCGTCGACTGCCGCTGCAATTGCTGATAGACGAGAGCCTGGGCGCCAACAGAAGCGTGGGGCGCGTCCGCTCCGTGCGCGATCAGCGCATGGGCCAAGTGCTGCAACGCCGCATGATAATGAGTGCTTCCACCCTGCAAGTTGCCGGCGAGAATGCTCTGGTGGAACTGGGCGCGGCGGGCGAGCATCGTGGTCACAAACGAAATGCCTGTGCTTGCGCCGATGTTGCGGGCGAGATTGATCAAGCCAGAGGCGTTATTCATCTTGCCCGAAGGCACGAAGTAAAACGCCATCACGTTGATCGGCACGAACAAGAATGCCGTGCCCATGCGCGATATGACCCAGTCGTTGACGGCCGTCTGCTCGCCTGCGTCCAACGTGAAATGCGACAAGTTGTACAAGCCCACCGCCATGATGCAGAGTCCGGTTAGCACGATCCAGCGCGGTTCGAAACGGCCCAAAAGCCATCCGATAAAAGGCAAGATCCCAAGCAGGACCAACCCGCCCGGCAAGAGAACCAGACCGCTCCTCATTGCCGTATACCCCATCACCGTCTGAAGCAGAATGGGGAGCAGGACGGTGGTGCTATACAGGACGAAGCCAAGCACATACATCATGAAAGTGGAAATCGCAAAGTTTCGATCCTTGAACAGCCGCAAATCAACTACGGGGGTTTCCGTCAGCAATTCCCGAATTACCAAAGCCACGAGCGATGTCACGGTTATTGCCGTCGCCCACACGATGAACGGCGAACCGAACCAGTCATCGCGTTCTCCCTTGTCCAGCACAACCTGTAGGGAACCGAGACCCAAGCTCAGGAATCCGAGTCCGAGATAATCGATTTTGAAGCTCTTCCCAAACGTTTTGTGACCGGGGCGAGCCGAGTCGGCGATGAGCACGGAAATCATTAGAACCGAGATAACGCCGATCGGCACATTGAGAAAGAAAATCCACCGCCAGGAATAGTTGTCGGTGATCCAACCCCCAAGGGTGGGCCCGACCGTCGGCGCCACAACCACGCCCATGCCATAGATCGCCATCGCCATTCCCTGCTTGTGGCGCGGAAAGCTATCCACGAGGATCGCCTGCGAAGTCGGCTGCATACCCCCGCCGCCCGCGCCCTGAATCACGCGAAAAAGCACGAGCAAGGGCAGCGACGGCGCCATCCCGCAAAGAAGAGAGCTGATCGTAAAAATCACGACGCACCCGATGAAAAATCGCTTGCGGCCGAAGAGTTCAGAGAACCATCCCGAAAGGGGCAGGACGATCGCGTTCGAGACCAGGTAGGAGGTGAGAACCCAGGTGCTTTCGTCAACGCCCGCCGAGAGGTTGCCGGCGATGTGGGGCAGCGAGACATTGGCGACGCTCGTGTCCAGCACTTCCATGAACGTCGCGATCATCACCGTGGCGGCAATGAGCCACGGATTGATCTCCGGCACAGGCCGGGCGTATTCGGCAGCGGCGTCCATCGGTCGTTAGGCGCGGGAATTCATCTATGCGCGCTTCTTAAGAGAACAAAGTTGCGCTCTTGATTGAAGAATCGAAAGAACGAACCCTGAGAGTATGGCGCAATGTCCCTGTCATCTTCCCCGGCGACAGATTATCATTGGCGCTTCCGAGGGCTCAATCCCGTACCGAAAATTGCCACCACGTAGTAGACGATGCTTCCCAGGCTGACGGCGCCGATCGCCACGGCGCTGTCCGGAATCCGTCGCCTGATCCGTGAAATGATATCGTCTCTGCGAGATTCACTCAGAAGAATCGGGATCCAAGGATGGTTGCAATGACGTCCGTGGATTAGACGGGTACGAACTTCTGAAGTGCGGTCAGACGGATGAGCAACGGTTTCAGTTCCTCTGCGCCGATCCTTTCGGCACAACCATCGACGACTCGCTTTGCCCGATCGAAAAGTAAGCTCCGAAGCGCCTGGTCTTGCGTCGCAGCAGCAATGTCGCCGTAGCCGCGAAGCAAGCGCAGACTGACCGCAATATCAGTCTTCGAGTACATGCGGATCTGCTCGAACGCAGAGTCCAACAGGCGCTCGAAGTCGATCCATCGAATACTGACGCGAGCTACGCCGCGTAGATCGTAGAGCAGCGGCTCGGGCATCTCCCTGGATGCGAACCGGATCAGGATGCGGCTCAGTTGGTCCACGCAATTGATGGCGGTCGTGGGGTCATTGACGGCAGGCGAGATCGCCTTGAGCGCGATGTCGACGATTTGTAAGACGCCGAACTCCACATCCTGCTGTAGGGTTCGGGCCGGCCCGAGGTCGAACGCGCCGCGCAATGTGGCGCCGTTTTCGGCGGACAGCCGTTCCCCTTTGTACACCATCAGGAGCGGAACCCCTGCCGGAACAAACTGGCCGACCCGGCGGACAACATGAATCTTCACGTGGTAGGACGTCGCCAGAACCAGAAGTCGCCTTATGTCGACAAACCGGATGTAGCCGGAGACCTCGTTAAGGACCGGTGTCTCCCACGCGGTCGGCTCGGCCCCATCCCCGGTCTCCAGGCGGTTCTGCTTACGCGGCAGCGGCATCACGTCGTCGATCACAAGTTCTGTTTCCGAGGCGATCCTGTCCACGATATGGTTCACACTGATCGCCTGCGAAATGTGATGAATGAAGAAGAGCAGCAACCCAACGCAGACTATCGCAAGCAGTATGGCGCCCACGACGGCCGTGACCGGCGCGAATGGGCGCGGTAGGGAGTGGGCCGCCGGAAGCGCCGCCATGCAATACAAGAAAGTGCCGAGGAATATGCCAAGCGTCCATTGGGTGATGCGATCCCTCGCAAAGCTGACGATGATGCGCGGGGAAAACTGCATGGACGCCAGAGTTAACGTCATCAGCAGGATCGCGAAAACGATAGAAACGACGGTCATGATGGAGGCGCCAATCCCACCGAGGATCACTTGAGCCACTTGGGGATCGGCGTGCGAAAGGAAAAGCACCTTGGGCACCCAGTCGTCGATGGAGGGGTGGGTCTCTTCAAACCACGAGAGCAGCGCACCTACACAACCTAGGGTGAGGGCGATGGCCAGCGGGCGAACAAGGAAGCCACCACGCAGGTTATACGTGACGTGGCGGAACAACAATCGCAGGCGTTCGATCACAGCTCTATCTTCCTAGATACAGCCTCAGCCGGGATATTCCATCTCGGAGCGGCATTTCCGCCCGTAGCGAAGCGTCGTTCTCCATTGCAAAATAGGTTTCAGCGGCAAACTCTAGCACAGCGATTGAAGGCCTTCTACAGAATCCGGCTTCTTTGCTGTGGTGGCTGAGCCCAGTAACTCGGCTTGCCGAAAATGAGGTCGAATAGATTTGGGGCTGATTTCCTAGAGGAATCTGCTCAGGGAGACTAATCGCGGGTGGCCGAACCCGTGAGTTGAACGAACGAGCCAGGGGTGGCCGAGGAGCCTGAATCGAAGGTCTGTGGCGCGCGCCACCCGTCCACGACCGAGATCTGGTGAACGCAGGAGACGGTGCAGCGCGGCGCGCAGCTTTTCCTGGTCAGGAATTCGCGCTGGCGGCGGCCGGCCGTGTACTGCTCGAGCGGGATGCCAGGGTAGCCGCGCTGCTGCGAACAGTAGTGCACCAAGCCATCCTCACAGACGTAGAGATAGCGTGATCCGGCGCGGCAGCGCCATTCGTTTTCCCGGCCCGCCGCAATGTTGTGCTGGAACCGGTTCACGCGAGTGAACGACCGCTTCCCCAGCGACATGATCTCTTCGAAAATCTCCTGCTCGCGCGGCCCGAGCGGCTGGAGCTGTCCATTGCCGTCGTGCAGGATGCCCACGGTCGAAGTGAAGCCAAGTTGCAGCGCCCGGTGCGCCACGGCCAGCGCATCTTCCGGGTTGCGCACGCCGCTCCCCAGGACCGAGTTGATGTTGACGTGAAATTCGGCATGCTCGGCTAGAAGCTCGAGTTTCTTGTCGAGGACTTTGAGGCTCTTCTTCGAGACGTCATCCGGCTGCACGTTGTCGATGCTGATTTGCAGGTATTCGAGTCCGGCCCGGTTCAGCCGCTCGATGCGGTCGGCCACGAGTAGGTAACCATTCGTGATCAGGCCCGCGATCATTCCGTTCTTGCGGATGCGCGCAATGATGGCATCCAGATCGGGGTGCAGCAATGGCTCACCGCCGCTGATTGTGACGACCGAAGTGCCCATCGCGCCCAAGCCGTCGATTCGCCGGAACATTTCCTCGGTCGGCACGGGCTTCGAGAAATCGTCGAACTCATTGCAATAGGTGCAGGATAGATTGCAGCGCCGGATGGGGATGATATGCGCGAGGAGGGGATGTCGCGTCGAAGCAATCCCCTTCACGATCATGCGCATTTCGCGCAGCTTGCGATGCGCGGCGAGCAGCTTCTTTCGAATTCGCTTGCGGGATGTCAAGGTCTCGTCAGGGGAAGGTACACAATGCACCGCGCCTCCCAACGCACTATTATGCCACAGCGATTGCGCCTAGGCGCCGCTCTGGCGGAGGCGTTTCGGATTTGCGGGCGTGAAAGCGCCTAGCTTGAAAACGAACGGGCGAAAACTAAGCTACGGCGACGGGATGGTGACGGAAACTTGGTTCGAGTATCCGCTTTCAACGTTGCTGGAATCGACTGAAGTCACAACATAGAAGTACGTTTGACCGCCGCTGACGCTGCCGTCCGTGTAGCTCGAAGATGGATCGACAGAAGGGTTCAGTCTCGAATAAGGTCCGCCCGTTATGGTGCCACGGTACACGAAGTAACCGATTACCGCAGATGCGCTGGGATCCCAGTTAAGCGCGACAGAATGTTGCACCGGTTGCGAGATGCCCCCGCCGGATAGCTGAATCTGAAGGAGCGGGTTCGATGCATTACTGGAGACGGACAGCGTGCCGGTTGCGGCGCCCGCAGCTTGCGGATTGAAGTTCACAGTGACGGTCACAGACTGGTTTGGAGCCAAGGTGGTGTTCGACCCGCCACTCGCGCCAAATCCCGTCCCTGAAGCGGACACGCTCGAGATGGTGACATTCGAATTCCCTGTGTTCGTAAAGACCACCGATTGCGACGATGAGGTTCCTACTGTCAGGCTGCCGAAACTCAGGTTCGAGGTGTTTGCGGAGAGCTGCAGCGTCGCCGGCACGCCCGTGCCCGTCAGGTTGACTGCCACGGCCGAGGGAATGGCCCTGCTGGTGATAGAGATGTGACCGGAGGCCGCGCCGGGCGAAGTGGGCTGGAACGAGACGGCGAAGGTTGTGCCCTGTCCGACTCCCAGCGTGAGGGGGGTCGGAAGTCCCAAGATACCGAAACCCGTGCCCGAGATCGCGACACTCGTGATCGTGAGGTCAGATGTGCCGACATTCGACACGCTTATCGTTTGAGAGTTCGTGGTGCCCACCACGACGTTTCCAAATCCGATCGGAGAAGGATTGACGGCCATCGCTGCGCCGTCAGCCGAAGGACCACCGGAGTTCGATCGGTCTGTCAGGCCAATGCAACCTGCTGACCCGAGCAACCCGAAAAGAGCTACAACGGTGGCTAGACCGCGAAGACCAGACGCGCCGGACCTATCACGAAGAGATGTATCTGGCTGAAATTTCCGCTGAATGAGTGCACCCCGCGCACTGAAAATGGATTGTCAAACGGAGGAGTTGCTCAAAACTACTGGACGCAGGTACATACTTGGGACAGGGAGAGACCCCTGTCCGGCAGGACAGTCCTCCTGGACGGCTTAACGGAGCGTTGGCGCCCCGCCTTCAGGTCTTATCTCGGCGCGTGTTCGCTTGCCGCGTTTGCACCTCCCACAAATCGCGCGTTTGAACGCTATGGAACCGTGGCAGTGGCCTGGTTCGAAAACGCACTTTCGTCGTTGCTCGAATCAACGGACGTGACCACGTAGAAGTAGGTGTTGCCGGACTGTACGGTCGTATCCGCGTACTGAATCGCCGGAACAGGCGTCGAAGTGAGCCTCGCGTAAGGGCCGCCCGAAACAGTTCCCTGATAGACGTTGTACCCGACCACGCTCGCCGACGCGCTTGCCGTCCAGGACAGCGATACGGAATAAGAAGTCGGCGTCTGAGCGCCGGCGCCAGACACGGAGATCGTTGGAGCCGACGTGGCGTTGCTTGCAACCGTAACCGTGCCGCTCGCACTGCCGGCCGCCGTCGGAGCAAAAAGCACGTTGAGCGCGGCCGACTGGCCGGGCGTCAGGATGAGGCCGGAGCTCACGCCGCTGGGGGTGAATGCCGCGCTCGAGGAACTCACGCCAGAGATTGTGATGTTCGAGGTCCCATTGTTGGTCAGGGTCACACTCAGGGACTTGTTGCTGCCTGTATTGACGCTGCCAAAGCTTAAGCTGGTCGGGTTCGCTCCGAGCACCTGGGTCGCGGCCAGGCCCGTCCCGCTCAGGGCGATTGCTGTCGGCGAACCTGGTGCGTTGCTGGTCAGCGAGATGCTGCCGGAAGCGCTTCCTGAGGAAGTCGGTGCGAAAACTGCATTGAATGTCGCGCTGCTGCCGGCGGAGACCGTCTGGGGCGAAAAGCCCGTAATACTAAACCCGGCGCCTGTGGCGCTCCCCTGCGAAATTGTGAGATTCGCATTGCCAGTGTTCTTTAGAGTGATCGTCTGCGAGCTACTGCTCCCGGTGACGACGCTCCCAAAGGCGACGCTTGATGGCGTAACCGTGAGTTGTGGCTGCGCGCCCGTCCCGCTCAGGACAATTGCCGTCGGCGAACCGGGCGCGTTGCTGGTCAGCGAGATGCTGCCGGAGGCGCTTCCCGAAGAGGTCGGCGTAAAGACGGCGTTGAATGTCGCACTGCTGCCGGGCGAGATCGTCTGGGCCGAGAAGCCGGTAACGCTGAATCCGCTGCCAGCCACGCTGTCCTGCGAAACCGTGAGACTCGCACTGCCCGTGTTCGTCAGAGTGACCGTCTGCGAACTGTTGCTCCCGACGGCGACGGCGCCGAAGCTGACGCTCGACGGCGCGACCGTCAGCTGTGGCTGCGTGCCTGTCCCGCTCAGGGCGATGGTCGTCGGTGAACCAGATGCATTCGTAGCCAGTGAGATGTTGCCGGAAGCGCTTCCCGAAGAGGTCGGCGTGAAGACCGCATTGAATGTCGTGCTGCTGCCGGGCCAGCCACGCTGTCCTGCGAAACCGTGAGATTCGCACTGCCAGTGTTCGTCAGAGTGACCGTCTGCGAGCTGCTGCCGCCAACGCTCACGCTTCCAAAACTGACGCTCGACGGCGTGACCGTCAGCTGTGATTGCACGCCTGTCCCGCTCAAGGCGATCGGCGTTGGCGAACCGGGTGCGTTGCTGGTCAGCGAGATGCTGCCAGAAGCGGTTCCCGAAGAAGTCGGCGCAAAGACCGCATTGAATGTCGTGCTGCTGCCGGGCGAGATCGTCTGGGCCGAGAAGCCGGTAACGCTGAATCCGCTGCCAGCCACGCTGTCCTGCGAAACCGTGAGATTCGCACTGCCAGT
>JBEKAE010000043.1:0-17964 GCA_050018375.1 Candidatus Acidiferrales bacterium | reverse complement strand
CGGCGTCTTCACCAAGCGGCCGGAGACGCTGACCAACGACTTCTTCGTCAACCTGCTCGACATGGGCACGCAATGGCAGCCGTCCGTTGGCTCGGAAGGCGTGTACGAGGGGCGCGACCCGAAGACAAACGAGGTCAAGTGGACCGGCACACGTGTCGACCTGATCTTTGGGTCGAACTCCGAACTGCGCGCCCTCGCGGAAGTCTATGCGTGCGCGGACTCGAAGGAGAAGTTTGTGAAAGACTTCGTGGCCGCGTGGACCAAAGTGATGAATCTCGATCGCTTCGACCTCGCCTGAGATCGGCAGAAGAAGAGAGCTGGTTAACTTGGGACGAGCCCCGTTCCCTTGTTTCGATCGGCAAAACCGAAGGGCTTGCTTTTCTTGGTTCGCGCGCGCCGGATTGCGCGCCCTTTGATTTTGCGAAGGTCTTAGTTGCTGAAGTGACCGAGTGACTTCGAAGCTTTCGGTCGAGTACCGGAATCGATGAGACCATCAGGGTCCTCGATCGCGTTTTTAACTTCGCAACGGCCGTTCGCCTAAGCCTCTATCCATGGGCAGATCAGAACGTAGTGGGGCACAACCGCACTGGTTCCGCTTTGCTCATCTCGAAGCGTCTTGCGCGACAGATTTCTCGAACAGTGTCTTGTGCGCGTACACCTCACCCAAGCCGCCCGCGACGATGCGCGAGCGGATCTCGTAGGGTCCGAGTTTGTCGCCCACGGTAGGCGGCATATGACTGATTCAAGCCTCCTTGGTTTGATCTGAGTCAGCCGCTCGCGCTGAGCTCAGCTTTTTCTACCAAGCACTCCCCTGACTTATTCATTCAAACACATCGGGAGTTTGGTCTTCCGCTACCGACCACTGCGAGAATTCCTTGGGGCCCGAGTTTGTAAGGCACTGACGTAACATGCTTTGCGCTAAGTTCTAAGGGAGTTTTGCTTCGATATTTCTCAACTCGGCGTCGATTGTATCGGTGTCTTCAGCCCCGTACTTCTTTGTGGTTGTATATTCGAGTACCTTTCGGTAGCCGGCCTCCCCGCCGTCGGCGCTGTAACGATAGACCGTGATGTCGCGCCTATGGTCACTCCACCGTGTATCTCCCTCATCGCGGTGCCAGTCTGAGGTGAGGAGCATTCCATTCAGAAGGCCGCTGCTAAAGATGCGCACCTCGCCGGATTCCACGGCCAATACCAAGTGAAAGTCATCCCGCTGTGCGTCGTAGACCCAGATGGCGGTCTCGTGTACCTGACCCGTGGAATACCAAGCCGCTGCCTTCAGTTCCAACCCATTCGTAGCGGCGCTCTCTGATTGCAACCGCACGGCGGCGAGTGAGGAGAACACCTGAAATCTCAAATTCGAATGAAACAAGTCCCTGAAGTACGTGCATTCGCTCGTTGTAGGAGCCGTGCGAACGAAACAAATTCTCGACTGGCTCGGCCCATCGTCCGATACGATCTCGCGCTGGGGTTCGACCGCTGCCGTTACGATCGCCTTCCAATCTCCTATTGTGCCCAAACCCGCCTTCAGATCAAAGGGTGGTTCTTCCCGATACTGGGGAGGCGTGGTGCTTTGAGCAAGAAGGCCCTGTTGACAGAGCAGTGCAGCGACGGCAGACAGCAACCAGACTTTCCATTTTCGGCTGGACATGTGGATTAAACCCCTGAGCCCTTCGATAGCAATCGAGAATCCATTTTCTTTCGGCACGGAAGAAAGCGATTTTCCCGTGTGTCGGATCGCCGAAGGTGTCTGCTGCCACACGGAAGTGTATCCCAGCGGACGCGATCCCGCGTACGGGTCGGCGCGAGAGGTGAGAGCCAATTGGACGATTAACGCATTATAAAAGGGCGCCCCTGAGGAGTAGGTTTTGATCGTTCGCATCAACGCCTACAACAAGGAGCACCCTCATGAATGACGCTAAGTATATTGGGCTGGATGTTCATCAGGCATACAATCCAGGCGACTCACTCAGTGGAGGATCCATGAGGAACACACTCTTTGCGCTATTGCTTTCAGTGTTTGCGCCGGCACTGCTTGCACAGGGTGCTCCGCCACAAGCTGCGGCTGACCAGCCCTACAACATGGAGTACTACTACAAAGTGCAATGGGGACACCAACAGGAGTTCCTGCAACTTTTCCTGAAGAACCACTATCCGCTGCTCAAAAAGGGCGTGGAGAGCGGTCGCATGATTTCCGTAAGGATTGAAACCCCCGCCAACCACATGACCGAGGATGCGCGCTGGGACTATCGCGTTACGATTAAGTACAAGAACTCGACAGTGGCGACAACAGCTAATCCTGAGGAAGAATCCCTTATTAAGCAGCTCTGGCCTGACCAGGAGGCTTACAAACGCGAGGAACAGCGGCGGTTCGAGATCTTGCTGGCCCACTGGGATCTTCCAGTCACAGATATCACACCGTCGAAGAAATAGCCGTCGGTGAACATCCGTGGCCAAGAACGGTGAGATAAGAACTACATTGCAGCAGGTCAGTCTCTGACAAGCCGAATCTGCGTCCAGCGGCGCGCGGGCTGGCAAAGGCCCCGGCCGGGCGGACTGTCATCGCTGCGAGATGCGCCCAGCCCCCCGTTTTCCGTGATCGAAAATTTCAGCCGAAAGCGTGAGGCAAAGAGGCGGGGCTCTTGTATTCTACAGACGTTCCGCCCAGCATTTGGCGGACTGGACTGTTTCCCGTGAGGCAGCTGTGAACGTTCCCACCCTTCATACGAGCCTGCGTGGCATGCATCTTCTTGATACAGCCATCTTCAACAAAGGTACCGCTTTCACCGATGAAGAGCGGTCCGAGTTCGGCCTTCATGGCCTGTTGCCGCCGCAGATCGAATCGCTGGACGAGCAGACGTCCCGCGCTTATGAAGCTTATCGCCACAAAGCGGACGATCTCGAGCGCCACATCTACCTGCGTGCGCTCCAAGATAGGAATGAAATCCTGTTTTACAGCCTGCTGAACGCCCATATCGAAGAAATGATGCCCATCGTGTACACGCCGGTGGTTGCCCTGGGCTGCCAGCAATTCAGCGGGATCTACCGCCGCCCACGTGGCCTTTTCGTCTCCTATCCACTCCGCGACTCGATTCCCAGCCTTTTGCGGAACCGGCCGCACCCGGACGTCGACGTCATTGTGGTGACAGACGGCGAGCGAATCCTGGGAATCGGCGATCAAGGCGTGGGAGGCATGGGGATACCAATTGGCAAGCTTTCTCTGTATTCGTTGATTGGCGGCATTCACCCGGCCCGAACCTTGCCGGTCGTGCTTGACGTGGGAACGAACAACGAGGACCGATTGAAAGCACCCGAGTACCTCGGTTGGCGGCACGAGCGTATCACGGGCGATGCCTACTACGAATTCGTAGACCTTTTCGTCCAGGCCGTGAAGCAGGAGTTGCCTCACACCTGCCTGCAGTGGGAGGACTTCGCCAATCCCCACGCCCGGCCCCTCCTCGATCGGTACCGCGATCAACTGCTGACCTTCAATGACGACATTCAGGGGACAGCGGCGGTCGTTTTCGGCGCACTCACAGGGGCGATCGAAGCATCTGGCAGAAGCTTGAAGGACCAGCAGATTGTCTTCTACGGAGCGGGCGCTGCGGCCATTGGCGTGGCGGATTATTTGCGCATGGCGCTTGTGGACAGCGGCCTCTCTGAGGAAGAGGCTAGGAGCCGTTTCTGGATTGTCAACCGGGGCGGTATCCTGCACGCGGGTCGAACCGATCTGGCTCCCGAGCAACGCGTCTACGTCCAGCCAGTGAAACGCTTTGCGCCGTGGCGGCGGCCTTCGTCTGGCACCATCGATCTCGATACTGTCATCCGCAATGTCGACGCGACGATTTTGATCGGCCTATCAACCCTCGGCGGCGCTTTTACCGAATCTATCGTGCGAGAAATGGCGCGCAAGGTTGACCGGCCAATCATTTTCCCCCTGTCGAATCCAACGGACCGGTGCGAAGCCGTTCCGGAAGACTTGATACGGTGGACCGACGGCCGCGCGATCGTCGCCACAGGATCTCCATTCGCGCCGGTAGACTTTGCGGGCCGGAAGATTCCAATTGCCCAGTGCAATAACGTCTATGTCTTTCCGGCAGTTGGTCTGGGTTTGATTGCCTCCAGAGCGCGGAGAGTGACTGATCGGATGATGATGGCGGGCGGACGCGCATTGGGCGAGAACTCGCCCGTGCTGTCTGATTCTGCAGCTGCGTTACTTCCTTCGTTGAAGGATCTCCGGACGATTGCGCGACAGATCGCTTTTGAGGTAGGCATCGAAGCTCAGCACGCAGGCGTTGCGCAGCCCACATCACCCGAGGAGTTGCGCGATCGCATCGCCGCCACACAATGGACTCCTGAATACCCGCACCTGGTCAGAGCCAAGCCCTAGCCCTCACGCAACTCTTGGAGGCCGCTTCGACTGCGTGGCCGGATGTCCCGCAGGAGCGGGACGAAGAGAAGACGTCCGGCCGCTCCGCTCAGAATGACAGTGAACGGAGATGAGGCGTTCCGCAGTTATTCGCTCAGAGACGAGCGGTCTTGGGGTCGTGCAGGCGGAAGTGGGCGACGCGGATGCGCTTGAATTTGTCGTTGGCGAGCGTGTAGATGCACCAGTTCGTCGTGATGTAGACGTCTCCCGCTTTCATCGCGCGGCCCGAGAAATTGGGATAGTCCTTGAAGAAGTGGAACTCGGTGTACATCTCGGCGGCGATCCGGTTGCCGTCCAGGAGGAAATCGCCGACTTCGAGCGCCTCGCGGCAGTGCTGGTGGAGGGTCACATACTGCTCGAGGAATCCGGCGCGGCCCTTGCGGGTGATGGGAGGCGCCGCCGGATTGGCGAGCATCGTGGGATACTCGATCACGACCTCGGGATCGTAGAACTCCATCACTCCGTCATAGCGCTTGTTGTTGAAGTGATCGATGTATTTCAGAAAGTGCTGCTTGTCCATTCGCCGCCTCCATGATGGCGCAGAGAGTAGCACGGTATGCCGTGCCTCCACGACGAAGAGAGATCCCTCGTCCGCCGCGGCGGACTCGGGATGACAACGGTCTTGGACGGGCGGCGCGGCCTTGACACACCTGCCTTGGGCCGCTATAGAGGATGCATGGCCCAATCCATTCTGATTTTCGATTTCGGCACGAACGAAGAGGCAGTGCAACAGGCGCGTCACAAAGTCGAGGGCTGGAAGCAGGCGTTCCGCCTCGGCGACAAGATCTCGCTGAAATTCGAGCGAGAAGAGGCGGCTGAAAAAGAGGAGGCTGGCGAGGAACCAGCGGCAGACACCTCCGAAAAACCGAAATCCGGCCGCAAGAAACCGGCAGGGAAGTCCGCCGCGAAGCACGCCAAAGAAGAGAGCAAGGAACCGGCCGCGCGCGTGCGGCTTTTCGTCCGGCTGGCGTTTTCCGACCACGAGAAACTCTCGCATCAACGCTGGCTGGACCGCATCCCGACCGAAGAACCCTTCAAGTCCGCGAAAGGCGAGACGGTCCGCTCGGGCGAGTCCGCATTCGCGGCGACGTCCGAGCGTTTCGAGTCGCTCGACTGACGCTGTTCCGGGAGAAGCAGGCGTGAGCTTTCGCGCGACGGAATTCGAGTTTCGCTACCGATTCTGGTTCATCGCCGGGATCTTTGCCGTGGCGTTCCTGTGCTACGGATTCGACCGGGTGAATGCGTCCGTTGCGCTATCGCGAGCGATCGTTGCCGCCGGGAAGTTCCGCAACCCGGATTTGATCGATCGATACGTGCGCGGATTCTTCGTTTTGGGAGCTTTCCTCGTGGCGGTCGCGGCGCTGGTCCGTTCGTGGGCGGAGTCTTACCTTCACAGCTCGATCGTGCATGATAGCGACCTTCATTCGGACAGCCTCGTGGCGGACGGCCCGTATCGCCATTTGCGAAACCCGCTCTATCTTGGGACGGTTCTGCTCGCGGTGGGAATCGGCTTCCTGGCGAGCCGGGTGGGCTTCCTCATCCTCGCCGTAGGGATGACGATTTTTACCTACCGGCTGATTCTTCGAGAAGAGGCGAGCCTGCTTGCATCACAAGGTGAAAGCTATCGACGGTTCTTTGCGAGCGTACCCCGATTGGTGCCCTCGCTTGCGCCGCGCGTCCCGGCGGCGGGCGGCCGGCCGAACTGGGTCGACGGATTCACAGAGGAGCTGTTCATGTGGGGCTGTGCCGTGGGCATGGCGCTCTTCGCGGCGACCGAAAACATCCTTTACTACTGGGTAGCAATGGGTGTCGGCTTCGCCATCTACTTCTTACAGGCGTTTATGAGGAAGAAGCCGGCGGCCCGCTCCTCGCCCGGCGGGGCCTGAGCCGGCGCTCCGGAATAACGGCAACCGTGGATGGCGGCGAGACACGGATTTCGCTGTTTGTGGATATAATGGGCGGAAGCAGGACCAGCCGGCGAACCTCCTCGGCGGAGGCGTACTGAATGTCCTCTCAGGTGAAAGCCAAGACCGCGCGATTCGACGCCTCGAAATACCACGGGCTCGACCGGGATACGCTCGTCCGCATCTACCGGACGATGTTCCTCTCGCGGAAACTCGACGACCGCGAAATCCAGCTCAAACGGCAAAACAAGACTTTCTTTCAGATCAGCGGCGCGGGACATGAAGCCGTTCTCGTTGCGGCGAGCCTGCTGCTGAAGCCGGGCTACGATTGGTTTTTCCCCTATTATCGCGACCGGGCGCTGATGCTGGCGCTGGGCGTGACGCCGTACGACATGCTGCTGCAAGCGGTGGGCGCGAAGGACGATCCCTCCTCGGGCGGGCGGCAAATGCCGTCGCACTGGGGAAACCGGCGGCTGAATATCGTGCCCGTGGCGTCGGCGACCGGAATGCAGTGGCTGCACGCCGTCGGCGCGATGGAAGCGGCGCTCTATTACGACCAGTTTCCCAAGGCGCTCGACCAGGCGCGCAAGGCGCCGCTCGGCGATTCGGTCAGCCACCATCGCGACGAGATCGGCTACGTTTCCGGCGGCGACGGTTCGACGAGCGAAGGCGAATTCTACGAGGCGCTGAATGCAGCGAGCCTCCGCCGCGCGCCGGTGCTCTTCCTCGTCGAAGACAACGGGTACGCCATTTCGGTGCCCGTCGAGGTGCAAACGGCAGGCGGCAGCATTTCGAAGCTGGTGTCGAATTTTCCGCGGATGCACATCGAGGAGTGCGACGGCACCGATCCGCTCGAGAGTTACGCGGCGCTCGGCCGCGCCGTGGCGCACTGCCGCGCGCGCCGCGGGCCGGCGCTGGTGCACGCGCACGTGACGCGTCCGTACTCGCATTCGCTTTCCGACGACGAGAAGCTATACAAGACTCCCGAGGATCGCGACGCCGAGGCGCGCCGCGATCCGGTCCCGAAATTCGGGCTGTTCCTCGTGCGCGAAGGCATTCTCGACGAGCACGATATCGAAACGCTCGAAGCGAACGTCGAGCGCGAGATTTTGGAGGCGACCGACCGCGCGCTTGCAGCCGAGTCGCCGGCGGCCGATTCGATTCGCGCGTGCGTCTATTCGCCGGACGTCGATCCGACGGGGAAGCAGTTCGAAGCCGCGCCGAAATTCAACGGGCATCCGCACGGCGGGACGAAAACGATGGTCGAGATGGTCTCCGCCACGCTCGCCGATGAAATGGCGCGCGACGAGCGGATCGTGGTTTTCGGGGAAGACGTGGCCGATTGCAGCCGCGAGGAAAACCTCGCCAGCGTGAAAGGGAAGGGCGGCGTTTTCAAGGCGACCGTCGGCCTGCAACGACGCTACGGCCTGGCGCGCGTTTTCGACACGCCGATTGCGGAGGCGGCCATCGTCGGCCGCGCGATCGGCATGGCCATCCGCGGGCTGAAACCGGTGGCGGAAATTCAGTTTTTCGACTACATCTGGCCGGCGATGATGCAGCTCCGCGACGAACTGCCGCTGGTGCGCTGGCGTACGGCGGGGCATTTCAAGTGCCCGGTGGTGGTGCGCGTAGCGATCGGCGGCTACCTGACCGGCGGGGGCATCTATCACAGCCAGAGCGGCGAGGTGACGTTCACGCACATTCCCGGACTGCGCGTCGTGATGCCTTCCACCGCGCTCGACCTTTGCGGGTTGCTGCGCACGGCGATCCGCGCCGACGATCCCGTGCTCTTCTTGGAACACAAACACCTCTATCGCCAGCCGTACAACCGCTCGCCCTATCCGGGAGCCGATTTCACGATTCCGTTCGGCAAGGCGCGCGTGGCGCGCGAGGGCACGGACGTGAGCATCATCACCTACGGCGCCGTGGTGCATCGCGCCGAGGTCGCCGCGGCGGAACTCGCGCGCGAGGGCGTGTCGGTCGAAATCATCGATCTTCGGAGCCTG
Organism: Candidatus Acidiferrales bacterium; assembly: GCA_050018375.1. Classification (GTDB taxonomy): domain Bacteria; phylum Acidobacteriota; class Terriglobia; order Acidiferrales; family UBA7541; genus Palsa-295. Next base: position 9,628 of record JBEKAE010000043.1, on the reverse strand, counting down.
AACCCGTACGACTGGGAATCCATCGCCGCGAGCGTGTCGAAAACGAACCGCGCGATCGTCGCGTATGAGGATTGGCGCTCGTGGGGATACGGCGCGGAGATCGCCGCGCGCATAGCCGACGAGCTTTTCGACGAACTGGACGCGCCGGTGCGCCGCGTCGCGGCGGAGGACACCTTCTGCGCCTACAATCCGAAGCTCGAGAACGCGATCCTGCCGCAATCGCACGACATCGTTCGGGCGGTTCGCGAGCTCGCCGCCTATTGACGGCGGTCCGGAACTTTTCCGAAGGGCCCTTCGTAATAGATTATGAGCGCGGGAAGAGTGCGTCTCGCGCGGGGAGGATGGGACCATGACCTGCGGAAATTGCCAGAGAGAAATCGCCGACTACTCGAATTTCTGTTACTTCTGCGGCGCGCGACAGCATGCGGCGCCGGCCGGTTCGCCGAGGGCCAGCAAGCGGCTGATGCGTTCGTCCGTCGATTGCAAGATCGCCGGGGTCTGCGGCGGCATTGCCGAGTACTTCGAAGTCGACTCGACGCTCGTGCGACTGATTTGGGTGCTGGCGGTTCTGATGCCCGTGCCGGTGGTGCCGGCGTTCATCGGCTACTTCGTGGCATGGCTGGTGATGCCCCAGGCGCCGCTGCCCGCGCCTGCCGCGAGTGTGCCGCCCGCAGCCGCTCCGCATTCGGCGCAGACCGCCTAGGCCGGGCTCGCACCGAGCGCGGGATCAGTCCTTGCTCTTGGTTTTGCGGAAAGAGGAGGAGCGTTTGCCGCGGAAGAGCGCGTGATCGAGCGACACGACTCCCGCGCCGAGAGACGCGAGCGTAAAGGCTCCGACGGCAAGGGCCAAGGGAAACTCGTAGTTGTGCACGGCGCGCGGGTCCGAGAGAATCTTGTGGACCTGGACGAGCGCCACGGCCATTTCTCCGGCCAGAAGCAGCGCGGCGATCCGCGCGAAAAGTCCCACGATCAGCAGGCACCCGCCAAAGAATTCAATCACGCCCGCGATGTAAGCGAAGTAGGCAGGGAAGCCCATGTGGACGAAACCGTCCATGGTCTGGCGCGTGTGCGTGAAGAGCTTTGGATAGCCGTGATACACGAATATGACGCCCAGGGCCACGCGCAGGAGCAGCAGCGCGAGCGGCTTCAGCTTCTCTAAGCTTTCCATTCGAATTCTCCCCGGCGGTTAACCGGCGAACCGCGCCGGCAGTGCGGGATTGTAGCAGATGTAGCCCGAACCTCTTCCGACACATCGCGAGTATTTTCCTGAAGGGCTCCGAAGGCGCGCGCTTGCGTTAGTGTAGAATTCTCACTTAAAGCCGGAGCATTCCAGCACGATGCCCAGCACACGCACAATTGGTGTGGTCACCGGGGGAGGGGACTGTCCCGGATTGAACGCGGCGATCCGCGCCGTAGTCCACGCAGCCAAGCTGGGACACGGCTGGCGCGTGATAGGCGTGATCGATGGATTCCACGGCCTCCTTCGGCCCGATCAATGCCACGAGCTGACGTTTGAGTCGACTCGGGGAATCCTGCCGCGCGGCGGCACGATCCTCGGGACAACGAACTCGAAGGACCCCTTTGCGTTTCCAGTCGAAGAAAACGGACGAAAGGCGATTCGCGACTATTCGGGGCGGTGCCTCGACGGCGCGGCGAGGCTTGGAATCGAAGCGCTGGTCGTGATCGGCGGCAACGGCACGCTGACGATCGCGAACCGGTTCGTGCAACTCGGGATGAAAGTCGTGGCGATCCCGAAGACGATCGATAACGATCTGCAACGCACCGACGTGACGCTGGGATTCGATAGCGCGCTGCACATAGCGACCGACGCGATTGACCGTCTCCACAGCACGGCGGAGAGCCATCACCGAGTGATGGTGGTCGAGATGATGGGCCGCGATGCGGGATGGATCGCGCTCTACTCGGGTGTCGCCGGGGGAGCGGATGTGATCCTCCTTCCCGAAATACCGTTCACGATCGAGAACGTATGCGGCGCGATCCGGCGGCGTGAGGCGGCGGGCCGCAGTTTTTCCGTGGTCGTCGTTGCCGAGGGTGTGAAACTGCCCGAGCGGGATTCCACGGGTGAACCTCTTCCCAAGACGCTCGCGGGGCAGCCCGGAAGCTCGCTTGCTCAGGCGATTCGCGAACGGGTCGACAAGGAAGTGCGCGTGACGGTGCTCGGGCACCTGCAGAGGGGCGGTTCGCCAAGTCCCTCGGACCGCATCCTGGCGGCACGCTTCGGCGCGAGCGCGGTGGAATTGGTCGCGCGCGAGGCGTACGGCCAGATGGTTTCCCTCCGGTCCGAAAAAATCGAATTGGTGCCTCTGGCCGAGGCGATCAGCCCGACCCGGCTCGTCGATCCGGAAAGCGAAGTCGTGCGAGCCGCGCGCGCGCTGGGAATCAGCTTCGGGGACCGACCATGATACGAAAGCTGTTGCTTGGCTTCGTGGTCGTGCTGGTGATCGGCCTGGCCGCTTACTGGCGTTTTCATCATCCCAAGCGGCCGATCGAAGCGGCCTACGCAGGCAGTCGCGAGGTAACACTGTGGAGCACGACGGCGCAAGTGCGCGAGCCGGTCGCGACGGTCGGCTTCGGAGAGCGCCTGGACGTTCTCGAGAAATTCGGAGATCAGGCGAGGGTCCGGGCTGCATCGGGCGTCGTCGGCTGGACGAGCCAGGATGAGCTGCTCTCCGCGGAGTTCTGGCGGAAGGCCCAGGACCTCGAAGCCGAAACCGCTAAGTTGCCTGCGCAGGCCCGTGGGCGCACGCGAGTGCTCAGCAATCTGCACATCGGGCCCGCTCGGGACTCTCCGCGAATCCGCCAGTTGGATCGAGGCGTTCCGGTGGATCTGTTCGAGCGGCAGGTGATCGAAGTGCCTTCCGCATCGCCGGCAACTGTGGCGGAAGAGGGCGGTCCCGGTCCGCGGCCGGATGCCGAGAAGCCCGAAGCCAAGAAAGAAGACTGGTGGCTCGTGCGCGCGCATTTGCCGGGGTCATCGACGGAGGGGCTGGCGCTTTCGGGATGGCTTCTCGGACGTTTCGTGGAGCTGGACGTGCCGTCTCCGCTGCCAGACTACGCGAGTTCGGCCGCGATGCGCATCGTGGCGTGGTTCGAATTGAACCAGGTCGCCGATGCGTCAGGCGCTGCGAAACCGCAATATCTCGTGATCGGCACGCGTGGCCCCGAAGGCCAGCCGTGCGATTTCAGGTTGATGCGCGTGTTTACGTGGGCGAAGCAGAGGCAGCGATACGAAACCGCCTTCGTTGAAAGCGACCTCTGTGGAAGGTTGCCCATGAAGCTTACGGCGGCAACGTCGCCGGGCGGCAACGCCACGTTCGCGTTCGAGGATTGGAGCAAGGGGACATCGGAGATGCGGACGTACCGCATGTATCAGAACGTTGTGAGGCGCGTCAGAGAAGGCGGGCCGGCGCCCGAGAGGCGGAAGCATCATGGGCGCTAACAGGGCGGCTTGGTGGCTGTCGGTGAGCGTGCTCGCGCTCGCCTGCTTCCTCGTCAGTTGCTCGCGCTCAGAGACGCGCGCTGAGGCAAGCAAGCCTGCCCTGCCTTCGATTGCATACATCGGGGCCTGGGGGATGAGGGGCGACGGTCCGGGCCAGTTGGATGGACCGACGTGCATTGCAACGGATGCTGTCGGGAAGGCCTACATCGCGGACGCGGGCAGCAGCTTCATCCACAAGTTCGATACGGACGGCACGCCGCTGCTTTCCTTTCAGGACTTGTCCTTGAAGCAACCGCAGTCGATCGCAGTCGATAGCGGAGGCGCGATTTACGTGGCGGATCCGGGCAGCGCGAGCGCGGTCGTCTATTTCCCGAACGGCGATCGCTATCGCCGGCTGGGTCTGAAGGCACGCCCGAACAGTGAAAACATCTTGAGCATCGCCGTGGACGACGAGGGGTTGATCCACATTCTCGACATCGACGCGGGCCTCATTTCCACCTACACTTCGCGATTTCGGCTCATGCGATCCTGGCAGCCAGCCGCGAACGTGCCAAATATGAAGGTCCGGCCGAGAGCCGTCGCAACGGGACCGGATGGATCCCTCTACATAGCCGACCCCGAAGGCAATCGCATCGTCAGATTCACTTCTGGGGGGAACTTCTTGGGAATTGCTGTTGAAGGCGGCGCAGACCGCCGCGTGAGCGACCAATTCGCCGTATCCAACACCGGCATCTTCGCAATGGACGCCGACGGGCGGATGCTGCACGTCTGGGCGCTCGATGGGCGGTCGCAGCTCGATGTCGATCTCGCCCCCGAGCTTGGCCAAGCGAAACGTTCGGCGCCGGCGCTGGCGATAAGCCCGCGCAAGGAGCTTCTCGTTCTCGATGCTCCCGAGGCGCGCGTCCTTCGCTATCGAATCGACTTCTGATGTATTCTGTCGGCCGAATCGCTCGGCGTGTTCGGAAGCGGAGGAAAATAGAAAGTGGCCCGCAGGGTCGTGGCACTCATTTTTGCCTTGGTGTGCGCTGTAATCCCGGGAGCTATGGCGGAGTCGTCACATCACGCCAGGGGATCGGGCGACGATTGGCCTTATTACGGCCACGACGCGGGCGGGATGCGTTATTCGCCGCTGGCGCAGATCAATCGCGCGAACGTGGCGACCCTTAAGGTCGCCTGGACTTTTCACGTGGGCGATATTTCCGATGGCAGCGGCGGCAAGAAGCGCAGCGGCCTGGAAACGACGCCGATCCTGGTGGATGGAACGCTTTACGTTACCACTGGGTTCAATCGTGTGTTTGCAATCGACCCGGAAACGGGGAAGCAGCTGTGGGTCTACGATCCAAAGATTGACCTCGCTGGGAATTACGGCGATGGGCTGATCAATCGCGGTGTTGCGACGTGGCTCGATCCATCGCGAGCGAAAGGGAAACCCTGCCGCAGGCGCATTTTCGAAACTACTCTGGATGCGCGGCTCATCACTCTGGACGGCGCGACCGGCGAGCCGTGCCTGGATTTCGGCAACGGCGGACAAATCAGCCTGCGCGATGTGGCGCGTTACATTCCGGGGCAATATCACATGACTTCGCCGCCGGCAGTGATCGACGACGTCGTCGTTGTCGGCTCGGCCATTGACGACAATTCGCGTGCAGAAATGCCGAGTGGCGTGGTTCGAGCTTTCGATGCGCGCACCGGCGCGCTGCGCTGGAAATGGGAGCCGCTTCCGCCGAATCAAGCCGAATCCGCGGCGCTGGGCGCAGGGAAGACGTGGCGTACCGGCGCGGGAAACGCGTGGTCCGTTATGGTGGTGGATCAGGAGCGCGACCTCGTGTTTGTCCCCACCGGCAGCGCGAGCCCGGACTATTACGGCGGCCTGCGTCCGGGCGACAACAAATGGGCGGATTCCGTGGTGGCGCTGCGGGGAAAGACCGGAGAATTCGTCTGGGGATTCCAGCTCGTGCATCACGACCTCTGGGATTACGATTCGGCGTCGCCGCCGTTGCTGGCCACATTGCAGCACAATGGAAAGAACGTGCCAGTCGTGATCCAGGGCAACAAGACCGGTTCTCTGTACGTATTGAATCGCGACACGGGCGCGCCCGTATTTCCCGTGGAAGAGCGGCCGGTGCCGCAAACCGATGTGCCGGGTGAAGTCACCTCCCCGACGCAACCTTTTCCCCTGGCGCCTCCCGCCGTCGCCCCACAAGAACTCTCGGCGGACGATGCCTGGGGCATCACTCCGGAAGATCGTGAGGTTTGCCGGGATCTCCTCAAGAGCCTCCGAAATGACGGCCCTTTCACTCCACCGAGTTTGCAAGGCTCGCTGTCTGTTCCCGGACACGTGGGCGGCATGAATTGGAGCGGCTATGCATACGACCCGCAAAACAGCTTGCTCTTGGTCAACACAAATAACTTGCCGGCCAAGGTGCGGGTGATCCCGGCGGGCGAATTCTGGGGCGAAGCTCTTAAGCACGCAGAAGACGGAGAATACACGCCGCAGTTCGGCGCACCGTACGGCATGTTTCGCACTTTTCTGTTTGCTACGGCACATCATCTGCCTTGTGCGCCACCGCCTTGGGGAACGCTGACGGCCGTTGATATGGCGACCGGCACGATTCGCTGGCAGGTTCCGCTCGGTTCTTTCTCGCCCGGCGATCCCGCGGTCCCCGAGGGCACACCCAGCCTCGGCGGTCCCATCGTCACCGCCGGCGGATTGGTATTTATCGCCGGGACGATGATCGATCCTTCAGTTCGTGCGTTCGACGTGGAGACCGGCAAAGAAATCTGGAAGGCTCAGCTTCCGACGAGTGGCGGGGCCACTCCGATGACGTACCAGACGCGGAAAAGCGGCAAGCAGTTTCTCGTGATTGCGGCGGGAGGGCACCGCGGTGTTACGGAAGAGCCGCAAAGCGATTCGATTGTGGCGTTCACACTGCCCTAAATGCCTGTGGCGCTTTGCGCCACTTTGGAGAATGGAATCCGATGCCGCTGCTGGTGACAGAAGCGGACGTAGAGTCGATCCTCACGATGCCGCTCGCGCTCGAATTGGTCGAAACTTCGTTTCGGCGGCTCGCCGATGGTTCAGCGGTTTCCCATTCGCGCCGCCGGCTGCAAGTCCCGGGGAAAACGCTGCTGAATTACATGGCCGCGGCGGACGCGACGGGCGGCTACCTGGGCCTGAAGATCTATTCGATTTCGCACGGCGTGGCGCGTTTCGTGGTGCCGCTCTTCCGCGCGGAATCGGGCGAGATGGTCGCGCTGATCGAAGCGGACTATCTCGGGCAGATGCGCACGGGCGCGGCGAGCGGCGTCGCTACGCGCGTGATGGCGCGGGAGGACGCGCGTACAGTGGGGATCATCGGGACGGGCTTGCAGGCGCGGACGCAACTCGAAGCCGTGGCGCTCGCGCGGAGGCTGGAGCGGGTTCGCGCATTCGGCCGAAACGCCGAGCGGCGGGAAACATTTGCGAAGGAGATGACGGAGCAACTCGGTGTCGCCGTGACGCCCGCTTCTTCGGCCGAAGAAGCCGTCCGCGGCGCCGACATCCTGATTACTTCGACGACGTCGAAGACGCCGGTCATCGAAGGCCGGTGGCTCGAGCGCGGCGCGCACATCAATGCGATCGGCGTGAATTATGCGGAGAAGCGCGAGCTCGACGCCGAAGCGGTTCGCCGCTGCGACTTGATCGCGGCGGACTCGGTCGAACAATCAAAGGTCGAAGCCGGCGACCTGATTCAGGGCTTCGGGGATGATGCGTCGCGATGGGCGGCGGTTCGCGAACTTTCGGCGATCGTTGCGGGCAAGGTTTACGGACGCACGAGCCGCGATCAAATCACGCTTTTCAAATCGAATGGAATCGCCATCGAAGACATCGTGGTCGGCGGCCGCATCTACGAACTGGCGCGCGAGCGGGGACTGGGACGCGAGGTGCCGATGTGGCAGAAGTGAGGCCGTTGATGTGCGCTCAGGAGCGGGCGCGGCGAAGCCGCTTTTCGAGAGCTGCGTGCAGGCGCTGGCTCGTATCGGCCGGAAGCGGTGCTGGTTCGGAGTTGCAGTAGATCTGAATCGTCTTCTTGCAGGTATCCACGACGATGCGGCAGTCCTGGCACTTGCCGAGGTGCTGCTCAATCAAGGCCCGAAGCGCGGGATCGAGCGCTTCGTCCAGATAGTCAGCTAGTTCGTTGATGATGGCTTTGCACTTCACGAGTTGTCCCCCCGCCGGAAGTATTGGTTCAGTCTCTCGCGCAGTTTGAGCCGCGCCCGCAGCAGCCGCGATTTCACGGCCGGCACGGAAAGTCCCAGCGCCTCGGCCGTCTCTTCGGTGGACAATTCTTCGATGTCCCGCAGCTGGAAAACGATTCGGAATTGGGGATTGAGCTCGCTGATTACTTTCCCCAGGATGTTGCCGAGTTCGGTTTGCCCGTAGCGCTCTTCCGGAGATGGTCCCCAGTCTTCCACGTCGCGCGGCATCATGTCCTCGCCCGTGTCGAGTTCCTGGTCGAGCGAGACCACGTTCGGGCGGCGCTTGCGGAGCTTCATCAGGGCCTGGTTGACGGCGATGCGCACTAGCCAGGTGTAAAACCGGGAGTTTCCCTGAAAATTGTCGAGATGCTCGAAGGCCTTCAGGAAGGCCTCCTGCATGGCGTCTTCGGCATCTTCGCGATTCTGGGTGATGTTCTGGGTGAGGCGAAAAATCTTGCGCTCGTAGCGGCCGACGAGCGTCTCGAAAGCGGGAATATCGCCCGCTTTCGCGGCCATGACCAGCGCCGGTTCGTCATCCTTGACCACTTGCGATGGCAGCGGACTCGGGCGAATGGGATTGAGTTTTGGCGAACTCATCGAAGACCTGTCCATAAGAAATCGTAGCACAGCTTTCGGGGTTCGGCCGCCGGGAATGTATTATGATAGGCCGTCGAAGAGACTCGATGCGGACACTCCCCGATCATCTGCGCAAGGGAATGAAAATGATTCTGGTGGGCTGCAACCCGGGCGACCGCTCGGCCCGCGTGGGGCACTATTACGCGGGGCGCGACAACCAGTTCTGGCCGATGATGTACGAATCGGGAGTGATCCCCGAACCGCTCGACTATCAGGACGACCGGCGAGTGGTGGAGTTCGGCATCGGCATGACCGACCTCGTGAAGCGGCCCACGCGCGGGGTGGAGGAGATCGAGCGCCAGGAGTTTGCAGAGGGCCGCGTCCTGCTGGCACAAAAGCTTGAAGAGTTGCGCCCGCGCGTGATCGCATTCAATGGAAAAATGGTCTACGAAAAATTTACCGGCCGCCCGTGCAAGCTGGGCCTGCAAAAGGAGCGGCTCTACGGCGCGCACGTGTTTGTCCTGCCTTCCACGAGCGGGCAGAACGCGGGAACGAGCCGGGGAGTGAAGAAGCGGTACTTCAAGAAGCTGGCCGCGCTGCTGCAAAATCTGACGGATTAGACGCCAACAGGGGTTGACGTCCCCTTTGTAACAACCGAAGATGTGGCTTCCTGAAAAGCCATGCAACCGCTTATCTGACTGCGGAATAAGGAGACTGGATCGCGATGGGTACGACGCAACAGGCCGCAAGCCAGATCCTGCTCGAGGAACGCTCGGGCGCGGTCGTCACGCTGCGGCTGAACCGGCCGGAGAAGCTCAACGCGCTGAATCCGGAGATGTCTCGCGCGCTCGTCCACGCCCTGCTTCGCGCGCGGGACGATAAGTCCGTGCGGGCCGTGGTCCTGACGGGTGCGGGGCGCGGATTTTGTTCCGGCGGCGACGTGAACTATTTTCGCGAACTCCGCGCGCGGCGCTCAGTGCACGAGTTTGAGGCGTTCCTCAAGGTCGGCAAAGAGATCTGTATGGCGATTGCGCTGATGCCCAAGCTGGTGATCGCGGCGGTGAACGGGGCGGCAGCGGGCGGCGGCATGAGCCTCGCGCTCGCGTGCGACTTGCGGGTCGCTTCGGAGCAGGCGATGTTCAAGCAGGCGTTTGCGCAGATTGGACTGTATCCCGATATGGGCGCAACGTTCTTCCTGCCGCGGCTCGTGGGACTATCGCGCGCCTCGGAGTTCTTCTATACGTCCGAACGGCTTTCCGCGGCGGAGGCTTGCCGGATCGGAATGGTCTATCGAGTTTACCCGCAAGATAAATTCGAAGAGGAAACCCGCAAGATCGCCGAGCAAATGGCGGC
>JBEKAE010000042.1:0-18714 GCA_050018375.1 Candidatus Acidiferrales bacterium | reverse complement strand
CCGAACGAGAAGAAATGCGTCAGCCAGTTCTTGATCAGTTCGTGGTAGGGCATGTTGGGGAACCAGGCGACGTTGTTCAGGCTCCAGCCGCTGAAGATGCTCACGACGCTCTCGTCGGGCTTGAAGCCCTTTTGCACGTGGAACGGCTTCCAGCCATCCGGCAGCCTGTTTTCCGTTTCCGCGATGCAGAGGTTGTTGTAATTGAAATTGGATCCCAGGGTGCCCAGGTAGCTGAGTCCGGGCACGCCACAGCCGCCGAGGTTCTTCGAAAGGATCGTCCACGCGCGGCCGATGGTGGCATTGGGTTCGGCGAACGGGCCCATCGCGCCGATGCCGTAGTTCATCTTGATTTGGTCGGAGATGGGACCGTTCAACACCACCATGCGGGAGAAGGACGACGTCGAGCTAAACAGCGCTGGCTGGCCCGTGGCAGAGATCGCGAGAATCACGGGGAGGTACTCCGGACTCGCGCCGGCCATCACCGCATTGATGGCCACGTGCTTGACCGTGAACGTCCACGACGGTTGCGCGCCCTGGGCGGCGCTCAATTTGCCGATAACCTCGTCGGGCTTGTGGCTCGTGCCCTTCAGCATCGCCTCCACCTTTTCCTCGGTGGGAAGGATGATGGGCATGAAATCGGTCAGGTTGTTGTCGCAGTACAGGCGCTGCAGCTCATCCTGAGTGCCCACGTAGGTGGGCGGGCCAATATCCGGACTGATGGTGCCGGTTTTCTTCTCGTCCGCGGTCAGGGGTTGCGTCAACGCGGCAATTACTTCCGGCATCAGCGGCTTGTTCGTGATCGGATCATTCCCTTCGAGCACGGCATACATCTGCTCGTCGGTTTTGTTCGTCATCGGATGAGGCAGGAAGCAGATGCGCTCGAGAGGCATGCCGCGGCTAGCCGCGTTGGACTTCGCCAGATCCTTGAAGGCGATGGTGACCAGTGGGGCGGTCGGGAAACCCATCTTTTCGACTTGTATGCAGTGACCGACGGTCGCTGGGGTGCAGGTGCTTCAATGCCCGTATGCCATGATCATGGCGTTGCCGCTGGCCTTGATTTCCGCCATGAGCTTGGGGTCATCATCGAAATACGATCCGGCTTTCAGACGGTACACCGTCTTCACACTGGGCATGTTCTTCTGGAACCAGATGGCGATCTGCGCGAGGAAGCGGTCCGCTCCGGCGAAGCCGTCTGACACGAGGAAAACGGTCTTGCCGTCGAGGGTGTCCAGGCGCGGTGCCATGGGGACCAGCTGGACCCCGGGCGGCATCCCCTTGGGATTCAGCGCCTCGATCTTGGCCGGTCCCGGCGCGGGTTTCTTTTTCGGGGCGGGCTCCGCGAGAGTCGGAGCGCCTGCCAAAATCGCCGGAGAAACGCCGAGCAGCGACAGCAGTTTGCGCCTGTTAATTTTCATCTTTCCCTCTCGCTCTCTCAGATGCTCGACAGTGTGGCTCTTGCACGACCCACATCATAACACTCGCGTGCCTGACGTTTCGACTGATCTGGTGCGGTTTAGGTTACCACAGCGCGAAAGCGTAGATACCGTTATGGCCGGTCGGAGTCTTCATGTTCGGGACTTCCGCGCTGAGCTACGGAACGTTTGGGTTGTAGCCCGTCATCACGCAGATATGTTGCTTCCCGTTGACCCCGTAAGGTAACTCCTGATTAATCGGGCATATTCCGCTGTTACCGCCATCCACATCGCTGTTGGCGATTTTGCAGACGGTGAGATCCAGCAGGTTTTTCCAGTAGATTTGCGGAAGCCTTGTCGGGGAAAAAAGATCTCGGTACGCCCGTCCCATGCTTTGCGTGGAAGCGCGTCCATTTGTTGGTCGCCTCAGTTCGGATCTCACGGCCCGCATGGAATTCTTGCGCGGCACAAGGGACACAGAAACACAAGCGCTGGTTCATGGGCGTTGAATCAGCTCAACCCGGTTACCCGCCGGATCGATCGCGATGCCTATCATGATGCCAGTGTTTCCGAAGGCACGGGGATCGCCGGCCATCGAGCCGCCAGCCGCCTTGATGGCTGCGACTGTCGCCGCCATGTCCTTCACGTCCAGGATCAAGTGCGCAATCGGGTCTTTCAGGTCATCGGAATCGCGATGCGTGATCACGATCGGCACGCTTTTGTTGGCCTTTGCGGCGTCGGCCGTCGCACCGAAGTTCACGAAGATCTCCGCTCCTCCGGGCACATTGATCCGATTGACCTCCCACATGCCGAACGCGGCCTCGTAGAATTTCGCCAAAGCGGCAGTGTCTTGCCCGCCCACTCGCGCCGAATTCAGCGTCACCTGCGCGTGTGCGGCGCTCGCGAGCACCAGCGCGGCGGTTACCGCCATCACGGTTGCGTAAATTCTCTTCATCGAAGTCTCCAGTGGCGCGGCTCATTCACGCGTCTCATTCACGATGTCCCGCGCCGGGATCAAGAGTTCACCTGTCCGTCGCCAAAACTCTGATCGGCGGTGAAATCGTATCCGCCAAAGCCTCAAAGTTCAACCAGGTTCATCTCTAACAATGTCGACGTCCAGGGGGCCGGCATTGTTATGCAATCATCTTAGTTCCGGTACCAATTGGACTTCGTTGCGTGTCTGTTCCCAACAACTTTCGGGTACGACCACTCTTGGCGACAAAACCCCTATCGACCATCGCCAGCGTCCGGCGATCCACCATGGGTCGGCGCGGAGGGCGGTGGGGGAACGGGGACGTTTCCGTCGAGTGCGAACGTATAGAGACGGCCCTTGCCCGCGCGTCCCGCGAGAACGGAAACATACTGCTTCCCATCAAGCATGTAGGAAACGGGATTCGCGAATCCCGGCTCTAGCTTCACGCCCCAGAGCTTCTCGCCTTTGTCCGCGCTGAACGCTTCGAATTCTCCCGCGTTGGATCCCGCGAAGACCAGATTGCCGGCCGTCGTCATCGTGCCGCCGGTTGCGGGAACGCGCCAGCGTTCCGTCTCCGTCACAGGATCCCACGCGAAAAGGAAATTCCCCGCCGGCGGGGTTGGTGGAGGAGGCGGAGGAGGCGGCGCGCCATTGGCATCCGCGCCCGTCCGCGTGGTCCTGAAAACGATTCCCCAGTTGTACGCTCCCAGCTCGGGCTTGAATTCCGGGGCCTGCACGTAGGGGAAGCTGGTGGCTGCTCCGGGCGTGACGTAGACGAGGTTGGTTTGCGGGTTGTACGACATGCCCTGCCAGACGTGCCCGCCACCCGGACCCGGCCAGACGATCACCGGTGTCGTGCCGTAACGCGCGTCGGGATTGATGATGGGGCGGCCGGTCTTCGGATCGAGGCCCTTCGCCCAGGTAATTTTCTGCAACGGCGCGCCGGAAACGAATTTCCCGGTCTTGCGATCGAGGACGTAGAAGTAACCGTTCTTGGGCGCCTGCATGATCACGTGGCGAATTTTCCCGTCGATTTTCAGATCGGCGAGCACCAGGTCCGAAATGGAATCGTAGTCCCACTCATCGCCGGGTGTAGTTTGGAAATACCAGACGAATTTGCCCGTTTCCGGTTTCAGCGCGATGATCGAGCAGATATACAAATTGTCCTGGCCCAGCGCGCTGCGATACTTCTGGACCCATGGGCCGCCTTGGCCCGTCCCAAAGTAGAGCAGGTCGAGTTGCGGATCGTAGGAAATCGAATTCCAAGGATTGCCGCCCCCGCCTAATTTCCACCAATCGCCCGACCACGTTTTCGCGGCGGCCTCCATGGCTTTGTTCTCGAACGGCTTCGATGGATCACCTGGCACGGTGTAGAAGCGCCAGATCAATTTGCCGGTTTCCGCGTCATATGCAGAGATGTAGCCGCGGACCGCAAATTCTCCACCGCCATTGCCGATGATCACCTTGCCTTTGACGATGAGCGGAGCACCAGTGATGCTATAGTCCGCGTTCTTGTCGGCGGTCTGGACCTCCCAATCTACCTTGCCTGTTTCCGCATCGAGCGCGACCAGCCTTGCGTCCAACGTGCCCGCGTACACTTTGCCGTCATACACCGCGACGCCGCGATTTCCCGGGCCGCAGCAGAGACTGGGTCCGGTGCGGACCTTGTTCGGATTTCCCGCCGATCCGGGCGGAAAGTTCTGATGGCCGACTTGTGGATCCCAGCGCCACTTCTCCTTTCCAGTGCGGGCGTCAACTGCAAACACCACGCCCCAGGTCACGGTGGCGTAGAGAGTCCCATTCGAAATGACCGGAGATGCTTCGAGCGTGCCGGGGAGAGACCCGGTGTCGTAATACCAGGCGAGCCCGAGCCGGTTTACATTCGAGGCATCGATCTGTGTAAGCGGGCTGTAGCGCGTGGCCGCGTAGTTGCCGGTGTTCATCAGCCATTCGCCCCCGGTCTTGCCGGCGTTCAGCAGAACCTTGTCATCCACGCGATACGCTTGCTGCGCCGAGGCGGTCCAAGCTGTAAGACCGACCAACAACGCAAGTGAACTCCATTTGCTTCCATTTCGCATGCCCATGTCTCGCAATTCTCCCCGCGGCAGCAATCGCGTTCCAAAGCGCCGATCCGGCCACGCGCGTGCCAGACATACTAACCCTGACGCTCGTGTATTGCTCGGGGTTTATAAGCGATGTTGCGGCTGGAGTTCTATCGGGACCTGAGGCTGCGAGGAGTCAGCGTGCGCGTGGGGTTGGAGGCCACCGGGTATTCACGCTGGTTCGAGCGGTTACTCGCGGAACTGGGTATCGAGGTGTGGGCAGCAGCGCCTCGAGGACCCGAAACTGCCCCATCGTCAGCCCGAAGCCGTCAAGCTGACGGCTGAGAAGCGCGGCCACGGAATCGGTCGCGCGCACTAGGTTGGCGTAGACGCCGAGAGCCGCGTCTCTATTCCTGTCTACGTTGTATTTGGTCACAGCCGCTTTCCCCCTTCAGCGCGGGTGTCTCGCCATTTGCCCTCCGAAGCCTCGGCTTAGGAGGGTCCTCCCCCCTGACGCAACCGTACCCCAGAAAATCCGGCCAAAGTACAACGCATCCCTGTGGACTTTGCCGGATTGGCGCAAATGCGCCCGCTAAGCGGCCCAAAAGTGGCCAAAATTGTCACCACCACGGAAGGATTTCGAGCTTCGAATTCGAACAAATTTCAGGGCTATTTCAGCGGCGGCGGGATTTCGCGGGACGGCGGGATTTCTTGCGGGGCGGTGCGCGGCGCTTCGCACGTGCACGCCGCTTCGATGGCTTGGATTTTGACGCGCTCTGAAGTTCCCGACGGCGCGCGGCGGCCCAGCCGGGCTTATTGGCCTGGCGGCCGCGGGCGATGGCGAGCGCATCCGGCGGAACATTGTCCGTGATGACGGAACCGGCGGCAACGTACGCGCCGTCGCCGATGCGCACAGGCGCGACGAGCGCCGAATCGCTGCCGATGAAAACGCGCCGCCCGATTTTCGTTTCGTATTTGGCGAAGCCGTCGTAGTTGCAGGTGATCGTGCCCGCGCCGATGTTGGTCTCAGCGCCGATCGTCGCATCGCCGAGATAACTCAGGTGCGGCGCCTTGGCGCCCTCGTGCAGCACCGTGTTCTTCATTTCCACGAACGTGCCGACGTGCGCGCCCTCGCGGACATCGCTGCCGGGACGCAGGCGCGCGAACGGCCCCACCAGCGCTTTCGGCCCCACGCGCGAAGAAACGAGGTGGCATTGCGGGAAGATCGTCGCATCGTCATCGACGCGCATGTCGATCAGCACGCTTCCGGTGCGGATCGCGCAGCGCGCGCCGATGCGCGTTTTGCCGAGAAGCTGCACGCCGGGCTCGATCACCGTATCGGGTCCCGCCGTGACTTCGGCGTCGATCACGACCGTCTCGGGGAGATAGATCGTCACGCCGGCGTCCATCAGGTCGGCGGCCTTGCGCGCGCGGAAGACGCGGTCGGCATCGGCAAGATGCGCGCGCGTGTTGCAGCCGACGACTTCGTCCGGATCGGCGGCAACGTAGGCGAGGACGCGCTCGTTGCGCTCGCGCAGCATGGCGATCGCGTCGGTCAGATACAGCTCGTGATGGACGTTTTGCGGGCGCAGCGCCGCGAGGCACGGCCAGAGCTTTTCGAGCGTGAAGCAGTAGATGCTGGAGTTCACTTCGCGAATGTCGCGCTGCTCGGGCGTCAGGCTCCGGTCCTCAACGATGGCCTGCACGCGGCCTTCGGCGTCGCGCACGATGCGGCCGTAGCCGGAGGGATCTGCAAGCTCGGCGGTCAGAATCGTGGCGGCGGCTTCGCCGCGGCGGTGCGTATCGAGCAGCGCGGCAAGCGTCTCGGTGCGCAGCAGAGGCGCATCACCCGGAAGGACGAGCGCGAGCTTCGCGCTTCTGCGAATGGCGCGGCGGGCGATCTGCATCGCGTGGCCGGTCCCGCGCTGCGGCTGCTGCACGATTGTCTGCGCGGGAATCTGCAAGCCAAGCTCCGCGACGGCTGCGGCCACGGCTTCGGCCTGATGGCCCACGACGACAAGGATCTGCGCGGGCTTGAGCGGCTGGCAGGCGCGCACCACGTGCTCGATGAGAGGGCGTCCGCCTGCGCGATGCAGGACCTTCGCCAGCTCGGAACGCATGCGCGTCCCTTTTCCCGCGGCAAGGATGACGATGGAGGTGTCGGAAGCAGTCACTGCGCGTATTGTTACCCCCGCTTTCACCCTTTGGCAATCCTGAATTCATTGACATTTCCCGGTGAACACGCGATAAGCAAACGGCAGGGTCCCCCCAGACTGGTCAGATTGCCTTTGGAGGTGGGTGATGGTATGCCCGCGTTGCGGTGAGACCAACGCGCTGGGCGCGAAATTCTGCGTGGAGTGCGGCGCGGAATTGCCGGCGGAAGCAGGGGCGCCCGCTCCAATATCCGCGGGCAGCCAGTCGGTGCTTGGCCTGGGTGCAACCAGGCGGGCCTCTGTGCCGGTGCAACCGACGAGCGAGCCAACTGAGACCAGCGGAAAGGCCATCGCCAGCCTGATCTGCGGCATCTTCTTCCTGATATTTCCCGCTGCTGTCGGCGCGATCATTCTGGGGCATCTTTCGCTATCGGACATTCGCAAGGCTGCCGGGCGGCTGAAGGGGCGCGGCATGGCCACGGCCGGCCTCGTCCTTGGATACGCGGGCGTGTTTGCGATCCCGTTCGTCCTGATTATCGCCGCCATCGCGATTCCAAACCTGTTGCGCTCGAGGATCGCCGCGAATGAGGCGTCAGCGGTGCAGTCGCTGTGGGCCATCCATACGGCGACGATTGAGTATGCAGCGACCTACGGCAATGGCTTCGCCCCGGACCTGGCGACGCTCGATGGCGCCGGAACTGGCGCGCCGAGCTGCGATCACGCGCGGTTGATCAACGGCATCCTCGGGTCCGGGGAGAGGGCTGGATACACTTTCACCTACACGTTACGACGAGGAGACGTAAGCGAGCAAACCCTCTCACCACGGGCGGCCGCGAATGGATGCTCGATTCCCGGGGCCAGCAGATTTACTCTAAACGCCGATCCGGTCACCCCTGGAACAACGGGCCAACGGAGCTTCTACATGGACCAAACGGGTATCGTCCGGTGGAGCGGCAACGGACCTGCGACGGCGGACAGCCCGCCATTGGAATAGCCTCGAAGATCCCGGAGATTCAGGATGCGGCGGAAACGGAAGCGTCAGTGCGCGCCGTGGCTGTGGCGGTGGCTGGCGTCGCGGGCGCCTCGGTGGTCTCAATCCAGAGCGAGTGGTCGGCGAGCAGGCGCGTGACGAGTTGCGTGTGCAGGGCGTGGCCGGCCTTGTGCGCAACGATGCGCGCTTGGAGCGGGCGCCCGACCAAAGCCAGATCGCCAATCAGATCGAGCGCTTTGTGGCGGCCGAATTCGTCCGGGAAGCGCAGGGGGCCGTTCATGACGGAGGTATCGTCGAGCACGAGTGCGTTCGCGAGCGAGCCTCCGCGGATGAGGCCCATCTCCTGCAACGCCGCAAAATCCTTTACGAAGCCGAACGTTCGCGCCGGAGCCAATTCGCGACTGAACGTCTCTCGGTCGACAACCAGCTCGATATCCTGCGGGCCAATCAGCGGATGGTCGTAGTCCACGAAGCAGTGGACGCGGAACTCGTTCGCGGGATAGATGCCGATGCGGCGGTCGCCGTCTTCGAACTCCAGCGGTTTTACAACCCGGATGTAACGCCGCAGGCGGCGCAGCCGGCGCGTTCCGGCCTGCGCGAGCAGGTCGATGAACGGCTTGGACGACCCATCGAGCATTGGGAGCTCGAGTGCGTCGAGTTCCACGTAGACGTTGTCGATACCAGAGCAATACAGCGCCGCGAGCAGGTGCTCGATGGTGGAAATCAGGACGCTTTGCTTCATCAAGCTGGTCGCGTAGCTGACGCGAGCCACGTTGCGCACGTGCGCCTCGACCATGAAACCATCGAGGTCGACGCGACGAAAGACAATGCCCGTATCCGCAGGCGCAGGCACGAGCCGCAGGCGGCTGCGGACGGCGGTGTGAAGCCCCACGCCCTCGATTTCGACCGGACGCTGAATGGTGGTCTGGTATGGCATCTGAGAGAGATACAATTCTAGTGGCATTTCGGTGGCCGCTGCAAAGCAATTATTAACCTGTATTGTCAATAACTTACGGAGAGGTTTGTATTCAGGTGTTGTAATTGTACAACAAACAGGCTGGTTCCCGTGTGTCCCGGCTTGAACGTTGCGACTGACGCGCTCTGGATACGACAAGAGGCTGGCAGTGCAAGGCGGATTTGTTTCGACGTTCTTGTGCGGGTAGAATGAGGCTGCGAGATGGCTTCTCCGTTCAACATATTTCCGAACGCTCCGCCGGCGCCGCCCGTGGGTTCGCCGCGGCCGGCGTGGTTGCGGGTGCGCTTTCCGGGCGGTCCGGGCTATCAGGACTTGAAGCGCATCATGCGGACGTTCGACCTGCACACGGTATGCGAGAGCGCGCGATGCCCGAACATGGGCGAGTGCTGGGAACATCGGACGGCGACGTTCATGATCCTCGGCAACATCTGCACGCGCGCGTGCGGATTCTGCGCGGTGCCAAGCGGGAAGCCGATCGGTCCGCCGGAGGAAGACGAGCCGGAACGCGTCGCCGAGGCGGCCGAGCGGATGGGTTTGCGCTACGCCGTGGTGACCTCGGTGAATCGCGACGACCAGCCGGACGGCGGCGCAGCGATTTTCGCGCGGACGATCGCGGAGATCCGCAATCGCATTCCGGATTGCAAAATCGAGGTGCTGATTCCGGATTTTCGCGGCGATTGGAACGCGCTTGGAATTGTGATGGCGGCGCGGCCCGACGTGCTGAACCACAACATGGAGACCGTGCCGCGGCTCTACCGGCGCGTGCGGAAAGGCGCGGTCTACGAGCGGTCGCTCGAACTGCTGCGGCGCGCGCGCGAAATAGCGCCGGATGTGCCGACGAAAACCGGAATGATGCTGGGGCTCGGCGAGACGCGCGAGGAAGTCTTACAGGCGATGGAAGAAATTGCCGCGCAGGGGACGCACATCCTGACTCTCGGGCAATACCTTCAGCCGACGCACGAGCACCTGCCCATCGAGCGGTACGTCCACCCGGACGAATTCGCGGAGTTCAAGCGCCTGGGCGAGCAGATGGGACTCAAGCACGTCGAAGCTGGACCGCTGGTTCGATCGTCATATCACGCCTTCGAGCAGGAAGAGTCCGCGCGGGCTTGATTCACCAAGCGATCGATCGAGACAAAACTCCTACCCCTACAGCGCCGTTATCGCTCACCCGTTGAGTTCGGCGCCGGCACGCGTTCAGGCGCCGGCGACGCCAGCCGAGTCCACGCGGAGCAACAAGCCGGCTCCGCTGCGAACGTTCACTTTGCCCTTCGTTGATTCGAGGATGATTTCGCCCTTGGGATCCGTGCGGCCAGCGTGGGCAATTTTCAAGTGCGGCAGGCCGTAAAGCCCGCATGCATCCGAAGAGAACACCCAGAGCGCCTGCGGAGCGTCGTTGGCATCGATCGGACCGCGACAGCCACGGTCCTGATTCGGGCTCAAGCGACTGAGCACCCCGTCGTAAACGGGTTTCCCAACATTTCCGAAGGCTCCTTCCACCGGGCCGCCTCCACGATAGACAGTGTCACCGCCGATCTGGACGGTTGTCCAGGCAGCTTCGGGAGTTCCGCGGTCCGGACCGGTGGGCGGAATCTGGGCCTGTTCCACTTCCACGAACGACGCGATGGCGCGGAGATGTGTCGCGATCGGAGTTCTTTGGCGCGAAATCTTCAGCGTGTCGAAGCGCAGCGAAATCCTGGCGCGGCTTCCGGTCGACGCGGAGGTGACGCTCGTAAGGTGGCCGATCACGGTGGCGCCGGCGCGAATGTTCCGTCCGTCGGGCAGCGGAACGTCCTGCATGACCCGCGCGGTGATCGTCTGGCCGGGCTTGCTCTTCGTCGAAGAAAGCGTTGAATTCAAGAGCACAGGGATGACGGTTCCCGGCGGAATCGAGTCCGCCGCGTGCGAGGCGGCAGCGAATGCCAGCAGGCCAATACACATGAAAAGTGCCGCGTGCTTGATAGTGCGGTTCATGCGATTTACCTCCCTGCTTTGGCGCATACACCGTTCGAAGCCAATTCTACAACCTTAGATGCGCGAGCGGCCTAATGGAGCGAAGCGAGGAAGGAATTGGCGAGGTCGTGGGTGCGGGCGGCGCAAGCGGGATCGGAGTCAGCGTCCGGGCCGGGCGGCGCGAGGACGGCGTGAAAGTATTCCGAGGCTTTGGCGTTGCGGCCGAGTTCCGCGTTCAGGTTGCCGGCGAGAAGCTGGAAGACGGGATTGCTCGGATAGCGCGCGACGAGGGGCTCGGTGATCGATAGAGCCTCTTCGTAGCGCTGGTCGAACGTGCGGAGATTCCGGGCGAGGTAAAAACCGGAATCGACCGAAACAAACACGCCGCGGTCGATTCCGACCTTCATCTGGCGGATGCCTTCCTGCTTGTTTCCTCCGGGAATGCCCATGAAGAAGCGCAACATCTTTGCGATCGCGGAAAGCGTATCGACGTAGTAGTTGTAGAGGCCGAGGCCGGCGGTCGCATCGGCCATGTCCGGATCGAGCTGCAATGCGCGGATGCATTCCGCGCGCGCGGCGACGCCGGCGCGAGCGACGTTGCGTTTCTCATCGCGCAGGCTGTAGAGGCGAGCCTTCAGCGCAAAGCCGAGAGCGACGTAGAGGTGCATCTCGGCCGTATCGGATTTCGCGAGCTGCGTACGAGCGAAGGCAATCGCTTTGTCGGCAAGCGCAAAATAGGCATCGTCGCCGGGCTGTTTTGCGGCCTTCCATGCGTCGAGCTGGCCCCACTTGATCTCGCACGCGGCGCAGTAGGTCTTCCACCATAGGGCCTCGCCTTCGAGCAGGTAGCCGACCGGGCTTTCCGGCTGGTCGCGCTCGATGTTGCGGGCGGTCGAGATCGCCGCGTCGGGATTGCCGCTGTAGATTTGGTCCAACGCGTGTGCGGCATCGGGCGAAAGAGTGATTCCGCCGGCGCGGGCGGCAGGAGCAAGGAGCGCGGCGAGACAAACCAGGAAGACAGCTACGGACGATGGACCACGCAGCGCCAAGAAAGTTTGCCGGTAACGAGGCCGTTCTGGGATAGAAGCGGCGAAAGCAAAAGCAGATCCCTCACCGCCATCCGCAAACAACGCGGCTGGGTTCGGGATGACAGTTGCCACGCTACGTCTCATTTGACCCTCTTGACCCACCCGGCGAGCCAGGCGGCGGTGACGTACATCGTAAAGCATTCGAGCGCGAACGGCAGAAAGCCCAGATAGCCGAGCACGGGCATCTCGAAAATTTTCCACTGCTGAAACATCGGGAACGTGTAGTGCCATTTCGCCGCCGCCCAGTTGTTCCAAAACTCCCAGAACCAACCGCAAATCCATCCGGAGAGAAGAAATCCGTAGAAGCGCCTCGAAAAACCCTCCGACAGATCGCCGAGGAAGGACGGCAATCCGAGCCGGCGGTTCAGCGGATCGAGCAGCAGAACGAATCCGATCCACACGAGCGCGAAAAGATGAGCGGCGGCGGGTTGCGGAAGAACCAGCGGGACGATCAAACAGGCCGCACCGCAAGCGATCATCGCGCGCTCCGCGACGGGCGAGACCTTTCGCGGTTCGCTCGGCAGCGGCGGAAGAATCGCCTGCACGAGGTCGGATGTCTCGAAGATGGCCGGCGTGATGGTGGCGAATGACCAGGCATAACCAAGCAGCGCGCCGGCCCATCCGATCGGCACACCCACGTAGGTCCAATTGTGAAGGCGGAGATTGTAAGCCTCGAAGATGAGCCAGAGGGGAATCGAGAGGAGCGCCATGCGTGCGAGCGTGAGCGGCGCGTCGTTCAGGCGCGAGCGGCCGGTGATCGCGAGGACGGCGGCGTCGGCGATGAGAATGTAGGCGCTCCAGGCGACCGGCGTGAAATACGTCGCGACAGGCTCGATGCCGCGAAACATCAGCCATTCGGCCCCTGCGAGCGCGAGGATTCCGAACCAGCCGTGCGGCGGAAATGGACGGCGACGGCGGGCGCGAAAGAAGCCGACGACAAGAAGCGCCGCCGTGGCGGCCGTGATGGCGATGCCGATGTCGATGGCGAGCATGGCGCGGCTGCCTCGTGAGGCTCGCCGATATGGTAGCGCAGTCGGCTGTAGTTTTCGGACAGGCAGTCATCACTTTCTTGCTATGCTTTGCGCTGCTTTTTTGCCGGAAGACGCGATGAGCGAGACGGAAAAACTCGAACGCGGGCTGGGCCTCGTCGAAGCGACGTCGCTGAATATGACGTTCATGGTCGGAATCGGGCCGTTCGTCGTGATTCCGTTCGTGATTCAGGCGATGCACGGACCGCTGAGCTTGCTCGCGTGGGGCGCGGGCGCGGTGCTGGCGCTTTTCGACGGCTGCATCTGGGCGGAGCTCGGCGCGGCGATGCCGGAGGCCGGGGGAAGCTACGTGTTCCTGCGCGAAGCGTACGGGCCGGGGCGCTGGGGGCGGCTGCTGTCGTTTCTCTTCATCTGGCAGACGCTGTTTCAGGGGCCGCTGAGCATCGCGTCGGGCGCGCTGGGATTCGCGCAGTACTCGTCGTATCTGACGGGGAAGTCGAGCCGGCTGGCGGGGATCGTGGGGGCGCTCGGTTCACATTCGGAGAACGTCATCGCTGGAGCCGTGATCGTTCTGGTTGTGGTGCTGCTGTACCGGCGGATCACCGAGATCGGGCGTATCTCAGTCATCTTCAGTGTGATTGTGGTCGGGACGATCCTCTGGATCATCTGGGGCGGCGCGAGGCATTTCGACGCGCACCGCGTGTTCGATTTCTCCGGCGCGGACGCGAGTTTTTCGTGGCTGCTCTTCGCGGCGCTGGGCCATGGCACGGTCCAGACGATCTATAGCTACCTCGGCTACTACAACGTCTGCAATCTCGGCGGAGAGATGAAGGACCCGCAGCGAAACATTCCGCGCGCCATCTTCATTTCCATCCTCGGCATCACGGCGCTGTACATCGGGATGCAAGCGAGCGTGCTGAGCGTGATCCCGTGGAAAGAGGTGGCGGGGTCGAGCTTCATCGTGAGCACGTTTGTCGAGCGCGTGTACGGGAGCCAGTGGGCCACGCTGGCCACGGCGCTGATTCTGCTGACGGCGCTCGGGTCGGTCTTTTCGGCCACGCTCGGGTATTCGCGCGTGCCGTACGCGGCGGCGCTCGACGGGAATTTCTTTTCGATTTTCTCGCGGGTGCATCCGACGAAGAGGTTTCCGGATGTTTCGCTCGTTGCGGTTGGCGCGGCGGCGCTCGCCTTCAGCCTCGCGTTCAGCCTCATTTCCGTGATTCGCGCCATCCTTGCGATGCGTTGCATCATCCAATTCGTCGGCCAGGGAGTGGGGCTGATTCTGCTGCGGCGGCGATGGGCAAGCGACCGGTTTCCTTTCCGCATGTGGCTGTACCCGCTGCCCGTCGTGGTGGCCATCGTCGGCTGGTTGGGAATTTTCGTTTCCACGGGACGCACGCCGATGCTGGCCTCGCTTGCAGCCGCCGCCGCGGGTATTCTTGTGTACTTGGGGCGCGCCCGATTCCTGCGCCAATGGCCATTTGAGGAGATCGCCCAGTGAGACAGATCGTCGAGCGATATACGAAACCAGTAGTGCTGGCGTTGCTGGCAGTGACTTTGGCGGCGTCGCTTTCGGCGCAGTCGCTGCCGGAGACAGTCGAGGCGATCAACAAGGCGCGCGTCGCGACACGCATCCTTTACATCACGGCGCACCCCGACGACGAAACGGCTGGACTGATCGCGTATCTCGCGCGGGGGCTCGATACGGACGTCGCGCTGCTGATGATTACGCGGGGGCAGGGCGGGCAGAATGCGATCGGCCCGGAGCAGGACGGCCAACTGGGAGTGATTCGCACGACGGAACTTCTCGCGGCCGGGCAGCATTACGGCGCGCGCCAGTTTTTCACACGCGCCGTCGATACCGGATTTTCGAAAAGCGCAGCCGACACAATGAAGGCCTGGGGCGATCTCCCGGTTGAAGACATCGTGCGCGTGATTCGTACGTATCGCCCGGACGTGGTGATCAACGGATGGGGCGGCGTCCATTTCGGACACGGGCAGCACCAGGCGAGCGGAATCTACACACCTCAGGCGATCGCAGACGCAGCCGATCCCACGAAGTTTCCCGAACAGATCGCGGAAGGCCTGAAGCCGTGGAAGGTGCGGCTGGAGCTGCGGCCGGCGGGCTTTGGTTTCGGCCCTGCGGCACCGCAGGCGCCCGGTGGCGCTGTGCAATTCCCGATAAACGATGTTTCGCCGCTGTGGGGCAAGAGCTACGTCGAGATGGGGATGGAGGGGCACGCGCAGCACCGCTCGCAAGGCACGCCGTCGTTTTCCGGCAATCCATTTTTCCGCCGTCCGGTTTCGCTCATAACGGAACACGGACAAGACGCGGGCGGCACATTTGATCCGAAGCTGCTGGCGGAATCGATCACGTCGCTCGGGGCGCGTTTCCCAGGGCTCCAATCGTTGATGGCACCGGCGCTCGCGGCGGCTGACCAGAATCTGGCTGCGGCAGCGAAATCAGCGCTGAATCTCGATCGCATCGCCGCCGCGAATTCAATGGCCGATGCGGGCAAGGAAATTGCGGCGCTGCGCGAAAAAGTCTCGAGCGCGGGCGGCGACGAGAGCGCGGCCGCGCTGTGGGAGCTCGATCGCGTGCGCGAAAGACTCGATGCGGCGCTCGCGGACGACATCGCGCTGCCGATCGACCGACAGGCGGACCGCCACCAACTCGTCGCGGGCGAGAATTTCGCAGTGAGCGTGAATTTTCTCGATCAGCCGGCCGTGCCGGTGAAATGGACGGTGGACAAGTCGAGCCTGCTGCTGCCGGAAGGCTGGACGGCGACGCTCGATGACGCGAAAGCGGGAAGTAACAGCTACCGCTTCACGGTCGCGATTCCCGCCGGGGCCAAGCCGCCACGCTCGCCGTCCGATGCGATCCTGCCGTTCCCGCCGCCGCTCGTCCGGCTGGCAGTGCACGCGACGATCGACGGCTACGATTTTGCGATCGAGGAGCCTGTTGAATCAGCCGAGGCCAAAACGACGGGGATCGAGGTCTATCCACTCGAACTAGTCCCGGCGGTGACGCTGACGGTCGATCCGGCGCAGGTGATGGTGCCGGCGAAGCGGGCTTCGATGCCCGTGGAATTGCTGGCGCGGGTGCGTTATCACGGGACAAAGTCAGCGATAGTTTCCGTGGGACTGGATGCGCCGGATGGATGGAACGCGCAGCCGATTCCTCCGCTCAATTTTTCGGAGCTGGGAGATCATCTGATTCGCTACGTCGTGACGCCGCCCGCGAAAGCCGCGCCGGGCGCGTATCCGTTGCACCCGTACGCGCGGCTCGGTGACGAGACGTTCCGCACGTCGCTCGAACCCATCCCGACGCTGCCGACGCGCGATTGGAGCGAGCCGGACGACGCGACGGTGCACGTGCTCGACCTGACGGTGCCGGCGGGACTGCACATCGGCTACATCGCGGGCGAGAACGACGTGCTGCCGGAAACCCTGCGGCAGATCGGCATCCAAGTGGATTTGCTGGACGAAGTGGCGCTCGCGTTCGGCGATCTGAGCCGGTACGACGCGATCGTCGCGGGCATCCGCGCGTACGAGCTGCGTCCAGACGTGATGGCCGCGAATCCGCGGCTGCTCGATTACGTGCAGAAGGGCGGGACGCTGCTCGTCCTTTACGAACGCGACTTCGCGTGGAACAAACTCCTGCCTGCGCCGTTCCCTGCGAAGATGCCGGACCAGACGTCTCGCGTGACCGATCCCAATTCGCCGGTGCATTTTCTTGCGCCGGATAATCCGCTGCTCAACACGCCGAACAAAATCACGATGGCCGATTTTCAGGGCTGGGAGCAGGAACGCGGCCTCTACTTCTGGGGCACGTGGGATCCGCGCTATCAACCCGTCCTCGGCCTGACCGACCCGGGAGAGCAGGAAGCGACGGGCGGGCTGGTCTACGCGCGCGACGGCAAGGGCGTGTACATCTATACCGGCCTCTCGTTCTTCCGCGAGCTGCCCGCGGGGGTGCCGGGAGCCTACCGGCTGTTCGTGAACCTGCTGAGCCAGACGCGGCACTCCGCCGCGAAGTGACGACTCGGAAATCCCGCGTGCTCCCTTGCGACACAGGGCACGACTTCGTCCCGTCGCGCGCTTTTCGCTTCGTGCTATGCTCCGAGCCGGTCAGGAGGGGAAGCGAATGAGAAAGAATCTGAGGGGATTATTCCGCGTTCGCGGTTTCGCCTGCTTCGTGGCGGCCGCTCTGGTCTTCTCACTTTCGTCCGGCGCGCAGGCACAGAAAGACAAGAAGTCGAAAAAATCCGATGCGTCCGACCAGGTGACTCCCCCGCCCACGCCGGACTCCGACCAGATCGACCGCAACATCGGAGAGATGCTGGCCGCCTTGCAGCTCGGCAACACGGAGATGATGCACAAATACTATGCGGACAACGCCACGTGGGTTCGAAGCACGTTTGAGCCGCCCGTGATCGGCTGGCAGAACTACGCCGCTCTCTACAACCAGCAGAAG
Source organism: Candidatus Acidiferrales bacterium (assembly GCA_050018375.1). Taxonomy (GTDB): domain Bacteria; phylum Acidobacteriota; class Terriglobia; order Acidiferrales; family UBA7541; genus Palsa-295. The sequence goes on along the minus strand of JBEKAE010000042.1, from coordinate 1,660 downwards.
GCGGCGTTTCAGGGGATGCAGCTCATCCGGAGAAACACGTTCGTTTTCACGCACGGAGACGTGGCCTGGGCTTCGTACCAATGGGAATTCGAGTCGATGCTGAACGGCAAACCCTATTCGATCCAAGGCCAGACGACCCTGGTGTTCACCAAAGTGGGCGGGAACTGGCTAATCGTGCACAACCACACGTCCGAGGTTCTTCCGGAAGCTACACAGCAGACCGCAGCACAACAACAACCTCAGCAGACGCCCGCCCCTCCCCAACAGTAGGGACCAAGTTGGCGCCAAAGCGCCCGGGCGATCAAAAGCTCCGGAATCCCTGCCAGAGCCACATCCCGGCAACGACCACGAGCAACGCCCCCGAAAGCACCCAGAGCGCCGTGATCGGCCAGCTGAGCTTTTCGATCCGCGTGACGATCGCACGCTGCTCATTGGCCATCATGTTTTCGGCAGCGTCCAGGAAGATCTGGTCTTCCTCGCGGGTCTCGAGCGTGCTGCGGTAGATCAGCGCGCAGACCAACACAGCGGTAACGACACCCCAGCAGATGAGCAGTATCTGAAGCGTTCCCATGGCTAACCTCCCCCGTCCCGCGACCGCGAGGACATTGCCGGCGGCCCAGATAGGCCAATTTTGGCGGGATTATAGCACTAGCACCACCGGGACAGCAGGGTGTCAAGCCGGGCGTTCGCCGGGGAACTGGATGCCCCAGAAGTTCCGGGCGGGATAGAAGATCTCGACGCCCAGTTCAAAGAGGCCGTCCTCTTTCTGGTCTCGCGCGGAGATGACGCGGAATTCGCGTACCTCGTGCGAAACACCGTGGAGAATCTCGATGCGGGAGCCCAGAGCGGGCAGGAACGGGACGCGAAGAAGCGCGCCATAGCGGCTGACGGAAACGGCCTCGGCGGATACGTCGTGCAGGTCACTGCCGGGTTCGGCGCTGAGAACCGTGACAGGAATGTGGATCGGAACGCGGCTCGAACGGCGCCGCTCAAGCATCGCGCGGGTTGTTGCCATGTTGGGCCTCCCTCTTCCCTCGCGAACTCTCGACAGGCACTGTAGGGGCTGAATGCGACGCGGGTCAATGGTACTGCGCGCGGGCGGTAGCGGATCAGTTTACAGCTCTAGCGGTCCAGGGGTACTCCGTGTGACTTGGAAAACGAAAGCTTGTCCCAATATCCACGCTGGAATGTGATCTTATCGTGCTGCACGCGGAAGAAACCGCAACCACGCAGGCCCTTCGGATCGCGCCACTCCAGAATGGCCCATTCCCCATCCTGAAACAGATTTTCGACGATGCAGACCATCTCTGCCGCCGCAAAACCCTTTTTCAGCATCTCGCGGATGGAGCTGCGACCCTTCACCGGGCTCTCGGCCACCTGATGATTGATGGCGTCCTCTTCGTAAAGCGATGCGAGGGTATCCACATCCGCCCGATTGAACGCCTCGACCCATACGCGCACCAACTCTCTCGGTTCCATTCGCGTAAGCTACCCCATCTGGCGGCACAGTTCAAACTGGCCCAGTGCGCATGGGGCGTGTTCGTGTCCTCGTTCAGAATGATTGGTGACACTCGGTAGAGTGTCGCCATGCAAATACGATGGGGGAAGGTACCCCAAGCGCGAGAGCTCTCGCGCTTGGGGCGCGAGCTGAGCCGAGCGG